>JBAVOQ010000064.1:0-44276 GCA_049692235.1 Acidobacteriaceae bacterium | reverse complement strand
CGGTGTGAATGTGCAAATCGATAAGGCCGATTCCCACATTCACACCGCCACGACGACTACGACGGGGATGAATATTTCCCCTAAACCAGCTGGCTAAGGGATACGCATTCTGAGGGCAAGGTCACGTTTTATCGATACGCGCGCGCCTATGATTGCGTATTGCTTTCAAAAAGTGGACATGGCGGCACTATCGAACTGCCAGAAAAATCTCCGAGTCTGATCAGGACGAAACGCGCAGTCCAGCGGGTCACACGCCGTTCATCTCGTGCCCGGCTACGTTAAATTCAGCCGGCGAAGAAGATCCTGAAAACGAGGGTCAGGACGTAGGCTATCCAGCAGGAAGTCAGATTTGATCCCGCCAGCGTCGAGCGACTTCTCCAGGCAGGCCTTCTGGAGCGATTCCAGAGCTTGGTCATTCTCGCCGAGCCCCGCGTAAATCGTAGCCATCGTGTACGGAGAAGCCATCGCCTTCGTGTTGTGCTCCAGGCCGCGAAGCATCTTTTCCGCTTTGCCTTTGTGGCCCTCTGCCGCCCAGGCGTGCGCCAGTGCCACGCCTGGTCTCAAATCGTCTGACGTCTCCATGGCCATTCGATATTCCGCGATCGCGTCCTGAAGCCTGCCTGTGCCTTCATAACCGGCGCCGAGAAAGAAGTGCTGAGACGAATCCTTTGGATCCAGAATCAGGCCACGCTTGCCTGATTCAATCAGGTCGACGTAATCCCGCAGCTGATAGTACGCTTCGGATTCGGATCGAGCCGAACTGAAACCAGTGTCCAGCTGGTCGATCTTTGCGATCTCAGCGAGCGCTTCGCTCCGCCGGCCAAGAAAAGCAAGAAAGATGGCGCGATCCTCATGTGCGCAGCTGTAACTCGGCGCCAGAGCGATGGCCCGGGTGAACGCGTGATCGGCAGCGTCCCAGTCCCAGTCGAAATTCCAACTCAGCGCGCCCTGGGTATCCCAGGCTTCGCCAATGCTGTCATCCAGCTCCAGTGCATTCGCGTCGAGCTTCTTTGCGGCCTCGTACGCCTGTTCCTTCGGCATCGCTCCGTCATAAGCCAAATAGACATATGTGTCCGCCAGGCCGGCATAGGCAAGCGCAAAGCCCGGATCGTCCCGGATCGCGGCTTGAAAAAGATGCTGAGCCTTCCGGAGCGACGCAGGCTTGGTGAATTCGGTCGAGAAATAAAGGCGCCCCTGAATATAAGCATCGTATGCGGTCGGGTTGACGGGGCCCGCCCGGCCCATCTGTTCCCGCTCGGCTGGAGTGATTCGCGCGCGAACCTGTTGCGCGATCGCGGCTGCCACTTCTTCCTGCAGCTTCAGAACGTCGCCACGGTCGCGATCGTAGGTATGGGCCCAGATGTGGCGGTCGGTGCGCGCCTTCAGCAGTTGCGCCGTGATGCGCACCCGCTGGCCCGAACGAATCACCGAGCCCTCTACGATGGCGTCAACGTTCAGTTCGCGGGCAATTTCCGGCAGGCTCTTTGTGGTCCCCTTGTACTGCATTACCGATGTCCGGGAAATGACGCGCAGCGAGCCCACTTTGGCCAAGTCGGTGATCAACTGGTCTGTCATGCCGTCGGAAAAGTACTCCTCTGACGGATCGCCAGACAGGTTGCTTAGGGGCAGAACCGCGAGAGAATGGGTCAGAGCGACTGACGGTTTGGGGCGTAGCGGTCGCCAAACTATCCAGGCGATGAGTCCCAGCGCAAGAGAAGTACCAATAATGACGGCAGGAACAACGACCGCGACGCGGATCTTTCGCTTTCCAGATGTGGCGAGACTCCCCACCTTGTCCGCGGCACCGCCCTTATCGGCAGACCCTGACGGTGCCGTCGCATCCTCTACCGGACCGATGTATCGGTAGCCCCGGCGAGGCAGCGTCTCAATGAATCGTGGGTTCTCCGCCGAATCGCCCAGCACTTCGCGAACTCGTGCAATTGCGTTGTGCAGGCTATGGTCAAAATCGATGAAAGTGTCGGCCGGCCAGATCTGGCTCTGCAGTTCCTCGCGGGTCACCACGTCACCGGCGTGTTCCAGCAGGATCTCCAGCACTTGCAGAGGCTGGCCGCGGATGCGCAGCCGTACACCCTGCCTGCGCAGCTCTCCCGCGCGGACATCCAGCTCGAAATGGTCGAAGCGCAGTCTTCCGGAAGCGAGAGGCTTGGTGGCCATAGGCGGCCTCGGGATGAGCCAGCCTACCATAAACCTCCATGCCCTGCCAAAAACACCCTTGGGCCTCAATAGCTTAGGTCTGGAGAAAACTTTGGGAACAAATGGAGGCCGCGAGGATTGCACGCCGGATGGAACTGAGGCAAAGTGCGGACAGTTCATGCGGGAACTCATCGCTGGCGCCACGCCCCGGTACGCGGCTGGTGAGCAATTCTCGCGGGACCTTCTAAGGAGAACCCAACATGAAAAAGCTATCGCTATGGTCGACGCTGTTGGCTGCCTTTCTGGCGCTCACCGCTTATGCCCCTGCACAGCAACAAAATCAGCCGCAGGGACAAGGGAACCAGGACCGGCTCGTCCAGATTGTTCGCAATGCCACACAACAGTACCAGTGGGCCGCACCCAATGGATACGGCCCTGTCCTCGGCTGCGTAACCGGTTCCGACCATGGAGCCATGGGTGTTCACTACGTCAATGGCAATCTGCTGGATGGAGAGACTCTGCTGAGTGGTGGACAGCAGCTCGACCCCACGAGACCGCAAGCCCTGATCTATGAGCCGCAGCCCAATGGTGGAATGAAGCTGGTCGCCGTAGAGTTCATCATATTCGCGAGCGCCCTTCCTCCCAATGCCACTCCGGAAGTGGACGGTCATCTGATGCTGTACATCGACGGACCTACTACAGCAAGGCCAAGCGCTCCACAAAACCGTTACGGGCTGCCGGGCTTTTTCGAGTTGCATGTTTGGGCCTGGAAAGACAATCCCCAAGGGCCTTTTGTGGACTGGAATAACCACGTGAGTTGCGCACTGAAGTAGTGGGATCGGTTTATGCGCGTCCCGGCTGGCAAACGGCGCGCCGCGGAAGTCTGGAAAGACTTTGCGGCGAGCCGCGCCGTCCTGGCATGCACCAGGAGAAATGAAGAGGGCGGAGTCCGCTTCCTATCTCGGCCATGTTGTCTGGATTGTCGAAAATCTTGGATCAATTCACAGTCGATTTCCAGCGAGCCATCAATTCATCTCATATCTGATTGCTTGCGAGGCGGTTCAAATCTGCGCGCCCCGACACTCCTGCTTTCCGGAGGACACTCGGCATTTCCCGATCAGAGAATTGCTCTGTTTAGGAGCAGATTTCAATACGCGGAGAATCCTCTCCTGTGTCCTCCAGGAGCAATAAGCACGCATTTTGCGGGAATATCTGGGGAGTCGTGGCGGTAAACTGCAGATCTAAAAAGACTCGAGACTGCATGGTGGAGCAAGTCGTGAGCGAACTATTCTCCACCCCCGAAGTGCCATGAATAAACCCAATTTGTACCTAAACTAGCTGTCATTCCATGATGGATGTGGCGTCACAATATGAGTTTAGCGCCATCCGCAGAGGCGTTATTCGAGCCGGCCCCATATTCTTGCAACCCAGCAAGCCGGCCCAAATCTGGCTCGTTGGGTGATTTGGGATTCACATCCGAGGTGGATCACTGCCGCCATGCGCCTTCATCGTTACCGAAAGGCCCCCCAGCCCATCTATAGCCGATGAGACCAGGCACAAGCTACTGGTGCGACCATTTCGCAATACATCGCTGTTTTCCGGTCACTCGATCCACACCGTCGCGCCTTTGTCGATTTCGGGAATCACGGTGCGAATTCGGCCACCCTTGCGTTCGGCAGAAAGCTCGCTGACCTTTCCGAGAAATGGCAACAGGAATACACGGCGTCCCGCGCTCGCAGGGAAGGAGACTGCAACGTTTCGTGCTGGAATCTGCTCCGTAATCTTGAGCGCCTGAAGACCCGTAAAATTGAACAGAAATATGTGGACCTTCCCATCCACGCGAGCTATTTGCGCGGTGACAAAAGGCGAAGCCTCCACCTGAAACTGCGCGCTGAAGCCGAGCGGCTGAATGACGCTCGTGTCAAGGTCGTGACGAAGCGATTGAGAACTTTGCCCCATAGCAACGCCGCGAATGCCAGCCTCGTTGTACTCCTTGCTTAAAGCCTGCCAGTAGGCTTGGCCGGGACGGTCCGGCAGGTAAGCATACTTCAGACTGGCAGAGCCGATCGATTTCTGCGCCGGGTCGTGGATGCCGAGGAACTGGTGCAGAGGATTCGACCCGCGCGCTTTGCCGGTATCGTCGTACTGCCCGGATTGACCGGTGACAATCAATTTCCCTCCGGACTTGGCATAACTTTCCAGCTCCGAAAGTTCTTGCGCGCCCAAACAGCGCGCGTCCGGCAGCGCCAGGATCTCCCCGTGGAAGTCCTTCAGAGTGCGCGGCGTGACAACCTCAAATTCGTGGTGGGAATGCATCAGCAGCGCCATCATCCCCAAATAGGAATCCAGAAACTCTTCGCAGAAGTAGTCCCGGGTACGCGGCGAAAAATACACCCCGATTGGATGAATGGTCTTCCTGGTGTTGTAAAACACCTGTTCGTGCTCGGCAATCCACCCGAAGATCTTGGTTCGCATGGCGATGTCGTTGGAGCCCGACATCACATGACCGCGCGCGTCCCAGCAATTCGTTCCTGCCGCCAGTTGCGAAGCAAACAGGTTCTGCATGTTTTCGCCCGGGCTGACACCTTTCTCTCCGTCCCAGGAGTAACTCAGCATCCAGGTGGGCTTTTCAACGGCAAAGCCCCGGAAGGTGTACATGCCGATCATCCAGTGCAGCCAGTCGAGCGGCGCTTTGTCGGCAGCGTTCATGGCACGCTGGATGCGGTTCTCGATCGGGTTGTTCCAGTTGTACTCGTGTGCGATCACGTCGATCACGCCGTAAAGTTGGTAAACATCCGCGCCAAACTGCATCGCCAGGAACTCAATGCCGGGGTAGACCTCCGCGATCGTCACCGACTTGGGGTTAACCGCTTTCATGTTGTCGCGGACTTCCTTCATGAACTCAGTAATCGACGCCATGCGGAAGTCCACCCACCGGCGAAAATTCGCGTCGGAAAAATCACCCAGTTGCAGGTCTTTCATGGCGTCGAGTCCGGTCCGGGACTTGAACTGCGCCACCGTGTACTTGTCAAAACTCGACCAACTCGTCGCCCAGCCTGGAAAGTGGGTCATCCAAAACGCAACGTCCACGTAGATGCCGTCGATCCCGGTCGTCGCAATCTGGCGAACGTGTTCCATGTAAATCTTCCGCCACTCTGGAGCATAAGGCGTGACCCACACATCCTCATCTCCCTTGCTGATCCAGAAGGCGGTGCCTCCTCCAAACAGCGCCGGCTCGCCGGTGATCTTTCTTTGCACCCAGTCCGGATGATCCGTGTAAAGAGTGTGCTTCGCCTGGGCGGCATTCGAGGTGATGCATTCGAAGCCGGTAACATATTCAAAGACGTAGTTCCCAGCCGCATGGGCCTTGTCCGCCACCGCCTTCAGCGCGGCCAGCTGTTCGCTGGGGTGCGCCTGACGAAAACTCTCATAGTGGCCCTGAATGTCATTGTCCGTCTCGATGCCAAAGACGTGCGTTTCTGTGGCCTCCTTAACGATCTGATCAACCCGGTCCATTTCAAGAGGATTGCCTGCAATGCGCACATAATGCGTCCACGGCAACGGGCGCGTCGAACCGCCATCGTGGCCGACTGTGCTGCCAAGCAGATGCTGCGGTTCAACAACAACCAACGTGATTCCCATCATCTGCGCCTGGAGAAATTCGCGCCGCGTCAGCATGTTCACCCTCCTACTATTTGCATTTGTTTCTTATATACAGGGAATATCAGAGAAAGTGTGCCAATCGGTAGCTAGTGTAGCCCATCGGTATGAAGGACTCACAGACGCAGGCTCAAGCTTGTCAGCAATGATGTGGGCTGGCTGGATCACGGAAACCGAGTGCATGGCAGACGTCGTGAGAGGATGAGTGGCAGATACTAAGACAATAATCTTTCGATTAGTGGGCGACTTGGCGTTGTAGCACTCACGGATATCGGACGCGACCTCAGGAGCAGTAACTGGGTCGATTTGCGAGAAGCATGTCGTTGAATCGTTCGGGGCTGCAAGTTAGCATGAACCCCGACGACCTTGTTTCGGTTCCAACGCAAGGAGACAGAAAGTGATCACGCGCATCGCGAAGCTGTTTCTCCTTGCAGGCGTCGCTGTTTTCTACTCGTTGGTCGTGTTCAACAATCTGACTGACTTCTACTCGAATTACCAGCTTGTACGCCACGTCCTCATGATGGACACGACCTTCCACGGGAACCAGGGAATGTGGCGGGCCCTCACGTCACCTGCCGCCGACTATTCGTTTTACGTCGGCATTATTGTGTGGGAGATTGTGACAGCAATTTTGCTGTGGTGGGGTTGCGTGGCGCTATGGCGCGCCATCCGGAGTCCGGCCATAAGGTTTGAAGCGGCCAAGCGAATACCGTCATCGCGCTGACGCTATCGCTGCTCATGTGGCTGGTGGCGTTCATCTCAGTTGGCGGGGAATGGTTCCTCATGTGGCAGTCGCACGCATGGAACGGCGAGGAAACCGCCTTTCGCGATTTCACAATCGTTGGAATCGTGCTGCTCGTTTTCATGTTTCCGGAACGGGATGTGCAGCCGTAAGGGGCGACAAACGAATATGCAAGCCGCAATGACGGCGATGACCTGCTTTTCATCGACACTCCTGCTTTCCGGAGGACACTCGGCATTTCCCGATCAGAGAATAGCTCTGTTTAGGAGCAGATTTCTGCAGGCGGAGAAACCTCTCCGGTGTCCTTCAGGAGCAAAAGGCATTCATTTTGCGGGGATATTTGGGGATTGTTGGCTGCAATTTACAGATTTGGAAAGACTCAAGACTGCATGGTGGACCAAGTCGTGAGCGAACTATTCTCCACCGCCGAATCCCGGCAACAAACCAATTTGGGTCCAAACTGGTCCAATCTCCCATTGCCGGTTATGCGGCCAGAATGTGTCAATGAGCGCATTGGCGATCTGGCAACACCCGACCTGGATGAAGCATGCCGCGTTCCCGAATTGTAGAAAATTTATCACCCGTCAACTTGATGCACATAGTTAGCAATTGGTTTTTACGTTTGGCATTTCCGATCCTCGGGAGGCTTGCTCCGAGATGCGAGAACCCGTTTGATGTTGATCGCAATCAGATGTGCCTTATTCGCGACGATCGCTGCTTGCGGCGGGGTCATTACCTCGCTAGCCGTTTCTGTGAACAGCGCCAGCCAGCGGCCGAAGTACCTTTCTTCTATGGGCAGGCGAAAGTGTGCCATGAGCGGATTGCCTTTATAGCGACCGGTTGCCAGCAATACAGTGGACCAGAAGTCTTTCAAGAGAGCCAGATGGGCGTCCCAATTCTGCACCTCCTGATTGAAGAGAGGGCCGATCTCGTCATCTTCACGCACCTTTGCGTAAAAGCGATCGACGAGACTCGCAATCTCTGCTTCAGTGATACGGTTTTCTTTCTTCATTGAGGACCTCATGTACGCGGTGGGTGACTCCGCCAGATTGGATATTGTAATCCCGCAAGCCTGTTGATGACGAACGCCTGGGCGGCCAGCAAGACCACGGCGATTTCGATGATCACGAGATATTCAGGTTTCGCGAGGATGCCAAGAGAAACGATCATTGTGGTCGCACCCGCCGGCGGATGATTGACGTGCAGCATGACCATGATGGCTCCGGTAAGTGCGAGGGCGAGTGCGGATGCGAGAATGCGTGGCCAATAGACCTCCCCACCGAACCCTTGCGGAAACGGATGCATACCTGTGATCCAATAGGCAGCGAAGCCGCAGATGAGCCCGATCGCATGTCCGAGCACGGCATTCCGAGGCGAAGCGGATTCCGTCTGCGGCGAGAAGAAGAAGAGGTAGGCAGTCGGCCCCAGAGACGGGAAGACAAACGGATTGCGAGTAAGCAATGCTAGTAATGTCAGCAGAGCAATCGTGACGAAGCTATTGAGGGCTACATATGCCGCCCAGACGAATGTCGGCGGCAGATGGGCGAGCAGCCAACTGAGGCGAAGCCGTTCAATGAGCCGAAAGACATGTTCTGCCCGATGATTAGGTAGAGGGTTCAAAGGATGAAGACTCGGCTTCGCCACTTCTAAATGTTTGGGAGCAAGTCGAAATACTCATGGTCTTCATTGATCCCGCCTTCCCCTTCGCCTAAGACCTTCTCCGAGGCGACGAATTCAATGCGTTCGATCCACTTCACCATTTTGTAGCCGAGTTGGTTCTCTACCCGCAATCGCAGCGGAGCGCCATACTCTACGGGGAGTGGGGAGCCGTTCATCGAGAGAGCCAAAAGGCACCCCGGTTTGAGCACATTGAAGATGGTTTGGGTGTCGTAATAAAGATCCCCGTAAAGTGAGCCGCCGAACGAGTAGAACGCTACCACCCTGGCGGATGGATACGGTTTGACGTGGTCGATTAGCTTGCGCATGGAGACACCACCCCATTGAGCGATGCCAGACCAACCCTGGATGCAGTGATGCATGGTGATGTTCTCTTCCTGCCCGAGAACGCGGAGATCGTCTAGCGATAGCTCAACTGGATTCTCTACCAGGCCGGTGACCTTGAGTCTGTAGCTCTTGAAGTCCTCTGCAACCAGTTGCTTCCAATCCTCGCGCACGGGAATTTTACCGTTGGGCCAAAAGTGCGGCGAGATATCCTTCGTCGTGTAGTGCTCACGCGGAATCAGTTTGTCCAGCGTAAGCAGCATGACCGGATGAGTGACGGCCCTTTGCGCGTGTTGAAGCCCGCGTGGGAAGTACCAGGAGACATAGTGTGCGACGACCCACGACAGCAGCACGGCGGCGATTCCGATTAACCCCAGAATCATGCCAGTTGAGCGAAGATCGTCTGTGCCAAGCACGATGTGGTTCATGTTCCGCTGAAATCCTGTCAGCGCAATAAGGGTTATATGGACGACGATAAAACCCATGAATCCGACCAGGATGAGGAAGTGGATCGAGCGTGCTCCCTGCCTGCCGCCGAAGATCCTCGTATAGGACGGGAAGTGGTTCACAAGCGCAGGAGACATCGCCATTCCTGTGAGAATCGCCAATGGAGCCATGATGAACACCGTGGCGAAGTAGGCGAGCTGCTGCAGGGCGTTATAGCCGTAAAAGCCGTTCGGCTCAGGCGGAAAGTGAAAGTTGGCATAGAGAACAAAAGTATTCCACGCCTGCACGAAGACGCCTGGAGAGGTCGGCACCAGCCTTTCCCACTGCGTGCTGGTTAGAAGACCGATGACGAAAAAGACTCCGGTCAAAACAAAACCGTAGACCGTAATGAAGTGCCATGAGCGTGCAATCCCCACCGTATGGCGGTAGCCCGGGGTCGAGACCAGCGGTGAAAGATAGCGGGCATCATCTTTCGCGGTCCACATGCGGTCTTTCGGCACTTCCAGGGGTGTGAACCGGACCCACTCCGTTCCCGGCGTGCAATGGTCGTTCCAGTAGAGTCGCGGATGATCCATCAAGATCGAGAGGCCGCTGCGAATGAGCATGAAAAGGAAGAACAGATTCGAAAAATGGCTCCAGCGGACCCAGAAGGGAAAACCATGAGGCCCGCTCGGAGTGCCTTCAGCAGAAGCCGGAGAAGGCCCAAGGTGAGGCAGTCCGAAGATCACATGTTGCAGCCACGCAAGCAATAGCGGCCCAAGCACCAGCGCTGAGGCGACCAGTAGGGCGTGCGAACTCATCCAGAGGCGAAAGCGGCGATCTTCCGGATAGTGAACTGCCTGATGTGCGGCGTCGAAAGGAATCAAGGATCTACCTCATGCAACGCGTGTTTCAGCCTCGCGCGGGCTCTGCTCCATAAAACATGTATTATATATACACCTTATCAGAATTTAAGGTCGTAATACGACATGTCAAACGCTTCAAAAGGTGAACAAAGAACTTGCGCCTAACCGCTTATACCGATTTCTCTCTGAGGCTCCTGATGTACCTTGCCGTTCAAGAGGACGGGCTGACGACGATTGCAAAGGTTGCTGAGAGCTATGGGATTTCGCAAAACCATCTCGTCAAGGTGGCACATCGACTCGGGCTTGAGGGCTACGTCAGAACAACCCGCGGAAAGAATGGCGGCTTGCGTCTGGCCCGGCCAGCGGCGGAGATCAACGTGGGAGAGGTCGTGCGTCGGATGGAGCCCGACATGGGTCTCGTGCCGTGCATGCACCCCCTTGAAGCCTCGTGTCCCATCCTGCCAAACTGTCGGCTCCTCAGCGCAATGGAAGATGCGCGTGCCGCGTTCATCGAGGTGTTGGATGGCTATACGCTCGCAGATTTGACGGCACCGCGCGCCAAATTGCGAAAACTGCTGTCATTTCCATAGATCATCCGCAGCATCGCTGCATGAGCGGCTGTGGATGGTGAACGACAAAAAGTGTGTAGAACGGATCAAACTACGGCAGATCGGCTTGGAGCTGCCCGTCCAGATTTGGGAGGACGGCATCAAACTCAGTGGAAAGGAAAGAACATATGACGACGGAAGGCTTTGCCGATGATGGGACCATGACGAAGGACCTTGCGCAGTTTGACGTATTCCAGGAGATCGCGGATTCGGAGCGGAAGAAACCATGGGAATCGGGTCATTATGCCAAGACCCTTTTTAAGAAATCAGACCTCAGGATCGTGTTGATCTCGATGGAGAAGGCCGCCAGGATAAAAGACCATCATGCCGATGGCACAATCTCGGTCCAAGTATTAAACGGATCGATACGCTTCACAGTGCAAGGAGACGCGCATGATCTGAGTCCGGGCAATTTGCTGGCGCTGGGCGCTTCGATTAAACATCAGGTGGAGGCTCTCGAGGATTCCGCCTTTTTGCTGACCGTTTCCTGGCCAGATAACGAAAAGCTCCAGTCGATGAAACATCGGGGATATGGCACTTAATAGCATCCTCCAATAAAGGGGGTACGCACTGCGTGTTCGCGGCCACCAGTTCGAGCTCCTGCTTCTGCCAATTCATCCTTCGGAATTGGTTGACCATCTCCGTACCTTGATCTAGGAGACGCCCGTCTGTTGCCGAATGGTGGCGGCTGCTGTCGCTTTAGCGGAGGCTGATATGCTGCTTAAGGCAGACGAGCCGCATCTCCCTTCCCCGTCGTTATGGAAAAACCAGGTTGGCTGACTCCATCCGTGTGTTGTCACCCAAGAGTCAACTAGCCAAAACAGGCAGAGTCGCTCATTGACGTGTAGCTGCCGTATTGTAGGTTAATCGGGATTTGTGGCCATACGCCCAGGGTCAGAAGTTGTCAGCGTATCCGCTGAACCTTAATGGATCGGGCCCCCCCCCTTCCCATCTTGGCCGTGTTGTCCGGATTGCCGAAAAACTTCAGATCAATTCAACGCTCGAGTTCCGGCGAGCCATTCATTCATCTTCTATCCGATTGCTTGCACGCTTCGAATCTGCGTGCCCCGACATTCCTGCTTTCCGGAGGACACTCGGCATTTCCCGATCAGAGAATTCCTCTATTATAGGAGCAGATTTCTGCACGCGGAGAAACCTCTCCTGTGTCCTCCAGGAGCAAAAAACACGAATTTTGCGGGGATATTTGGGGATTGTTGGGAGTAATTTACAGATTTGGAAAGACTCAAGACTGCATGGTGGACCTGGTCGGGATCGAACCGACGACCTCTTCCATGCCATGGAAGCGCGCTCCCAGCTGCGCCACAGGCCCACAGACAAACTTCCACTAGTTTACACGAGCGAGGCGGATGAGAGGGAGGCCGCGGAACGGCCCGCAAAATTCCGCCGAAGGACTATTCTGACTGCAGGCCTTCCCCCGGACGCCGAGACTGGTTCAATAGCTGCATGATACGCAGCTTGTGCGCTGGCGATGGGAATATGGGGGACGATGGATGTGGGGATTTCGATGGAAAGCAGCGAGTAAGGCAACGGCGCAGGTGCGGGGGGCATCCGTCCAAGGTATGTCTGAACAGCCTGCAACCATGTGCGCCGCGAATTGTCACCGCGCGCCGCCGCATTTCCCTATCCGACGGGTGTTGAGAGGCTTGGTGCTGGCATCCGTCCCATTGTTGCTGCAGGTTTTGATTCTGACGACCGTTGCGTCAGCGGCCGGATTGCAGTCGAATGCCGCGGCGCCATCGGCACAGGCGGCAATGCTCTCGCCCGCCATCAGCGAGTCGCTGCGTCCGGCGTTGGAGCAAGTCGGACATAGTGTTGGTCAAATCCAGATTGACCATTGGAGAGTTTCCAAGAGCTGGAAAGAACAGTTGCAGAGCGATGCCGACTCTATCGCCAACGATCTTTCCCATCAACTGCCGGGATTGTTGCAGCAGGCACAGGCGACGCCGACCGCCCTGGACGCGCAACTGCGCCTGATGCAAAACGTGGACGCGCTGTACGACGTATTGGTGCGCTTGACCCTGGCTGCTGACCTGACGGAGAAGAAGTCCGATGCGGCACTGCTCGACAGCGCTCTGGAACGCTTGGAAGCCGCTCGAAAAACGGCGACTACCCAACTGCTGGCCACCGCCGCCCAACAGCATCAGCAATTGACCCAGTTGCAAGCACGCGAGGAGGCCAGTCAAGCGGGCCAGGATATTTCTACAACGCATGGGAAAACGATTGTAGTGGACAACGAAGTACCGCATGGAACGGTGCATCACCCCACGCACCACAAGAAGCCATCCCCTTCGACCCGTTCCAAATCGCAGTCGAACACCGCTCCATCGACCGCCGACAAGCCTAGTCCGCAATAGATATCGAGCCATCCTATCTGGCGCAAGTCGTTTGCAGCCGTCGGTCTTCAGTTTTCCAAACAGCCGTCATATACGAAAAATTGTTCCTGAGGCCGTAAAATAAGAATCAGGTCGCAACCGGCGATTCAGCAGGTGTTCTTGAAACGAGTCTCTTCTCTTCTTTTCATTGCGGCATTGATCGCCGCCGCTCCAGTTCTTCGTGCGCAGAACGCGCCCCACACCCAGGTTCATGATGCAGCCCCTTTGAAGGCGCCTCCGGGAGCTAAGGTGGCGATTGTCGAATTTGCGGACATGGAATGTCCCATGTGCGGACAAGAAAATCCGTTGGTCATGGGAGCTGCCGCGAAATATCACATTCCGTGGATCCGCTATGACTTTCCGCTGCCGTTTCACGCCTGGAGTTTTCAGGCGGCGGTGGACGCGCGGTGGTTCGATACCAAGTCAAAGAAATTAGGGGATGATTTTCGCAATGCGGTATTTGCCAACCAACGCAGCATTGAGACGCCGGCCGATTTGCGGGCGTTTGCTGAGAAGTTTGCGCAAGAACACGGCGTAGGATTTCCGTTTGTTGTCGATCCGCAAGGAAAGTTGGCCGCAGAGGTGAAGGCAGATTATGATCTCGGTCAGCGCGTCGGCGTCGAGCACACGCCCACCATCTGGGTTGTCACCAATCAGACCTCCGGAGTGCCGTATGTTGAGGTAATCGATCCCAATCAGCTGTATGCCATTATCGACCAGGCGATTGCGGAAACAGCGAATGAAGCTCCGGTCCACACATCACAAGCGCATCACCACCCAGCCAGTCGATAGCGGGGTGGTGTTTCACGTTGGCGTTCGCCCGCTGATAGCCGAAGACAATCAGCGGTTGACGTGTTGCATGGCGGAGTCGGGATAGCGCGGTCCGACGGCGACTCCCGGTGGAGCCGCTTCGGCAATGTGTTTCAAATCGGCAGCCGTCAGATGGATCGCGGCTGCGCCGACATTTTCTTCCAGGTAGCGCAGCTTTTTCGTCCCCGGAATCGGAACGATGTCTTCTCCCTGGGCCAACACCCAGGCCAACGCTAGTTGCGATGCAGTACACCCCTTGTCGCGCGCAAGCTCCTCCACCCTCTTTACCAGGTCGAGGTTGAGCGCAAAATTCTCGCCCTGAAAACGCGGAGAATTGCGACGATAGTCGTCGTCGGGCAAGTCTTCCAGCTTGCGAAAGCGCCCGGTAAGAAATCCACGTCCCAGCGGACTGTAGGCGACAAAGCCGACCCCCAGTTCGCGGCAGGTGGCGAGGACTTCGTCTTCCGGATCGCGAGTCCACAGCGAGTATTCCGTTTGCAGCGCCGCGATGGGGTGCACCGCAACCGCCCTCCGCAATGTCGCCGGAGCTGCCTCCGACAGCCCAAGATGCCGCACTTTCCCCTCACGCACCAGGCCTGCCATCGCACCCACAGTTTCTTCGATGGGCACTTCCGGGTCGACGCGATGCTGGTAATAAAGGTCGATGGTGTCGATGCCGAGCCTTTGCAGGCTTGCCTCACACGAACTCTTCACGTATTCCGGCCGCCCGTTCACACCCCGCAAGGCCGCGTTCCTCGGGTCGCGCACGATACCGAATTTGGTTGCCAACACGACCTTGTCTCGTCGATCGCAGATGGCCTTCCCAACCAGCGCTTCATTGGTGTATGGGCCGTACATATCGGCAGTATCCAGAAAGTCGATTCCCAACTCCAACGCCCGGTGAATCACAGCAATCGAGTCCTGATCACTCTCTCGACCGCTGTAGAAATCGGACATTCCCATGCAGCCCAGGCCCAGTTCAGAAACCTTCAGGCTGTTTCCCAGTGTTCGTTGCTTCATTGACAGCTTCCTCCGTCGACTCGCCTGCTTATCTTATATGGATGCGGGATGTCTTGAATCTGCGGCATTCGATCATGACGAATGCTATACCTCCGTCCGCGCGATATGAATTGAAGCAATTTGGCGTACGGGAAGCCTTTCTCTTCGCAGTACACTGGACTTTCACTCCGCTCTCATGAAAAAACTGCGTGTAGGCATTCTTTTTGGCGGTCGCAGCGGCGAACATGAAGTTTCGCTGCTGTCTGCGGCGTCTGTTCTTCAGGCCATGGACCAGAGCAAGTACGCTGTCCATCTGATTGGGATTACCAAGGATGGTCGTTGGCTGACCGCGGGGGATGCGGCGCATTTGCTGCCCTCCTCGACTAGCGAAGCACAGCATTTGCGCGCCGGCGATCCAGAGGCTACTCCAGGCGCTGCGCTGTTGGAACATGGCAAAGAAGTTGTGGTGCAGCCTGTCCCATCATCCGCGGAACATGCCGGGAGCGCCCTTGCCACGCTGCGCACCAGCGCGGAAAAATCGCTGAACGTGGATGTGATTTTTCCTGTGCTGCACGGCACGTTTGGTGAAGATGGCACCGTACAGGGCTTGCTGGAGCTTGCGGACATCGCGTACGTCGGCTCCGGCGTTCTCGGTTCGTCGGCGGGAATGGATAAGGACGTGATGAAGCGTCTGTTCGCTGCCGCGAAGCTGCCCATTCCGAAGCACATAACGCTATTGCGCAGCGACTGGCAGCAGAATCCTCGCCGGGCCATGCAGCGCGTCGAGGCGGCGCTTCACTATCCCATGTTCGTAAAGCCGGCGAATCTCGGCTCGTCCGTGGGCATCAGCAAGGCGCATGATCGCAAGGAACTGGCTGTGGCCATCGACTTGGCTGCCAGCTACGATCGCAAGATTGTGATTGAGATGAGCATCGGCGGTAAGCGCGGCAAGGCGCGCGAGCTGGAAGTGGCCGTGTTGGGCAATGACTCGCCAGAAGCATCGGTCGTCGGCGAAGTCATTCCATGCAAGGAGTTTTACGATTACGAAGCCAAGTATTTGAGCGAAGGCTCGCAACTGATCATTCCGGCAAAACTCACCAAGGCAGAGACAAAGCGGGTGCAGCAGATGGCGATCGATGCATTTCGAGCCTGCGACCTGGCGGGAATGGCGCGGGTAGATTTCCTGATGGAACCGAGCGGCGCTGGCGGGACGCGTCCGCGAAAAATTTACTTGAACGAGGTCAACACGCTGCCCGGATTTACCGCCATCAGCATGTACCCCAAGCTGTGGCAGGCCAGCGGACTCCCGTACAACCAGCTGATCGACCGACTGATTCAGCTAGCGCTGGAGCGGCATGAAGAAAAAAAGAGCAACCGCTATGACCTGTAGCGGCCCGTGGATTCCATCGTTATCGAAGCCGATCTCTAGCGTCTATGCATAACCTGAAAAAGCATATTACTTTGCCGCAGTTGGCGAGCAAGCTCGCACGATTTCTGGTGCTGGTGCTGCTGTTTGAGGGGCTGCTGATTGCGGTTGCGCCCCGGTTCCATTCCGGCAGCGTGCTGCGGATCGCGAAAGATTCGTTGTTTCTGCGAGTAGGCGATGACTCCTCCTCCTACATGGCGCAAGGAGATCTGGCGTGGCAGCAGCATCCGAACGCGCTGTATGAGACAGTATTTTTTCAGCGCGGCATCCGTTTCATCTACCCCCCCACCTCGCTGTTGCTGTATCGAGTGTGGCGGTCGGCCGCCTGGATACACATTCCTCCGTCGGCGGCCATGAACGCAATGTTGCTGCTGGCGCTGCTTGGATCGATGGCCGTCGCGGCTGAATTTCTGTTGCGATTGCTTCCAGAGCGGACCATTCGCGAGTCGACGCCTGCGGATCGCTGGAAGATTCGAGCGCTGGTGGGCGCACTCGTGTTCGTCTTTTTGCCCGTCATCGACGCATATAACCTTGGCCAGGTGCAGACATTATTGAACTTTATGCTGATGGCGGCCGCGCTTCTTTGGCTGCGTGGCTCGCGGATACCCCCAGCCATTTTGATCGGCCTTACCTGCTGGTTGAAACCGCAGATGATCTTGTTCCTGTTGTGGGGACTGCTCCGCCGACAGTGGCGATTCACGACCAGCCTGGCGATCACGTTTTTTACCGGAGCTTTCCTCTCGGTTGCCGTTTTTGGCTGGCACAATTCTATGGAATACATCCAGGTGCTGCGATACCTGGGGCGCCGCGGCGACTCCATGTTCTGGAATCAATCCATCAACGGATTGCTGCATCGCCTGATGCATGTCGGTTCGCCCATCACATCGTTCTATGGGTATCCTCCGTTCAATCGGGCAATCTATCTAGCTACTTTTCTGTCTTCCGCTGTCATGGTGCTGTTGGCGCTGGCCGTTCCCATGATCCGAGAGATGACCGCAACCACCGCCGATTTTCTGACCTGCGCCATGGCCTGTACGATGGCTTCCCCAATCGTATGGCAACACCACTACGGTGTGTTTTTTCTGGTGTTTCTGCTGTGGATTCCCGAGGCTTTGCAACACCGGCAGGCGTTGGTCTTTCTTGTGCCTAGCTATCTCCTGATGACAGATACCTGGGCGCCCCTTACCCCGCTGATGTTCACACGGTGGACCTTTCTCATTTCACACGTTTACTTTGGTGGCTTGGCGTTGTTTGTCTATACACTGTTCCGAGAACAATCGAAAAATCATTCTTCTCGCGGCGACGTTCTTGTCCATGCACGCGATTAGGTCTGTGCGGGAAGCGTGAGATTAGAGTTTCTTTTCAATCTCCCTGGAGCCTGATGCTTGACCATGGCTGCGAGCTTACCGGTTGCGAAGCGAACCAGAATTCTGGCGCCCAAAGGCATATCTTTCCCGCGCTGGGAGCTACTGCCGGCCTACGCTGCCCGCGTTGGAGCCGCAGTTTTTTGTGCTGACTTCCTGACCATGTTCCTGATGAACGTGGCGCGACTCAAGACCACATGGCTGCCGGTCGTGTTTTTTGGCTTCTTCGGGATCGCCGCGTTTTTTGTATTCCGCAGCCACCTGGTGCCTTCAATCCAGCCGGCGTATCTGTCGACCGCGCAACGTCGCCGCCTGACCCTGCTGGTACTGTCGATCGCCGTTGTGCTGGCGGCGGCTCGACTGCCGTATCTGCTGGAAGGGCATCTGCACCACTTGGTAGGCCCGGTCGTTTACGATGACTCCTGGCATTTTCAGGAAATCAACTCGCTGGCGCATTCGGCGCAGTATCCTGCACGCTGCAGTCTGATCCCCACGCGCTATTTTTCGCTGTATTACGCCCCCTGGATGATGGTTGTTGCCATCTACCTTGCAATCCCTCTCCACGGATTCACCATCAAGGCAGCGTTTGCGATTGGATGCGCCATCTATCAGTTCCTTCTGTGCATGACTCTTTTGTATATCGGGATTTCGCGCGGGCACAGCCGCAAACAGCTCTATTGGGCCATGTATTTGATCGCTTGCTGGGCGGGCACGGAATCCTTCTTCTCTGCGATGTACTATCTGCGCAGGAGCCCCGCCTGGTTGCTGGCAGCGGACACGCCCATCCATTTTCCGTCGCTTCTCACCGGCATTCTGTGGGCACCGCATCACGCGACGGCAGCGGTTGCGTTAGTACTTTGCTGGCATATTTGGGACTGCGCGGAAGGAAAAAGCCGTCCTCTATTTGCTGTGTGCTGTGTGTTGCTGGCATTCGCGTTTTACAGCAGTGTTTTCGTGTTTCTCGGGGCCCTCCCGTTTGTTGCGTACTACTTTCTTCGGACGGCGCGCACGAATTATAAGGGTCTGCTGGTCCTTACCTGTGTATCGTCGGCTCTCGTCTGGCCGCTGCTGTGGCTCTATCTGGGAAAGAGCCAGGATGTTCGATTCCTGTTCCCGTTCGTCAAAGGGGTCAACGATCTGTTTCCCTATTTCGCCATTGGCCAATTCATCTCCGTACACCCGATGCTCTCTTCCGCATGCGCAATTGGGCATGGAATGATTGCAGGTTTTCTTGTCTTCCTGCTGTTTATTGTTTCGACGTTTCTTCTGCACGCGATCGCGCTGACGTTTTACGGAAGACGGTTGGGGATGGATAACGTTGTCCTGGCTGCCATCGCGATTTTGTTCATCGTTTCCACCTATTTCGTTGGATTTCCGGAGGGCGATAACTACGCAAGCCGGGGTTATGTGATCCCAATCCTCGTGCTGGGGTGGATTTGCGCCGAGATGTTGCCCGAAATTCGACCCAGAGTCTGGATTGTATTTGGATTGCTTCTGGGCTCGTTTGGACTGGTTCATGAAGGATTTTCCACCTTCAAGCACGCAATCTACATCGCACGCATGCCACTCAATCCAACATACGGCACGTCGATCATGGCCATGAACCAGGATCGTCATACGTGCACCATCTCCTCAAGCGTGTTTTCTAAAGCTTTCAAGGACGATCCGGATCTGATCTATTCAGTGGAGAAGTTTGTCGATGGTGGAAAGAGCCACTTGGTTGTGGCGGACCGCCAATTGGAATGCCTGGGGCCGCGCGGGCCGTGGCGATGGCAGCGACTGCAGTCAGAACTCCGGAAGTAATTCGACCGGAAGATCCGTCTCCTCGTTGGGAGTCTGCTGGTTGGCGTTTCTCTAGGCCGGGTTTGAGCCGTCTGTCCGCCAGAGTTTCCTTCCCATGGCGTCGCGTCTTACAATGTTGCCATGACGCTGCTCGACGCACCAAGGTACGACGCGCGCAAGGCACTGATCCGCCGCAACATTATTATTGGCGTTCTCATCGCCATTCCATTTGTCGCCTTCTTCACCTGGTATTGGTGGAACTGGCCAGAGGAGCATCGCGTCAATCAGTTTTTCCATTCGATTGAAGCCAAGGATGACTCGCACGCATACGCGCTATGGAACAGCGACCCCGATTGGCAACAGCATCTCGACCGCTACAAGTTATATACGTTCGACCAATTCAAGTCAGACTGGGGTCCGTCCGGGGATTATGGCGTCATCGCCAAAGCCAAAATCGTCGTGACCAAGGAATATGGGAGCGGCGTCGTGGTGGGCGTGCGCGTCAACGACAATCCCAAGACGCTATTCCTCTGGGTAGAGAAGAAATCCAAAACCATCGGGTATTCCCCGGTCGAACTGCGCTTCTGAATTTCATCCACTCGACGGCTGATGTGTCTTTATTTCACGAGCTCGAAACGCCTTGACCCTTTCCCAGGAAGAGAGCTTGCTGCTTCAGCACCTTCTCTACAATCGAATGGTGGAAGTGCGATCCGATGACTGATAAACAATCCGGTCGCATCGCGCCTCTACCCAACGCACTGCAGCGATTGGCCGTCGATCCTCGCGTGACGGTTCGGCGAGACGGCACCCGGAAGGTCGATGGCGCATGTGTCGTGTACTGGATGCAGCGTGCCCAGCGAGGCCTCAACAATGCCGCGGTCGACTGTGCCGTCAACATTGCAAATGAACTCGGCCTGCCGCTGCTCGTTTATTTTTCCGCCATCTCCAACTTTCCCAACGCGAATCTGCGCCATTACGTTTTCCTGAATCAGGGGTTGCCCGATATCGAAGCCGACCTTGCCGAGCGAAACATTTCTTTCATTGTGCGACGACACCCGGAGAATTCACTGGACAAATTCCTCGAAGAAGTAAATGCCGCCATCCTGATTGGCGACGAAAATCCCTGTCGCGAACCGGAGCGATGGCGCCGCGTGATTGCGAAGCGTATTCGCATTCCATTCTGGACAGTCGACGCCGACGTGGTTGTGCCGAGCAAATTATTTGCCAAGGCGCAGTATGGCGCCTACGTGCTTCGGCCCAAACTGTATCGCGAGCTGCCCAACTATCTTCATCCTCTGAAAAATCCAAATGCGCAGCATACATGGGCGCGCCCAAAGAATTTCGAAAGTTTTCCGGTGGATCACGACATCACTGCGGGTTGGAAGAAATTCGACAGGACAGTGGGGCCGGTTGAAGGATTTATCGGCGGGTCGCATGCGGCGCGCAAGCGACTGCAATTTTTCGTCCAGCACCTTCTGGCGGATTATGACAAGCAGCGCAATCAACCGACCGTGGATGGTTCAAGCCGGCTCTCTCCCTATCTCCACTTTGGACACATCGGACCAACAGAGATTGCACTCGCCGTAGACGCGGCCGCCAAGAAAAACGCTTCACTCAAGGAAGCTCGCGACTCGTTTTTCAACGAGCTGCTCGTCTGGCGCGAGCTGGCCGTCAATTTTGTGAAGTACACGCCGAATTACGACTCCGCTGAATGTGCAGAACCGTGGGCACGCCAGTCGCTGGCCGATCACGCGCGCGATCATCGAGAGTGGAACTATACGTTCGCTCAATTGGAACGCGGCGAAACTCACGATGAGCTGTGGAATGCGTCGCAGTTGCAGATGGTTCATTTTGGATGGATGCACAACTACATGCGCATGTACTGGGGAAAGAAAATTCTGGAATGGTCGCGCGATCCGGCAACCGCGTTTGCGCATGCGGTTGCGCTGAATGACAAGTATCAGCTGGATGGGCGCGATCCCAGCGGGTATGCTGGGATCGCCTGGGCTATTGTGGGGAAATTCGACCGCCCATGGTTCGATCGCCCCATCTTTGGAAAAGTTCGCTACATGTCGGCAGCGTCCACCGGCAAAAAGTTTGACTCCCAAGGTTACATCGCTCTGGTTCGCGACCGCGCAGATTCTGGCAAGCTATGGTGATTGCCCGAATCTACTTCGAAAGTTGCAGCATCACGACGCCGTACTTTGGAACCATCGCCGTGTACGAGCCGTCCAGTGTTCCAAGGTCCTTATGCGACCACAAGTCGCGCGCGTGCACAGGACCGTCGAAGCCCACCGATTTGAATTCCACCGTGATTGGGTATTCGGCTTCACTGCGATTGAACAGCGCGACCGCCTGGCCACCACCTTCCAGCGGTTTCATCCACACCTCGAACGGTCCAATAGCGCTGACCCGATCTCCCTGGATGCCGAGGCGGTCCTGATCGACGGCAATCACATCCTTGTTCATCAGGATGCTCTTGGTGGTGTCATCCATTTTGCTCAGATCGTTTCCGGCCAGCAATGGCGCGGCAAGGATCGCCCACAGGCTCATATGAGTGCGGTATTCATCGGGCGTCATATGGCCATTGCCGACTTCCAGCATGTCAGGATCATTCCAATGTCCCGGCGCCGCGTATTTTGAAAGTCCGGCCTGCGCAAATCCAATGACCGACATGCGGTCGTAGCTGTCGTTGATGTCGCCCGTGGTGCGCCACAGATTTCCACCGACTTTCGGGCCCCAGTTCCACACCGCGTCAAAACCATACTGGCACAGGCTGAATACGATGGGGCGCTGCGTCTTGAGCAACGCCTGGTGCATTTTATCGTAGGCCGCCTGCATCATCTCCCACTGCTTCTGCTGGTCGTTGGGAGCGGTCTCTTTCATGATGCCGCCGTAGCTGCACAGGTCATACTTCAAATAATCGACGCCCCACTTTGCATAGGTGTCCGCATCCTGCTGCTCGTGACCATAACTGCCTGGATAGCCGGCGCAGGTCTTCGGCCCTGGTGAAGAATAAATCCCAAGCTTCAGCCCTTTCGAGTGAACATAATCCGCGAGCGCTTTCATGTCGGGGAATTTGCTGTTGGACGTAATGTTTCCCTGGGCGTCGCGCTGTCCTTCCCAGGTGTCGTCAATATTCACGTAGATATAACCGGCATCGCGCATTCCGCTCGAGACCATGGCATCCGCGGCCGCGCGGACATCGGCGTCGGTCACGTTGGTCGCGAAATGGTTCCAACTATTCCATCCCATTGGAGGTGTCGCTGCCAGCGTGTCGGATTGTGCGTGGGCCGAGCCAGCGGGCAAAAGCCATAAAGCTCCCAAAAGCAGCAGGCCAGAAATGGCAAGACGAAGATGATGACGCATACTGTCCTCCAAACGTAGAGTCAATGATCCAGCAACCGTCCACCATGGTATCAGCGGGCGTCGAAACGGTCTCGTTGCCGCTGCGCCATCCAGTTGCAAATTGCATTCAGATCCGCGACGGGCGCCTGCGTGAACGGAATGGTATGCATGTACGGCGGCGGCCCGAACTCCGGAACCAGCGTGGAAACTTCGCGTCCGGCAGTCTCCTGCGCGTTCCATATCTGCTGCCACCATTGCTCGTGCACTTCCAGATGATGACTCCACTCCGGAGCACGAGGGTCAGGCACCTGGGGGCCTTCCTCGAAACCCACGCGCACGTGCAAATGCCAGCAGTGTTCGGCGCTCAACTGCAAAATTTCTCCGCAGTCCGGTAGCAGCCGTTCCGCGACGCAGACCCAGTGGCTGTAATCGCAGGTCAGCTTCAGCGAAGGAAATCGTTGCAGGATTCGCTGCGTATTCCAGGGATTGGAAAAGTAGCGCAAGCGATGCGTCTCATGGCAGAGCGGAACGCCGAGCTCGGCTTCCATTTGCATCGTTGCGCCATAAAAATCCTCCGCTTCCGTATAGCTCCACGCATCCGATCCGGTATGTCCGTTGATGAATAGGGGATTGTCGTCAAGGCACTCCTCAATCTGGCTCTTCAACGAGAGCAAATGTTCCGCAACCGTTCCGGATGGAGTGAACTGATTGCTGAAGACTTGCGGAATCCAGGCGAAACCCTCTTGGTTTAATGTCTGCCGGAAGAGGTTTCTGTCAGGCAGAAAGAAAAGTGGCGCCTCGAGTGCCTCATAGCCTTCCTTATGCCACTCCGCAATGTACGGAGCGAAACCATTCGAGATGTCCACGCCCCAAAGATGTCGAACCAGCAGAAGTTTCAGAACAATTCCCGCCTTTCAAACAGATTCCAGTGTCGTGAAAACGGCGCAGCGTGCGTGCCATGCGCCGTCGGACGACTTCCGCTCCAGTCTACAATGCGAATAGGACGCCGGGCCCGATGCCCGCGGACACGCGCGCGGGTTTCGGATTGAGACAAACGGCGATCTACCTCAACATCGAATGACTGCGATCAGCACACCTCCGTTTCACGTTCTCACCAAGCCCGTGGGTCCAATCTGCAATCTGGACTGCAAATACTGTTTCTACCTGGAGAAGGAAGTTCTGTACCCCGATACCTCCAAGTGGGCTATGCCGGCGGATGTGCTCGAATCGTACATCCAGCAGTACATTCAACAACAAGACTCAGATGTAATCCACTTTGCCTGGCAAGGCGGAGAGCCGACGCTGTTGGGCATCGACTACTTTCGCAACGTTGTCGACCTCCAGGAAAAATATGCGAATGGCAAGCAAATTGAAAATGCGTTTCAGACCAACGGCGTTTTGCTGAATGACGAATGGGGCGAATTTTTCGCCGCGAACAATTTTCTCATTGGGATTTTCATTGATGGCCCAAGAGAACTGCATGATGCGTATCGTGTTGATAAAGGCGGTCAGCCGACGTTTGACCGCGTGATGCGCGGCGTCAGCTTTCTCAAGAAGCATTCTGTTGCCTTCAATACCCTGACCACGGTTCACCGCAAGAACTCCTACAATCCGCTCGAGGTCTATCGCTTTTTAAAAGAGAGCGGTAGCGGCTATATGCAGTTCATTCCGATTGTGGAACGCATTTCAACCCACACCACGCAGGATGGCATGGTGCTGGTGTCGCCCAGCTTTTCTGATCGCGCCAGAGTCTCAGATTGGTCGGTCGAGCCAGTCCAGTTCGGGCGATTTCTTTCCGCCATCTTTGATGAGTGGGTTCGTCACGACGTCGGTAAAACATTCGTTCAACTCTTCGACGTATCGCTGGAAATGTGGCTGGGCATGGAGGCCAGCCTCTGCATCTTTCGCAAAACCTGCGGCTCCGCGCTCGTTGTCGAACATAATGGGGACCTCTATTCCTGTGACCACTTCGTGTATCCCGAAAACCGCCTCGGCAACATCATGCAGCAGTTTTTGGGGGAAATGGTTGAATCGCCGCAGCAGATCCAGTTCGGCCAGGCGAAGAACGATACCCTGCCAAAATATTGCCAGCAGTGTGAGGTGCGGTTTGCCTGCAATGGGGAATGTCCGAAGCATCGCTTTGCGACCACGCCGGATGGCGAAGCGGGACTGAATTATTTGTGCGCCGGATACAAGAAATTCTTCACCCACATCGATCCGTATATGCAATTCATGGCCGCACAGCTGCGCCAGCAGCGCGCGCCGGCCAACGTGATGGAGTGGGTTCGCTTGCGGGATGCAGCGATACTCCAATCCGGCAAGCCCGGAAGAAATGACCCGTGCATCTGCGGCAGCGGCAAGAAATTTAAGCGCTGCTGCGGGTTATCGGCATAGTCGCAGGCTTATCCCGAGAGCTATTTCCCAATCACTGTCAGCGGAAGTGTGACCGAATCGCCCGCGCCATTCTTGCTATTCTTCACGTGGATTGTGACTTCATACTTCGCTGGTTTCGCATCGCCAACAAAGCCCGAAATGACTCCGTGGTTATCGATCGAGAGTCCCGCCGGAGCGCCGGTCATATCGAAGGCGAGATCGTCACCGGTTCGGAACTTCATCTGGTAGGATTTGCCGTTCTCATCCGCGGACACGAGATGGCCGATGGATGCGCTGGTCACGATCTGCGCTTTGTAAAATTGCGATTCGATCGCGTTTGGCAGCTGGCTGGTGGCAATCAGCGGATGAGAAAGTTCCGCAAGCACGGACGGTCCGCTCAAACGCCCTTTCCCATCCACCGCAACCACGCGATAGTAAGGACGCCACAGCACCTCCGGCAGTGAGATCGATCCTTCGGGGCTATGCGTCTCGGGCAATAGATTCGCGGGTACCCATTGCGTTCCCTCAAGGCCATTGTTGTATTCGTAGCGATTATCGTGGGCGGTGAACCCTCGTTCTTCGCTACCGTAAATGCGATAGCTGACCGGTTGCGTCCCATCTTTTCCAGCTTGCCAAGTCAGTTGCACAGTGCGATTGCCGCGCTCGAAATTCGCGGTCACATCCACCGGTACCCCGGGTGCAGTTGCGGAGAACATGTACGTCTTCGACCATGGTCCCCACACGTGATCCGCGCCCCGCGCTCGAACATGCCAGTAATATTTCTGGTTTGGATTCAGCAAGCCGACATAGGGTAGTTCGAATGTCGGCGTCCCCTGGTCGGCGGTGCGGCTGATCAATTTATTAAAGTTCGGCGACAACGGCCAGCGCATGTCCGGGAATTCGCTGAGTTGAAATTGATAATCCGCGGGCGCGACATCCGAACCAGGACGCCAGACGAACTTCACCCGGGTTCCTGAATACGTCTTTCCTTCGGCTGGCGCCACAGCGACAGGAGCCGCTGCTATCGCCACATTCCCAGCGCATTCTTTCCAGACGTGCGTGATGCGGACCTTGGTCGCGTTCGGTGAATCGTCGGTAAAGGTGAAACGATTTTCGCCCAGCACAACGCCCGGCATCGCGAGCGGCGCCATTTCCAGCGTGGAATGGAGAGTAAATCCCTTGAGCACAACCTCGGGTTTGTCCGACGGGCCGCTTAGGGTGAAACGAAGGATGTATTGATAGCGGGCTGGATCGGTCTGCGGGAAGAACGGGTTCAGATCGACGTACATGCGGTCATAGTCGCTGGCGAAGCTTGTCTGCACGTCCTTCCAGGTTTTGCCGCCATCGAAGCTGATCGAAATGGCAATCGCATCGTCATTCACGTTCTGTCGAGCGAGATCGACGACGAGCCTGCCGCCCACAACCGCATACGCCGTGTTGACCGGAACGTCGACGGTCCCCGTAGTTCGCGCCAGATACAATCCGTTTCCGAATTTCCCGGGAAGCCGCTGTTCAACGCCGGTCGCTTGCAGATACTGCAGCGTGGATGGTTTGCCTAAATCCGGCGCATAGGTGGTATCCCCATCCATGACGTGTGCCGTGACGCGCCAGCGCTTGTTCCATTGGTCCGGCTCTTTCGATCCGGGGTCGGACGGATACGGTGCGGCGTGGAAGCGGCCGGCTGGATTCCACGCCCAGGTGATGGACTCTTGTGGACGCAGGGTGAAATCCATGGTGTGTTTCGTCAGACTGGGCTGTTCTCCCGACCGCGGGCCTTCCCAATAAATCAGCGCCGCGCCGCCTTCGTCGGTTAACCTGTTGTCCGGGGCCAGCACTCCATATGTGTGGGTGCGCTTCATCAGGTCGTGATCCGCGACAATCTGCGATTCGGACGCGATGGTTTCGTTATCGCGCATCAGAGAGACGATGCTTTCGTCGGAGTCGAGCTCATGCCAGCCCCCGTCGTAATAAACCTCCGCCAAGCTGTGGCCGGTTGGATATCCTTTGCGCACTTTCAACCCAGCCGCGCGCCACAGGTCGCTAATGTCCTTACTTTCGTCGTAGCAGAGCGTGTAGCCATACACATTAACGCGCTTCACCACGTCCGCGACTTCGTCGTCCTGCGTGGTGGCGTGAAATCGGTTGTTGATTTCGAACTCCCAAATCCGACGGGCCTTCTCCTTATCGCTCATCCCGGGCGTCACGATCGAATCGACAATGGATTTGAGTGCTCGCGTATCCATCGTTCCGGCGCGCTGCAGCCATGGATTCACCACCGGTGTGTCGCCAATGTTTTCCATGGTGACGCGGACATTCGGCTCCCAATACTGGTCGTAGGCCCAATAGCTAATGGGATCGCGGGTCATCGGGCCATCGATCTTGCCGCCCATGTCGACGGTGTAGCTGGCGTGGGAGGAGTCGATCGTCTCAACTTGTTGCCTGGTGTTGTCACCACATTGGGAGCACAAGTTCTGCCCTGATGCGGCGCCGGCCAGCAGAAGGCCGATTCCAAGAGTTGCCCAGCAAAATGGCTTCACAGCGTTTGCCCTCTTCGATGAATCGATCTGATCTGAGGACTTCAATTCTAAAGCGAGAAAGCTCAGGAACGAAACGTTTCGATCAACTTTTTTATCGCGCTTGTCTCCGCCGAGGAAAGGAAATTCCGTATTGAGGAGGCACGAGACAATCTGGCAAAGGTTGCAATGCCGAATCGATAATGTTCTGGCGGATGTAACGGTCATCAAATATGATGAAAAAAGAAGTCAAATCTGGAGGCTTCCATGGCCACCGCCTATGCCATCCCGAACATTGCCGGCTACCCCTTCAATATCCTGCCGGATCTTTCAAATGCAAAAGTTCGCGAACGTCTGAGCCCCTCCGCTATTCGAGGCTTCGTTCGCATCATGGATCGCTGGGGCGTTAAAGAAGTGAGCGCGCGCAAGTTGCTGGGCGGTCCGTCGGCCGGAACCTACTACGGATGGAAAGCCCATCCCCAGGGTAAAAAGCTCGACCAGGACACGTTGACGCGGATTTCTCTGGTGATTGGTATCTACAAAGCGCTGCATATTCTCTACAGCGACAAGCTCGCCGATGCCTGGGTCACGCTGCCGAACCGCGATCCCATGTTCCGCGGTGAAACACCGCTGGCGTACATGGTGGAACATGGCCAGCCTGGGATGATCCATGTGCGTCAATTGCTCGATGCATGGCGCGGTGGCCAGTGATTCCTCCGATCAGCCCGGTTCATCTGCGCGCTACCCATCGTATGATCGCGGCGAAGCACAGCGAGAGCGGCAGTGTGCTGTCTTCCATCAGCGATAACGAATCCATGCTGGCGGACCTGGCGGAACTGGACGGCGCGACCAACGATCGTCTGCTGGGGGAGGAGGGCCTGCTGCCTGGTATCAGCATGCGTGAGCTGGTCTATGGCGTGCGCTACGCGTCCATCGTGAATGCCGCTTTCACGCACAAGAATCCTGCCGGCAGCCGCTTCAACGATGGAACCCGTGGAGCCTGGTATGCGGGTGTGGAGCGGGCAACCTCGATTGCGGAGGTGGCGTATCATCGCGCTCGGCAGCTCGCGAATATCGACTGGAAAGAAGAAGAGCGATCCACCTACGACGACTACCTGGCGGATTTCACCACGGAGTTTCATGACTTGCGTGGCACCGATCGCGAAGGAACCGCGCGTCAATTCAGAAAGTTTCTGAAGCCCGGTCCGGTGCCGGCCTGCTATGCGGAATCGCAGCAGCTGGCGCGAAAACTGCTAGCGTCCCGGTCAAATGGATTGATCTATCCCAGCGTTCGCAACCCCGGAGGTACGTGCGTTGCGTGTTTTCGGCCGGCGCTGGTCTATCATGTTCGGCGGGATGCCCGGATCGAACTCCGCATTCAGGTGGATGGCGATTCAGTTCGCACGCATACGAAGAAAGTGCCAATTCCGGAGGAATGAGACGTCGCGTGGATCGGTTAGCGCGATTGCCTTGCCGATGGAACTAGCCGGTGGCAAGATGGTGGCGAACATCCGCGCCGCGCACCCAGAAGATGACATCCTCGGCGATGTTGGTGGCGTGATCGCCCACTCGTTCCAGGTTTCTCGCAATCAAGACCACATTCAAGGCCTGTTGCGTGTGCTCGGGCTGGGCCTTAATATATCTCGTCAACGTGTGAAAAATGGCGCGATTCAGCTCATCCACGTCGTCGTCCATCAACAGCACTTTTTCCGCCAGCGCCGCATCGCCGTCAATAAAAGCCTGCAGTGCATTCCGCACCATGGTGGCCGCCAGGGTCGCCAGCTTGGGAATATCGACAGGCAATTCGACCGGAGGAACTGTTTGCAGGTCGCGAACACGTTCGGCAATTTTTACGGCGCGGTCGCCCACGCGTTCCAGGTCGGCATTGATCTTGATGACCGACAAAATAAATCGCAGATCGATCGCCATCGGCTGCTCCATGGCGAGCAGGTCGAGTGCCATCTGATCGATGTCCCTCTCCATGCGGTTGATCGCAGGCTCCGAACGCATCACCAAATCGCAGATGGAAAGATCGCCGACACGATAGGCCTCGATGGCGCGCTGGGTCGCTTGCTCGGCCATACCGGCCATGACCAGCAGTTTCTCCTTCAAGTCATCGAGATTTTGGTGAAACCGGGTGCGTGTCATCCGAACCTGCCTGTAATGTAATCTTCTGTCCGTTTGTCTGTCGGGTTGGTGAAAATCTTAGTGGTTGCATCAAACTCGACAAGATACCCGTTCAGGAAGAACCCCGTCATCTCCGCGACGCGTGCCGCCTGTTGCATATTGTGCGTCACGATGACGATCGTATAATCCGCCTTCAATTCAAAAATCAAATCCTCAATCTTCGCGGTCGAGACCGGGTCCAGCGCCGATGCCGGCTCATCCATCAGCAAGACTTCCGGATCAATGGCCAAAGCGCGCGCAATGCAAAGGCGCTGCTGCTGTCCTCCGGATAGGGAAGCGCCGGATTTGCTTTTCCAGACGTGTTTTACCTCCTCCCACAGCGCGGAACGCCGCAGGCTCCGCTCCACAATTTCATCGAGCCGTTTACGCTTGTGAATTCCCCCCAGTCTAAGCCCGGTCGCGACGTTGTCGTAAATCGACATGGTCGGAAACGGATTCGGCCTTTGAAATACCATGCCGATGCGGCGGCGAATCGCTGCCGGCGGTGCGTCGCCATAAATATCCAGATCTCCAAGCTTCACCAAGCCGGTGACGCGCGCAATCGGATTGGTCTCATGCATTCGGTTCAAGCAGCGCACGAATGTCGACTTGCCGCAGCCCGATGGGCCAATCAAGGCGGTGGCCTGATTCGCCGGAATCTTTAGCGTTATATCGTGCAGAGTATGTGTACTGCCGTACCAGGCATTCAAATTCTGCACTTCGATCCCTGCTCCCACGTACGCCCCCGACCTCGTTCTTCGACCTTGCGCGCTCTTTCCTGACTCATTTGACGTCGCTCGAACCGCCAGTTTCAACGGGCGGAAAAGCGAATCGTCATCCCAGGGCTTTCGTCGAAGCCGGGAACGCTGAAACCTTCCTGGCCTTGATGCTGGGTCGCCGCCGCGGCAACCTCCTGCGTGGCGGACGCGATCCATCGCCGACCCGTATCTGAAAGGCTATCAATCTTTTGTAAACAAGCGATGAATCGACATTGTAGATCAATTCAGGCGAGCCGTCAGCGCGCTGGGGCGGATGGGGGGAATCACGAACCATGCTACACATTCAGGGCGAAGCGGATTCACAGTTGGTGTGGTTATTGTGCGAGGGAGTCATTCTGAACGGAGGTCGCCGCGGCGACCGGAGTGAAGAATCCAGATGATCTGCGGATTGTCAGCACTGCTATTAGCCTCTGGATTCTTCGGTCGCCGCGGCGACCGAAGAATGACTCATCTCGTTTTTTGAATACAGTATCTGTAAATCCGGGCTAAGCGGGTACTGAAGGCAACTCAGCCCCGGCCACAATGATTTCCACCAAGGGATAGCCCTGTTCCTTCCAGCCATCGAAGCCTCCGCGCAAGGGGCGGATGCGCTCAATGCCAAAGCGGCGCATGGTTAACGCGACCTTCGCGCTGGTCGCTTCGCTGGGGCAAGTGCAATACAGAACAATATCGCGGTCCCGCGGAATTTCCGAATTGCGAGCAATCAGTTCATTCGGGCGGAGTTGGACCGCACCCGGCAAAACCCTGGGATCGGGCAGAATGTCGAGCGGATGGCGCAGATCAATGATGTAGAGATTATCCCCCCGATCCATCATGGCCTTCAGTTCTGCCGGTTCAATGCGCAAGGTCCGAATTTTGCGCAAAAACTGCTGCTGTCGAATCAGTCGGCCAAACAAAATCCCAATGACCACCAGGATGACCAGCACGATCGCGGAACGATTGAGCCAGTGCAATATGGCTTCGTTGCGACGAATCACATCGCCAAAAAATCTCCCGATCAGAACCAGCGATGCCGCCCATAAGAAGGCCCCGGCCATGTCATACATCAAGAAGACTCGGTACTTCATCTTGCTTTGCCCGGCCAGCGGAGCGGCCATGGTATTCAGCCCGGGAATGAACTTTGCGAACAGCAAGGCGACTGGGCCGTGTCGCGTGAGAATGTCCTCGGTCTTGCGTACGCAGGAGGCAGTTTTAAGAGAAAATTTGCAGATCCAGCGGGTCACCGGACTGCCGAATCGACCTCCCAGCCGAAACCAGATCGAGTCTGCGAGTGCACAGCCCGACATCACCGCAAGCATGATCGTGCCGATTCCCATGTGATGGGTTGCGGTGAACGCTCCAGCAGTCAGAATGATGGGCGTACTGGGAAGAGGAACTCCCAATTGCTCCGCCAGGACCCATACGAACAGGATCCAATAGCTGTACTCGAGAAAAAACTGAACTGTAAAGTGCATGGAAGTCAACCGCCTCGAACAAGTGCTGAACAGCCTCAATGAGAGGAGAGCAGAGTCAGGCAGGCTTTCTTCTCAGGACAAATTCCGTTGAAAATCTGTCGGCTCCGTGCAACCCATTCTGAATCTGCTCTGGAAGCCTGCATACGTCAGATGCTTGAATTTAGAAAAAGAACCGGGACAATTTCAACGTGGTCCGGGCGCGGGCGTGGGCTGCTCCACATCTGCCGGGGAGGTCGCCCAATAACTTGCTCTTGCCAGCACTCTTACTTGCAAAGGCTGTCGCAGCTTCACTTCCAGCACATGCAACCCCGGCGTCAGGTCGGAGGGCTGAAAGGTGATCATGTAGCGATTATGCACCTGGTTGGCCAGCATCGCTATTTGCCGATCCAGTTGTTTTCCGCTGTTGAAGCGAAGATACTGACCGCCCGTCATGCGCGGAATCTCTGCGGCACTATTCTTCTTGAGCGCCGCGATCGCCATCATCAAGGGCGCCATCAGATTGGCGGTGTCGCCTTCCGGCGGAGAAAACTCATGCGCGTCTTCTCGTCCTGGGCTAAACGCCAGGCTATAGAGGATCACATCGCTCTGGCCCACCTTTCGCAGGACTTCTTTCATTGGAGTAACGCTGCCGCTGTCGCGAGTCTCGCTCAGCAGCACGATGACTCGCTGATTTTCAGGCGGCTCGTCCCTCAGCATATCGACCGCGTACCAGACCGAGTCCAGGATCGCCGCGCCGCCGTCGCCGGGTTGAATGCCGTAAATGGCCTGCCGGACGGCGTTGCGGTTGCTGGTGAAATCCTGCAGCATCCTGGGGCGGCTATCGAACTCCACCACCGCCACACGATGTTCGGTGTTGCCGGCCAGAGCGTCCACCATGGTCGGCAGACCTTCGTATTTATAGAATTCGCGCACGGCGGAGCGCCCCACCTGCAGCAGCACCACAATCGAGATGGGTTGCGCGTAGGTTTCCGTGTCGAGATGGATTTTCTCCTCGACGCCGTTATCCGTGACCGCAAAGTCCTTCGCGGTCAAATTGAATACCGGTTCGCCCTCCTTGGTTTCCACCAGCGTCGGAACCAGCACAAGGTTGGTGCGTGCGCGCAGTGTTGCGACCTGTTGCCCGTGAGCCAGCCCAAGCGTGCTGGCCAGAAAAGACAGGAAAACACATCGTGCCAGACGAACAGGAAGCCATCGCCGCATATTTCATTTCTACACTGTCGCAGCTCGGCGTGTGGCGGCGCCTCGACTGCGCCTGCTCCAGGGCGTGTTAACACTCGGGTAGACCCCGGGTCGCCGCGGCGACAGTCCGGGGAGCAGAATCGGTGAGCTTGCGGTAGACCCCGGACTTCAGTCCGGGGATGAGAGGCCGCCGGAATACGCCTTTAGGCGCTGAGGTTGGAAGCTTCGGAGTTGTTCCGGCAAGCCGTCTCTTTAGCAGAAAAAGAAAACCACGCAGCCGGTTGCGCTGCGTGGCTATCCCAAACATTGTGCGCCGGAGCGGTCTACTTTCCGGCTTGTACCAGCGGCATATTCACCAGGTGTTCGCTGATGAACCAGACCTGCAGCTCATTGGTGCGGACAATATCGCTGACCAGCAGGTCGTTGGTTCCATCGTCTCCCTTTTCCGCGGCTTCGCGGGCCAGCGAGCGCGCTGTCACGATGATTTGCTCGTGCGCCTCCAGCAGCTCGGAAATCTGGATAGGAACTTCCTGGCGTCCACGCGGCGGCCGCTTCAAGCGGGTTAACTCGGCCACGTCATGGGCCATGGCCACGCTGACGCCGCCCAGGGTTTGAATTCGTTCGGCAATCGTGTCCACCAACTCTGCCTGCTCGCCATAGTGCTTATCGAAGAGAAGGTGAAGCTGATAAAACGTAGGCCCGCTCACCTGCCAATGACTCTTTTTGTACAGATCGCGCAGCGTCATAGTGTCGGCGAGCAGCAGGTTCAATTCTTCTGTAATTTGCAGCCGAACTTCGGCGCTGAGCCCAATCGAAAGGTGTGGAATGACGGTTCCGAATTTTTGAATTTCTCCGCCGTGTTGATTCGCGTGCGGGGTGATGTGATCCGTCGAGGACGAATTTCTTGTTGCAGTGGGCATAGTATTCACTCTCCTTGTTCGCACTCAGTTAGATGCTCTCGCGAGGCACCAGGTGCCGAAAAAGGCAGAAGACTTTCGGGGGTTGTCTAGAGGCGAACACTGAACTGTACCACTTATCGATGAATACGGCGCATACGGCCGCCCGCTTCCAGAAGATATATTTCATTGCGCCACAGCACCTTGCGGCTGCAGTAGCTGGCTGCCCAGAACAGAATGCCCAGCAGGTCGCGAACCGGATACAGCAGCACGCTTTGCCAGGGGGATTTCTCCCGCACAACACTCTGGCTGACGGCAAACGCCAGCAGCATTCGGGTACCCACACTCCACAGAATCGCAGCGCCCGTCAATGGGAGCCAATGAGGTAGCCGCAAGCAGCAAAGCGCCACCGCTGTCAGCAGTCCGAAGGGAACGCTAAAGGTAAGCGCCGTGCCCAGGTGGCCTTTGGGCCGCGAAAAACGTGTGCTTTTCATCCACCGGGCCTGGTGCTGCATGGAGGGCCAGAAGTCCGCATGTAAAACGACATGATCGATCACGTGCTGCGACAAGACCACCGTGTGACCCCGTTCCGCCACCCAGTTGCCCAGCAGAAAATCGTCGGCGCAATAGTCGCCCATCGGCAGAAATCCGCCGATCTGATTCAGGCACGATCGCCGAATCGCCATGGTAGGACCCAGCGCGAATTTCATTCCTTCCAGCATGTCGGCCACCAGTACGCCTGTGCTCATTTCGACGGACATGGCGGCGGCTTCTATCTGTGACCACAACCCGCCTTGCGCGGCGACACCCCGGTACAGGCAAGTCACAGCGCCGACCTTTGCGTCGGCAAAGGGCGCCACCACATCGCGCACATAGTTGGAGTCAACCCGGACGTCGCTATCGCTGATGATCAGCAAATCGTACTTCGCAGCCCCGGCCATCTTCTCCAGCGAAAGAATTTTTGCATTTGGGACAGTTGGCTCGCCGCTGAAAAGAAATTGCACCGGCACATTTGGAAATCGCGCAGCAACTTTCCGCGCAGCCATCAATCCGGCATCATCCGGTTGCCGTGCGCAAAAGAGAATTTCGTAGTTTGGATAATTCTGCTGGAAAAAAGTCGCGAGATGCGCTTCCAGATCGGGCTCAGCTCCGTGCAACGGCTTCAACAGGCTGACGGGCGGCTCGAAAACCGCGGGAGAACTCTGCCGCTGCGTAAACCGTCGGATGGCCAGTAGCGCCAGCGCCGTGTAAACGCTGGAGGTGACCATGCCGAACAGGCCGACTCCCAACACGAAATCAAGCAGTAGTTTCATGAATGGCAGAACAGATGATAGAAGATGGGCTGCAGGATTGCGAAGGATTTGCGCGTCGGCAGTCGCTCATAGTGGCGGAAAGCGGCTGCCGCCGGCTTGCCGAGGTTGCCTCGCTAGGAGTGCTTCCTGGAGTCGCGTGGCGGCACGGCGACAATCACCGGACGACGCATCGGCACCAGGCCCTGCTCCGCTGAGGCACCTCCCGGGGGAACGCGCGTCAGCATTTCTGTGCGCACATAGTCGACGAAGCTTTGCATCTGGCGATTCATCTCTTCCATGCGTTCCCGCATTTGCAGGACAATCGCGATTCCGGCAATGTTAACCCCCAGATCGCGCGCCAGGTTCAGGATGAACTCCAGCCGTTCCAGGTCTTCTTCGGTATAGAGGCGCGTATTGCCTTCGGTGCGCGACGGCTTCAGCAAGCCCTCGCGCTCATACAGTCGCAGCGTTTGAGGATGGATGCCGTACATCTCCGCAACGGAGGAAATCATGTAGGCGCCTTTCGATTTACGCTTGGTAGCCATAGCTCTCTTCCTCTGCCCCTCGTCGACTTCGAAATTCTCGTACCCACGGCGGCATCGGCTATGCTAGAAGCCGGTGCCATGCGAACCGCGAAAACCATTGCCGCGATTTTCGTTCTACTGCTGTTCTGCGCTCTGCCGGTTCAAGCGGTCGAGCCTGTACTGTCCTTCCATCCCGGAGCCTGGGAGATCGATTCCATGACTACCCAGACCGACGGTCGAACCATTACCTCCCAAACTTCTCTCTGCGCCAAAGAGCAGATCGATTTCTGGAAAGTTGCGCAGGCCGGACTGACCTGCAAAACTCCTGGGAGCCGTCCCGAGTCCGGCAATCGAGTTCGTATCCACGTTCACTGCCAATTCAACGGCGAGAACCTCCACTCCGACATCATCTCTGAAGTGGTCGAGACCCTTTCCGATCACGGCAACAGCTTCACCCTGGAAGGAACGACCACCACAAACACCGTGTACCAAGGCGTTCAACCGAAGCAGACATCCGTTCATTTGCATGCAACGGCGCACCGCACCGGCGAATGCCAGTAGGTCGCATTACACCCGGCTGAACAATTCCGCTCGAGGATCTTCCGGATTCAACCGCGCCAGCTCGCGCAGAATTTCCTTGGATCGCTCATCCTGAACCTTCGGCACTGCAATCTGTACCTCGACAATCTGATCGCCACGCTTGCCCTCTACCGATGCCGAAGGCACGCCCTTCTCCCGCAGGCGCAATTTTTGCCCAGTCTGCGTTCCCGGAGGAATTTTCAGCTGCGTGCGGCCATCGATGGTTGGCACTTCAATCTTCGAACCCAGCGCGGCTTCTGCAACTGTCACCGGCACAGTTACATAAATGTCGTCCACGTTGCGCGTAAAGACGGGACTGGTTCCGGCGCGAACAATCAGATATAAATCTCCAGCCGCACCGCCGTGGACGCCGGCATTTCCTTTGCCAGCCAGTCGAATTCTCTGCCCGTCTCGTGTTCCCGGCTTGATGCGAAATTCCGCAGTTTCTGTTCGCGCAACTGTTCCCTGCCCATGGCAGGTGGCGCAACTCTGCTGTACCTGTCCGGTACCACCGCAGCGTGGGCACTGGATATTGAACTTCATCCGCCCGCCCATCTGCGTTACTTGTCCGGTGCCATCGCATTCCGGGCACACGGTTTCACCGCCCTTTGACGCCGTGCCGTGGCAGGTGGGGCAAACCACCTGGCGAGTAATTTGCAGCTTCAAGGAGCCGCCCCGAATCGCCGTCCAGAAATCGACATTCACCTGGTATTCCAGATCGCTGCCGGGTTGCGGGCCGGCTTCCTGCTGATCTCCGTGGAACATGCCCGAAAAAATGTCGCGGAATCCTCCCCACGATGTGGATCCCCCGGCGTCCGCACCAGGGCGTTGTCCAGTTCCGGGACGCTGTCCGGCTCCGCCGGCAAAATCCGAAAAATCGAAACCTTCAAACCCGACCGGGCCGCGCTGCTGTCCTCTTCCTTGTGCGCCGCGGAACCCGTATCCACCCTGCGCCGCAGCTTCCGCCGCCGCTGGATCGATGTTGTCGGAGTAGAAGCCAAGCTGGTCGTAGATTTTTCGCTTCTTGGGGTCGCTCAGGATGTCGTTGGCCTCCGACATCTCTTTGAACTTCTCCTCCGCCTTTTTGTCTCCGGGATTTACGTCGGGATGATATTTGCGCGCAAGCTTGCGGAACGCCTTGCGAATATCGTCCGCCGACGCCGTCTTCTTCACCCCGAGAATGCCGTAATAATCTTTTGTCTGTGTCGCCATAGTGGTTCAAAATAACGTGCCGGTTTCACATTTCGCGCACGTGCCGGTGCAAGGCAGTGTTACGCAATGCGCTGGTGTACTTCCTTCTTGATAGCCGGGAGTAAACTGTCTTCCGCCAACGATAGTTCGTAGCTCGACTGCAGATTCAGCCATAGCTCCGGCGAGGTTCCAAAATAGATTGCCAGGCGAAGTGCCGTGTCAGTCGTAATGCCGCGCCGCTCGTTCACAATCTCGGAGATTCGCGTTGCCGGTACACGCAGTTCCATCGCCAGCCGATTTATGCTGAGTTTTAGCGGCTTCATAAACTCTTCGCGCAGAATTTCTCCAGCGTGCATAGGCGGCATTCGATCAGTTGCTTTTCGAGGAATCGACATCGGTTCGCTCCTAGTGGTAATCCACGATTTCTACATCCCAGGACTGCCCGTTTTGCCATCGGAAGCAGATACGGTACCTATCGTTGATGCGGATGCTGTGCTGGCCTGCTCTGTCGCCTTTCAGCATCTCAAGCCGGTTTCCATTGGGGATTTTCAGGTCCTCCAGCCGTTTGGCACTGTCTAGCACATCCAGCTTTCGAAGGGCCATGCGCGCAATCCCTGCAAACCCCCGGCTCCTTCCCGTGAGAAACAGCGTCTGTATTTCTCCATCGGCGAATGACTGAATCACACGTTCATCGTACCACGGGAAACGTTATATAATCCAGAGGATCTGAGCGTGGCAAAATGCTTTGATGGCGCAAAAAGTAGAGAGTCATTCTGAACGAAGGTCGCTGCGGCGACCGAAGTGAAGAATCCAGAGGATGCTTCCTCAATCAATAGCATCAGCGGTTCTCGAACCCCTCCATCGGTTCTCCCCAGCCCTTGGACAAATCCTTCCATTCAGGATTCAAACTTTCTATCAGCGCTATTTTCTTGGCCCGTGTCCATCCTTTAATCTGCTTTTCTCGATCGATGGAGCGTCCAATGTCGCCCGATGCCTCGTAAAACACCAGCCGATTGCAATCGTACTTCGCTGCGAAACCAGACCGGATTTTCTCGCGATGCTCCAGCACCCTTCGGTAAAGGTCGCTGGTGACTCCCGTGTATAACGTGCCCGTTCTTCCTACGAGAATGTACACCCAGCCTGGTTTCATCGTGGAAACTTCAGTTCCAAACCTTCTCCACATCAATCGGTTCAATGCGGCAGAAAATGTCCGGTGCCACGCGCGCCATTTTCGCCACAAACTCTTCAGCTTCTTCGCGCGTCTGGAACAGCTCCTTGCTGTACACCTGACCCGCACGAAGCTGCTCGCATTGCCATACAGTATCGGTCATCCCAACTCCTTCTCGAATTCTGTAGCCCCAGAAGCAGAGGAGGGTGTCCGCGGTTTCTCAGGACACCCTCCAATCACGGAATGCGATTGCATCCATGCTCTGCGTACGTGCGATAACGGCTTGACGGATTCTTTGGTTTGATTCGATCCGGTTCCGCCTTTACTTCTTTTCGTCGACGTCGACATATTCCGCGTCGATCACGCCTTCGTCTTTCTTCGCCTCGGCTTCAGGCTGTCCGCTATTGGCTGCGCCGTCGGTCGCGGTTGCGGTCTCAGGTGCAGCTGCGTTGGCCTTGTACATCGCCTCGGCCAGCTTATGCGACGCGGCGGTCAGTTTCTCCCGCGCTGCGTTCAGTTCCGCCGGGCTCGGCGTGCCTTCCAGCGTCTTCTTGGCCTCAGCCAACGCGCTTTCCACTTCGCCCTTGTCTCCCGCTGGGACCTTGTCGCCGCTGTCCTTCAACATCTTTTCGATGTTGTAGACCAGGCCGTCCAGTTGGTTCCGCGCTTCGATTTCTTCGCGCTTCGCCTTGTCTTCCGCGGCATGGGCGTCGGCATCCTTGGCCATGCGCTCTACTTCTTCCTTGCTTAGGCCCGAAGAGGACGTAATCGTGATCTTCTGGTCCTTGCCAGTCGCGTTATCCTTTGCGGTTACGTTCAGAATGCCGTTTGCATCGATGTCGAACGTCACCTCAATTTGCGGAATGCCGCGCTGCGCCGGTGGAATCCCGCTCAGCTTGAACTTGCCCAGGGTGCGGTTCTGGCTCGCCAGCGGCCGCTCGCCCTGCAGTACGTGGACTTCCACTTCCGTCTGATTGTCCGCCGCCGTCGAAAACGTCTCCGTCTTTTTGGTCGGAATCGTTGTGTTGCGCGGAATCATCGGTGTCGCTACGCCACCCAGCGTTTCTATCGCCAGCGTCAGCGGAGAAACATCCAGAAGCAGCAGATCCTTCACCTCGCCGCCCAGTACGCCCGCCTGCACCGCAGCCCCAATCGCCACGACTTCATCGGGATTGACGCCCTTGTGCGGTTCCTTGCCGAACAGGTCCTTCACAATCTGCTGGATCTTCGGCATGCGGGTCTGGCCGCCGACCAAGACCACTTCGTCGATCTTGCTGGCTTCAATGCCCGCATCCTTCAGCGCCTGCTTGCAGGGTCCAACCGACCGCTGCAACAGGTCATCCACCAGCTGCTCCAGCTTGGCCCGCGTCAGCTTCTTTACCAGATGCTTCGGTCCCGTCGCGTCCGCCGTGATGAAAGGCAGATTGATCTCCGACTCGGTTGTGGTCGACAGCTCAATCTTGGCCTTTTCCGCGGCATCCTTCAGCCGCTGCAGCGCCATTTCATTGCCCTTGGCGCGCAGGTCCAGACTCTCGTCTTTCTTAAACTCATCAATCAGCCAATCCACGATGCGCTGGTCGATGTTGTCGCCGCCCAGGTGCGTATCGCCGTTGGTCGATTTCACTTCGATCACGCCTTCGCCCACTTCCAGCACGGAAACGTCGAACGTACCGCCGCCGAAGTCGTAGACCACGATGGTCTCGTCCTTCTTCTTGTCGAGCCCGTATGCCAGCGCCGCCGCCGTCGGCTCGTTCACAATTCGCTTCACATCCAGGCCGGCAATCTTGCCCGCGTCCTTGGTTGCTTGCCGCTGCGCGTCGTTAAAATACGCCGGCACCGTGATCACCGCTTCCGTCACCGACTGGCCCAGATAGTCCTCCGCGGCCTTCCGCAGCTTCTGCAGGATCATCGCCGAAATCTCCGGCGGGGTGTAATCCTTGCCCTGCGCCTCGACGACAATGTGATCTCCCTGCTGCTTCACCTTGTAGGGAACCATCTTCATTTCGTCGTTGACTTCGTTGTAGCGCCGTCCCATAAAGCGCTTGATCGAATAAATCGTGCTCTCCGGGTTCGTAATTGCTTGCCGCTTGGCCACCTGGCCAACCAGTCGCTCTCCACTCTTGGTGAAAGCCACGACGGATGGCGTCGTGCGACCACCTTCCTCATTCGGAATCACCTTCGGCTCGCCGCCTTCCATGACTGCGACGACCGAATTGGTGGTTCCCAGATCAATTCCAATAATTTTCCCCATGATGCCCCTCTTTTGACAGAATCTTCGCCTAACTCCGCTTCTCTAGTATCTCAGTTGAGTGACTTACTGTCAACTTAATTGATGCGTTTTCTAGCTATAAGGATGCAACTCCTATAAATATTGACATAAAAGGAGATGCGGAGACGCTTCAGAGGCCGGGAATGAGAGAAATCCACAGCGAAGGACGGTCGCGGTGGATCGGAGAGGACCAGGTCTTGGGTTTTCAGTAGCCGATGTGGTGCAGATACCCGACCGCGACGGCGGCGATCAGGCAGTAGATGCCGAACCAGTACCAGCGACCGCTTTCCAGCCACTGGCTCAGCCATTTCAGGGCCACCAGGCCGGCCAGGAAGGCAAATACCATCCCCAGCAAGCTCGGCATCATGGCGCTGGCCATCGGTGCAGCTCCTGCCAGGTGCTCCGCCTTCAGGAGTCGCCAGACTTCACGGGCAATGGCCGGAGGCGTCAAAATCACGGCCAGCGCGAAACTGAACTCCTCCGCGCGAGCCTTCGCCACGCCCAGCAACATGCCGGTGGAAATGGTGGCGCCGGACCGGGAAAATCCCCGAAAGGGAAGACAGAGTCCCTGGATGCCGCCGATCCAGCACGCCTGGGTCATGTCGAGTCCGGTTGAACCGGAGACTCGATCTTCGCGTGTCCCGGAGGCATTTTCCCGGCTATGGCGCAGACCGGCGATCAGGATCAAAATGCCCACCGCCGCCAATGCGGGAGCGATCAGGTCGAGGCGGCCAAAAAGCTCCTCCACCTGCGCGTGCTTTCCGTGGAGCACCAGCTTTTCGATGCCTTCTATCAATCCGTAGCCAATGATCGCGGTCACGAAGCTGGCGACAAACAACTGGGCAACGATGGTCTTAAATGAGAGGACGCCGCGGAAATAGGTTGCGCGCCACTGCTTCCAGAAGTAGACGATCACGGCAAACATGGTGCCGGTGTGCAGCATGACCAGCAACAGTGTCATCGCGGGAGACGTCGGATCCATCCCCATCAGTTTTTCCGCGACCACAACGTGCGCGGAACTGGAAACAGGCAGCAGCTCGGCCATTCCCTGGATGATGGCGAGGATGATGACGTGCAGCAAAGACATATAGAAGCCCTGTTCTTTCCTTCAAAGCTTTTTTGTCGTGGGGTCGGGCGAACGTAGAATCCCTATCTTCCCCAAAAAGTCCAAATGCACAGATCCGTAGCAGCGCTCCGGATGACAGCCCTACTTTTGGCGGAGCGACGTTGTTTCGGGCTGTCTCATCTGTTCCGTTTGTTCGTTCGCATGTTTCGCGGCCAGGCGGTTGCGATAGCTGGCTCCGACAAATTCTCGAAACAGTGGATGCGGCTGCAGTGGTTTCGATTTGAACTCGGGATGGAACTGGCAGCCAAGGAAAAATGGGTGCGTTGGAATCTCGACAATCTCGACGTAGGTGGCGTCCGGAGTGGTTCCCGTGATGCGAAGGCCAGCACCCGTCAGGATCGCTTCATATTCTCGATTGAATTCGTAGCGATGGCGATGGCGCTCGCTGATCTCGGTTTGACCGTAGGCCCTGGCGGCCAGCGAATCCGGCTGCAGCATGCAGGGCCAAGCGCCCAGGCGCATGGTGCCGCCCATCTCCTCTACCCCGGTCAGTTCTCGCAGCTTGTAAATGATGCGATGCGGTGTCGCCGGATCGAATTCGCTGGAATTTGCGCCGTCCAGCCCGCAGACATTCCGCGCATATTCAATGCACGCGGTTTGCATGCCCAGGCAGATGCCGAAGTAGGGAATCTGTCGTTCGCGGGCGTAGCGAATCGCATTCAGCATCCCTTCAATGCCGCGCTTGCCGAAGCCGCCGGGCACCAGAATGCCGTCAAATCCTGCCAGCTGGCTTTCGTAGCTGCGATCGCCGGCTTCCTTCGATTCCAGACCCTCGGCTTCCACCCAGGTGACGGAGAGCTTCAGGTTATGCGCCAGCGCCCCGTGTACCAGCGCTTCTTTCAGCGACTTATAGCTGTCTTCATATTCGACATATTTTCCGACGATGCCGATCGAAACCTCATCCTTGGGGTTGTAGCAGCGGTCGACCAGCTCTCGCCACCGGTCCAGATTGGCTTCGCCCGCCTGCAGGTGCAGATATTTCAACACCAGCGCGTCGACTTTTTCCTGCGCGAATACCAGCGGGACCTCGTAAATGGATGGAACATCTTTGGCGGTGACAACGGCTTGTTCCTCGACGTTGCAGAACAGCGCAATCTTCGACTTCATCTCGCGCGAAAGAAAACGGTCGGTACGGCAAAGAAGAATGTCAGGCTGAATTCCAATAGATAGCAGTTCCTTCACGGAGTGCTGCGTGGGCTTAGTCTTCAGCTCCTGCGCCGCCGCAATCCACGGAACCAGCGTGACGTGGACAAATAATGTGTTCTCGCGGCCCAGTTCCTGGCGCATCTGGCGGATCGCTTCAAGAAATGGCAGCGACTCAATATCGCCGACAGTACCGCCAATTTCAACCAGCACAATGTCAACGTCGGTCGCCACTTTGCGCATGGCATTTTTGATTTCGTTGGTGACGTGAGGAATTACCTGGACAGTCTTGCCCAGGTAGTCGCCGCGGCGTTCTTTGGTGATGATCTGCTCATAAATGCGGCCAGTGGTCGTATTGTTGTCGCGCGACAGGTGGGCATGGGTGAAACGCTCGTAGTGACCCAGGTCCAGATCGGTCTCCGCGCCGTCGTCGGTGACAAACACTTCGCCATGCTGGAAGGGCGACATGGTGCCGGGATCGACGTTCAAGTACGGATCGAGCTTCATCAGGTTGACGCGCAGGCCGCGGCTTTCCAGCAGACAGCCAAGCGAGGCCGCAGCCAGTCCTTTACCAAGGCTGGACACAACTCCACCGGTAACGAAAATATATTTGGCAGACATGGGTGCGATTCCTTGAAAAGCTTGTGGGTGTGGATCGTACGAGGTAGGCACGTACCATTTTCGCAGAAGCGGCGACACGTGCAAGGAAATTCTCGATCAATTTCAACTTCAGCGACAAAAAGGAGTCGCCACAGGATCAATCTCTCGGCGCTCCGCGTTCATGGTGCGCGAAGTAGAAGGAAAGGGCAGGCTTCCAGCAATTGGCCGAGGGCAAAACGTAGGGGCAGCGTGGCAAACCACCTGCCCCTCGCTGTTCTGGGGAAGGACCCTCAGAAATACGACCTCAACATCAGCATACTAGTGTAGTGTCCACGAATTAGCTGGACATTCGTTTCCTGTTTTTTGGGATGGTGCATCCAGGCTGGATCTGTTCCAGAGTCTGGCGGCATCGGGCGAGTTTGGCGACGATGGAATCAACCGTTGC
>JBAVOQ010000063.1:0-57747 GCA_049692235.1 Acidobacteriaceae bacterium | reverse complement strand
TTTTCAGTGTTACCCTTTTTGAGAAAACCCCCATTTTACGGGTACTTCAGAGGTACGATTCCCAAGATGAGTTACAGCCATCTCCCAAACAACTGATTCTGTTCGACTTTTAACCGGACAGCCGTGGTTTGAGCTATATCCTGAATTTCGGCTATGGCACTTTTGGACGAATTTCGCGCAATCAAGAAAGCTCGATACCGGTAGGTGCGCTGAATGGAACGCATATACTCGCAAGCTGGTAGTGCCCGACTATCCGATCAGGGTCTACGAAACCAACACCCTCAGCGGGCGCCCCTTCGCCATTCTCAATGACCTCAGACAAGCGTTGAATCATCAAGACCAGGGCTCAGGCGCAGACATACTGGCGCGGGCCATCGCAATTCTACCAAGCGACATAGCGGCGATGATGCTCCTGCCTGTCCATGACGAGTTGGTCTTCGAAGTTGCAGTCAGCGAGATTGAGATGGTTCGGATGACCATCGAGAAATCGATGGTTCAAGCGGCCGAAGAAGTTCTCGGCGGCCACGTCCCGGCCGAAGTCGAGACTGTAGTGGGCCCGACGTGGACAAAGGGTTAAGTGCCAACGTTGCTGGCCGAGGACAGAAACTCGCAAAAATAACTGGCGCAAAACTTTTGAAGATTCCTCCTAGCGGTATTTATCTATAGAGGATTTGCATGACTACCATACGATATTTTGACAATCGCAAAGGCTTCTTCCGTATTGGCTATTTGGTGTCCACCAAACGCCAGCCGAACGGTGAAATCGCTGTAGTGCAGACGATCCAAGGAATCAAAATCAAGGTCCCTGCCGCTGACGTCCAACCGATATGAGCAGCCAAGCGAGCTGACTGACTCACATTATGCGGGCAAGAACATAAAAAGTTTCCACCGATATCGAGTCGGCTTCGTAGAGTAACGGAGTAAGAAAAACATGGAGGCAGTGTGGCAACGAAAACTGAAACGACAGAGAAAACGTTGACAGACGAGCAAATCAAATCCTGGATCAAAATCCATCGCGCCGCGTACGCGGCTGGAACACTTCCCGCATACAAAATTGCTCGAATTGAGAGGATCCCCGGCTGGACCTGGACCGATGAGGCGCCTGAATGATGAACGACATAAGAAATGACACGACAGGCGCAGCGTGGGCCCAAGGATAAGGGGGATGAGATCGCTCTGGTGACACTGGAAATGTCTTGCGCTCCTGAACCAGGTCGCCGCGAGCGGATGCGCACACCAGCCACATGGAAAGTGCTGGCCTACCGCGTTCCCCCCAAGGCGAAGCCAGCCGATGTCGAGTGGTACACCGTGCCGGGCTATCGCTGCGTTGAGCGCGAGCGTCACCGCTTCAGGCGTGCGCAAGTCTAAGCCATCGACATGGCCACGGGGGAGAAACGCGCTGCTTCCGTCGCAAAGGCGGTCGCTACGCGGATCGCCAACATGGAGGCGGCGATGACGACCGTCGATCTGAAGATCGTGACAGGGAAGACCGACGCCGAAATTCATGACTGGCCCTTGATATCGCACGGCGGAAACTACCAGGGCAGGGTTGGGGAATTTCGTTGGTCGAATCGTACCGCGCGAAATGCCATACGGCACAACTTAACCAATTACGAGCGGTTGTGGAGGAGGATCAATCGAGGTCCCACCACTTCTGAGACGTAAGCGATCCTGCGTGGACGAGTCGATGAGCTGATCAACGCAACCTACCCTCCAGTATGCAGAGGACGCGGCCGAGGTCAATTAACCCAGAGATCCTGAAGAATAATCCGTGGGGCGGTATCACCCACGCGCTATTCCGGTGCAACCGAAAGCACCCCCATTAAGCCATCTTTGACGAGGCTGATCGTTGCTAAGCCTTGTAATCCGGCCGCCGTACTCGGCCGCTTGATCGCAAAGGGTGAAATCCCAACGGGTCGCAGCGGGGTCGCAGACCGCTGCCCCGAAACGATCGCCCTGAATTCGACCCCGCGAATGCTGCCAGCATGACCCGTGAGCCCGTCGTTTCCGAATCGGCGATTCAGAAACGATCGAAAATCCAGACTTGCCCTCCATAGGTGGGAGGACTTTGCATGGATCCATTTGGAATATACGTTCTTCTGTTTTTCGGGTTGCAGTTCTTCGGGCAACGGGAATACCTTTGGTGGGTCTTGGCATTTCAGACTCGCCGACAGCGCGACGGTTTGGGGTTGCATATGGATTCCTTCTAGGCGTCTGGCCGTGCGGCAGGCATTTACCCTTCGGCGACTTCATGGAGATTTTGCACAGTTACCGGCAGATCTTTTCTTCCCCGAACAGTTCTCCCTCCGCTCCCGTGTTATGTAGCCAAACCGCCAAGGTACCTCACCGACAGATTTTTTGCCCTAAATCTCTTAAACATTCGCATAAGGGGTATTCCCCTATATGCAAGCCGCATCCGAAGACACTCGATCTGATCTTCCTCCGCTTGATAGAGCGGCGCACACCGAGCTGCCTTCCGTCATGGCCGGTGTGCAAAACGGCTCATCCTTTGATCCGGCCACACGATCGGTTGCTACGATCCCATTTGCCTCACCTCTCCCAGCTCTCGACCGAGAGAACCCTTTATCTCACGTACACTGTCCACAAGAGCCGTCGAGTCAACGGAAAGGTCTTACGTTGGCACGTAGACGGTACCAAAGAGGAACACTAATCCTGCGGGGCAAACGGGAGAAGGTCTGGGTGGGCCGCTGGTTGGAAGATGAAATTCAACCTGACGGCTCCATTAAGCGAGTCCATAGATCTGAAGTTCTGGGGACTCAAAAAGATTTTCCAACCAAACGGCTCGCAAAACGAGAACTCGACGGCCATGTTGCGGTCGTCAATAGCCCCTCATATCGCGCACGTCCCACGGCTACCTTCCGTGAACTAACGGAGAAGTGGAAAGCTCTGGTGATGTGCAATCACGAGGAAAGCAGCCAGCGCAGCGAGAAGTCAGATATCAAGGCTTGGGTCGCTGCCATCGGGGAGATTCAGATCAGGGACATCGGCTGCGAACTGCTCCAGGAGGTGGTGAACGGTTGGGCGTGTTCGCCGAAGACCATCAAAAACCGTGTTGGGACGTTCAGATTGATTTGGGATAAGGCCAAAATCTGGAAGTATACGGCCGACACGGTTTATGAAGGACTTGAACTGCGCGACTGGGTCAAGGCGGAGCAACCGTGCTTCTCGATTGCGGACATCCAGCGAATCATCCTCAAGTCAGAAGAGCCGTACAAGACGGTTTGGAGATTGGTTGCTGAGGCTGGCATTAGGCGTGGTGAGGTATGCGGGTTGAATGTAGGTGATGTGGACGTGGGCCTAGGCATCCTAGTGGTGCAGCGGTCGCGCACAAAGGAAAGTAAACTCAAAGCGCCCAAGGCGGGAACGAGAAACGGTGTGGTTCAGAGACGAGTCTTCAGCCTGTCACCATTCCTCACGAAACAATTGCTTCCATTCGTGGAGGGCCGACGAGCCGACGAGCCATTGTTCCTCACTCCGGGAAGAGTGACGAAGAATGGCAAGCGGATTGGAGGGGGAAGTGAGGCTCGAACCCGACAACTTCGTCAAAAGAGCGTTAAAGCCGGTTTTAAAAGAGTTGGGTCTACATGGGGGCGCACACGCGTTCCGTCACGGAAACGCCACATTGCTAGATTCGTTGCAAGCCCCGATGGCCGTACGACAGGAACGGCTAGGACATGTCGACGCGAGAACAACCATGGGTTACACACACCTGGTGACGGCAGATGATGTTCGGGTTGCTGGAGAGCTTGGAGAACTTCTGGACAAGGAATTCTTTGCCCAAGATTTGCCTAAGTTGTCGTCAAATGCAGAAACGGCCTCCGAGTTTAATTCGGAAGCCATTTAGAATCTGAAAGTTTTTGGTTGCGGGGGCTGGATTTGAACCAGCGACCTTTGGGTTATGAGGGGAAATCCAGCCACTACACCGAACTACTCCAAACAACCAAGCCCAACGAAACACTAACCAATCCCACCTTTGCTGTCGGCTCATTTTGGGCCTCTCTGGCAGCAGTTCACGTACAGAAAACGGACAGAACTCCGATCATAGGTGCGGCATGAGCGGCCTGAAGATCGGCGACAAAGTGACCGTGGTGACCGGCCTTTATCCGCGCATCGGCATAGTCTCGGGGCGGTTGCCCGATGGAAAATGGAAGGTTTTTGTCGCGAAAGAAAAACTGACCCGGTTTTGCACGGAAGATGAAATTGAGTCTGGCGAGCCGATCCGGACCGAAAACTTTAACGCGGAGGAATGATGGCCAACTACTTTGGCAATGCCAGAGTCAGCGATGCGGCCCGCGAGCAAATCAACGCCGGGCTGCGGGAATCCCGTCTGGAACGGATCGCAGCGGAGATGTGGTCAGACGCGATTGATCGTCATGATTATGTTGAAGCGGAGCGGATCGCAAAGGAAACTTCGACGTGGTTCACAAATGGATGACTGAGGAAGTAGTCGTAGTCTTCGTCGACGATTATGACGCCGATGTATACGGATCAAAGAATTTCACAGCATGAATAACCGAAAGGAAAACACCATGGACCCGAAACCGAGCTACACCGATACGATTCAGCCAATCCCGACAGCCCAGCCCCATGACCTCACGCCTTCGTCGCGTTCGGCGAATCCAATCCCAGCAGGCACTCACCCACTATCGACGCCGCCTGGCTTGCGCGATGTGCCTGGCGCCGAATCGAATGCGCGCCCGTTCGATCCGCGTCCAGTGGGATCGAATGAGAGTCAGTAACGATGGCAACGGTGCTGACTATTATTGCCAACCAAGTAGATGGTCAATGAACGCTGATGAGCGATGATGAGCGACGCTAAGAAATCAAAATTCGGGCGCAAGCGAGAGGCCGCAATCAGCGCCCTCCTCTCGGCTGTCACGCTCGCGGAGGCGGCTGCACAATGCGGTATCAGCGAAGCCACGCTCCGACGCTGGCGACAGGAGCCAGAGTTTGAGGCGGAGTATCGCAACGCGAAAGGTCAACTCCTGGAGACCACGATCAACAGGCTGCGCATCATCGGCATCGATGGAGTGATGGCATTACATCGCGTGGCCGTCGACAAAGACTCGCCAGCAGGCGCGGTCGTGAGCGCCGGCCGTGCGATAGCCGAAGTGTTGCTAAAGGCTGTTGAGGTACAGGACATGGAAGAACGACTAAGAAAACTTGAAGCATCTATGGCGGGAGACCTATGAACAGAGAATTTGAATCAAGGGTCGAAAGACTCGAAGAACATCTTGGCACAAACGCAGTGGCCACCCTGCACCTTGACGGCGGTGTCGTGCATAGGATATCCGGTTCAGCGCGCCATTATTTCGAGTTGATGAATCAGGCGGACGCGCAGCGAGCGGCCCAGCTTGCCGGCGAATCGATGCCAGTGTCGGACCTAGACGAAGAGTTGGATTGGATTCGTTCGGCACACGCGATCGATGAGGATGGCCACTTGATCGAATTGCTGCAGGTTCAGTTGCACGGGCCTGTCGCCCGCGGCGTCGTCAATCAGGAATAAGTGCCGATCGACAGGTAAGTGGTAATCGACAAATAAAACTGAGGAGAAAAAATCATGGACGATCTGAATACCACCACTGTGGACGCCGGCATCGATCTAGCTGTTGCCGTTGATGACGGTAACAGGGCTATCATCACCGAAAACAATACCGGCATCGATCTAGATGCCGCGCGCGCGGCCGTAGCAAATACGAAGGCCGCATTACAGCAGCAAGAATTGGCAGTTGTCGCAGAGGAATTGCGCCGAGCGGAGGAAGTCAACGAAGTTTTGGTGCGGGAATGCCGCGCAGCACAAGATATCTTCGATGGTCTCGATAAAAAAGTGGAGGCGCAAACCCACGTTTATTACCAGGCCAACACGCGCAAAGCCGGCGCTCCAATGGCCACCCAGGTCTATCGGGGAAACGGAATGCCGCGCTATGCCACACATGCGGAGAAAGAGGAATGGCGCGCGGGCTTAGTCGTGCACCTCACGGAGGAGGAAAATGCGAACGCCGCCGCCGCTGCTGCGCTCGCGGAACTCAGCAAACTTCAAGGTGAGAGGCGCATGGCGACGACGAAGCTACAGGATTTGTCGTGGAAAGAACACGATGCGCGTGTGGTTGCGGACGGCCTGAGAAAAAGGCTGGAGAAAATGAAGCCACGTGGTGTAGTAGCTGGCCCGTGGGTGCCTCCAAATCCTCCGGACAATCAAATCATGGTGCTCACGAACGATCACACAGTCCGGAGCGATCCAGCTACGAGCCAGTATGTCGATACGAGCGGAATTCCACATTTCAAGTAGTCAAGTTCGGGCGGCGGCCGGTGGCTAATGTATCCGCCGCGACGCGACCTCCTTAGCGTGTCGATCTGCCGCCCGATTGGGGAAAATGCCTGATGAGCGTTTTCCCCGCTTCTTTCATAAGCGAGGTTTCATGGATTATTCAAACGTATCGGCAGCCGCAATCAGGCGGCGTAAGCGCGGACAGGCAGAAGTTTCGCGGCCAATCGTGGCCCGGCAGTGCATTTGTCCAAACGGCGGCCAAGCGGATGCCGAGGGTTACATCCGCACGAGCCCGGCTTGCGAGGTACATCGTCCCCATCGACCATGGGGCGGCGTTCCAATCGCGCGACTACCAACAGCCGAAGAAAAATCCGAAGTCGAAGCGGCCATTGCCCGGCAACGCGAAATTGTCGTCATGAAACAAGCGCGCAAGGCGAAGCGCGCCGCCGCACGTAGAGAACGGAACCGACTGTGATCTACACCAGTATGGTGGTCTGGATGGTGTCGATAACACCATCATCGATACCATCGAAGTCCAGATGATCTGGTTAGTGATCTATATCCACGTCGAAGTCCTGCATGGTCTCGATGATGGCCAGGACTATATCGTGATCTGGATGGTGGTCTAGATGGTGGTCTAGATGGTGGCCAGCATGAATGATCCATTACCATGGCCAGCTAAATGGCGGACAAATGGCGGACAGATGGCGGACAGGCCCGCATAACTGGCAGTGATGAATACAGTTGCTCCGGCGCGTTGGGTCGATCATCGAACGCGCCGCCGGCCGCTCGCTGGGGCTGAGAGCGCGTTTTCTGCTCTCTTGCGAATCTCACCCTCATGGAGCGATACCCATTTCACCCTTACATCGGCTCGGGAGAATATGGACTTTCTGTGTTGGCTGAAGAGGCGCGCCACATACTCACAGCAACGGCCGGTAATATGGTTCGCCATTCGCCGTTTATATGGATCGTCCCACACATCCTTTTTGAACTTGGCCGCGTACTCCGATGCCCATCCAATTCGCTTTTCGGTTTGCGTCGCATAGCGGGCTTTCATGTATCCCGCACGACCTTGCCGGAATTCCTCACGCATAGTGGACTTCTTCTTTCGGCAACCCTCGCCGCAATGCTTCTGACGGGCATCAAGTGCCATGAACCATTCTCCACAATGGCAACATCGCAGGCGGTCAACCATACCGCCTTCCGTGATCGCCACAAGCGAACGGGCTGCTTCGGCTTCCCTGCTTCTGTGACGACGCGGCAAGCCCGCTGAAGTATTGGCGGGGATGTCTACCTGGAGTCGAAACGTGTAGCGCGATAGCGCCGCTTGAATACTTCCGGCATTTGCCAGGCCCGGCCAATCCGAACCACTGCGAACGTCGTAGCCGGATTCGCTGCGCTCCCACATGGGAGGGCCGCCTCCCACCTGAAGCATCTCCAAAATCTTAGCGATGCGTTCGCGCCCTTTGCGCGATCCACCATTCAGAAAACTGGCTACGATTAGCCCGTGCGATTGCAACCTTTCTAACTGACGCATATTGAAAACCTCCGTATGCACAAAGTTATGTCAACTCTTTGCAAAATGCAATTAGATTTGTCTCTGAAATGGAGGATATGACTGTGAATTTGTTTGAGGATTATATGGAAAAGGAACAATTGGCGGCGGAATTAAAACAATCCGTTCGGTCATTGGATCGAATGGAGAAACTTGGAATTGGACCGCCGCGCACCTTGATCGGCCGAAAGGTTTTGTACAGGAAAACCTCGGTTCTCGATTGGCTTGCTGCCCGCGAGCAACGTCACCCTAAGCAGAATCGCGGATCGAGACAACGATGACCGCAGAGGCCATCGCGAACCTGCTGCACGCTCGACCTGCTGGACGTGGCCGCTGGCTGGCCAAATGTCCAGCCCATGATGATGCACGGCCCAGCCTGTCGATCCGCCAAGGGCATAAGGGTGCGCTGCTACGATGCTGGGCTGGCTGCCCAATTGAAAGCATCATGGCTGCGCTTAGCCTGCCACTGTCCGCGCTGTTCGATGATGCCGGGCTGTCGCCAGGCGAACGCGCTGAGGCCGCACGGCGAACGCAGGAACGCGATGCCGAATCACGTTCAGCACATCACGCGGGAGTCGAGCGGAACCGGGAACTATTGAGGCTGGAATCCCTATGCGATTCGCTCGGTGGATTGCTGTGCAGACGACCCGATGACGCCGAAGTTGGCCGCTTGTTTGAGGATGCGCTCGACAAACTGCGCAGACTAGAAGCCGCCGATTGGCTACATGAAGATGGTCCGATGCGCTGTGATCCGACACCAGAATCTCCCGCGTGGGTCGCAGACACACTGCATGAGTTTGGACAGAATTTTCTTCAGACAAAGGAAAAGGCCGCTCGCGGCGGCCTCTAGGTGAGACTTGGTTTCTTCTAAGACAAATTTATCACGCGACGAAATAGTGGAGCAGGCCCGAAGAGTGCTGAACGATGCGCCCACGCTGCTCCGCGATGTGGAGCAATTCTTCAGGCGGTTCATTATCTTGCCGCCGCCCTGCTATCTGCCGCTCGCTCTATGGGCACTCGCCACACACGTTTATGAAATGTTCCATGCGTTCGGATACGTGGCCCTGCAATCACCAGTTCGGGGATGCGGCAAGACCCGCGTTCTTGAGGTTCTGGAATGTGTTTGCGTTCGCCCCTGGCGCGTGAACAGTGTTACGCCGGCCGTCATCTTTCGGAAAATCGGCAGCACCAAACCGACGCTGCTATTGGATGAAATCGAGATTCTTCATGGTAAACAAAAATCAGAAAATACGCTGGCAGTCATTGCCATTCTGAATGCCGGTTATCGAGCTGGGGCAGTAGTCGCAAGGTGTGAAGGCAAGGATTTCAAGATCGCGGAATTCCCAGTTTACTGCCCAAAGGTTTTCGCCTGCATAGGTGGAATGCCGGACACCATCTCTGATCGCTCCATTCTCATTCGGATGCAAAAGGCGTTGCGCGCGCAGACAGTTGAACGATTCAGCGAGCATCGAATTCGACCGGAGGCCGAAGAGCTTCGCCTGCGGATCGAGCCATTGATGTTCGATCGAGGCAATCGCATCCGCGGCGCATATGAGGCATTACCGCCGCTGACATTCCTACGCGACCGGCAAGAGGAAATATGGCAGCCCCTATTCGCTACCCTGAGCGTCCTGGACAGTACGCGCATGGCGGAACTTCGCCGTTCTGCCCTGGCGTTGACGGCAACCAAGACAGCGGACGATGAGGACGGGCAGACCAACCTGAAACTGCTGGCGGACATTCGCACGGTATGGCCAAAAGGTGCAGCCCACGTTTCCAGCGCGACACTGCTGGAAAGCCTTCGCGGACTCGAAGAATCACCCTGGCAGGAGTTTGATCTTACTGTCCGGCGCCTGGCGCATCGATTGCGGCCATTCGAAATTCAGACGCGGCAGGTTCGCATCGGGAGCGTGACCGTGAAGGGCTACGTATTGACCGAGTTTGAGCCCGCTTTCAGCCGCTACCTTGCGGTAGGTGGCGATTTATCCGAAACATCCGATACAACCCGCATGAACACTGAGGGAAACGATGATTTTGCAAGCGAAACATAATGCAAATGTTTCGGATCGAAAAAGGGCTTCAAACCCGCATGGATATTGGTTTGTTTCGGATGTTTCGGATAAAAGCGGAAGTATCGGGGGATAGACGGAAATGGAAGCGCAAAAAAACATGCTAAGTGCGGACACACTGGCGGCGATTCATTGGCTGGGAATGCCGGAGGGTACTCCGTTCCCGCTGGTGGCGTCCAATCCGCCATCATGCCCTGAGACGCAACCGGAACCCGCAGCGGATGACCCGGACGCATGGCGGGAAGCATTCCACCAGTGGCGGACCTGGCAATGTGTTTCCAAAGACCGCTGCTTTGGCGGGATAGGTTCCATGCATATTCATTTCTGCGAATGGACGGTGCAAAGCTCTACGGTCGCGCCTTGCACGCGGGCGACTTTCGAGGGGCTGCTATCCGATGCCGGATTCTTGCTCGCGGATGGTTTCGTGTCCGGCCTGATTCTCGCGGAAGATTGGCACGCGGCCCATTCTCGGCCGGAACGTAGAAAGCCCGCAGTTTCGGGCCGGAGCGCCAGGGCAGAGCGTGCGATAAGCAACCCAACGCGCTCTCCGAACCCCGCACCCTATACGCATGTGAGTGCGCCTGTACGAGAAATGTCCGTGAAAGGTGAGCCGAACTGTGCGGGATGAGCTTCAATTCGCGCTGAGGGCAGCTCGGGATTTGCCGGCAGAGGAACTGCCGAGACTCCTGGGAGAGATTGAGGAAGTCCGTTGCACGGCAATGGCTCGACTGGCCACGCCCGCGCCGGTTCAATCCGCTGGGTCCGACGAATTGCTCTCTGTCGAGGAAGCGAGCCGACGCCTCGGGGTTAGCAAAGACTACCTATATCGGCATGGAAGCGAATTCCCGTTCACCCGGCGTATGGGGCGCAAGCTGCTGTTCTCCAGCCTCGGGATTGAGAAGCATATAAAGCAGCAAGATGTTTTGACGGCAAGACGGCACAGCGGTACTCTTATGCCAACCGTGAACCGCACGGCAAAGGGGAACCGATGAAAAATCAAGCCAAGGAAGCCACTGCGGATATCGTGAAAACCACGATCCGAGTGAAGCGCGACCTATGGAATGCCGTCCTGCATCGCAGCATAGACGACAACCTCAGCTCGCAGGAAATTGTCGAGCGAGCATTAGAAGCCTACCTGAAGAAAGGCGGCCGGAAATGAACTCCAGATCACGAGGGACCGGACGCATCTTCTCCCGCAAGGGCAGCACAGTCCTATGGTGCGCTTACTATCTTCGCGGCAAAGAGTACCGCGAAAGCACGGGAGAGAGTGACCCGATCAGGGCCGAGAAATACCTCAAGCATCGTCTGAAGGAAGTGGGAGCCGATCAGATCGGAGCCAAGCCATTCATCGGGCCGAAACAGGAGCGCATGAAGATTTCGGAACTGTTGAATGCGCTGGAGGCTGACTACAAGCTGCGCGGCAAGGACAGTCCGCAATTCCGAGCGCATTTGAAGCACATCCGCGAATACTTTGGCGCATGGCGTGCCCTGGAAGTCACTGCTGAGGCCGTGGACAAGTACATCATCGGTAGACAGGACACCGGAACCGCCGCCGCCACGATCAACCGCAGCACTCAATTGCTCAACCAGGCATTCAGCTTCGCGGTAAAGAACAAACATCTTTCAACCGTCCCACGTATTCGTCATCTTTCAGAAAAAGGCAATGCTCGGCAAGGGTTTTTCAACGATGCAGATTTCCATGTCCTCTCTGGCAAGCTGCCCAGCTATCTCCACGACTTTACCCGGTTCGGATACTTGACCGGCTGGCGTAAGGGCGAAATTGCTTCGCTCCGCTGGGAAGACGTAGACAGCGATGCGATCCGGTTGCGGGCGGAGAATGCGAAGAATGGCGAAGGCCGCACGGTGACGCTGGAGGGCGAACTCGGGGAGCTAATCGAGCGCCGCAAGGCCGAGCGCAAAGTGAAAACCAAGAAAGGCGTAATGCTGGCGGCGTGGGTATTTCACAATGACGGCGAGCCGATCGGAGATTTTCGTAAAGCATGGGCGACGGCCTGTATCGCGTCCGGCCTGGGTAGCTATAGGTGTTCTATTTGCCAACAGCCTGTGGCTGGCCATAGGTGCGAGCAGTGTAATACTGAAGCCAAATATTCAGGCCGCATCTTCCATGACTTTCGCAGAACGGCAGTCCGCAACATGGTACGGGCTGGCGTGCCGGAGCGCGTTGCTATGACGATCAGCGGCCATAAGACCCGCTCGATTTTCGACCGTTACAACATCGTGAACGAAGCGGATCTGAGAGAGGCCATGCAGCGCACGCAAAGCTACCTGAAGGGCAGCGCACAGAGGGAAGATGCTCCGGTTGTTATGCGGCAGGCGGGAGGGAAAAATTGACCCTGGAAACGAAAACACGGACAGAACACGGACATTCTGCGAAACAGGGCAGGGCCGCGATTTTCTGCCCCGATGTAAGTTCTATGTTTTCTGTGGGATTTTGGTTGCGGGGGCTGGATTTGAACCAGCGACCTTTGGGTTATGAGCCCAACGAGCTACCGGGCTGCTCCACCCCGCATCCCTATGATAGCGACTGCAACCTGCGTGGTCAAACCGTCCACGCCCGACTGTTCTTAGCAAATTAAAATATCCGGTTTTCTTAGCACATGAAATGTCCGGTTATGAGTTTAGCCTGTAGCCGAGGCAGAGGCAGAGGCAAAGTGGGAAAGTCCGATTCTGGACTTTTCCACGGAGCGCCTTTTCCTCTGCCTGTGGCGTCGAGCAACGGATTGGCGCACCCTGGGCCGTGTAGCTGCCCACCCTGTGGTGTCCGTAGCAGAGGCCCAAGGTTCCGTCCAGATGTTGATGCACCGTGACCGTGCATCCGGCCAGCGTGCCTCGCCACTGCACGCGCTCGATCTGCAACGACAGATTTTCAAACTGCACGCTGTTGTCGCGGTTCACCACCCGTGCTGCTGGAGCGAGAAGATGCGGTCCAGGTCCTGCCCCGCCAGAGCGATAAAGGCCGTGCCGGCCCCTCCGCCGCGACCTGGAACCTGGCGTTGAACGCGGCGATGTACTCTTCCCGCAGGAAGCGGTTGGCCTCCTCCAGCGTCTGGATTCCGCGCAGCCGCAGCTCCTGCGGCAGCCGTCCCTGCCAGGTGCCGAAGCTGCGTTCCGAGCGGCCCCGCGCCTACGGAGAATAGGCCGGAATCATCTGAATGCCCAACTCGCGCATGGCCCGTCCCACCTGCGTCAGCCGCTGTTTGTCCACCGGCTCGCCCGCCTTCGGCGTGAGCCAGAAATGGCTGCCCCGGTGCGAGTACAAGCTGCAGGAGATCCCCTGCTGCTCGACCACTTCCCGCAAACCCGCCATCACCGTCATCGTCGATTCCTCATCGACCAGTTGCGCGTAATAAATCTCGCTGCTGGCGTCGTCCAGAATCACGATCAGGTCGTGCCAGCGCTATCCTGAAACCACTGGTGCTCGCTGCCGTCGATGTGCAGCAGCATCCCCGGCACCGGGCGGCGTGGACGGCGCTTGCGATGCACTCCCCGCTCGCGCCCCTTGGCCACCAGCCCCGCCCCCTGCAAGGCCAGCTTCACCCAGGTGTAGCTCAACTCGATGCCGTGTTCGCCCTCCAGCTTCTCGTGGAAATGGCGCACGTTCAGATCGAAATACTTCTCCCGGTACAGCCCCAAAACCTTCCACCACAGCCAACGGCACCCGCTTGCCGCTCGGCCTGCCGCGCCGCCGGTCCATCAGCCCGTCATAGCCGTGCTGCTCGTATCGCTCCCGCCACCGCCGGGGTCCCCGGCGAGCGATTTCTGCTCGCTGGGGTGGAGCGCCGCATCTGCCGGTCGCTGATCCCGATGATCTCCGCCGCCTGCCACCACGTCAGCTTCTTCGCCATGGCCCGCAATATCACTTCCTGCACCTTCATCGCCCGCTCCACTGCGGCCCTCGGATAATTCTCCATGCTTGCCTGCATGGATCCATCCTAGCCGCCCGCTATGCGGACACTTCATCTGCTATCTCCCCCGGACATATCATCTGCTAACGACAACCGTCCACGCCCGACGCTCCATTACGATGACGAACACAACGTGGAGCGGGAGGGCTTTTAGAATCCCGAACCCCGACTGCATAATTAGCGGATCATCGCGGTCGCAGCGGCTCGTATGGCTGAGCGAGCATCAACGTTGCGAGTACCTGCCGTTCGTAGTCGGAATAGTGGCGCCGAAATTCCGGGGAGTTCAAAATGTCACCGCGCTGCGATTGCGGAAATTCGCTCAGGTCGCGAACCGCCCTGTGCATCATGACCTGTCGGTCATACGGCATTTGATGCACTTCGAGGATTCCAACGCGCACCTGTTGCCGCTGCTCCGGTGACAGCCTCTCCCAAGTTTCGAGTCGCGCCAACATACGCTCTCGCCGACCGGGCGGCATCGCATCCAATTGCTGCAGGCGCTCCAAGAGACGCTGCTGTCTGGCCGGAGGAAGCCGATTGAAGCCCGGCTCCGTTCGAAGAGCCCGCTCCTGTTCAGGAAAAGACATGTTTTGATGCTGCCGTAGCCATTCGCCCAAATGCTCTCGTTCTGGCTGGGGAGAAACCGGTCCCATCACAGTACCGGAATATCCGCCGCCATGGCCCGGCGCCGCATGACCCGCTTGATACCACGCGAGAGATTGCCGGAAGGAAATGGAGCGATCCGGACAAGGAACAGTCGAACACTGAGCTGCCCACCCCAAACCGCATGTCAGCATGAGCATCGAGACGGTTACAACAAGAATTGAACCCGCTAGAGAATTACGGACGCCATACGCAAACTCGCTTTTGCCCCGCTGGGCGGGCATGGCGGCAAGTAGTTTGCGCTTTTTTCCAAGACAGGTCATCTTCTCATTCGCAGCGCCGAGATTTGAAACTACCCCGTACGCCGCTCCCACTCTCTATCGCATAGCGTCAGCACCTACCCATCTGTTCCTACCCGATGGAATGATGTGTGGAACCACGACTAATCGGAGGAATTTCCTGCGCCGTTCACTGGACTGCCGTCTGCATTCGTCTCGTCGAACGATGCCAACTGCTGCAGCGTTTGGGCGTTGGAATCGAGCAATTCCAGATCATTAACGGTGGCAGAGACCGCTTGTTGGTGGGGTGGGGTAACGGTATGGTTCAAACTCACGACACCCATATAGGAGCCGCCGCTGACGATGACCAGCAGAGCAAACGCCGCAGCCACTGCCGGACGCAGATGCAGGTTGCTTCCAAACATCAAATGCAACCGCAGCCGCTCTATCCATCCGGGCGCTTCCGACTCTCTGGCTTCGCGCAAGCGCACGGCCAGCCGCGTATCGAAATAAGGACTCGGTTCGGGCACCTTCCAACCATCGAGCAGTTGCATGGTCGCCTGCAATTCTTTCAACTCACCAGCACAATGAGAACATTCCTTCACATGCTGCATCGCCTCGGCAGGAACACGAGTCGGATCGAAAATCATATCGGGCAAATATGCCTGGAGCTTTTCACATTTCATGGCAGCTCTCTCCTTTCGTCAATTCTAAGCAAACTCTTTCAGCTTCTCTCGCAGTGTCTGGTAGGCGCGAAATAGCAGCGATTTTGTCGCCGACTCGCTTAACTTCAGCACCGCACCGACCTGCTTGTAATCCATGTCCTGATACTTGTGCATCACGACAGCCATCCGTTGCCGCTCCGGCAACGCCATCACGTGTTCTCGAATGCGCCGCATTCGCTCATCCTGCAGCATATCCTGTTCGGCAATCGGTCGAAGATCGGGGACATCGGGTTTTGTCCCTGTATCCTCGTCCGCCTGATCGAGGAAGATGCTGGCAGACGCTCGCTCGTACTTGGTATCTCGAGCGTGGTTGATGGCCATGTTCGATGCAATCCGATACAGCCAGGTTGAAAAACGAGCCTCGGCGCGATACGTAGCCCGAGCTCGGTACACCCGCAGAAAGACTTCCTGGGCAAGCTCTTCCGCGACGGCCTGATTGTGAACCATGCGGTACATGAAACTGATGATCGGCCGCCGATATTTTGCGATCAAAAACTCGAGACAGGTCTCATCTCCGGTCCCGGCGCGCTGCATGATCTCCGCGTCGCTCATCTGGGACATGTCGCCGGCCAGTCCTGTCGGCAGACGGGAACTTGCCAGCCTGGCGCTCTGTTCGTCGATCGGGATCCGTTCCAGCGCGATCGTGCCCATACCCTGTCGAACACTTTCATCGGAGGAAAGTTGCGTTTCTTCCTCCCAAAATGCTTCAGATTCAGGGTTTATCGGGGATTCGGATGCCTGTTCTAAACCTTCTTCGCTGAGAATGTTTCCCGACTCTTCCACGTCCGCGTCCTGCTCGTCGTCCGAGAATCCGCCCACCTCGAGCGCCTCCTGGTCGGAACGTTTGGAAGCTCGCAGATTTCGGGGGGTCGGAGTTGCCCCAGAAGGCAATTCAGTGCCTTCACCGACAGCGCCGGATCGCGGATAGCCCTTATAATCCGGGTTCATTTGTGGGTCAGCATCGTCCGAAACCGGTTCCCCAGGCTGCCAGCGCGGCTCGATTTCCCGTGGATTTTCCTGCCCCGGATTTCCGTCCTTTGCTGCCATGGGATGTGTTCGGATTCTAGCGTATACTGGGGCGAAGCGAGATGCCTCCAACGCATCTTTGTTTCATCCCACCCACCCGGCAAGAGCCATTTGCGGTTCCCATTGCTGGAAATTCAGCCCCTAGCGAATTGGGGCGCTTAACTCAGCGGTAGAGTGCCACCTTCACACGGTGGAAGTCGCAGGTTCGAATCCTGCAGCGCCCACCAACAATATCAACAACATGGCTTGAGATTGCCGGAACGATTTCCACGCATCGGATCCGCTTCGTCTTCGGTATGCTGAAGATTCACCGAAGCCGAAAACCAAGGACCCGCATGCAAATTTCGTCATCGCTGGCGCAAACGTTAACCAATCTCAACCTGCCGCCCTACCCCACAGTCACGGGTCTGCCGCAACCGATCACCGCGCGGTCGCTGGCATCGTTCGTCGGCGCCCTGCTGTGGGCCTGGCTCCTGTTGGTGAGTTTTACCGGCTGGGGAAGAGCGACCGGAAGACTGTTTCGCAGTCCGCGCCTGCCCGCGTCGGTGGCCTGCTCATTGGGTATCGCAGCCGTCGTCTTTCTGGGCGGCTGGCTGAATCTTCTCCATGCCATCTACCCCGTTGTTCTATTCGCAATCACAGGAGTGGGCCTGCTCTTCTACGCAGTTTCGCGCAGTGAACGCCCACCGGAGTATGGCTGGCTAAGCTTCTGGAGCAGCGCTTCCCGCGGATCAAAGATATTGCTGGTTGTCACCCTGCTCATCCTCATCCTGCGCATAGCCGCCACCGTGCGACTCAGCGAATTTCGAATTGAAGATGACGGGCTGGGCTATCTAGTATTCCCACAGAAAATGCTCGCGATGCATCATTTTGCCGCTGACCCGTTCAGCGACCGTCGAGTCATTTCCAGTTTAGGCGGCTCGTATCTACTGCAAGCATTTGCCATCTGCGCGACGTCGCTAGCCCATATTGGCATGGCAGACCGGACGCTCGGGTTGATTCTGATTTTCTTTGTTCTGCTCGAGATTGGAATCGCGTTCGGTCTCTCCCCATCTAGGATTGCCGCGATGGAATTCATTGCTTTTCTGGTCCCCCAAGAAACTTTCAATCTCACCTTTACCATCCTTCCGATCGCTTTATTCCTCGCGATGATATGTATCATCTTCACCACTCCAGACCAGAGCGAGAACCAGCGATGGCGATCTGCACTTCTGTTGGGGGCCGTCGGGGGTGCACTTCTATCGCTCAAATCCACCTTTCTCCCTTACATCGGAGCGGTCGCTCTAATTCCCTATTTATTTGTGTTCTGGCGCAAAAATCGCTCGAACGCTTTATCGCTGCCAATTCTTGCTGGGCTCGGTGCCGTCGCGACAGTCACGGCATGGATGGTTGCGATGAAACACAATAGTGGGACCTACCTGTTTCCGATCCTAGGCCATGGCTTCGATTACTCAGCTTATGGTGTTTTCCCGGCGCTGCCCAGGTTCAGCAGTTCCCACGCCCTCGAAAAAACGTTCTTGCAGGGAGGCGCATTGCTTCTCCTGGCTGTGTTCCAGTACTTCGCAGGGGTACAAGATAGAAGATCTCGCCTCAGTCTGAGTATTTTGCTGGCCGCTGCCTTCGCAATCACGGCCTTCAACTTCGAAAGTGGCGGAGACTCTATCTGGCGATATAATTTTCCTCAATTTTTTACGGCAATCCTGATCTTCTTCTTGGCGCAGGCGACTGTACATGGTGCCCCCGATTCTCCTAGCGGAAAAAGAGCGACCTACCTTTTCGCGTTCGCCTGCCTGCTTGGTTGTATTTTTTACTACGATCTTGAGGGCGGAGGATTTAAGCCGTTTCGAGAGATGCGAACCGAGATCGCGCAATTGCAGAAGGGCCTCGAGGCCAGTCTGAGTGGGAGGCGCCTTGTCAGCCCCGCCGTTGCATCGGAGTTCTATACTGCTGAACAGGTTTTGCCAAAAGACGCCACAGCCTTAGACGTCACAAACGATTCTTTTCTGTTCACCAACCGCAACCACAAAACAATCCTGCTGGATGACTGGCCAGGTGCCGCCGGCCCTCCGCCGGGATGGCCACTAAATCAAGGACCGGAAGCTGTCCGGAAATACTTGAAAGATAACTCCGTCCGATATGTCATCTTTGCCTATAGATTCGCGGATTGGATCAACATCCGAGGTTGTCAGATTTTCTCCCAGGCGACGCACTTCTCTCAAATTGACGCTGAGCTTCAGTTGCTGGACTTGGTGGCTCTTCACCAATTCGACCAACTTCGGGTCTTGCACCGCAAGATATACGACGATGGGGAAATTGCGATTATCGACCTGCAATCCCCTCCTGCCTCGAGCCAATCCGTCCAACCGGGCTGGACGCTCTCTACCAGCAAGGATGAAATGTGTACTGCAGTTCTCCAGCGCTATTTGGGATCGGAGCCCTCTAACCGAGTTAGACTCGGCCACGCCCCTGGCCCATAAGCTCAGTGATTTACGGATTAGTGCGTCACTCGACGGAGCTCGCAAACGGCGCTGTGCAATCGGAATACCAGCCACGGGATTCGCAGACCCAGCTACGCGACGGCTCACTTTGATCCAGTTCCTTAACGATCACTCGTAATTGCTCCGTGGAAATATTGCCGGTAAAGACCAATAGATTTGTGTGGGGCAGAACGGCGTTGCGGGCGGTCGAAGAATGAAGTAACAGCTGATACGCATCCCCAGGGGCATCTTGCACAGTGGGCGTTAACTCATCGCTTAGCTTATCGATATTCGAACCGAGTGGAAAATAGTATTCGTAGAGCCAGCCGCCATTCAGCATTATCGATTTAGTTCGCCGAAAATATCGAGCACCAGCCCAGTAGTAAGGGAAATAGTCGAGATCGACTGGATCGGGTGCATTTGGCAGGCCGAGCACAAGCCCCGTCAGGTGATACCGTGCAACCCGGACGGTCTCCACTTGGACAATCCTAACGGCCACAGGACGAATTCTAGTATTTGCAAACACGAGGACTGCGATTGCATATCCACACGCACAAAGCGCGATTGTGCGCTGCGCATTCGTCGGCATCGACAAATGGCCGCTCGCAGCAGCCAATGTGCCAATCCAGATCAAAATAACAAGCCGTTGAGCAATGAAATTTGATCCTGGCAAGATCGGAATGACGATCAGAAGTAAAACAGAGCAGATGAAGAACCAGTCGGCTAATGTAGTCTTCTTATTTCGCAATCGCGCCATCAATCCACTGCTGGCCAGCGCAACCATCAGGAATAGCAGGATGTAGAGCGACATTCGATATGCAACGATCATTGCCTGATCACCGGAAAACATCGCAAGTGTGCTCAACTTGACGAGGCTTAACAAGCTAACCGGACGTGGCCGCATGTCGCTACCGGAAACTGGATTACCGACGATAAACAAGGCTATATAACCAAATGTGCTCCAAGCCGTGAGCATATAGAGAAGATCCCAGCGGAAAGACCTCACGAATTGAGTGATCGCCCTTCCGGACGACCGGTGTTCCTGAAGACATTTCGTTAAGCGCCAACCAACGTCCGCTCCAACCAGCACATAGATGAACACCAAAGGGACCGGATGCGTCAGCGTCATCAGGATGACTACAGCCAGAAACGCCAGCCACAATCGGTGGCTTCGCTGCTCCACAGCTCGATACCAAAAGCCCAGGGCCCACAGGGCCATGCCGATGGCGAGGCAATAGTTATAGAACCCCATCCCCAACGGCCAGTTGAGCAGGAGCGGGATGATCAACAGCGACAATAAATCGCCGCTGGGTCCGAGAAACCGCGCGAGATAGCGAAAGCCAAACGCCGTGGTGACAAAAATGAGACACACCAGTAGCTTGTCGGCCATGACATAGCCAAAGAAGTGAGCCACCGCGATCAGGAAATAATAATGCAGCGCGTACGGCGGCAGGATGTGGCGAATGAAGTAGTAGCTTGCAAAATCCTTCGATCCCGAAAGCAAGCTTCCCAACACGGACGCATAGTAGAGATGGAGAGATCCATCGAGCGACGGAAAAAGAGGAAGGGTCAGGATCCAAATACAATAAAACGCCAGCAAAATCAAGAATGGAACGAAATATCTGGAGTTGTTCTCTCGGGCGGCTTCAGGAACCATGTTAATGTTCCACCTTTATCCACGAATCTCGAAGTGAGTCTCACGTTCCCTTATAGCAATAGGCCCCTGAATTGGGGCCTATCAACAGCGAAACTATAGCTGCGCGCTTACGATACTTGGTTTCTGCTACCTTGTTAGCTATTCGCCGAAGTTGACTGACTCGAGGCCGAGGAATTGCGCGGACTGGCCCAGCTCTTCTTCAATGCGGAGCAGTTGATTGTATTTGGCGATGCGATCCGTGCGGGAAGCCGAGCCGGTCTTGATCTGTCCGGCGCCGGTCGCAACGGCGAAATCGGCGATGAAGCTATCCTCGGTCTCTCCGCTGCGATGCGAAATGATTGAAGTGTAACCGTAACGGCGTGCCAGATCGACCGCTTCAAACGTTTCGCTGACGGTACCAATCTGATTCACCTTGATCAGAATGGAATTGCCTACACCCTCTTCAATGCCACGCTGCAGAATCTCTGTGTTGGTGACAAAGATGTCGTCGCCTACAAGCTGGACATGGTCGCCTAGTTCTTTGGTCAGATAGGCCCAGCCATCCCAATCATTTTCCGCCAGTCCATCCTCCAGAGAAACGATGGGATATTGCCGGATCCAGCCTTCCCAGAAGCGGGTCATCTCCTCGCTAGTGTGTTCGCTCTTGTCGGACTTTTTGAAGACATATTTATTTTTATCGGCGTCGAAAAACTCGCTGGCCGCCGGATCGAGGGCCAGAAAAATATCTTCGCCGGGCTTGTAACCGGCCTGGGTAATGGCTTCGAGAATCACTTCGACGGCTTCAGTATTCGACTTTAGCGAGGGAGCGAATCCGCCTTCATCTCCCACAGCAGTGTTGTAGCCCTTCTTCTTCAGCACACCTTTCAAGGTGTGGAAGACCTCGACACCCCAGCGCAGCGCCTCAGAAAAGCTTTCCGCTCCGGCGGGCATAATCATGAACTCCTGAAAATCGACGTTGTTGTCGGCATGGGCGCCGCCGTTCAGGATATTCATCATCGGGGTCGGCAGCGTGCAGGCGTTCACCCCACCCAGATAGCGGTAGAGCGGCAGGTGCAGCTGATTCGCAACTGCGCGGGCCGTTGCCATGGAAACGGCCAGAATGGCATTCGCACCGAGGCGACCTTTGTTCGGCGTCCCGTCCAGCGCAATCATGGTTTGATCGATCAGGCGCTGATTGCCGGCATCCATTCCCGCCAGTTCCGGAGCGATTACGCTCTCGATATTTTCAATGGCCTGCAAAACGCCTTTGCCCTGGTAATGTTCCTGGTCGCCGTCGCGCAGTTCGACAGCCTCATGTTCGCCGGTGGAAGCGCCGCTGGGAACGATTGCGCGGCCCATAGCGCCACTTTGTAAAACAACGTCCGCTTCAACAGTCGGATTCCCGCGCGAGTCCAGCACTTCGCGGGCACGTATCGAGGTAATTTCAGTCATATCACTCCTCAGGATCTTGTGGTCCAGCCGGTCGTTCAGCTGAGGGCGGCGGTCCACGGGAATTGCATTTCCTTCGGTGGTCCGGATGGATTGGACAAACTCTGGCATGCTTGCGGCGATTTCAGCTTGATATCCAGGTTAGGAAATGCTGGTATGGGGGCTATCCTCGGAAACATCACCATGGATGCGCCGACGAATGTCAAGGAATAAATCTTTGAATCATCTTCAGTGTAACAAAAGCTGGCCGCTCCCATTTTAGGTCTGCGCGCAAGGTACCAATGAAAGCGGCGCGACTTTCCACGCGGGCGGAGTTTCCGCCGAGCTCTCCGGAAGTTCTCAACGCTGCCGGCTCGCGAAGTCCCGTTAATGAAGTGGATAACGAAGATAACTCTTTTGATACCGGGCAACACTGTCGACGGCGTAGCCCGCACATGCTCCGTTAGACTAAACATGCGGTGAGATCCCTTGCTTCACCGAAAGAACATCGGGACGCGCTCCGCAACAAACAACCAAGGAGTTGCGTCCAATAAAGTGGACCATCAGCTGCCAAAATGCACAACGACCGATGGTGGAAATGAAGCAGTTGCAACACAGATTTTGCAGGATAGCTGACAAGTTAAACCGAACAACGAGGGCGGATATGAAAATTTTAACTGCTACAAGCCTTGCCGCAGTGATGGTCGCGGCAACAGCCTTTGGGCAAAGCGCGAAACCCAGCCCTTACCAAGGCGTATCGCATCCGCCGGATGACGCCATCGTGACCAACGACCTGACGCCAACCACGCCGGCTTCGACCGATTCGGCCAACACCACTTCGCCCTCCGTGGGCCAGCCAGCCGCGCACATGGAGGCGCCTCCGACATCCCCCCAGGACCATGACTACGTTCAGCATCCCGGACTCGTCAGCCGGCCGGCAAGCGCTCTTGATGCGGACGTCGTCACCAGCCCGGAACACCAGGAAGCGGCGGACGATTCAGGCATCGTTGTCAGCGTTCCTTCGGCCCCGAATCAATTGCCGGAAGGAACAACGCTGATGGTCTCGCTGAACCAGTCGTTGTCTACAGCCACGACGCAGCCGGGCACCATTTTCAGCGCTCGCCTGCTGGCGCCGGTCATGAAAAACAACCGCATCGTCATCCCGGTCGGTTCCACAGTGACCGGGCGAGTGACCTCCGTCAGCGAAGGTCGCCGCATTACCGGCGGCGCTTCCATTCGCCTGCGGCCAGATGAAGTTGTATTGCCCGATGGCACGCGATATTTCCTGCATGCTGAAGTCTATGACCTGGGCGACGCCCGCAAAGTGAAGACCGGCAGCGAAGGCACGGTGGTGAACGTAGCTCATGGCAAGCGCACGGTTGCGGAAGCAAGCTTGCTCGGCGGCGGCGCTGCGGCAGCGGGATTTATGATCGCTGGCGGTCCGGCAGCTTTGGTACTGGGCGGTGCAGCGGCAGGCTATGTTGGCGCGCACTGGCTGCTCGAGAGCAAGCAGGCTGTGCTTCCCAAGAACTCTGAAGTCGTCTTTGGCTTGACCCAGCCCATGTCGCTGGTTTCCTTCCACGAGTAATCGAGGCGAAATCGGGGCGTCAAGAATCAGTTACAAGAAAATTAACAAGGCCCGGCGAGATGCTTCCTCGCCGAGCCTTTTTCGTTGCGCCGTATCCCGCGCGAATTTACTTGTCCGGCGTGATCCCCAACCGAATCGCTGATGTCGAGCGATACAGCCTTGCGCACGGTTGCCCTGTGCTGCAGATGACGAACATCAGCTCCAAATTTTCAGGATGCTTCTTGACCGCCTCTGCGACCGGATCGCCGTCAATCGCGACAATGAAATCCGCCGCAGCGGCTGGATCTTTCAGGGCCTGCTGCCAGCGATCGTAATCGCCTTCATTGATGGTCCGACGCAGCGGAAATCCAATCTGCTGCAGTGCGCCAATATGGGCCGACGTGTACATCAGCAGCGTCGCTTGCGGAGGAAGCGGCATCAGCTTATTCGCCAACGCCCGTTCAAACGGAATCCGGGTCGCTGCATTGGCCTTGGCTTCTTGAAAGACCAGCGGAGTCGCGTGCAACAGAAAAGCATTGCTGGCGACAATCAGCACTAACGCAAACCCCAGGATGGGACGAGTCCACTGCGGTCGTTTCTTGATCGCCGTCAACACCGCGAACGCAGGGAACAATGCAAACGCGGGCAACAGTTCCATGCCATATCGCGTGTTGTAGTAGGAGTTCGGAAACCACTCCGGCAAAAAGATTGGCACCGAACCATAGGCCACGGCGTAGGAATAAAACGGGATCGGCATCCAGAACAACATGGCAGCCGGCACCGCGAGACAACGATAGCGAACCAGTGCGTAGGCCGTGCCCGCAGCCCCCATCAGCAGCAACCATCGGCCGCAACGTAACGGCGCCGCTCCCATCTTGGCCGACTTGACGTAGTAGAGGAATGCCCACGACAGATGATGCCAGCCCGGGTACGGCAAGGAGCCGGGCTTTGTGGTTCGCCTGGCAATCGCCGCGGCGGAGTAGGGTCCGCGCAGAAAATCCAGCGGGTCGCCGTACATGCGCCAATTGTAGCCCAGCCAACTGAGTGGCGCGGCAAGCAGACACAGCGTGCATGCGACAAACACAGCGGCATTCGTCCGGTCTTTCCACCACGCACGCCGCACCGTCCAATACGCCACTGCCAGCCACGCCAGCGTGCCCAGAATCCAGCCATCATAGCGTGTGAAAACGGCGGCGATCAGCACCAACGTCAGCTTGATCAACGCGGCGCGAGCGGCAGGCGCGTCCGATTCTTGTAATGCCGACTCGAATGCGGTCAGATGCACCACACTCCAAATCATCAGCGCCAGAAACAACGGCTCCGTCATGGCGGTAACGGACATGTAGAGCAAGCCTGGATTGAGCGCGAACGCAGCGAAGACCAACAGCGCCAGCAGTGGACGCATCCAGCGTCGAGCCAGCCGATAGATGCCTGCACAGGCCATCACATAGCTGGCCATGGATGGAATCGCGCCTGCCAATCCGCTCTGCCACCAGTCGGTGCGTTGCACAAATGGCAACAGTAAAAGGTGCGGCAAGGGCAGCCAGACAGAACCCAACTGACTGAATCCAGGATTGAACGAATCGAAAATGCGCCGCGCAATATGCAGATGCGCGACGGCATCCCCATAGAGCAACAGATAACCATGACGGGCGCAGAAGGCGAGAGAAGCCGCCGTCAGCAGAACCGCCACCGTCGACACCAGCTTAATTTCTTCGCCGAGTGTGGGAATGCTTCTGGGTCGACTGGGGCGGCCGCTGGGTTTCTTATTCGGCATCAAGATGCGAAAGCTCCTGGAAGCTCGCAAATCGTTGATCGATTTCTTCGCGGGTCAGGGCCTGGATTCGCTCCGTGCCAAAACGTTCCACGGCAAACGAACCCATCACGCTCCCATAAAACATGGCCCGTTTGAATTGAGCCGGAGTGATTTCCGATTGCGATGCAAGATACCCGAAGAATCCGCCTGCAAACGAGTCGCCTGCACCGGTTGGATCGACCACTTCCGCCAACGGCAGTGCTGGAGCGCGGAAGAAGCGGTTGTGCACCCCGCCGGGAAACGAGTGCTTGCCAAAAAAAGCCGTCGCGCCGTACTCGCCATGCTTGACGACCAGCGTTTTCGGCCCCATTTCCATGATGCGTTCCGCAGCCCGCACCAGGTTGGCATCTTCCCCCAGCAGTTTGGCTTCGCCATCGTTGATCAGCAGAACATCCAGACCCTTCATCACGGCTTTCAGGTTTTCCGTGTGGCCTGTGATCCAGTAATTCATGGTGTCGCCGCAAACCAGGCGTGCCTTCGGCATTTGCTGGCGAACCTGCTGCTGCAAGGCAGGATCGATATTGGCAAGAAAGAGAAAGTCGCTGTCGTGATACGACGCGGGGATCTTGGGCTGGAAGCGCTCGAACACATTCAAATCTGTGCGCAGCGTGTGAGCTTCGTTCAAGTTCTCGCGATATTCCCCGGTCCAGTGAAAGCTGTTGCCCGCGGAGTGCTCGATACCCTCGATATCGATGCCTCGCGCATGAAAAACCGATTCATGATGGGAGGTGAAATCCTCCCCAACCACGCCAATCACGCGGACTTTCGTAAAAAAGCTGGCGGCAAGGGCAAAGTGGGTGGCGGCCCCGCCCAGGCAACGATCAACGGTGCCGCTGGGAGTTTGAATGCTATCGAATGCAACCGAACCAACAACAAGAATAGACATGAGAGTACGAGGCTTTCCTGGATTGAGTTTTCTATGCGCTTCTAGGACTTTTCGAGCAACTTGTGCTCCGGCTGTAAGTAGCGATCCAGCAGCGCGCGCAATTTCTGCCGGGTAGCCAATGAGATCAGCGCTGGCCTGGTTAAAATTGCGTCTTTTAGGGCGGACTGGCAGTGGCACTTCCGATCGGCCGGCAGGGCCGCCACGGCTGCGTCCATCACCTTCAGTGCGGTTGCATTGTTCTGATTCAGAACAGCAACAATCTGTTCCGTTGTGACCGAATCATGACTGGGATGCCAGCAGTCGTAATCGGTCACCATGGCCAGCGAGCCGTAGCAAATCTCCGCCTCGCGCGCCAGCTTCGCCTCCTGCAGATTGGTCATTCCGATGACATCTGCGCCCCAGGATCGATAGAGATTGGACTCCGCCTTGGTGGAGAACTGTGGACCCTCAATGCAGACGTAAGTCCCGCCCCGTGTTGCAGGCACATCCTGAACGCCGCATGCCGCCATGATTGCGGTGCCAACCTCTGGACACACCGGATCCGCCATCGACACATGGGCCACCACATCGGGACCGAAGAACGTACTGCGCCGAGCATAGGTGCGGTCGATAAACTGATCCGGCACAAGAAAGGTTCCCGGCTTGTGTTGTTCTTTCAGCGAGCCGACGGCGGAAATGGAAAGAATGGCCTTCACTCCCACCTGCTTCATGGCATAAATGTTTGCACGATAGTTGATGTCGGAAGGCAGAATGCCATGACCCCGTCCGTGCCGCGCGAGAAACGCTACCTTTCGCCCATGCAAGTCGCCAAATGTCAGCCAGTCGGAAGGATCTCCAAACGGCGTGCTGATCTGTTCCTCATGCGCATTTGTCAGTCCCGACATGTGGTAGAGCCCGGTACCGCCGATAATCCCGATCTCCGCATGAAACATCCTGGGTTGCACTCCTTCTTCCTTCACCATCAATACACCTTAGGTCTCGCAGTTTGGGGTAAATCCGAGCCAGCGTTAGTATACCGTGGAGATTCGCATGCCTTCGGAACCGATTCGACGAAGAGTAAATTTCGTAGACTCGTTGTAAGATCTCGTCGTGGAATCCTGTTTTGAACCGTCACGCTGCTGGCGCTGTCGACGATGCTGCCCATCATGACAAATTCAAGCTTGCGCGCCAGGTCCATCGGAAAACTCTCACTGATAAACACCGTCTTCCCCGAGACCACAACCAGCACCGGATCCTCTGAAGTCTGCCAGATTCGAGTGATGATCGACCCGTCTGGAGCGTCTGTATCGTCCGCCGGTGCACGAACGGCGTCGTCATACTTTCGCGGAATCTCCGCTGCGTAGAGGTTTGCAAATGCCAGCGCGGCCTCCGGCGTCGCCCACCGTGACAAATAGAGCAGCGCCAGCGACGCAGTTGAGTCCTTTGCGCTGGCGGTGGTTGCCTGCCTGGATTGCGCGGTGTAGTAAATTCCCCCACGCCACGCGGGGGCCAGAGCGTCTGCCGCCGCTTGCCCACCAAACAGTTCCGCCATCACCTGCACATCAAACTCGCCCATCACGCCGATGTCGTACGGCCGATACCGCGAGTCGATCAGCGAGTGGATGTCCGGCATCCGCAGAAGCGGCACCTGCGCATGGGTCAGATAGGCCGTCGGATTTATGATTTCGTAGGTCGAAGAGGGAGGATGGTCGAGCATTCCGGCGAAGGCTGCCTGCCTTCCCTTGGCAGTCCACACCGCGCGTACGAAGTTCAGCCCCTCGATATAAGGAAATACCAAAGACCGCTGCAATAATAGAGGAGCATTGGCAAGCGTGGGGGAATCGCTGGTGTCGCCCATTGCCTGGTTCATCTTGTCAGCCAGTTGCGGTGCGGTCAGAATCGTCTTGCCGCTGGGCGCCAGAACGTAATCCACGAAGACTGCCATTGCCTGGCCTTCGACCACCGCGTCGCGGACGGTATCTTCTTCATCCGTGGCGATGTGTTCGTTATCCTGCTGCACGTTCTTCGGGATTGGCTGGTCGTCGTCGCGATCCCATTTTTCCAAATGAATGTGCTGGTCTTGCAGCGCATGCGTCAGCTCATGCGCCAGTACCGGTTTCTGCTCATCCGGCGGAATCCAATCGAGCAGGTTCACCGTCTTGGTCTTGTCATCGTAGTAGCCGGCAATCTGTTCGCGAAGCAGTTGGATCAGAAATGGCTTTAGCTGAAAATCGCGGTCAAGCAGACCGAACTTTTTCAACACCAGCTCACTACTTTGCAGACGCTTCGCATCGCGGTCATTTTCCAGTTGGTGCATCAAATACTTCTCGACTTCGTCGCGCGTCACCAGCCGCCGTTTCACCGATTGCAAAACCGGCAAGCCGGTCACTTTGCTGTCAAACTGCAAAATGGCATCGACGGAACTGAATAGCTGCCGCGCCTGCTCCGGTGTGATGTGCGTCGGCGCGGATGGATTGGCTCCCTCCGCCGGTGAAGACGGCGCCGCCGGACCCTGGGAGGTGGTTGGCTGCGGAGGCGCGGACTGATTTTTTCCCGCAGGTCCCGAGGGCGCGGGCGCCGACTGGGCGTGCGATACCCGCGGAAGCAACAAGCACAGCGCGCACACCGAAATGACGAGCCACTGAGTGACTGAAACAAGCGCGCTGCGATTCAAAAAACCGTGGCCAAGGCTTTGCGCCAGATTGTGATCCGGCAAACATTTCTCTCCCGTCATCCAACCTCTTCGTGGCAGGGTGGTTGCTTCATCCCCGCTATAATTTGGAGTGTACCGTTTGTAAGACGCTGCACACTGGCCGCTATGAGCAATTCCACCCCAAACCAAATCGAAGAAGGTTCCACCGGGTCAACGATGGCGGGCCCCATCGACATGGAAAACGCCAATCCGGAGACCGGGGCCGTGGACCAGGCTGTGCATGCAACTCCCTTGGCTGAGGCATTGAAGCATATGCCTTCCTTGCCGCTTTGGAAATATCGTGGGGCAGAAAGCATGGGCAGCTTTTCCAACTCCACAGAGGAGTGGGCCGCGCTACTGAACGCCGTCGGTGTCTACGATCTGGGATGGCGATGGCTGATCCGCTGCACGGGCGAAGACCGCGTCCGCTGGCTAAATGGCATGGTCACAAATTTCGTCGCCAATCTGAGCGAGAATACCGGCTGTTATGCCTTTGTCTTAAATGCGCAGGGCCGCATTCAGGGTGACCTCGATATCTATCGGCGCGCGGATTCGATTTGGCTTGAAACCGACGCGGCCCAGGTTGATGCACTGATCGCTTTTCTGGATCACTACATCATCATGGATGACGTGACCCTCAAGTCGCAGCCGCAGTGGACTGCGCTTGGGATCGCCGGACCGCGTGCCGCCGCGTCCATGGCCAAAGCGGGCCTGCCGGTTCCCTCTTCTCCGCTGCACTTATCAGAAACCACGTGGCGAGGACATTCCGTTGTTGTCACCGCGGCCTACAGTCCGCTGGTCCAGCGATACGAAATCTGGATGGAACAGGAATCCGTTCTTGAGATGTGGAACGTGCTGCAGGAAGCAGGCGGCCTGCCTTGTGGCGTGGATGCAATCGAGTCACTGCGCGTGCTGGAAGGAACCCCCGCGTACTCTGTCGACATTACAGCGAAGGATCTTCCGCAGGAAACCAATCAGATGCGCGCGCTTCACTTCAACAAGGGATGCTATCTCGGGCAGGAGATTGTCGAGCGCATTCATTCCCGAGGGAACGTGCATCGGACCTTCGCCGGCTTTGTCCTTGCGGATGGCAGCCCGACACCTGGAACGCCGCTGCTCGCCGACGGCAAGGCTGTTGGGGAGATTACCACTGTGGCTCGCATCGTGCTGCCCGGCATCGGCGAACGGGTGGTCGCGCTGGGCACCGTTCGTCGCGAAGCACTCGAGCGAAAGAATGATCTGCGGGCCGGCGAAACAGTTGCGCGCCCCTCGCCGCTTCCGTTCGACTTCAACAGCGAATCGGGCCAGCCGAAAGAAACGATGCGCTAGGTTGGACAAATTTTGTACGAGGAAATGAGTCACGCTATGTCAGAAAAAGAACCGCAGGTTACATTCACCGATCGCCGCAAGATTTCTTCCGATGGAGAGATCCGCCCCGGTGTCGCCGAGAGCGAAGCCGAAGAGGAAAAGCGGCGGCAGGTGGAGACATCCAAGACGGCAGCCGCAACAACAGAGCCAATCGCGCCAGCGAAACAGGCGGGGTCTGCTGCTTCGTCGAGCGCGGCCCAGACCCACGTCGGCGGACCCAAACCTGAAGAACAGTTACCCGAAGGACCGACGGCAAAGGACAGCGCCGACTCTAAGGCCGCCTACCAGGAAACCACGCAACAACTGGATGAGATGCTGCGTGCCAAGGCACCGGATTCCTCCCATCTCGGCCCCATCGTTTTCGACCACCTGGTGCAGTCCATGTACATGACGGCCATGATGAGCATGGGAGCAGGCACGCAGGCCGGAGAAAAGCCGCGCATTGACCTGATGGGTGCCCGTCAGACCATCGATTTGCTAGGAGTCCTGGCGGAAAAAACCAAAGGAAACCTGACCGCGAACGAGCAGCGCCTGCTGGAGAGTGCGTTGTTTGAGTTGCGCATGATGTTCCTTGAAATTACGAACGCGATTGCGCGCAATGCGGCCAATCCTCCGCAACCGCAGCCTTCCGGACGTAAATAATCGATACGCTTCCACGCGCAAACAGAAAGCACAGATGCAAGCAGAGATCGTTTTCCTAGGCAGCGGCACTTCCATGGGCGTCCCGACGCTGGGATGCGGCTGCGCGGTGTGTACCTCAAGCGATCCCAGGGATAGCCGCATGCGTCCGTCGATTGTCGTTCTGTTTCGCGAGGGCGACAGTGAACGATTTGTGCTGATTGACACCGGACCGGATTTTCGCCAGCAAGCGCTGCGCGAAAATCTCCGCAGCATTGACGCGGTGCTGTACACGCATTCCCACGCGGACCATATTATGGGGCTGGACGATCTTCGACCGCTCAGCTTCAAGAATCCGCACAAAATTCCTCTTTATGCCGACAGCACCACCACCCAGGTGCTACAGCAAGTTTTCGGATACACATTTTCTGAGAGCAATCGCTATCCGTACAAAGCCCGCGTAGAACTGATCCCTCTGGAGGAGCACACACGCATCTTCGGCGCTGATTTTGTGACGGTTCCCCTGCTGCACGGAGCGCTTGAAACCGTCGGCTTTCGCTTCGGGAATGCCGCCTATTTGACCGACATGAGCGATATTCCAGAGGCTAGTTTTCCGCTGCTGCAGGATCTGGATGTATTGATTATCGACGCTTTGCGGCGAACCCCGCATCCGAGTCATTCGAACGTGGAAACGTCCTTGAAGTTCATCGAGAAGATACGGCCCAGGCAAGCCTACTTCACCCACATTGCTCATGATCTGGGACACGTTGAGACTGACAATGAACTTCCCGACAACGTCCACATGGCCTATGACGGACTTCGTATTCCATTCGAGCTATAGCCATGCACATCTTCCATTCCATTCAGGAGATTCCCGCCAACTTCGGTCCGTCGGTGGTGACCATTGGGAATTTCGATGGCGTGCATCGCGGGCATCAAGTGGTCCTGCGGGACGTCATTGCGCGGGCACGTGCGTTGCATGCCCGTTCCATTGCGGTCACCTTTGACCCTCACCCAATTCGCGTCGTGCGCCCACAGATTTCGCTGCGCCTGATCACGCAGCAGGAGCAAAAGCTTGCCTGGCTTGCGCATTCTGGCATCGATGCTGTACTGGTTCTTCCCTTTACTCGTGAACTCTCTCGACTCACCGCACGCGAATTTGCGCGCACCATTCTCCATGATTCGCTGAAGGCGGTTGAGGTACACGAGGGCGAGAATTTTCGTTTTGGCGCCGATGCCGGTGCAGATGTGAACGAATTGTCCTCGCTGGGCGAAGAATTTGGGTTCAAGGTTCACGTCCATTCCCCGACTCATCGAAGAGGAAAGATTGTCTCCAGCAGCGCCGTACGCGGCGCGATTGCAGCCGGAAACATGCGTGCCGCGCGCCAACTTTTAGGGAGGCCGTTCGAGATAATTGCGACGCCCGCACCCGGTCGCGGTTACGGTTCGCGATATACGGTTCCGACAATCAACCTTGCACCCTACAAGGAACTGCTGCCGGCAAATGGTGTCTACATCACCTGCCTGGAGGTGAATGGAGAAAGATTCGAGTCGGTGACCAACGTCGGCAATCGCCCGACATTCGGAAGTGAATCGTTTGCGGTGGAAACCCACATCCTCGACTTTCATCCGATTGCGCTCGACGAGTCGACGCAAATTCGGCTTCTTTTCCTCGACCGCCTCCGCGCCGAAATTGTGTGGCCATCGCCGCAGGCACTGAAAGAGCAGATCGGCAAGGATGTTGCGCGTGCTCGACATTATTTCTTGCTGTATCAAAATCTGTTCGGGCTCAACCCCCAAGCGCAAGAAAGTTAGAGCGTGAGCCGTCAGACCACTCAAAAGAAAAGCCCGAAAGCTGACGCCTTCGGGCCCTGCTGCGTTGCGTGCTTCGCTGAAGCGCTGCGATAGAGCCTACGCTGCCGTTTGCGCTTCTTGATTCACGCTCTCGGAAATCTTTGTGAGCTTCTGATCCGCAGCTTTCTCCTCTTCCAACGTCTCTTCAAGCAGTTCGACGATATCAGCCTTGCCCAGCAACTGCGCGAAGGAACGCACCGACCCATAGCCCGCGATTTCGTAATGCTCCACCCTCTGCGCCGCCGCAATTAATCCAGCATCCCGAATCGGACCCTTTTCGATCTCCTGAATGACCTCCGAGCCTTCCTCCAGTACCCCCTTCATGCCCTCACAGGTTTTGCCGGCTCCCCTCTTTCCAAGCTTCTGAAAGATTTCTTCCAGGCGTTCCACATGCCCCCTCGTCTCTTGCAAATGGCTACCGAATGCCGCGCTCAATTCCTGGGTCGACGCAGCTTTCACCAGCTTTGGCAATGCCTTCGTGATTTGCTTTTCAGCGGAATATAGATCTTTTAATTCATCCAGAAAAAGATCCTCAATAGACTCGACTTTCATGACATGCACCTCAGAACTCCGGAAATTTACATCCTTATGCTGCTAGGATGCAACCGAATTCAAGACGCTGCCCATACGCTTCAAGGAACATTTGATGTGGATGGATGCTTCGCCATTGCCGCGACTGGAGTGGCAACTGCGGGCACCATCGGGGCTTCGCCAGGAAATGCCTCGTCCGGATGACCGGCGATCGCCGTCGTCATGAAATCGATCCAGATGGGCAACGCCACTCTGGCTCCCGTTTGCTTGTCGCCCAGAGTCTGCCGATCGTCGTAACCGACCCAGACGCCGCAGGTTATGGAAGGTGAAAAGCCCAGAAACCATGCGTCTGTAAAGTCGTTGGTGGTACCCGTTTTGCCACCCAGAGGATGATGCAACTGGCTCACCGTCGCTCCGGTCCCCTGACGCGTGACCGCCTCAAACAATTGCATCATCTGCCGCGCTGTCTTTTCGTCGGTGGAGACGTGTACGTCGGGAGTTTCGTCCCACAAAACCTCTCCTTCGGCCGTGGTGACGCGATGGATAAAGTGAGGCGTCAGGCGGATGCCGTCATTCGGAAAGCTGCTGTAAGCCGCCACCTGCTCGATCAGGCTGATCTCTGCCGCACCCAGCGCAATCGGCAGAAACGCGGGGATATCCGTCGTCACTCCAAAGCGATGCGCGGTCGCTATCACCTTGTGGATGCCGATGTGGTCCGCCAGCTTTAGCGCAGGGATGTTCAACGAATCCGCAAAGGCGCGCGTCAAGGTGATATTCCCCAGCCAGCGATGTTCATAATCATGCGGAATATACAGGCCAGACGCGGTGCGAAACGTGGTTGGACCATCAAGAATCATGCTGTCCGTCTTGTACCCGTCCTCCATCGCAGCGGTGTAGTCATAGGCTTTAAAAGATGAGCCGGTTTGGCGCTGCGCCTGCGTAGCGCGATCGTATTGAGAAAGATTGAAGTCGCGTCCGCCGACCAGCGCGAGAATGTCCCCGCTGGGATTGTCGACTGCCATCAGCGCAGCCTGTACGCCACTGTCTTCTTCCAGCGTGGCGTAGAGCAGGTTGCCATCTGTCGCCGCGACCAGCGATGGCTGGCTCGCAGCAATTTTGCTGACCGATTGTTCTCGCGCAGCCTGGGGCAGGATTCGAACATACACAATGTCCCCAGGTCGAAGCAGGTCCGTGGCCAATTCCTTCTTCGTCCAGGCCCAACCTTCGGGAGCGATGATTGCGCTCGTATTTTCGCCCACGCGAACCGTCACTTCATAGGGCAACACTTCTGTCACCACGCCGTGAATGTAGACTCCAGGAGCAGGCTTGACGTTCCAGTCGGGATGCCGGAAGACGTCGATGGAACTACCGGCGGCGATCACATTCAGCAGGTTGCCGCGCCAGCCGCGACGCCGTTCATACGCTGCCAATCCATCCAAGACGGCCGCATTCGCAGCTTGCTGCAGCTTAAGATCCAATGTGGTGAAGACGCGCAACCCCGATTGGTGCACCATGTCCGACCCGAATCTCTGGTCCAGCTCCTTGCGAACTTCCTCGACGAACCAGGGAGCCACCGTGTTCGGAGGCGATTCAATGTGCAGCCCCAGCGGACTCGCTTTGGCTTCCGCCGCCTGCTGCGCCGTGATCACGCCGTCCTCCAGCATGGCGTTCAAAACCAGGTTGCGCCGATCAAGTGCCCGCTCCGGATGACTTACCGGGGAATAGTAGGAGGGCCCGCGTGGGAGAGCGGCCAGCAGAGCCGCCTCTGGCAATGTCAAATCCCGCGCCTGTTTGCTGAAGTAGTATTCCGAGCCCGCCTCAAATCCATACACGCCTTGACCCAGATAAATCTGATTTGCGTACAAGGTAAAAATCTGTTGTTTGGTAAAGTTCCGCTCAATCTGAATCGACAGCAGAACTTCCTGCAGCTTGCGATGAAACGATCTCTCCGGAGAGAGGAACAGGTTTCGGGCCAGCTGCATAGTCAACGTGGAAGCGCCCTGCGCACGGCGATCCGCCGTCAAATCCCGATAGGCCGCCCCTGCCACGCGAAAGAGGTTGACGCCCCAGTGGCTTTCAAAGTTCTTATCCTCAATTGAAATTACCGCGTTGCGCAGCACGGGAGGGATATCGTCGTAGCCGACGACGATGCGACGTTCCAGCGCGAACGATCCAATCTGGTTGCTGTAAACATCGTAGAGCAGAGTTGTTGTATTCGGCCGGTAGCGCTCCAGATCCTGAATCTGGGGAAGGTCCACCGTATAGATCAAGAGCAATCCGCTCAGCGCCCCGAACATGGCCGCGAGAATCGCGAGGATCGCGAACGCAGCTGAACCGGCCAATTTTTTTCTTCGCCTGGAGGGTGGTCGGAAATCGGTCCGATGAACGCCGTGCGGTCTGGCAGACGGCTGAGATGCTGGAGGTGTGAAGGTCAAGGACAGTCCTGATGCAATTCTCTTACATCTCTCGAGCAAATCGCAGAATTCTGTCTGCTTCGCGGGGAATTGCCTCGGCACAACGGAGGCATCGCTCTGCGACATCCCAGGGCGACGCAGTTGGGCTGTTAGGCGGCCTTCGCTTGCTTCAACAATTCCAGAGCCTTGTTCAACTGATCGTCCGGTTGCGGCGTCGCGGGCGGCGCAGGAGCAGCCTTTGCGGCTCCAGGAGCGGTCGGAACCGTCACCGGACCGTGTGGTGACGGTTGCGTTTGTAAACCAAAACCGTTGTTTTCCGCCACGACCACGTTCGGCGTCACCGCTTTATCCTGGATGGCGTCCCCATCCGGCGCGTGATATTTAGCGACCGAAAGAAACAACATGGCGCCATCGGGAAGAGGAATCTGCTTCTGCACGGAACCGGAGCCGAAGGTGCGATCCCCCACCAGCTCTGCGCGTTTGTTATCTTTCAACGCAGCCGCCACAATTTCCGCCGGACCAGAGGTACCGTGGTTGACCAGAACCATCAGCGGTGCTTCCGTAACAAAATTCTTTGGCTCCGCTGTCCAGGTTTGTTTCGGATAGGTTTGACCTTGCAACGTGGCGATGGTGCCGGACTTTAAGAAAGCATTCGCCAACTGCACCGCGGAATTCATGTTTCCGCCGGTCACATCTCGCAGATCCAGCAAAATCTTTTGCTTTCCCGCGCTTTGAACCTGACGCAGCTTCGTCACCATATCATCCACTCTGTTCTCGCTCAGGTCGTAGGGCTTCAGGTAGAGGATGCTGCTGTTTTCATACTCATCGAGATGCATCGCCGGATAATCTGCCGCGGTCCGAGTGAGCGTCATGGCATCCGGAGTGGCGCTGGTCGGCTCAATCACGGAGAAGTGCACCGTCGAGCCCGGCTGGCCGTCGAGCGACATCCGGATCATCTGCAAGGGCATGACACGAGTGCTTTGATTGCCAATCGATTCAATCACGTCGCCATCGATGATCCCGGCATGGTCCGCGGGGCTACCCGGAATCACCGAGACAACGGTCGCATACCCGTAGCGCTTGGAGATGTGGACGCCGATTTGAGCTTTGCTTTCGTTCTCGCGCGCCTGATATTGCTTGTACTCGTCCTCAGTTAGATAACCGGAATCTGGATCGAGTCCCTCCAGCAGTCCGTGCAGCGCGCCATTGGTCACGTCCGGAATGTTCGGCGCCACCACATAGTCGTTCTGAATGTACTGCAGCACTTCGCTGTAGACTTCCATCTGCTGGTAGGCGCTGGCGTCGGTGCCGGCGCGAACTCCACCGGGCAACAGTCCGCCCAGGAAAACGAACACGATCAGCAACACCGAGATTGCGAGCAAAGAGAGTTTCAGAGCTTTAGGCATACGTATATAAGGGGACGGTGCGGCAACAACAGCGCCGTTACTATCAGTGTACAGCTTCTAAGCGGTGAGGCGTTCGCACCCTTCGAGGTAACCCGATCACTTCTTCGAGAAGGACCGCAAGTAGACCACCAGGTTCCAGATCTCGTCCGTCTTGGCGCGATCTTCCGCCGGCATTTTCCCTTGTCCGTTTTTGATGATGTAGAAAATCTCTCCATCTGTCCGGTTTTTCAAGGTGTCCGGATTGGTGAAGTCCATCATCGTCAAGCTCATATCTGAAATGATCCCAGGATCGCCTTTGCCGTCGCCGTTCGCTGCATGGCACATGGCGCAGTCCATGTCGTACCGGCTTTTTGCTTTGACTTGGGACTCTGGCGTGGGTGTGATGGGGTTCACCATGCGAGCCGCGTCAAGCGGAATCACCTTGAGGGCCGGGGTGGCAGCGGGAGGAGCCGACTGTTGCAGGGGAAATGCGAAGAACGCGAAGGCGAGAACAGCAAACAAAGAACTCGGCATAGCAACCTCCTAAATCTACCGAACACAAATGCTACGGCTGGGGCCTCAGGAAGTCTGTGTTCCCTGTCACAATCGCAACCCCATCACGTCGGCCTCGCCTGAAATCTCTCCGTCCCGCCGCACGAACATTTCTCTTGACACAGAGTACTCCATGTTCTAGAGTTCTCTGTGTTGAGAGATTCCTGAAACTCGACCAAGGGTTTTTATGAACGCGAAAGCTACTTCCGAAATCGCTCGGCAACAGAACGTGAACTATGGGCTCGATGCTCCCATCTTCCAGCGAAGCGCACTGTTCGGCGGCTTCCTGGCCTTCATCGTCGGCGCGTTGACCGTGCATTGGGCCAAGCAACATGACTCCCAGTTAGTTCTTAACTTTGCGGCTCCAGTGGAGGGGACCGGCCTTTGGTTCTTCCTGACCGGCTGCGTGATGTTCTGGGGCAGCAAAGTCGGCAAGTTGCACCTCCGCGACAAAATCATTGCCTCGATTCCCTGGCGTGGAGACGAGCAGCTTCTGGACGTTGGCTGCGGCCACGGCATGATGCTGCTGGCGGCTGCGAAGCAACTGAAAACCGGTCGCGCCATCGGGATCGATGTCTGGTCGCAGGCGGACCAGGCAGACAACAATCCAGAGTCGACGCTGGCCAACGCCCACCTTGAAAATGTGGCCGACCGGGTGGAGATACAAAACGCCGACGCGCGCAGTCTTCCCTTTCCGGACAATTCCTTCGATGTGGTCGTTTCCAGTTTTGTGATTCACAACCTGAACCAAGCCGCAGATCGGGAGCAGGTGATCCGTGAAATTGCCCGCGTCCTGAAGCCGGGCGGCCAACTCGCCATTGCGGACATTCGTCACACCGGGCAATACGAACGCGCACTTCAATCGCTGGGATGGACCAGCGTCAACCGCTGGTTTCCGAACTTTCTTTTTGTCACTCCCACACGCGTGCTGCGGGGCATCAAGCCATGAGACATCTCTTTAGAACCTGCCACGCAACTGTTTCCGCACTGAGTGGCGATCATCCGTCGCTGACTCGTGGCATGGCGCTGCTCTTTTTCCTGGCTGGACTCATCCTCTGCCTACGAATGCTGTGACATCCGTTTTCACGAACTTGAAAGGAAATCACGATGACCGAACAAGAAACACAACAAGAACTGCTCACCCGCTTTGAGCTGGTCGAGATGATGGTGAAAGAAGGTCGAAGGTCGACAGAATATTGGGGCTGGACCTTCGTCTTGTGGGGAACCGCTTACCTGATCGCCATCGGCTGGTCTTACTGGTTGCATCAGCCCAATATCGCGTGGCCCGTGACGATGATTGCCGCCACGGTGTTGACCATTGCGGTGGCGACGAGAAAGAAGCGAGCCAAGCCGCAGACGCCGGTTTCGCGCGCCATCGGCGGCATATGGACCGCGGTCGGTACGGCCATCTTTATCTTCTGCTTCGCTGCTGGCATCAGCGGTCACGCCGAGATGCACTCGTACATCGCCACCGTGGAAATCTTGCTTGGGGTTGCAAATTGCGCCATCAGCATGGTCCTTCGCTGGCGCGGTCAGTTCGCGATCGCGCTGCTATGGTGGATCTCTGCTGTCGTCACACTATATGTCAGCTCGCAATGGATCACGCCCATCCTTGTCATCGACACCCTGATCGGGTTTCTCGGCTTCGGCCTGTATCTGATGTACCGCGAACGTCGCGATCGCCGCCTCCGGGTGCAGCATGCCTGATCTACCGGAACTCGATCCCGTGATCCACGGCAAGCTGCGGCTGGCCATTCTTTCGCTGCTCTCCAGCGTTGACGACGCGGAGTTCACCTGGCTCCGCGACAAGACCGGCTCAACGGACGGCAACCTCGGCGCTCACTTGATGAAGTTGGAAGAAGCCGGCTATGTCGGCGTGGAAAAGAAGTTTATTCTTCGCAAGCCGGTGACGCTGTATCGCATGACGGAAGCCGGGAGAAGCGCGCTGGCCGGTTACATTCGGGCGCTGCGCACACTGTTGGGTTCCGCGCTTTGAAGTGATTTCTTTGGTCTTGAACTCTATTTTTCAGAGTTGTCTGCGTTTTGAACAACTGCTAACACCGGTTAATTAGGAGAAATACATCATGAAATGCTCGATCATTCGCCTTACACAACGCACATTGATCCTTTTCTCTGCGCTCACCCTCCTTCCCGCGACGCTCTTGGGCCAAAACAGCCCGTCCCAGGATCCAGCAAGTCTCATTGCGCAACAGCACGACGCCATGGCTTCGCTCGCATTCCTCAACGGTGTGTGGCGAGGGCCGGGATGGATCATTTTGCCCGCTGGCGACAAGGTCCCATTCACCCAGACAGAACGAATCGGGCCGTTTTTGGACGGCTCGGTCAAAGTAATCGACGGGCGCGGATACAGCTCGGATGGCAAGCTCATCTTCAACGCCTTTGCTGTTCTCTCCTACGATTCGGGCAAGCACAGCTACTCGATGCGGTCCTATGCCGAGGGCCGGGTTGGCGATTTTAACTTCGCACCTTCGGCCCACGGGTACACCTGGGAGATTGCCGCGGGTCCCATGACCATCCGCTACAGCGCGGATGTCAAAGACGGTGTGTTGCACGAAGTTGGCGAACGAGTCCTGCCGGGCAAGCAGCCTGTCCAGTTTTTTCAAATGGATGTTCGTCGCGTGGGAAACACCGACTGGCCCAATGCAGGGGCGATCGGCCCGAAGTGACGATGTTATCTCTACCGGAAAATCCAACTACCAAAGGAAAAACTCAATGCAAACTCAATCTTCATCTCGCTCGTTGACGCAAGACTATGCCGGCCGCGCCTTCGGAATGGCGATCGGAAACCTGTTCCTCGGCGGTTTCGGAACGGTGTGGATCGTGATCGGATTGGTTGTCAGTGGAAGAAAAGACCCGTGGATATTCGCTGGGCTGGCTTCCTTCCTGTTGGCAATCCTCGCCATCGGCATCCAGACGATGCGGCGGACTCACGGCCACCTGGGCCGCAGCGAAGCGCACCGAGAAACGAAAAAGAAAATAAATCGCCAATTAGGACTGGTCAACTGTCTACAGTGGGGACTGATCTTCCTTGCGGTTTACGGGCTGGAGCGTCTGAAACTCGACAACTGGATCCTGCCCGCGATCATTTTCATCGTCGGCGTCCATTTCCTTCCACTGGCGCGGCTGTTCCAGATTCGGACCTATTACTATACCGGCGCGGCAATGGTGGCATGGGCCATCCTTGATCCATTCCTGTTTATCGCGGGAAAAAACGACTGGATTGCGGGCGTCGGAACCGGGGTCATTCTCTGGATCACTGCTGTCTGCATCTGCTGGCAGATTTTTCGTCTGCTCCAACGGATCGACCCAGCCAAACCCGGAAGCGTTGCAGTTCCGAATGGCGCACACGCATAGGGAGCGCCGAGTACACCCACGCAATCTATCGGCCGAGGGCTATTGGAGACCCGGAAGTTCGGTGATGCGCAGAGTGTCCGCGACCTTCAGGTAGCCCTTGCGCCGGAACCAGTCTTCCATCGCAACTCTCAGCCCATCCAACGGCACGTGAAAGCCGGCCTCAAGCAATCCGTCGCCCACGGGAAGCGTGTCATCAAAAATGGCGTCGTTGGTGAAATTCCGCATGGCAAAGTTATCGATCCACTGCACCGGGCACAGTCGCCGCTGCCCTGCCGGAGTGACGGATTCGACCTTCAATTTGCGCAGAAACATGCGGCTTACTTTTGCGCCTGGGGAGCGGCATTGCGAACCGAGTCCGGAACGTCGAACCTGACAAAATTCTCCTGAAATTTCGCCGACAACATCGCCGCCTGCCGATCGTAGGCCTCGACATCTTTCCACATATTGCGAGGATTCAGAATCTCATACGGCACGCCCGGGTAGGAGGTTGGAATGCTGAAGCCGAATGTGGGTTCAATCGTAAATTCCACGTCCGCAAGTTGTTCGTCGAGCACGGCATGCACCATGGCACGCGTGTGCGGCAGGCCGATTCGCTTGCCGACCCCATACGGGCCGCCCGTCCATCCGGTATTCACCAGCCAACATTGAGCATTGTGGCGCCGCAGACGCTCCCCCAGCATGGCGGCATACACCTTGGGGGGCAGCGGCATAAATGGAGCCCCAAAACACGTGGAGAAGTCCGGCACCGGCTCGCTTCCCATCCCTGTTTCCGTGCCGGCCAATTTCGCCGTGTATCCCGACAGGAAGTGATACATGGCCTGCTCCGGCGTCAGCTTGGATATAGGAGGCAAGACCCCGAACGCGTCTGCCGTCAAAAACAAAATGTTCTTGGGGTGGCCGCCGATGCTGGGGATCAAAGCATTCTGAATATAGTCGATGGGGTAAGCGGCCCGCGTATTTTCAGTAAATTGGATGTCATGATAATCCGGCTCACAGCTTTCCACATCGAGCACAACATTTTCCAGCACCGATCCAAATCGAATGGCGTGATAAATCTGCGGTTCCTTTTCCTTCGACAGGTCGACGCACTTGGCATAACAGCCGCCCTCAAAGTTGAAGACGCCGTTCGGCCCCCACCCATGCTCGTCATCACCGATCAGCCGTCGATAGGGATCTGCCGAGAGTGTCGTCTTTCCCGTGCCTGAGAGCCCGAAGAACAGCGCCGTCACCCCATCCTCACCAACGTTCGCCGAGCAATGCATGGGAAACACGTCGCGCTGGGGCAACAGGAAATTCAACACGCTGAAGATACATTTCTTCATTTCGCCGGCATATTTTGTGCCGACAATCAAAACAATTTTCCGCGTGAAATCCAACAGGATCGCAGTGGACGAACGGGTTCCATCGCGCTCCGGATCTGCTTCAAACTCCGGAGCCGCAATCACGGTAAATTCGGGGACGTGGGTCGTCAGATCTTCTGACGTGGGACGCAGAAATAATTGATGCACAAAAAGCGCCTGCCAGGCGTATTCAGAAATGATCTGCACCGGCATCCGATACCGGGGGTCCGCACCGGCAAACAGGTCCTGCACATACACGTCACGCTTGGCCAGATGGGCCATCACGCGATGATAGATCGCGTCGAACTTCTCCGGCTCCAGCGGCTGGTTGACCTTGCCCCATTTGACGGTTTCGCGCGTGCGGTCATCCAGGACGATGAATTTATCCCTGGGAGAACGGCCGGTCCGCAGACCTGTATAAGCCACCAGCGCGCCATTGGCGGCCAGCTTCGCTTCTCCGCGGGCCAGCGACACAGCTACCATTTGCGGCACAGAAAGATTGCGATGAATTCTGCCCGGCGTCAGCTGGGCAAGAATAGGTGATTCGTTGACAACTGCTTCCGCCGGTAGCATGCTAGCATCGCTCCTGACATTGACTAAACCTTCTATTGTGCCACGCTTCCCAATTCTGGAAAACCGGGGAGAAAAATATCGTGTGAGGTCTGGAGCACCGATTGGCGTCCTGCCACCGAGGCCGCGAGTTTTTTGGGGGCTGGGAAATACTTCCAATGCCGACAAGGATGAAGCGCGCTCAGAGCCGCAGCTAGATCGTGCCTAGTTTGCCGTGAGAACTGGAAGTACGGGAAGATTGCGAGTGCTGCCGACTTCTTTCATCACAACATCCAGGTGAGCCAGCACCTCGTCCACGGTCATGGTGTAGATTTCTCGGCCATTGTCGTACCCGCTTTCGATTGCCTGCTTCAGATAATGCCCGGCAATCTGGGCCGCCAGATAATCCGTAATGACATTGCCGCCCGACCGCTTGCGGAATTCCACCCAGGCAGGCAGCGGCATCGCAATCACCAGCGACCGCCCATTGACGAGGAAGCGAACGTCCACCGCATCCGCGTGGCGGGTAGCAATGGCGACGATGTTGCCCTTCCAGGTGCAATGCAGCTCTTCGCCGGTCCAATGGTCTACGGCACGGAAATCTTCATACATAAATAACAGCCTATCTGGCGGAAGGTTTCGGATCAAGTAAGGCGATTTCTGCATCTAAATCAAAACCGACAGGAAGCACCGGCGCACCGACGTGGCGACCCAGGGTTGTGGAAAAACGATCTAGGTCGGTTGCAATGGAGCGGACGAGTTTCCGAAAATATAAAATATTCTCAACCATTCCGCGCGAATGCGCGTCAAACAATGGTTAGTACGCTTAGGAATAAGAGATGGAGTCAACAGAAAATGGCAAATACCCCCAGCGCGAATCCACAGGATAAGCGGCAGTATTTTGAGCAGCGGCTACGGCAGCGACAGCAGGAACTGGAGCAGGCCGTTGCGAACACGGTGGAACAAGCGCTTTCCAGCAACACCGATGACACGCGGGACGTAGCGGATCAGGCGGTCGCGGGATATCAAAAAGAGTTGCTGTTCTCCCAAGGCACGGTACGCAGTTCGCAATTGCGTCTGGTGCGGCAGGCATTGGCCCGCATTGCGGACGGAAGCTTCGGCGATTGCGTTCGCTGCTACCAACCCATCGGTGCCAAACGCATCGAGGCTCTTCCCTGGACACCGTATTGCATCAACTGCCAGGAACTGATCGAGAGAGGCGAAGCTGAGCCAACTGCTTCGGTCGCGTAACAAACCGCCGCGAAACTACATCCAACCAGCGATGGGCCATGCGGCTTCATTTCATCGCGGCCATGGCGGCGCGGAAAAGCGTTTCGAAATCCTTGCCGGTCTCGGGTTCGCGAGCGATCGCGGCTTCCACCCCCTTCTGCGCCGCTGCGCGCGGGTAGCCGAGATTCACCAGCGCGGAGAGAACATCTTCAGACACTGGTGTGGCAGCGCTCGTGCCGCCTGCAGGAGCAAGCTCCTGCAGTTTATCTTTCAACTCCAACACAATTCGCTCCGCCGTCTTTTTGCCGACTCCTGGGATTCGCGTCAACGTGGCGTGATCCTGGCCATGAATGGCGGCGATCAGGCGTTCCGGCGGCAGCCCGCTCAACACCGTAATGGCCAGTTTAGGGCCAATTCCGCTGATGGAAAGCAGCTTTTCAAACAGCCGCTTCTCGGTCGCAGTCGTAAATCCAAACAGCGCCAGCGCATCCTCGCGAACATGGGTGTAGACAAGTAACGCGACTTCGTTCCCTTCGGCAGGCAGTGCTGTAAAAGTTGGAATGCTGATGGTGACTTCATAACCGACGCCGCCGGCTTCGACTATTGCCGTTTGCGGAGTCTTGGAAAGAAGCCGTCCGCGCAGATGTGCAATCATGCGCCGATTCTATCGTGCGGCACGGATCTACGGTGCCTGGAGTCATTCCAGGAATCGCACCAAGCAGCCTCGACCTGAAAGGAAAGCGACGCAAGCTCTTCGCGGAGAGCGAAAATTCTAGCGATTGCGGCGGTAGTGAATGGAGAACTCGTGGGCGGCCGATGGCGGAAATAGCTTGGCGACGTGGCGAAGCCGCTCTGCCAGGGCCGGAGCCGCGAGCAGCGGATATTCCCGTTCGCGCAGCTCGCTATAGTCAAAATCGACGGTCAGCGACAGAAGATATATGGCAACGGCATCAGAAAACGCCGCTTCAAGGTACTGTATCCGCGCTTTTTCATCGACCGTACGATGTTCGGTCGCTGCCTCCGGCATCGGTTTGGCCGTCCCAAACTTCGGACGCCGCCGTTTCGTTTCCGGGACGACACTCTGCATCGCATTGGAGCCAAGCGCTTTCGATCTCTGCTCCCACGCATCCTGACTGGTTTCACCGCGAACGTTGGCTTCAGCCTGCGACCACACCAGCTGCATAAAGCTTTCCGGAACACCGACGGCATCGACGAAATGATGGCCGGCGTTGATGTAGAACTCGAAGGAAAGCGCGAAGCGGTCCTGCATCAGGCGCGTCGAAATGAAGATGCAATCCGCGCCATCTACCTTGGCACTGCGATGGCAGATCGCCCTGTCGCTCAGTTCCGTAGAGAAGTCCGCAGCAATCATCAACTTGCTCGGATCAATTTCGAAGAAAGCCGGGTCGTTGATCTCGCTCGCATACGATTCTCCCAACGTCAACGGCACAAAATAATAGCGCTTGTGATGCAGCGCGGCGGCAATCGCAGTCGGCACCGCCTCTACCATTCGCTGCAAATCCGCAACCGCGAGTTGAGTGTCGCCAAAGCTTCCATAGTGAATACCATTGGAGGCTTGTTCCATAGGTACGGAGCGCGCCACGTCGCTGGCGGCCTTAACTTCGATCTGGGCGATTTCCGACATGAAGCTGTATTCTAGAGCAGTTCGACGCAACCTGGTACTCGGCCAACAATCACCCGGCAAATCTTGCTGGCAAACCTACGCCGCGGATGCCGGTTGCCGAAGATGCCTTAGGCGGAACGGTTCCGTTTGAGTGCAGCGGCTGTAGCGGTCGCCAAGGAATTCAACAATGACAAATGCGCAAAATATCGCAGCCAACGCGCCCCACGACCCCGTGAGAAAAGAAGTCACGATCTTTAAAATTCCCATTGGAAAATTGGGATTGCTCAGCAGCCTTTTGATGGGCGGAGCGTGCGGATTTATCGTCTTCTTCGCGACGTTTTTTCTCGCCATCGTCGGCATGACGATCTATGACGCGGCGACGGGAACCTCCATGCTGAACCTCGACATCAGCTACCGCTATATCGCCGCACCTGTCGGTCTGCTTGCCATGGCAATCAGTCTGTCTTACCTGCTGACGGTATGGGTCCGGCGAAAAATGTCGGGCGCGGAATGACGGCGCAATCCTGATCGAGCCTCCACTATGGGCATGGTGACCATCCCGCCTGACAGATACTTGGCGCAGTCGCAGCGACCTTCTGCGGAACAAGCGAGTGTCTGGTGCCGTCAGTTGGAAGAAGGCAACATTCTTTTCTTTCCGCAGACCCCAATCGCATTGGTTGAGGATGATCTGCGCTTTTTGCTGACCCTGGAACAAACCAGCAGCGGGTTGCACAAGAATCTGGCCTACAAGCCGCAACGCGACGAAGTTTCCGGCGCGGATATGAAGGGCGCTGATGCCGCTGCGAGCGAGCGCCTGCATCGCATTCTTCGCGAATATTCTCGACGCGTCACAGAATTTCTCGAATCATTCCTGTCGCCGTATCAATCGCGCTGGCAGTTGGATTACGGTAGTTTTCGTCCGCAGGAAGAACGGGGCCGGGACCTGCCGCTACGGCGTCGCAACGACCTGATGCATACCGACGCTTTCCCGACTCGACCGACCCATGGCGCCCGCATCTTGCGGTTTTTCAACAATCTCCATCCCACCAAAACGCGCGACTGGATTACCGGCGAGCCATTCGGTGCCCTCGCGCCACAGTTTGCGCCACAGCAGATCGCCTTACCTCGCGAACAAAGCACCTTGACGCGCGTGACTGCGGCCGCCGCGTGCAATCTCGGTGTCGGTCGAGTGTTGCCAGCTCTGAAGCGCTCTCCGTATGACGACTTCATGATGCGCTTTCATAATTTCCTGAAAGAAAATGCGACCTATCAAGCGCAAGGAAAGCGCGAGACCTGGTCCTTTCCGCCGGGCTCCAGCTGGATGGTCTATACCGACATGGTGCCGCACGCCGTCCTGGCCGGTCAGTACGCGCTGGAGCAGACGTTTCTGGTGGCGCCGGAGGCCATGGTTGCGCCAGAGCATTCTCCCCTGAGTGTGCTCCAGACCATGACAGGCGAACATCTGATTTAGAGGCTTCCCTGCTCTTATAAAGAAAATCTTCAGTCCTCCCGAACCTTCGAAACTGACAAAGCGATCCACTTCTTCCCTGCTGCAGCAAGGGATCAAGAAAGTGGCGGGAGACTTTCCCGGATCTGCTATGCTTGCGTTCGTTATTCCTTCCGGAGGAAAAGACCAGTGAAGCGGAACCATTCTTTTCGAGCAGCCGTTGCGGTGATGGCGTTTGCGTCATCTGTGACGCTCGGTGCATTCGCGCAGAAACATCACACAAAAGCAAAGAACGCGGCCACCACAGAGACCGCTCCCTCTGCAGCGGAAGTCCAACCTGCGCAGGAGACGATTGACCTGGGAATGTATCAGCGCATTATGGATGAAGGCTTCAACCACTCGCATGTGATGGACTATGCCAGCGCGCTCGATGACGATATTGGGCCGCGCCTCACCGGCTCCCCAAACATGGCCAAGGCGAATGAGTGGACCAAGAACCAGCTGACTGCGATGGGATGCGCCAACGCACATCTGGATTCGTGGGGAGACTTTGGCATGGGCTGGCAGCAGCTGAATACCTGGGTGCGGATGGTCTCGCCGGACACGGCGGTCTTTATTGCGCAGGCTACGCCGTGGTCTCCGGGAACCAATGGACCGGTGACGGGCAGCGTTGTGCACGTCAATGTTCAGGAGGAAAAAGACCTCGACAAATATAAGGGCAAGCTGGCAGGCAAGATCGTTCTGCTGGGCGATATGCGTCCCGTTCCACCAGTCGATAAGCCGTTGTGGACGCGCTACACCGACGCCGAACTGGAGGCGATGACCAGCTATCCGTCAGCTCACGGTGGTTTGCCTCCAAATTTGAAGAAGCGGTTGCAGACCTATCTCAAGCGGCGCGAGCTGATGGCAAAGCTGATGCAGTTTTTGTCGGACGAGCACGTCGCCGCGATCATTGTCCCCAGTCGTGATGGTGGGGACGGCGGCGGCTCGGGCGGTACGTTTTTCGATGACAACGGCGCCTCGCTTGGTCCTGAGCCCTACAAAGCTGACCATCGCATCAAGATCCCCACCGTGGTAATGGCGATCGAGAACTACGGACGCATGGTGCGCCTGCTGGAAGCAAACGTTCCCGTGACCGTGCAAATGGATGTCGAAACCAAGTTCACTGGGGACAATGAACAGGGCTACGACACCATCGCGGAGATTCCAGGAACCGATCCGCAGCTAAAGGACCAGGTCGTCATGGTCGGCGGACACCTGGATAGCTGGATCGCCGGGACAGGCGCGACCGACAATGGTGCGGGAACGGTGGTCGCGATGGAAGTGATGCGAATCCTGAACGCGCTGCATGTCCAACCACGGCGTACCATCCGAATCGCGCTATGGAGCGGCGAGGAGCAGGGCATCTACGGTTCGCGCGGCTACGTGAAGAACCATTTTGGCAGCTATCCGGTTTCAACTGCGCCGGACCAGATGAAGCTGCCGGAGTGGCTGCGGAAACCGGCCGGTCCACTCACGATTCTGCCGGAGCAGAAGCTGATTTCCGGATACTTCAACGTGGATAACGGCTCGGGAAAGATTCGCGGCGTGTACCTTCAGGGAAACGCGGCAGTCGCGCCAATCTTTGCCGCCTGGATGGCTCCGCTGAAGAGCCTGGGCGTGACCACGCTGACGATGCGCAATACCGGCGGGACGGACCACTTGTCGTTCGATGCGGTGGGAATTCCTGGATTTCAGTTCATCCAGGACCCGCTGGATTATGAAACTCGCACCCATCACTCCAACATGGATGTGTATGAAGAGCTGTCTCCAGGTGACCTGAAGCAGGCGGCTGTGGTGGAGGCTATCTTTGTCTACAACACCGCCATGCGCGACCAGATGCTGCCGCGTAAGCCCCTGCCCACGCCAAAGCCGATGTTCGACTTCAGCACGCCGAAACCGCTGCCAGGAGTCTTCCCCGACGCGGTCGAGCCGTCAACCCCAACACCAACAGCGGCCACAACGACAGCACCGGATAAGAAATAATCGCAAAACAATTCGTCATGCAAAGGCCGCTGAGCAAATTTCGGCGGCCTTTCTGTTGTCGCGGTGGATTCAATTTTTGCAATCCGCGCCATGCATGCGCGTGCCCGGCAACCATTCTGCATCCAAGCGGAATGGAAAGGGCAACCCAATGATCGAACGCAAGAAAATCTTCCCCGCCATTGTTTGTGGCGCAATTCTGATCGCCGCAGGCTGCAACAAAACAGACACTAGCAAAACCAACTTCAAGACCGCGATCGACAATTACTATCAGGCGCACCCCGCCTGCCTATGGCAGGATGCAAAGAAATTTCCCATTCAGGCTGCAACCTCCGACGAGTCGAAAACCGAGGGCTACGATGCGCTCACCGATGCCGGCCTGCTGACTCGAACCACGGCGGAGAAGAAACAATTTCTGATCGGCTCAAAACAGGTGAATAACTACGATGTGTCCTCCAAAGGCCGCTCCACGTGGACCCAGGACCCGACGCAGCCAGGCTACGGAAACTTTTGCTACGGCCATCGTGAAGTCACCTCCATCGACAACTTCACTTCGTCAGTGAATTCCTCGGGCTCGAAAACCGCGCAGGTCAACTATCACTTTCAGCTGACGGATGTAGCAGGCTGGGCGAAGTCGCAGGAGATGCAGACTGCGTTTCCAAAGTTGAACTCGGCGCTTGCGGGCAGCCAGCCCGCGCAAACAACGCTGGTGATGAATGGCAACCAGTGGCAGGTGAGCCAGCAACAATAACTCCGCCAGCGTCAGGCGTGTTTAGCTGACGCGACTATCGATCGCATCCCGTTCCGCGTAAAAGGCCGCTGTCGGCTGCAGGTTCCCGTCAAAGGGCAGCGGCCGTAGCGGTTTTCCGTCCGCGCGCTTATCTTCCTTCTCGCCGTTCAACCATGTGTAGCGATCGGTAATCCCCCACGTCAGCACCGCTTTCACGTTGGGCTCGGCCAACATCATCGTCAGGTAGTCGCGATAGATTTTCGCAACCACAGCGTCGCGCTCGTGAACCGTGCCAGGAACTTTTCGATCCGCCACGTCCAACTCCGCCACAAATACCTGCAGATTCATCTTGGCCATTTCGCGGACAAAACTTTGCAGCTCTTTTCCCGGTGGCGCCAGATCCGCCTTCAGATGGCTTTGCACGCCGACCGCATCGATGGGCACTCCGGTCGCCTTCATGCGGCGAACCATCGCCAGCACAGCATCGCGCTTCTTTTCCTGATCGGGATATTCAATGTCGTAATCGTTATAGGTCAACAACGCTTTCGGATCCGCCTGGCGCGCCGTTTTGTAGGCCACGTCAATGTAGTCGTCCCCGACAAGTTCCAGCCACGGCGTCTTGCGCAATCCATTCGGGAGCCCATCCTTCGGGTCGATCCCTTCATTCACCACGTCCCAAGATTGAACTCGCCCCGCAAAATGGTGCATCTCCGTCTGGATGTGGTCGATCATGGCCTGCCGCGCATTGGCTTTCGTAATTGGCCCAGGAAACCACTTGGGCAATTCTTCGTGCCAAATCAAATTATGCCCGCGCACCTTCTGCCCGTTCTTTTGGGCGAAATCCACTAACGCATCCGCTTCGTGAAAATCGTATTTCCCCGGCGCAGGACTAATCGGTCCCCATTTCATCGCATTCTCCGCCACCACAATCGAGTACTGCTGCGCGATCAGCGCACCATATTCGATATGGTCCGCCAACGCCGACGCACTAACCGCGCAACCCACGCATATTCCATGGGCTTTCCCATGCGCGCGCAAAGAGGCAGCGCCGCTGACGCTCTCGGATTTCGGGCCCTTCGCTTGTGCCCATCCAGGGCGCTCCGATACCAGGGCTGCCCCGGCCGTCAGTCCTGCCGCTCGAAGAAATTCTCGCCTGTTTTGCATGCATCACCTCGCCGTCGAATTCACGATGATTGCAATGCTACGCTTTTGCGCTGCGCTGTCGTTACAGATACCTTAAGAGAGGCAATTCGACCTGACAGGCCGATACACGGCGGGGGCATCGCACCAACCATGGCAATGGCGAGCGCAGAAAGCACGAATCAGCTTGTGGTCGAGTCCACGCCGGGCAGCAGAACTGCGTTGCCCATGGTGATTACGCTCTTCTTCCTGTGGGGCTTCATCACCTGCCTGAACGACATCCTAATCCCCCATCTCAAGCACCTGTTCACGCTGAATTATGCCGAGGTCATGCTGGTTCAGACCTTCTTTTTCACCGGATATTTCATCTTCGCGCTTCCCTCAGGCAAGGTAATTGACTGGATCGGCTACAAGTGGACGATGGTGGCGGGCCTGTTGGTCATGGCAGTCGGGGCGCTGTGCTTTCTTCCGGCGGCCATGGCTCCATCGTTTCCGCTGTTTCTGGTTGCGCTGGGAATTGTCGCAGCGGGGATGACGCTGCTGCAGGTTGCCGCCAACCCGTATGTGATCGTCCTGGGACATCCAGAGACCGCCTCCAGCCGATTGAATCTGGCGCAGGCGTTTAACTCACTGGGAACCACCGTTGCGCCGTATGTTGGCAGCCTGTTTATTTTGAGTACCGTACCCCTCGCAGCGACCCAATTAAAACTCCTTTCGCCCGCCGCGCTGCATGCCTACCGGGTGGGCGAGGCGTCGGTGGTCAAGCTCCCCTACACATTGATCGCCATTATCCTGGTCTCCTTTGCGATCGCGATGGCGCTCTACAAATTGCCATCCATTCGCACTCAGGATGAAAATGCCTCAACAGCGGCGTCACTCCGCAGCACCTTGGCGCATCGCCACCTGCTGTTGGGAGTCATCGCGATTTTTGTCTACGTCGGCGCCGAAGTCTCCATTGGAAGTTTTCTCATCAACTATTTGAATCAGCCCGACATCGGCAACATGCCGCAGAAGGCAGCGGCATTGTATGTCGCGTTTTATTGGGGCGGCGCGATGATCGGGCGTTTCTGCGGCGCTGGCATCACGCAGAAACTACGCGCCGGTCCGGTGCTGGGAGTAGCCGCCATCGCCGCCTGCTGCCTGGTTCTCACATCGATGTTGACCTTTGGACAGGTGGCCATGTGGAGCATCATTCTGGTCGGGCTCTTCAACTCCATCATGTGGCCGAACATCTTTGCCCTGGGGCTCGCGGAGCTGGGACCGCTAACGAATCTTGGATCCAGCCTGCTGGTGATGGGAGTATTGGGCGCAGCGCTGATCCCGCTGCTGCAGGGCTTCGTGGCCGATCACATCGGCATCCACCACGCGTTCTTTCTCCCCGCCCTGTGCTACGTCTACATCTGCTTCTACGGCTTCAAAGGCTCCCTCGTCCGGCATCAACAGGTAGCAGCGTGACAATCTGTTTGCCGCAGGAAAGTGGGTTCGAAATGCCCAAAAGTGGCTCAAGCGTCTAAGCCGGTCTGGGGGCGGAATATCCACCCGAGATAGATTTTGCGCGAGGAATCCATGAAGCCGCTGTAGGGAGGTTTTGACTTTTGCCATCGGTTACCACGCTAAACTGGAGGGAGACTCCAGACCGCAACTTGCTGCGCTTCCGGGTCCTTTAAATCTTTTAAAAACAGCTTGGTTCATCCTAAGGCCGTAAGACTGAGCGCATGGGTACCCTTTGAACAACGAAAAGCAGACTGCTTCGGCGCTCCCGGTAGAGCGAGCCATTTCCGTCGTTCTTTCAAAAAACGAAGCTGAACTCGTAGATGCCTGGTTCCGAGTGCTATTTGACCCGTCGCGTCTGGCCGCGTATCAAATCGCCGGAGTGCAGAAGGAGGGGAACGATTCTCTCAAGAAGCCATACGTCACGCCGCTTGTCCGCCTGCTCGCCCGATACTTTGCAACAGGGGACCGCCGGATGCGGAGCGTCTATCGGGACGAATTGCTTCGCTACTCGCTGCATCGGGCTGCACCCCAGGTTCGCGTTCGCTATTTCGAGGAGGTTTTGCCTGGCTTGGAAGATGCCGTGCTCGCCAACCTTCCCTCCAAGCGGGAGCTCGCTGCTGCGTTGCTACGTGAAGTACATGCGCCGCTGCTGACTCCACCGCAGGGCAAGCCGCTCACGCTTCTCACCTTCGGCGATTGCCTGATGACAGAGATGCGCGTATTTTTGCCGGAAAAGTGCGCCGAGGCCGCAGTTCCCCTGGATGTGCGCGCCTTCTATTTCAGCTCGCGCATGGGCACAGGTATTTCGACCGACAATGTGATCGATGCCATCCAGAAAAACAATGCCGACATCGTCGCCTTCAGTTTTCTTTCCTATGAAGGATTGCCCATGTATCCCGCGCTCCTGCGCGATGCTGAGCGCCTGAGCGAGGCCGAGATTGAGGAGCAGGTGGTGCAATTGTTGGCGCAGATTCGCCAGTTTGTGAATACCGTTCGCGAACACACCGAGATCCCCTTCCTGATCCACAATGTCTCGGGCCTACCACTCACGCGCTATCGCAAACGCTTGCCCTTCCTAAGCCCCATCTCTCCGGCACGCAAACGTCTCGTCGCAAAGGTCAACACAGCGATTGGGGATCTCGTGACAAACACCGCAAACTGCCTGCTTATCGATGAATACGCAGTCGCGCAACAGCACGGATTGCGTTCCAGCTCTCGCAGCGTGGTACCTCACAGCATCGCCGGCGACGCATTCTTTCACACGCAGAATTTCGGCGAGTTTCTCGTCGACGAGTACATCGAGAAGCTGCTCGCCTATGGCCTGCTGCGCAAAACCAAGGTGCTGCTGCTCGACTTCGATCACACACTGTGGCTTGGTGTGATGGCCGAGGGCGAAGTCGAGCACCATCTCGATCGCCAGAAACTGCTGAAGCGGCTTCAAGAAAGCGGCATCGTTCTCGTGGCTGTCAGTAAGAACGATCCAAACAGCATTCGCTGGAAAGAAATGCTTCTGCAACCGGACGACTTCGCGTTGATGCACATTAACTGGGATATGAAAGCAGCGTCCATTGAAAAAACGGCGCAGTTATTGGATCTCGGACTCGACTCCTTCGTCTTTATCGATGACAACCCCGTTGAGCGCGACCTGGTCTCGCAACAATTGCCGAAAGTGCGTGCGCTCGATGCACTCGACCCGTTCACGTGGTGCGCGCTGGAAATGATGTTGGCTTTCCCGAACACCCGCCAGACGGCGGAATCGCTGGCGCGTACCGCCATGTATCGCGAGCAGGCACAGCGCCGCGAATCGATCGCCAAGCCCATGGACTACGCGGCCATGATGGCCAGCCTGGGCCTGAAGGTACGATTCGGACAAGCAAAAACACCGGATTTGGATCGTGTCAGCGAACTGGTCCAGCGCACCAACCAATTCAACACCACCACCATTCGCTATTCGCGCACCCAGTTGCAGCAGTTCCTCCAGAGTTCAACGCATCACGTGTATGCCGCCGACATGGAAGATCGCTTCGGTCATCTCGGGCTGGTGGTCGTCGCCATCGTTCGACGCGAGGGCGATCGCGCCATTTTCGACTCCTTCATCATGAGCTGCCGGGCCATGGGATTTGAACTCGAACGCCTGGTGTTACGCCTGGTCATGGATGCCGAGCCAGACGCGCGCAGCTTTGTCGGTAAGTTCGTGCCGACAGACCGCAACACGCCAGCCGCGGAACTGTTTGCGACCAACGGCTTCTCTCAGACTTCAGCGGATGAGTGGCTTCTGAACAGCGACAACCCGCGGCCGGAATTGCCTGAATGGTTTCAAGTCATGAGCCGCTGAGGGAAACAGCGCCTGCACATGAGGAACGCCATCATCTTCTACCCACTACCTTCGCTGGTGCCTCAGGGATGCGCGTGCGATGCACACGCCGCTTGTTCTCCAGCAGCCGCCTGAGTATGGCAAGTACATCGACGGTTGCTTGCCGCTCTCGATAGTGTCGACGGTCGTTCGCAGTATTTCCTCGAAATAAATTCTGACTGATGCCGAAGGTGCTGTTGACCCGCATTCGCCTCGAGTATTCTCTTCACGTAAAATTGACTGTTTGGTTCGAACGCGCATCGTCGAGCATCTAATTACCCCAACATTGCACCAAAAACGGATCGGAGCATTCCTTTGGCTGAAACAATTTATGACGTTGCCATCATCGGCGGCGGACCGGCCGGGTACACGGCGGCCATTCGCGCCGGCCAGTATGGCCTGAAAGTCGCGCTGATTGAAAAAGAGAGCAAGCTAGGCGGCACCTGCCTGCACTGGGGCTGCGTCCCGACCAAGTCTCTGCTGTTCAATGCCGAAGTCTATGACCACCTGAAACATGCGGTGGAGTACGGCATCGAAGGCCTGGGCGAGGGCAAGCTGAACTGGGACACGATTCAAAAGCGCAAGCAGGGCATCATCGACAAGCATGCCAAGGGCCTGGTCTTCCTGATGAAGAAGAACAAGGTCACCGTATTCGCCGGGCACGGGAGGCTGACCGGGCCGGCGAAAGATGGCGTGCATTCGGTCGAGGTGCAGGGCGCAGCCACTGGCGGCGCAGAGGGCGAGCGCACATCTGTCAAGGCGAAGAATGTGATTCTCGCGACCGGTTCAGACGCCAAGATGCTTCCAGGCCTGCAGGCAGACTCCCAGGTGCTGACCAACATGGAGATTCTGTCGCTCAAAGAAATTCCCAAGTCGATGGTCGTCATCGGGTCAGGCGCCGTTGGCGTCGAGTTCGGATCGATCTTCAAAAGCTTCGGCACCGAAATCACCATCGTCGAAGCGCTGCCGCGACTGGTTCCAAATGAAGATGAAGATGTCAGCAAGGAGCTGGCTCGAGTCTTCCGCAAACGCGGCATCGAGTCCTTTGTCAGCGCAAGGTTTGAGAAGCTGGAGAAAACAAAGACCAGCGTCAAGGTCACCATCACGGCTTCCGATGGCAAGCAAATGATCAAGGAAGTCGACAAGGTGCTGGTGGCTGTGGGCCGCGCACCGCGCATCGCCGATGTTGGCCTGGACAAGACCAAGATCAAGCCCGATCGTGGATTCATCACGGTAAACGAATGGATGCAGACCCAGGAGCCGGGCATCTACGCCGTTGGCGACATCGTGGCCGGGTTGCCGCAGTTGGCGCACGTCGGCATGATGTGCGGCATGGTGGTCGCGGCAAAGATCGCCGGGAAATATGCGCGTCCAGTGAAGCGCGAACGCATTCCTGCATGCACCTACTGCGAGCCGCAAATTGGCAGCGTCGGCCTCACCGAAGCCGCAGCCAAGGAAAAGGGATTGCAGGTGAAGGTCGGAAAATTTCCCTTCTCCGCCAACTCGAAGGCGTCGATTGTGGACTCGCATGAAGGCTTTGTGAAAATTGTTGCAGACGTAAAATATGGCGAAATCCTGGGCGTCCACATCATCGGTCCACAGGCGACCGAACTGATTGCCGAAGCCGTCACCGCCATGGAGCTGGAGGCAACCGTGGAAGAAATGATGTTCACCATCCACGCCCATCCCACCCTGGCCGAAGCGATGCTGGATGGTTTTGGTAGCGTCGAAAATATGGCCATCAACGCTTGATTCTCTATCCCAACCTTCGCAGATCGCGCCAAGGTTGGGCGCACCGCAGCCGGTTTGATCGATGTAAGGTCGAAAGAACGAAAAGCCCGGCGTCATGAGGCTGTTACGAAACTCAGGTGGGAAGTTTAAAAACTGAAGCATTGAAGGCGCTCCAGCGAGGGGGCGTTTTCAGTTTTGCGGCTGGTTGGATGGCAGCGTTGGTTTAGGCTTGTGCGAGTGTTTGTGCAAGGCGGGTTGGGCCGAGCAGGTTGATCATGCGTTTGAGGTTGTAGGCCATGACGGCGATGCTGATTTCGGTTCGGGCTCCGCTGAGTCCGCGCAGCAGCAGACGGGGATGACCGAAGATGCGGTATTTCAGCGTGCCGCAGGGATGTTCCACCGTCGATCGCCGGAGCCGCATCCGCGCCGGGGTGGTGCGCTGGTGCATGCGGTTGAGTGCGTCTTCATCCAGGTGGCGGCCCACGATGCGCTGGGGAGATTTCGTGCAGCGCGCTTCATCGAACAGTTGCCGCAGTCCTCGGCCGTAGCTTGGTAATAGATGGTGCGGTCCTTGCGATGGAGCTGTTTGCGATGCACCGTCTTGGCCGCCGGACACAGCTTCAGCAGATCGCGCGGATCGTAGCCCTCTCGGCCGCCTCGGCACGCTCAAAGCCCAACTCCGCAATCCCCAGACGATCGACAAATAGATCGATCACCCGGCACACATGACCCACCGGCACCAGATCGTCGAGAACCACCGGAAACAGCGTTCCCTGACTTCGGCCCTCACCTTGGATATAGCTTGGCTCTGTTGACATGCTCAGGCTAGTACGGGCGGCCAGAGGCGATAGAGGTTATAGGCGAGTCCGAGCAGCAGGGCTTGGCGGGACTGAGTGAAGATGGTTCTGCCCGGGGCACGGCAGCAGAGTTTGCGCTTGATGGCGGAGAAGACGCTTTCGATCAGCGAGCGTCTGGCGTACTGTTCTCGCGGGAAGTTCTCCCGCATCTGGGCGCGCACGCCGGTGGCGCGGCGGCTGGTGA
>JBAVOQ010000062.1:0-1611 GCA_049692235.1 Acidobacteriaceae bacterium | reverse complement strand
GCACCTACTCGATCTCTTTCCTTTGCGATGACATCATCCGGCTCCGGTATGTATCGATCGATGACCAGCTTCGCAAGATTATGGCCGTTATCAAGATGCGTGGCGGAAATCATGCCAAAGATATCCGCGAGTATGAAATCACTTCGAAGGGTGTGGTGATTGTGGACCAACGCCTGACAGGCTATCAGGGGCTTATCAGCGGACTTCCTGTACGTTCGATCCGGTCCGCTAAGGAAAAGCGGCCCTTCCATGATGCGAAAATCAAAGATCAGACCTGAGGAAATGTCCGACGATCGAGAGGCGGACGCGAACACTCGCCTCGGTCGGGGACCCGATGGACCGAACATCGAGCGCATAATCTTGGGCACCTCGCCACTGCCAATAGCTACAGTGGCCGGACCTAATCACAACCTTCGCTATGTCAATTCTGCCTTCTGTCGGCTGACCTGCAAGACTGAAGACGAATTATTGGGACAGCCTCTCATCGAGGTCGTGCCCTGGGAGGGCTGCCTTGCATTACTGAACCACGTATATAGCACGGGAGAAATCACAATCCAGACAGAGCCGCAAGGGACAGAAGCGCATTCGGCTCGTTGGTCGTACACCATGTGGCCCCTCCGCGATGCAGAGGATGATCCCCTGGGAGTCATTATGCAAGTGACGGAGACCCCCCAATTCCATCAGCGGGCGATCGCAGTCAATGAGCAACTGCTGTTGTCAGGAGTCCGCCAACATGAGCTCAGAGAAACCGCAGAGAGGCTGAACGCGCAACTGCAACTTGAAATTGCAGATCGGAAGAGGATGGAACAGGCCCTCGTGAATAGCGAGAAGCTCGCCGTGACGGCAAGATTCGCCGCGACCATGGCCCATGAGATCAACAATCCTTTAGAAGCAATTACCAATCTGATATTTTTGTTGGCACCTCTCCAAACCAGCCCGGAGGCGCAGGCTTTCATCGCCACGATAGAAGATCAATTGCAGGGTCTGAGCCGAATTGCTGCTCAGTCGCTCAAGTTTCACCGGGATGGCAACAAGCCTGCAGTTCAAATTGAATGCGGTGCTCAGCGAAGTATCGGACTTTTATCGCGCCCAGGCTGAGAAGCAAGGAATTGTTGTTCATCAACGCTTTGAGACGGATGGAGCCATTCTGGCCTTCAGAAGTGAAATTGTGCAGGTCGTGACAAACGTGTTGCTCAATGCGTTTGACGCCACACCTCCTGGCGGCCGGGTGATCATTCATCTATATCCAGCTCCGCGTTGGCTCTGTGAAATCCATGCTTCTTACGGCTACTGCCTCTCGATCGCTGATTCCGGGAGCGGTATTGCATTACTAGATCGAGCGCGAATTTATCAGCCCTTCTTCACCACAAAAGGGGAACGAGGAACAGGCCTCGGATTATGGGTAAGCGCCGGAATCATCAACCGTATCGGCGGTTCCATACGTGTTTGGAGCACTTGCCGGCCAAGTCGTTCTGGCACATGTTTCTCTGTCTTCTTACCCGCCAACCAAACACCCTTTACACCGCTCCGTCACAATCTCAGAGAGTTGGCGGAGGTTCAACCTGATCATCGAGACCTGTGAAGCATATCCAGCATGATCCCGCTTAAGAG
>JBAVOQ010000061.1:0-127372 GCA_049692235.1 Acidobacteriaceae bacterium | reverse complement strand
ACGGCTGTGCATAACGCGCCCGCTTCATGCGGCTCTCTGCCTGCCCCACTTCATCTTCCCGCGGATACAGCACTTCGATCAGCGACTCGCCCGTCTCTTCTTTCCATGCCGCAGCGCATCGATCGATCGCTGCACGAAACACTGTCGAACCTTCATACAACTCTCGCCCCATGCCTGCATACTGGCTTCCCTGCCCTGTGAACAGAAAACAGATCCCTTCGGCTGCCGCGTTTTCCGCATCTCCGATCCAGACGCGCGCGGACGAGGCGCCATTCTCCAGACCTCGCAACGCAGATGCCATCTGTTCGGCAGTTTCTCCGACCACAGCAACGCGGTGGGAAAAGTCGGCGCGCCCACAATTCGCTGTGTAACAGAAGTCCGGCAATGCAGCCGAGGAAATGGCGCGAAGTGCCGTAGCGTACCGTGCGCGAAGCTCGTCGAGAGCTGTCTTTGTCCTGGCGGAAATCGTGAGAATATGTCGTGGACGTTCGCTGGCCCGGAGGGCGCGTTCCATCGGCGGAGCTTCTTGCAATACAACGTGCGCATTGGTTCCACTGAATCCAAACGAGCTGACACCGGCATATCGTTGTCCGGTCGGCGGATTCCATTCGACCACCTGAGTCGGCACCGTAACCGGGAGGCGATCCCAGTCGATGTGAGAACTTTTTTGCTTCAGGTGCAGGCTCGGCGGGACGGCGTGATGTTGCAGCGCCAGCACAGCCTTCATCAGCCCGGCGATACCACTGGCTGCTTCCAGGTGTCCCAGGTTTGTCTTCACCGACCCGATGGCCAGAGGAGTATTCGCGGCCCGTCCGCTGCCCATCACGGACGCGAGTGTTTCCACCTCAATTGGATCCCCAAGCGCCGTGCCGGTGCCATGCGTCTCTAGGTATCCAATCTCTGCAGCATTCACTTGCGCCACTTGCAGCGCGGAGTGGATCACCGCCGCCTGCGCTGGACCATTCGGCGCGGTCAACCCTCCGCTGCGCCCATCGTGGTTCACGGCAGATCCTCGAATGACCGCAAGGATCTGATCCCCATCGGCAATCGCTTCCGACAATTTTTTTAACACGACGATCCCGCACCCTTCGCCGCGCACATAGCCGTCGGCACTTTCGTCGAAGGTTTTGCAATGTCCGTCGCGCGCCATCATGTGCGCCTTCGTCAGTGCGATATTCGAATCGGGGGAAAGAATGAGACTGACTCCACCCGCCAGCGCAAATTTACACTCCCCTGCCCGCAGACTCTGGCAGGCTAGATGGACTGCAACCAGCGACGAGGAACAGGAGGTATCGATGGCCAGCGACGGCCCGTGCAAACCCAGAAAGTACGAGAGTCGTCCCGCGACCATGGCGGGAGAATTACCGGAGCCGGTGTACGCATCGATGTGTTCAAGATCTGCCAAGGCGAAACGGCCATAGTCGTGATTCCCTATACCGAGGAACACCCCGGTCGGCGTGTCCTGAAGCACGGCGCCCGCATACCCGGCGTTTTCCAGCGCTTCCCACCCTACTTCCAGAGCGAGACGATGCTGCGGATCCATGGCCACGGCCTCGCGCGGTGAAATGCCGAAGAAGGCCGCATCGAAGAGATCGACTCCCGCAAGAAATCCACCGTGTCGCGTCACCATGGCACCGGGGATGTCCGGGTCTGCATTGAAGTAGGCGCGCCAATCCCATCGTTCGCGGGGAATCTCCGTGATTGCATCCCGGCCTTCGGCAAGAAGATTCCAAAACGAGGATTCATCGACCACGCCACCGGGAAATTTCAACCCCATGCCGAGGATGGCAATCGGCTCATGCGACGCCGCCTCGAGCTCGTCCACCCGGGCGCGCAGCGTGCGAATTTCATGCAGGGCTCGCTTGACGGGCGACAACTCAGCAGAAGGCTGGGTGCGATCGGAAATGAAATCAGGCATGGGCTTTTTCCCTTCCGCCTCGATCGAGCTCCTGAATCAGCAGCAGCTCAGCCTCCTCATCGCTCATGGATTGCAATTCCGTCGAAGTATCCTTGGCATCGCCCGACGCCTCGGCCTCCCGGACGGGCTCGATCGATGGCGCCAGGATTCCAAGCAGATGCTGGGTGAGTTGTTCTACCGTTGGGTAGTCGAACAGCAGTCCAGCGGCCAGGGTGATCCCTAGCGACTGCGACAGGTCATTCCTCATTTCGAGCGCCATCAAAGAGTCCAGCCCGAGATCCTGCAAAGCAACGCTGTCCTGAACGGTTGCCGATTCCCTCAGGCCCAACACGCGGCGCGCACTCGATCTGACGTGCGCCGACAAAACAGATTTCCGCTCGAACGCTGGAACAGAGCGTAAATTCTCGAGGAACGTACCGACCGGCGAAACATTGCGACTCGAAGGATCTTCGCGCGGTTCGCTAGCGAGCGGCTGCAATTCGGCAAAGAGAGGAGCATCTTTTCGCGCCCCAGCGGCACCGAGAAATTGTTCCCAGTCCACCTCCATCACGGTGACCTGCGACCGGCCCGCTTCGATGGCCGAATGAAGCGCCGCCAATGCAGCCGGCGGTTCCATCGGCTTGACTCCTTGCCGAGTCCATCGGGCGGTTTGTTCTGCAGTCAGCCGCGCCGCCATTCCCGAGGACGCCCAGGCTCCCCAGTTCACGCTGAGCGTGGCCATCCCCCGGCTCGACCTGTGATGCGCCAGTGCGTCCAGAAATGCGTTCCCGGCAGCGTAGCTGGCTTGCCCAGGCGAACCCAGCACGGAAGCCGCCGAGGAAAAAAATACCATCAGCCGGATCGGGTCCTGCTGGGTCAGCCGGACCACATTCCACGCTCCCAGAATCTTGGGCGCTGTGGTATCGCAGTAGGAACTCCATGAAACTTTACTCAGCACGGAATCGTGCAGCACACCCGCAGCATGAAATACCGCCTGCAGTGGCGGCCGGGTCGTGCGTATTCGATCCAGCAGTTCCTGCAGTTGGTCGGATGACGTCACGTCGACACCTTCGACTGCAACATCCACACCTTGCTTACGCAGCTCCGCCACTGTCGAGTTTTCTTCGCGACCGCTCGCGCTTCTGCCGACGAGAACAATGCTTCGCGCCCCTTGTTCCGCCAACCATCGCGCCAACTGTGAGCCTAATGCTCCCAGCCCACCTGTAATCAATACAGTGCCATCGCCTACTGCATCGCGAACGCTCTGGCCTCGGTCGGTGCCGTCGAACCCCAGCACGACCTTGCCAATGTGGCGGGCCTGAGCCATGGTGCGGAAGGCCTGCGCCGAGTCGTCGAAGGAGTAGAGCGCCGTTGGCAGTGGCCGCAATTCGCCGCTGGAAAAGCGCTTCATCAACGCGCTCAACATTTCGGCGATCCGCTTCGGATCTTCCATGGCTACATCGCCCAGATCGAATGGAAGATAGCGAATATGCTTTCCCAGCGCGGCCACGTCTTCGGCGCTCCACAGATCGCGCTTGCCCACCTCAAGAAAACATCCGCCGTTCGCCAAGACATCGAGACTGGCGCCGATAAACTCTCCGGCAAGCGAGTTCAGCACAACATCGACACCCGCTCCACCGGTGGCCCGCAATACTTCGGCATGAAATGAGAGTGAGCGCGAGTCAAAGATATGCTCCACTCCCAGCTTGGAAAGGAACGCCCGCTTGTCTGGATGGCCGGCGGTGGCAAAGACTTCGGCACCCGCACGCATCGCCAGTTGAACGGCCGCCAGTCCCAGCCCACCGGCGGCGGCATGAATCAGAACGCGTTGTCCCGCGCGTAGGCTGGCCAATCGACTCAGGCCATACTCCGCGGTCAGAAACGCTACCGGAATTCCTGCTGCTTCGACGAAGGTCAAGGCGGCTGGCTTTCTCGTCACGAAATCCGCGGGCAGAGTGACGAAGGTTTGCAGGCTGGCCGGCGCGAAGGCGACAACGGCATCGCCGACCCGCAAGTCGCGAACCTGGGAACCAACCCGGACAATCGTGCCGGCACACTCCGCGCCTGGCGTGGGAGTACGCGCCGGAAACATTCCCAGCGCTGTCAGTACATCGCGGAAGTTGAGGCCCGATGCGCGCACTTCGATTTCGACTTCGTGCGGTTGCGGATCTCTTCGGGCTGTGCCTTCGATCGCCAGGTCTTCGAGACGACCGGAAGAAGGGATCTTGAGTCTTCGTGCCTTATCTGGCCGCGGAAGATTCTGAATCAGCCGGGCTGCGTACCGGGTTCCATGGCGGAAGGCGACCATCGGTTCCGGGCCGTTGGCGGCAATTTCGGTCAGGAGCATGGCAGCAATCTGTTGCTCCGCGCCGACTGTCGCGACCTCCGAACCAACGTCGATCAGCACCGGCGAAATCTCGGGATACTCCAACATCAGCGTGCGGCACAATCCCCAAAGCGGCGCCTGCGCAACCAGAACATCTTCTGAGGGCAACACGGAGACAGCCGAGGAAGAAAGAATCCAAAGCCTAGGGGCGGCGGAATCTCTCGAAACTTCAAGACTCCTCACCAACTCCAGAACAAACTCTACGTCGTTCTTTTCTGGGTGAGTCCACTGCGGAACGTCCGCGGGATTTTCGCTCCCGCGCGCATCATAGACGATTCCCGTCCATGCACCCCTGGGCATTGGGAGGACAGAAGAGTCGGAGCCGTGAACAACAACGTCGCACTTGCTACCCTGTTGCTCCAGCAGATCAACCAGACGTCCGCAACTTCCTTCCCGCGACTCGATCATCAACCAGCGTTCACCGCTCCTGGAAGAAGGCGCGTCCGCCAGCGGCAGGGAGCGCCATGTCAACTCATAGATTGGGGCCGCATCGCCGCAAGCTGCCGGGTTCAATAGGCCCGGGTTCGCGCGTTTCGCTTGAAAACCGATGAGTCGCGCCACCACCCGCCCGCCCCCATCCATCACGACAATATCGGCGGAAAATGCCGCTTCGCTGGAAGCGACAATCTTCGTATGAACCCAGACTTCAGATAGGCCCGTCTGGAACAACTCAAAACCGTCCACACTGATCGGCAAAAACAGATCGGCATTCGACTCCCCGCGCGCCGCGATCACGGCCTGCAAACATCCGTCGAGCAACGTGGGATGCAGCCCGTACTGCTGCGCCTCCCGCGCCGTCTTGTCGGACAAGCGCAGATGCGCGAGAGATTCGCCCTCGCCGGACCGCAATGATTCCATGGTTCGAAACGCGTCTCCATAGTGAAGGCCGGTGCCCTCCAGCCTGTCGTAGATTTCGTTGGGGGAAATTTTCTTCAGACAGCGCGCTTGCAGGCCGGCCAGATCGTGAACCGTCTCATCACTGTCAGATCGCTGAAACGAGCCCTTCGCGTGCGCCGTCCAGCGGGTGCCGTTGAGACTGGCAATCTCGACCGAGTTATCCCCCACCAGCACCTGCAGCCTGTGACCCCGCGAAGTAAGAAAGAGCGGATCGCGGACCACAAAATTCCGGATCGAACTTCTTCCGGACTTGTCGATTTGCCGAATAGCTGCGGCGGCGATCTCCAGGAACGCTGCGAACGGAAGTATCGGGCGCTGCCCCAGGCTGTGATCGGCCAGGTACGAATCCGCGAGGGTGCCGAGTTTCGATTCAAAAAGCTTGCCTGGAAGGAAGCCCGTCTCGATCTGATTTCCCAGTAAAGGGTGGACAATCCGTTCTGCGGGAACATGCGCGCGGGTGGCGTCCTGACTGATTGCCTTCGGGGTGGGAACTTCAGCCAGCCAGAATCGCTCGCGCTTCCACGCATAAGCTGGCAGCGGAATGGTACGACCGTGGACCGCGTTCTGGGTTGGGAGCAGGGGCGCTTCTTCCAAAATCACATGACCGTTCGTACCCCCTAACCCGAAGGAGCTGACACCGGCGGCTCGCGGCTTTTCGCTGCGCGCCCAAGGCATGTTCTCCGTCGGAATCTTCAGGCGCGTACCGTGGAGAGAAATCTCCTGATTCAACTGGTGGAAGTGCAGATTTCTTGGAATTTCGCCGTGCTCCAGGCAGAGAACCGTTTTGATCATGCCTGCGATCCCTGCCGCCGCCTCGAGATGGCCGAGATTTGTTTTGACCGCGCCCAAAATACAGGGTGGCACTCCCAAACCAGGCTGCCCATACACGGCGCTGACCGCCTCGATCTCGATGGGATCGCCCAGCGAGGTGCCAGTGCCGTGCGTTTCAATGTAGCTGATGTCGCTGGGCGCAAGCATGGCATTATTCAGCGCCGCACGAAGCAGAGCTTCCTGCGCCAGTCCATTCGGTGCGGTCAGTACGGCCGTTTTGCCATCGTGGTTCACCGCCGTTCCGCGAATCACGGCGCGGACGCAATCCCCGTCCTGCAACGCGTCGGACAATCGCTTCAAAATGATGACGCCGCTGCCTTCCCCGGGCACAAAACCATCGGCGCCGGCATCGAATGTCTTGCACTTTCCGTCGCTCGCCAGCATGCCCCACTTTGAAAACACGATCACTTCATCGGAAAGCGTTTTCAGGCTGCTCGCTCCCACAATGGCGAGACTGCATTCTCGGCTGCGAAGACTTTGACAAGCGAGGTGAGTGGCAACCAGCGAGGACGAACACGCGCTATCGATGGCCAGACTTGGTCCTTTCAGATTCAGCAGAAACGATAGCCGTCCCGCCGCAACGCTGTGGGCGCTGCCGATTCCTCCATGCGCCGTCAGCGCAGACGTATCGCGGAAATGCAGCCGCGCATAATCGTTGTTGTAAATCGCGATGAACGCCCCGGCATCCGCGCCGGAAAGACTCGCAGGATCAATCCCAGCATCCCACAACGCTTCCCACGTGACTTCCAGCAGCAGTCGCTGCTGGGGATCCATCAGTTGCGCCTCGCGCGGTGAAATGCCAAAAAACGCGGCGTCGAACCCGTCGATCTCTTCGATGTAGCCGCCTCTTCGGAGTTGCAGAGGAAGGGTGGCGGCATCTTTCCAGCGCCCCTCGGGAATGGCGGTGACGCCGTCGCGTCCCTCCCGGAGAGCTGTCCAGAATTCCTCTGGAGAGCTGCCTCCGCCGGGAAAGCGGCACCCCATGCCGATCACGGCGATCGGGTCGGAGGCGATCAAGTCGAGATCTTCTTTCTCCGCTCGCAGCCGCCGAATCGCGAGCGCCAACTTTGCTGGAGAGATGCGCGGCTTGTCGGAAGCAGCCATCAGGAACTCCTCGGCCCACTGCTCATCAGGGCGTGCAGCGCATCTTCTTCCGTCAAGCCATCCGACAGGCCGTCCACGCGGCCGTCTTTCAGCCCAGGTGCGCCGTTCGGTTTCTCTGCACTCGCATTCAACTCGTCTGCAGCAGTCAGCTGCAATCGGCGCAGAAAATGAGTAGCCATTTGCTGAATCGTCGGGTAATTAAAAACCACCGTGGCCGGTACCGGAATCTCGAGGGTGTTACTGAGCCGGCGAACAAACTCCAAGCCCATCAGCGAGTCCAGGCCCATGCTTCCCAGCGGACGCTCCCGATCGATCTTGCGCGTTGCCAGCTTCAGCACTCTGCCCAGCACTTCCTGCAAATACAATTCCAGCATTTCCTGACGCTGCGGGATCGAATCGGCTTGAGTTAACCGATCCAAAATCTCTGAGCGATTGGAGGAGGCCTCGGTCGCCGCGGAACTTCGCGACAGCGAAGAGAAAGCCGGTGAAGCGCCGTTCGGCCCATGGAACGCAGCGAATTTTTCCCAGTCGAATGGAGCCGCCACCACCTGCACGGGATTGGTTTCAAGCACGCGCCCGAACGCCGCAAGCGCCTCCGGCCTGGAAAAATTCCTGATTCCCTGCTCCCCATATCCCGCTAAACTCTTTTCCGTTCCAGTCGCCTGCGCTAATCCTGTTTGATCCCACCCGCCCCAATTCACTGAGGTAGCCGGCAGTCCCAGAGCTCGCCGGTAGTGCGCAAACCCATCCAGGAATGCGTTCGCTGCCGCGTAACTGCCCATTCCGGGCTGCGGATGAACCGCGGCAATCGATGAGAACATCACAAAGAAATCCAGATCTTCATGGAGAGTTGATTGATGCAGATTCCAGGTGCCGGTTATTTTGGGCGCCATCACGGGTAGAAATCGAGCGGCGGATAAGTCCGCTACCAGCGCATCATCGACCACGGCCGCCGCCTGCAGAACGCCCTTGAGAGGAGGCATCTCTGCATGGATAGTCTCCAAAACCTTCACCAGATCGGCTTCCCGCGTGATATCGCCCTGCAGGGCAACCACTCTGGCTCCACGCTGTTCGATTCCTCGAATCGCTTCGGAAGCTTCCCCCGATGGACTTCGTCGTGACAGCAGAACCAGATGTCCCGCTCCGTTTTCCGCCATCCACTCCGCCACGGTGAGGGCCACGCCACCCAGGCCGCCCGCGATCAGATAGGTGGAATCCCTGGAAAACAGCAAACGGTCCGTGGCAGGCAACACGTTTACGTTCCGATCCATGTGTACGGCAATTTTTCCAATGTGCCGCGCCTGGGCCATAAAGTGAACCGGCACACTTGGGTCGGCAGCGGAGAACGCGTGGACTGGGAGCGGCCGCCAGTCGCCGGATTCGATGTGGCCCACAACTGCACGGAGCAATCCGACGACATAGGAAGGTCTTTCTTCGATTGCGGCCGCAAGATCCACAGCATGAAACGACAGGTTCTTACGGAATACTTTTAATCCAACTTGCCGGTCATCATAGATATCTCGTTTGCCCAGCTCGATGAACCGGCCATAGGGCGCCAGCACTTCAAGACCCTTGGATTGGAATTCTCCGGTGAGGGAATTCAGGACGATATCGACGCCTCGGCCGCCGGTTGCCTCCATCACACCGGCCGCAAATGTCAGCGATCGAGAATTGAAGACATGCTCAATCCCCAGCGAGCGCACGTAGTCCTCTTTTTCTTTGGAGCCGACGGTGGCAATCACTTTGGCGCCCACCCATCGGGCGATTTCGATCGCGGCCAAACCAACCCCTCCGGCGGCAGCGTGAATTAAGACCCAATCTCCCTTTCGCACGCGGGCTAGTTCCACCAGGGAGTAGTAGGCCGTCAGAAATGCGATTGGAGTCGTCGCCGCTTCGTCCACGCTCAATTTTGCGGGCTTACGCAAGACCATCTGCGCGGGAACGGTCACTGCGGAAGCCAGCATGGATGTGGCCTGCATTGCAGGTGTGACGGCGATGACCTGCTCTCCGATTTCAAATCCCTGTACACCTTCGCCGACTGCGGCTACCGTTCCGGCGCATTCAATGCCAAGCCGGATGGGCGCGTTCGCATCGAGTCCCGGGTAAATGCCCATCACCTTGGTCACGTCAATAAAGTTCAGGCCAGCTGCCTGAACGTCGATTCTCACCTCTCCCGCACTGGGCATAGACGGCTTATACCGTCGCAACTCCAAATGATCCAGGATGCCAGGCGATGGAATCTCGATGCGATACTGCTCTCCGCTCGCCAGCGGCTTCGGCTGCACTTCCGGCAGCTGCGGCGAGAAGGAGGCGAGTCTGGCGACGTAGGTTGCGTTCCCCCTCAACGCGATGCGGTCTTCCTTGCCACGGGAGCAGATAAGGAACGCCAATTCCCGAGCTTCATTCTCATCCGGCCTGACGCTCAGATCGACCAGTGTGGCGTGTACCTCGGGATGTTCGCGTGCGATGGTGAGGCCGATGCCCCACATGGGCGCGTTCGCAATCCGCAGTAGATCGGTAGGTTCGCCTGCTGGCATCGCTCCAGCCGTCACCAGCCACAGACGCGGAGGATTTTGCCAATTGGCAGCAGCGATCGCCCGCACAACAGCAGGCACATGCTGGCTGCCCTCGGCTTGCGCGGCGATCAACATCTCCGCATCGTATTCGCCGGACGCATCGCTATCGAGCGTCCACAGATGAACCACCGCGGTCGGCACGCCTTTGTCCATCGCCACTTCGTCGAACAGTTGCTCGAGATCGCGCTGCGAGGATGGATTGATCTCAAATTCTGCTTTCGCAACCTTTTTGAATTCCGAGCCTGGTCGGACGAGTGTGCAGTTGCCCCCGATAAATTCGAGCGACTCTCGCATCGCCTTGGCGATCCCAGAATCATCGCCGAAAACGATCCAGTTTTCTGAGGACGCCTGGGATAAAAGCGCCACTCTCGCCTCTGCTTTTCCGCGAGCATGATCTCCGGCTTGTGGGTCCGCATCCTGCAGCACCCATTCCAGGCTGTAGAGCGGATCTGGAGCACCGGGAAGACTTTGGTGAGCGACGCGCCGCACTTCCATTCCAGTGACATCCATCAGGAGGTGGCCCGCAGGATCGAACAAACGGATGTCTGTGCGGAACGTTCCATTCAGAGGATCGGCACTCACCAGCCTCGCCTGGGCGTAAAGTTCGCCGTGGTCTGGAACGGAACCGTAGATCCGAATGGTTTCGATCGCAACTGGCAAGTAGGTATCGTCGCCTGCAAATGCTTTGTGCTCCGGCCTCAGGTGGATCACGGCCTGGAAGCAGGCGTCCAGGATCGCCGGATGGATGACGTCCTGTTCTCCGTCCTGCACTTCGATTTGCAATCTGCAGAGACTCCCGAAGTCGCCGACCCAGGCTTCCTGCACCAACTGGAACGCAGGCCCATATTGCAGGCCGCATCGAGTCGTTCTGGCATAGTGATCCTGAGCGTCCCGGTGCATCGCACATTGAGCCTGCAAGGCATCCAAAGAAATAGTTTCAGCGGGGAGAGCCTCCGCTTGCAATGGCTGCAGGATGCCATGCGAGCGCAGTGGCCATGCGCTTTCCCCCTCGTCTCCGCGACTGCGAATCGCAAACGAGTAAGCCCCGTTTCCATCCGGAGTCAGCGCCAGCTGGAACGTCCTGGCTCCCTGTTCGGGAATGTAGGCAGCACTCGCGAAGACTGCATTCCTCACTTCAAAAACCTGATCGGGGAACATCTCTCTGGCGGCGGACAAGGCCATATCGATATGGCCGGAAGCCGGAAACACAGCCGAGCGCAAGACTCGATGGTCGTTCAGATAGCGAAGAGTTGAGATTCGCAAATCGGTTTCCCACAGCATTGCCTTCGGGTCCAGAGAAGACTCAAATTTGTGGCCGAGCAAAGGACTCGCTTGCCCGGTGCGCAGTGCATGCTGCGTCCGATTCAGGTCGCCCGGCTCCGGCCAGCAGCACTCGCGCTGAAACGGGTACTGCGGCAACCGTACACTGCGAGCGCCATTTGGATAGAGGCGCCGCCAGTCGATTGGCCATCCAGCCGCATAGAGCGCCGCCAATCCTGCCAAAAGGGTTGCGCAGGCCGGTTTTTCGCGGCGCAGCGAAGCCACAGCCACTGCGCGCGGCTGTACCGCTCGTGCCGAGGCTTCGATGGATGGAAGCAGAATGGGATGCGGGCTCAGCTCAATAAACACTGCCTTGCCGTCACCACAGAGTCGCTTGATCGCTGGGGCAAACAGAACACTTCGGCGCAGATTCTCAACCCAGTAGGGCGCATCCATCCAGGTGGTTTCTTCAAGCGATGAATCGTTGGCTGCCTGCGCGTACTTGCCGGTGACCGTCGACAGCAGTGGGACTTCGGCTGGCCGAGGACAAATATCCGAAAGCGCTGCCAGAAGATCCGGCAGAATCGGATCCACTTGCGCGCTATGCGAGGCCACATCCACTTTGATTTGCCGACAATAAATGTCTTTGGCAGTCAGATCCCGCAACAGCGCCTCAATGGCATTCGTGTCTCCGGAAATCACGGTGGTATGAGGGCCATTGCTGGCCGCCACGGACACATCCGCGACCGACTCCAGGAGCTGTTCGACTTCCGCCAGGGGAAGTTCGACGGTTGCCATGCTGCCTGCGCTGCTGAGTGTCTTCATCAACCGACTGCGGCGGCAGATAACAGCCACAGCATCCTTCAAATCTAAAATCCCGGCGATGTGAGCTGCCGCAACCTCGCCCATGCTGTGACCGACCACAGCGCTCGGGAGAATTCCCCAGGATCTCCACACCGCTGCAAGCGCCACGCTCATCGCAAATAAGGCAGGTTGAATCACGTCGATTTGAGTCAGATAGGTGGCTGCATCCGGGCCGATCACGCGATCGATCAAGCTCCAGCCTGTTTCCGCATGGATGGCAGCGTCGCATTGCTCGAAAGCCTGGCGAAATACCGGATTGCGATCGAAAAGCTCACCCGCCATGCCCAGCCATTGCGAGCCTTGTCCAGGCGCTACAAACACGATGTCGTTCCGCGTTGGCGGTTGGGTCGAGCTTTCGCGACCAAAAACGACTCCATCGCTGTCTTCCTTCGCAATCGCTGCAGCCAGCTTCGTTTCGAGCTCCGCCAGATCTTCCGCGATAATCGCGACGCGGTATTCATGGTGATTGCGGCGCACACTCGCCGTATAGCAGACATCTCCAATCGGATATTCCGGTCCGGCGGCCCGCAGTTCGCTCAGATGGGCCTGAAGCAGTTCATCTAAAGCTTCACTGTTACGGGCAGAAATTGTTAATAAATAAGGATCTAATTGCGGAGGCACATTCCGCAGCGGACCCGCCTCTTCCAGCACCATGTGGGCATTGGTTCCACTCAGACCGAAGGAGCTGACCCCGACCAGGGCGAGCGCTGCCTGCTCCGGCAGTCGAACCGGCTCTGTCACAACCCGCACCGGAAACGCATCCCACGCAACCTTTGGACTTGGAGTACGAAAGTGGAGACTGGGCGGAATCGTGCGATGTTTCAGCGTGAGGGCCGCCTTGATGAGGCCTGCCACTCCAGCCGCGGACTCGCTATGGCCGATGTTCGTTTTAATGGATCCCAGCGCACACGGCTCGGAGACTCCTGCCTCAGCCAAGGCAGCGCCAACGGCCGATATTTCGACCGGATCGCCGACAGAGGTTCCGGTGCCGTGCATTTCGATATAGCAGATGTCTTTTGGCTGCACGCCGGCAGATTTCCATGCGGTCCGCAACATCTCCTGCTGCCCGGCGCGACTGGGCGTAACCAGAAAACCGCTGCTGCGTCCGTCATTGTTCACCGCACTGCCGCGAATGACGGCGTAGATTGGGTCGTTGTCCGCAAGAGCCCGTGACAGGCGTTTCAACACGACGATCCCAGCGCCTTCGCTGCGCACAAATCCGTCTGCCGATTCATCTCCAAACCTGCAGCTCCCATGGGAGGAGAGCATGTTGGCTTTGGTAAACAATTCGGAAATCTCGGTGCCCAGGATCAGATTGGCTCCTCCGGCCAGCGCCATCTCAATTTCCCCAGCCCACAGGCTTTGGCAAGCCATATGCGCTGCCACCAACGAGGAAGAGCAAGCCGTGTCGATGGTCAAACTTGGCCCTTGAAAGCCAAACATGAACGACAGGCGCCCAGATGCGGAAAAGCGACCGCAACCGGTGACAGAATAGAAATCTCCTTCGCTTCCGGATTCATAGAGTCGCGACTCATACTCGTTCGTCCAAAGGCCCAGGTAGACTCCTGTGGCCGAGTTTTCATAGGCTTCCCGGGTCTGGCCAGCGTCTTCCAGGGCCTCCCAGGCAACTTCCAGCAGCAGGCGATGCTGGGGATCGATATAGATCGACTCCCGCGGCGAAATCTCAAAGAATTGTGAATCGAAGCCCGCTATGTCGGCTAGAAAGCCGCCGCGATCCGTGCGCAAGCGACCAGGTTTGGCGCGGGTTTGTTCATAGAGGCGATCCAGTTCGGCGAAACGTCCTCCGGGATAGGGCCCGACCGATTCCCTGCCAGCCAGCAGATTTCGCCAAAGTTCGTCCGGATTTGAAGCGCCAGGATATCTGCAGCCGATCCCGATGATCGCAATAGGATCACGATCCAGCACCCTCTGAGACGAGTCCGTATTCTGTCGCTGTTGGGTTGTCTTCTCGCGTTTCATCTACCTTCTGCACTCCATCCCACGCATGTGTCGCTCCGTTCGGTCTGACAGGAAACAAAGCGCATCTCGACTGTGCGAACCAGCTCTTGAGCGCTGGTCAGTAGAAAGAAATGGTCGCCGGGTAGAATGTTGATATCAAAACCAGCTTCCGTATGCAATTCCCATTCGCGCAGGCATGCAGCTTTCACTGCCTTGTCTTGCGCACCCCCGAACGCCGTAATGGGGATATCCAGAGGAACTCCCGGTTGATACCTGTATGACTCGTAAGCGGTAAAGTCCCCACGCATCGCCGGCAGAAACATCTTCATCACCTCTGCATCCTCAAGAATTACCGAGGGGATACCCCCATATCGAGATTGCACATTTGCAATAAACTCCTCTTCTGCCAGCCCGTGGATATTTGGAAACGGAGACTCCAGATGAGGAGGGCGGGTGGCTCCCACATAGAGGTGGCTGGGTCCAGGCCGCCCGGAACGTTGCAGTTGTCTGGCGAGCTCAAACGCCACGATTCCTCCGAAGCTATGCCCATAAAACGCGAAGGGTTTGTCGCACATTGTGGACAGGTCCGAACGAATCTCGCGAACAAACTCTTCGACTGACGTCAATGGCGCCTCTTTCAGCCGCTGCGCTCTGCCTCGATACTGCAAACTCACGCATTCAATGTTTTCGCCGCACAAGTCCGCCCACGGGAAAAAGGCAATCGGAGTGCCGCCAGCGTGCGGAAAGCAAAACAGCCGAAAAGCTGCCGCTGGTCTTGGCTTGAAAGTGACAAATTGCGATCTCTGTTTCTGCATCCGACGAACCTCGCAGGACGCCACCGACGTGACTGGCAGAATTTAACTATGCATGTTTAAGGCCATTACGGGCGGCGAAGGAATACGCTCAATCCGCTGCAAGTTCCCCAAACACGCGCCTCTGCGCTCTTGCGTTTGTAATCTGGCGCGGCGGAAGGGCTGATTGCGCAGAGTTTTGCATAGTTTGAAACCTCTTTTTTCCGGGAAAACCTTCAGGAATCTGAGATGACCCAAGTGTAGTCCTTGTACTCAGCGTCGCCAGCGGAATGGTTCCCATTGCGGATAGCCGGCCGACAGCATCTCGATAGGCTTGGTCCCGGTGTTTGATGGGTTGGATCAAGGCTGAAGCGTTGGGGTTGTTTTGTCCAGGATTTGCAGATGAACTCGTAGGGTGTAAGCCCTTTTAAGGTTTTGAGTCTAGCGGGCGAACAGCAGGCGGTGCGCGGCGCGGATCGGACCCGTCACCCGATCGGCACCGACCAAATTGAATTCCAGCCACCACACGGGCAGGACGTAGGCAACGGCGGAGAGCATGACGACAAACAGCAGGTGAGGATAGGTCGGACGCAGCCAGAAGCGTGTGATCAGCAGGGGCAGAACCAGACATGCGGCGCAGCGGAGGCCGGTACGCAGATAGACGAGAGCAGTCTTGCGCACGCTGATGTGAAGAACACGTTCGACGATGATGGGCTGAATGATTCCGCGAAAAACAATGCTGGGAATCAGCGTGCCGATGGCGACCCCCAGCATTCCAAACGGCCGTGCCAACAGGAGGCTGAGAACGAGGTTGGCAAGCGCCTCGCTGATATTGAGGGCGGCGTAGGCTCTCTGATGCAGGCTGGCATAGAGAGCATTGACGGAGGTAGCCTGCGAAGTCTCCAGAAAGACCGCGACGGAAAGAATGATGATGACGGGATAGACATCGGTGAATGCGGCGCCCATCCACAGGATGACAAAATCCCGCGACCAGGCGATCATGCCGAAGAGAATAAAGGCGGAGCTGACCAGGGCCACGCGAGTTCCGGAGAAGAAGCTGCGCTCAAATCCTCCATCATCGCTGACACTTTTCTGCATGCTGAGTACGGGCATCAGCACGCCGACGATGGCGTCGATTCCGTCCATGTAATACATCACTAACGTAGTGCCGATACTGTAGTGGGTGACCGCCGTGAGCCCGACGAAAAATGAGACCGTCAGAGTGTCGGTCTGGAAGCGGATGCGGTCGGCAATTTGCCCGATCAGCACCGGCCCGCCGAAGCTGAAGAGTTTTCGCGCCGTGCTTCGTTTCCAACGCGGCCAGGCAAAAATCTTGAGGAACGGAAACTCGCGATGGACCCTCCAGATGACGATGGCATTGGCTGGAATCGCGGTAAAGACGCTGAGCCACGCCAAGGCAACGACGCCGTGGTGGGCATTGAGCACAAGGACGGTTCCAACGGCGCGCAAGACTCCGGTGAGAATCAGGACCCATGCGGTGACGTCGAAATGCTGGCCGGCATTCAGGGTTCCGAAGGGAACCCGCATCCCGAAGCTGGATGCCGTACTGAGACCGACGATGAGAAGAACGATGGCCAGTTCACGGCTATGCGAGTAGTGCAGGAAATAGACGCCTGCGGCCAGCGCGATGGTGACAACCAGAAGAACCAGAGCCACCGCTCCAAAAATGAGCATGGCGGCGCCGTAGATGTTGCGCGCTTCTTCATGGTCTTCGCGCCCGAAGGCGTAGGCCATGTGGGTGAAGACGGCACCGGACAGCCCAAGATCCAGGAAGCCGTAATAACCGATGAATGCAATCGCAATGGCCCAGATGCCGTATTGTTCCGCCCCCAGCTTGTGGACGGTGAACGGCATGAGGAAAAAGCCGATAATGGCCAGGGTCACCAGTCGGAGCACACGGCTGCCGGAACCTCGGACAAGCTTTTTGAGGGAAAAAGGCTTGCGATGTTCTAGCTTTGGAACAGTGGATGTCACCGCAGTGAAGCTCCCCGTCGAGACGTGCAGGTGTAGATGTCACCTTTTGCGATGCATGTGACTGGCCAAAGCCGAGGAGAGAGGAAACCGCCTGATTCCCGGCCGGGATACGAAGATGAGGGGCAGGCACGCGGAAAATGTGCAAAGATTTGCACCCTGGAGGGCGAAGGAGGAACATTTCCTTCTGCGCGGCTGGAAATCCCCTGGCTGTGGACGCTGCGGCTCGGACCCAGAAGGGCTGGCGTCGGTGCAATGGGCGAATGAGGTCTTCGCTTCGACCTCGATGGAGCTCCCTGCACTGCAAGATCATCGCCGAGACTCCGTCTGAAAGGAAACCCCGGACTTCGGCGTCTGCTCACACGGCTCGTTGCCAAAACCGGAAAATACCTATATCTGATACGCCTGGACGCGCTTCTCAGCCGGCTTGTTCATCTCGCGGGCAATGGTTTTTTCCAGATGGCTGGCCACCCGACGAGCCGTGTAATCGGCGCCATACGCAAAACGCATCATCGGCCCAAAATCATTGGCCGCCGCAATGCCCACAAAATATAGGCCGGGTACCGACGACTGAAAATCGGCCGACAGCGTGGGTGCGTTCGTCAGGGATCGAATCTCGTTTCGAATCGCAGCATCCAGAAACTCCAACCGACGCAGGTCCGGCTTGTATCCCGTGGCCGCAATCAGGTGTTCGGTTTCATGTTCATGGAAATTGCCATCTTCCGACCGCAGGGACAGTCGAACGCCTCCATTCGACGCGATGGCCTGTGCGATGGAGTATCCCAGCAGCATTGGAACCTTTCCCTGCACACGCTCCTTCATCGGCCATCCCGGTGCAGGGCCCAGATGGTTCTTAACGATCCGCAGCCGAACATTCACCGGCAAATGACGGAATATTCCCGGGGCATCGGTATAGATCCTGGACTTCCATCCCGGACCCAGCCCGGAAGATGGACTCCTCATGCGCTGCCATAGCGAGCGCCGCCCGCTTCCCGGCCCATCGTGAAATCGGATTTTTGAGGCGCGAGCCAGCAGAGTGACGTCCACTCCGCTTTCGTGCATCAGCGCCGCCATATCCACCGCAGACGCGCCCGCACCGATAATCGTCACCTTCTTGCCCCGGAGCAGGGAGCAGTCGTGGTGGGCTGAGCTGTGCGTCAGCAATTCTTTCGGCAAGTGCGACAGCAATCCCGGGACATAGGCAAAATGACTGATTCCAACCGCCATTACAACGCGCCGCGCTTCGAAGCTCGCTCCATCCTCCACTTGCAGGTGGAAGCCGTCAGCCGTGCACTCAATCTTTGTCACCCTTCGCCCATCCAGATGCGGAACCAGCTTCTCCTGAAAGGCGAGGCCGTAGTTGACAAAGGTCTGCAACGGCACCGGCATGCGAGTGTCGTCATAGGGGAGTCCGCGCGTCTGGCAAAATTGCTTCAGCGTGAAACTGCCGTCGGGATCGGAAAGGTTGGAAGCAAAGCCATCCGACTTCAGTAGCATTCCTTGCGGCATGTGCCGCCGCCACACTTCCATCGGGGGCCCGAAGATACCAAAATGGACTCCGCGTGCTTGCAGATGCGCCGCAAGGGATAATCCGTACGGGCCTGCTCCAACAATTGCAACTTCGAAGGCAGAATTCATGCCGATCCTCAATCGATGGGCGGAGATTTTCACGTTCAGGGCTGGAAGCACTTATATCCGGCTTCCATTCAGAGTCTTTCACCGTACAGGGTCTGGAGCCCTTGTCGCTCGGCAAACCATGAACTGCCGAACATTCCCTGGATTCAGGGCTTGTCTTCAGTAGAATTTGAGGAGCGATTCGTTCTGTAATCCTATATTTATCACAATCTGTTCTGCAAAAGGCTGACCCTGAAGGTACCTCCATGGCACCCAAAGTTTTACTCGCGACGACGTGCCGATGGTTTTCCACTGCCCGCCTGGCGATGGCCTTCCGACGCGTCGGCTGCGAGGTCGACCTTGTCTGCCCGCCGAACCATCCCGCCTTTTCGACCCATGCCCTTCAGCACCGCTATAGATATCACGGTGTTAGCGCACAACAATCTTTCCGGAACGCAATCCTGAAGTCCGGGCCGGATATTGTGGTTCCGTGCGACGACGTCGCCATGCGCCACATGCATCGTTTGTATGCGACGGCTTCGCAGAGCGCCGATCAGGATTCAAAGTCGATGTGCAAATTACTTCAGGTCTCCATGGGGGACCCCGTTAGTTACCCCATCACCGAGTCGAGAGAAAAATTTATGGCCTTGGTTCGCGAAGTGGGTGTTCGCGTTCCCGAAACGAAAACGGTCAATTCCCCCGATCAGGTCGAACAGTGGCTGACGCAATTCGGATTTCCCGCCGTCCTCAAGGCCGACGGTACCTCCGGCGGCGAAGGGGTGAAGATTGTGCACACCCTGCCTGAAGCGCTCCGAGCCTACAAAACCCTGCACGCGCCGTTGGCCACCGCAGTAGCTGCGAAACGTACATTGATCGATCGCGATTCCAATTGCATTGTCCCGTGGCTGATGCAACACCCACGGCAAGTCAGCATCCAACGCTTTGTGGCTGGGCCCGATGCGACCGTTGCCGTGGCCTGTTGGCAAGGCGAGGCGCTGGCCATGATCGATGCCGAAGTGCTGCAAACTTCAAAACCGAAAGGCCCGGCAACCATCGTTCGACTCTGTCGGAAGGATGAACGCGTGCAGGCTGTTCAAAAGATCGTGCGCAAGTTGGGCTTCACCGGTCTGTGCGGTTTTGACTTTATGATCGACGCTGCGAACGGAGATGCATATCTGATTGAGATGAACGCCCGCGCGACGCAGACCTGTTCTTTGCCCCTGGCTCCGCATGGCAATCTGATTTCTTGCTTCTGCACGGCATTCACCGGGCAGCCATTTGACGACGAGCCATTGCAATTAGCCGGCGATACCGTCGCACTATTTCCCATGGCCTGGCAGGGAGATACATCGAGCGATTTGTTCCGATCCTCCTACCTTGATGTTCCGATGGACGAGCCTGATCTGATCTCGCTCGGAATGAAACAGATCCAAGTCACACTGCAGGCAAAATTGCAGCAAAAGTGGATTCACCTGTTCTCCAAGTTAGGATTGCGCCAGTCGTGAAAACTCCCCCGGATACTCGAAGCCGCAGTGAAAAGTATGAGGTGCTCCATCTGATCGGCAGCAACCTGGTTGGCGGTCCGGAAAAACAGATCCTGCATCACGCGCAGGATATGCAAGACACGGAATATCAACTCTCGATAGGCTCCTTTCACGACCTCAAGGACAGGCCGGAAGTCCTGGTCGCTGCCGAGCAGCGCAACATTCCCACATTGTGCCTGCCGGGCGGTGTGCGTCTCGACCTGGTGCATCGCCTGGCACGAATGCTGTCGGAGCGAAAGGGCTCGCTCCTCTGCACGCATGGTTTCAAGGCCAATGTTGTCGGCTATCTGGCGGCTCGTCGGACAGGTACGCCGCACGTCGCTTTCGTGCGTGGATTTACCGCCGAGAATCGACGCGTCAGGTTTTATGAAATGCTGGAGCGCCAGGCGCTGAAGCGCGCCGACCGCGTGGTGTGCGTGTCAGAAAGCCAGGCCCAACAGATCGCTCCCATACGCGGCAACAGACGCGCACCCATCGTGGTCAAGAATGCGATGCTGCCACCCTATTCTCGCCGCCAGGATCGGCCACCCATTTCCCGCAACGATCTCAGTATTCCCAAGTCCGCGTTTGTGTTCGGTTCCGTCGGCCGGCTCAGTATAGAAAAAGGCCACCGCTTCATGGTCTCGGCATTCCACAAACTATGCACGGAGGCGCCCGTCGGCGCTCAACTCTATCTCATCATCGTCGGAGACGGAAAAGAGGAGCAGCCGCTTAAACGACAAGCCGCTCAGCTGGGGATTCGCGAACAGGTACATTTTGCGGGCTTCCAGGGTAGTTGCACAGAGTGGATGCAAATGATGGATTGCCTGGTTCAGCCATCCCTCACCGAGGGCACCCCAAACACGGTGCTGGAGGCACTCTGTCTAAAATTGCCCGTGATTGCCAGCGCGGTTGGCGGCGTTCCCGATCTGATCGTCGACGGCAGAAACGGACTGCTCGTTCCCGCCGCAGATGTGAACCAGATGACCGCCGCGATGAAAACGATGTGGCTTTCCCCGGACTTGCGCAGCCGGCTGGCTGCAGGCGCGGAAGACCTACTGCAGGAATACTCGCCCGCGTGTCAGCGTCAGCGATTGATTGCGGTCTACGACGAAGTGTTCCGCGGACAAGTGCAGCAGGTTGCTCCGTAGGGCAAATCGACATCCGACTTGGCCGGGCGCACCTGCCGCCGCTGTCGGAGTCACGGAGCAGCGATCGTCTATCGGCTGGTCCGCCACCACAGATGGCGATTCACGCCACTCAGCGCCAGCACCTGGGATGACAGTACGACGAAAACATAATAGGGCAGCAGCAGTGCTCCGACGAAGGGGACCGGACGATCGCAGGCAAATCGGAACATTAGCATCAGATACAGGACTTGCAGAACAGCCACGCCTGCCAGCAAACCCCACGTAATTGGAAACAGCGACGGCGCTGTAAGACTCATCGCAAACGACAGCACCCACAGATAAATCAGCACCAGACGGCTGGTCATCAACAGCATCACAATCTCTTCTATTGCACGCCAACTGCGTTCGCGCCAGGCGGTTGCGAACAGGATTGGGATCGCTTTGCGAAGCAATTGCCATATCCCCGAAGCCCAGCGTACTCGCTGCGGCTGGACGTCGCGAACACTCGATGCCTGCCGCGACCACAACCGCGCCCGCTCCTGATAATGCACGGCGATTCCTTGTTGCGCCAGCAACAGCGCATATTCAGCATCCTCCACAATGGAATGGGCCAGCCACGGCACGCGTTCGATGACGGCTCGCGATACAAAAAATCCGTTGCCCATCAGTAGTTCTGATAGTCCAAGGCGTTCGCGCGGACGAGCGACAAAGCTGTTCTCCCCAGCCTTGCTGACCGCGCCGAATTGTTGCAGCCAGTTCTTGCTGTCCGCCGCAGGAAAAAAATCGTAGCGCGCCTGCGCAACCGCATGGCCTTTGCAGAAGGAAACATCAAGCGCGGCAAAAAATCCCGGCTCAATCACACTATCGGCATCGATCACGCATACGGCATCCCACTCCCAGCTTTGCGCCAGGTTGAACGCCCAGGTCAGCGCCTGCCCTTTGCCCCGCCTCTCGGGATCGGTGCGAACCAGAACCTCATGTGCGCCAGCCACCCTGGCTATCTCGGCCGTATCGTCCGTGCAGTTGTCCGCGATGACCACGCAGCGAAGATGCGGATAGTTCTGCGCCAGCACGCTCTGCACCGTCGCCGTCAACCCCGACCCTTCATTGTGCGCTGGAATCACGACCAGAAAATTGGTTGTCGGGAGCCTCTTGCCAGCCGTTGCGGAAGCTTCTCCATCCTCATTCTCGTCACGAGATGCAACAATCCCCAACACTGCAAACGCCAGCGCATACAGTGTGCCTAGCAGCGCCAAAACCGCGATAACAATCGACGCGAGACCCAATCCCAAAGCCACGCTGTGCCACATCTGTATCAGGACTGAATTCATGACTCGCTTTTGCAACTCCGTGGATGCTCTCAATCCGCGGATTGAGTGTTGTGACGTCGAGTGACTCGTGATCGATCGACGGACTCGTGTTTAGCGTCTGACAGATCGTATTGAACGAATCGGTACCGCCGAATGCCGCCGGAAATCCGTATAGCAGGCATAGATTGAAACCGCCAGCGCGGCCCACACAGAAAACTGACCCATCGTCATCCCTGCCCCTTGATCTTTTCTTTCAACTCCCTTACTTCTCGCGCCAACGCCACCGGCAGCCTCATTCCCTGGCCCTTCAGGCGATCGTGCAAACGGGAACGTCCCGGAGGCAGCGGAGACATGCCCATTTTTCGCAAGTAATAATTGGCCCGGTAAATGTTCGCCAGCTTGTCGTTCTTGTATTCGAAATTCTGATTGATGGAAACCGAAATGTCATCGCCATTTTCCAGCCAGTGCGGAGCATTGATCGGAATATGCACGGCCTTTCCCGGTTCCAGCAAAAACGACGTCGCACGGCTCTGCAAATCCTTCTTATAAATGGCCGCGTTGTTGTCGACCGTCCAGAATCGCTCCAGTTCCGGTTCCGTCAGCACCTCCCTGTCGTTCTTGTCGAAGATATGAATCGTCTTTTTCCCGTGAACCTGCAGCAGCAGGCTGCACTCCTTATCAATGTGGTACTCCGTAATGCGATGCGGCGATGTGATGAAGATGATCGACTGACGGCTCTTGGCTTCTTTACTCAGCGGGATGCCTGTCATCTCCTGCACTTCGGCCAGTCCCTTCTCCAGCAGGTCGTGGATCTCCGGGTCGCGGTCCGCGCCAAAAATAATGATCCATGCATCCGTTTCCCGAATGCGCCGAAAGGCCTCTTCGATGGAACAGTCCCTTCCGGGGCGGTCGCTCCAACGCTGGTCGATACGCTTTTTTCCCGCGTTCCAATACACTTTGTTTGGGATCGGCAGAGAACGTTCCAGCAAACTATGCAGGCGATCCATCGTGAATGCTGGATGACTGCTGAGCGAATGGTCCAGCATAAATGGGCGCTGGTCGAAATTCTCTGCGAACTTCGCCCGCTCCACCGAATACAGACGCTCGGGTACGAGGGGGATTTCACTTGCGATAGGCCGTGCAACGGATGTGGCTGTTGACATGTACGTCACCTCTTGCTGCCGATTGAAGTCGGCGTCCTTTCTGATACTTGAAACTGGGTGAAGCTTTGTACGACCAGCCTGAACCGGCACCGAGAAATCTGCCGGAGTCGCGGCTTGGAAAGAAAATCCGTATGGGAACACAAATCATTGCCTGGACCCAACTCGATCCCGCTCCCGCTCTCGACGCGCATAGCGTCCACGTGTGGGCATGGGACCTGGATCGCGCCCCGCTCGATTCCGACTGGCAGATCCTGAGCGAAGCAGAAATGGTTCGAGCACGCCGCTTTGTGTTTCCCCAGCTTCGCGATCGTTACGTATGCGCCCACGCTGCCATGCGCACACTGTTGGGCCGTTACAGCGGTATCCCCGCCGGCCAGATCACCTTCGCCAGCAACAACTATGGCAAGCCGCAGATTGAAGGCCACCCAGACGCGCAGCAGATTCAATTCAACCTGACCCATAGCGCCGGCCTTGCAGCCCTTGCTGTCAGCCGGGACTATACGCTTGGAATCGACATCGAACAGGTGCGTCCGATCGACTCTGACGTCGCCGCACATCATTTCTCGCCGCACGAGTTGCTGACTCTCGGCAGTCTTCCTCAGCCGCAGTGGATTGCCGGATTTTATCGCTGCTGGACCAGCAAAGAAGCCTTGTTGAAGGGCGAGGGTCTGGGGTTGAACTTGTCTCTGGACGGATTTGATGTCGAAGTCAGCCCGCAACTCCCCCCAGCGTTGATCGCGGTGGCTCCCCATACCAACATTCAGCGCGCATGGACCCTTGTCGAATTGAAGCCCGCGGAAAACTTCGTCGGAACCCTCGCGGTGCACGACCCCGCGAAAACATTTGAGAGATCCTCTCTCCAATGTTTTTCCCTTCGCCGGTAAAGCCTCGCCCTTAGCGTGTCGATGCGTTGTGAGCAAACCAGTTCTCAAACTGCACCTCCTTATAAGGACTGCTATTCGCAGCCAGCAATGGCGCCGGCTTACCCTGCAAAGTATGCGAGAAAAACTGCAGCGTGTAGGCTTCGACGATTTGCTGTGCCCGTTGCGGGGAAATAGTCCCCGAATCCGTCAACCGGCGTATCGGTGAATACAACGTGCGGTCGGAAAAATCGAAATGACGTGATCCACGAATCGTCAGCATGTACCCGCCGAATGCACGCATGGTGTGATTCAGATTGTCGATGTCAATATTGGTCAGCTTCGACTCTCGCCGCGTCTGCACATCCGTGGATTGCAATTGCACCGCAGTGATCGATGGCCCATCGTCGTTCATCACCATGTAGGGCTTATCAAGTCCGTGCGTGGCAACCTCGCCGAACATCCAGCCATCTTCGTTCAGCGCCGCTTTGACCCTCGGATCGTGATAGCAAACTTCCGCCGCGACAGCTCCGCCAAAAGAATGACCGAACGCTCCCGCATCATTTGCATCCACGCGATGGAACCATGGACTGCGGGGATCAACATTCGCGGCTGATAATGTGTTCAACGCCAGCACATCGTCGCCTGCCTCGATATCCACTTCGCGACCTCCAATTGCATACTGCTGCGCTACCGTGGTGTTTTGAAAGTCTGCAATATCGTGGTCGTCCACCGGCCCGAGGACGCGACCGTCCGGAAAAGCGACCGGACCGGAATTGTAGGTGTGATCGACTCCGACCACGATGAAACCGTGGCTGGCGAGATCCTCCACCTGGTACGTGTTCTGTGTCCGATGTCCTCCCCACGCCGGATTGAATAGCAGCACCGGAAAGGGTGCCCCGGTGTTCGCCACGGGCGCATTCGTGTAGGAGTGGGTCTTCAAAACTGCCATGTAACTCGACAATAGGGTGGTCTCGCGGCGTCGGCGATAGCTGGCAAGATGTTGATGATTTGGAGTCGCCGGATACCATATTTGGACCATGATCTCGCGCGGTAGCGACGACCCCGCAACATGCGTCTCCATCCGCACCGAATCCACCATGCGTTCCACGCGGGTTCCGGTTGCGTACGGGCCGGTCGGCTGTGGCAAACTGAACATCGGCAGCACAAACGTGCCGGCTGCAGTCAGGAACAACAGGCAGATCACCGCCGTGGCCGCCAGCACATCCACCCGATTACGACGCTGCGGCCTGGTGCGCTGCAGTGTCAATAGGCTCAGCACCACCCCAAGGTACAGCGGGATCAATTGCCAGTACGCCCCCAGCCACGCCGAGGAGACGAGTAAAACTCCACACGACATGGCGGCGAACACAACTCCAGCGCGCCTCGGCATCCAACCCAGCAGAGCGAACACCGCCGGAATCGCCAATACAAATCCGACCGCTTCGAATGGACGCATCAGCGCACCGCCTCTGGATCGGGGCTGCGCCGGGCATTCCCAACCGTTCCGTTGGCAGCAACTGCAACTTCAATCTCCGTTGAAGAACGTGCATCGAGTCCTAACACAGCGCGGGCCCGCAGAGCCATTATCCGGGCTCCCGGAAGATTGAAAATTTCATGATGGTTCCCAGGCACCACTTCAACTTCTACATGTTTCTCGAATAACTCCGACCACCCCATGTCGGAGGCTAGCATCGGGCCCATCGGCTCTTCTTCACTGCGGAACAATAGCGCTTTCCCCTGCAATGGCCCACTGGCTGCAACCAGCCGCGCGGTCTCCTGCAAATGCAGCGCGAGTTGTTCCTCCTCCGTATTGCGAGATTCCGCAGGAGTCGCCCAGCGCTGCAAGCGTCCTCCAAACTTGCCCACCGCTACGGCGAGAGCCTGCAAGCTTCGCTGCAGAAATGAACCCGGCTTGGCTTCGCCAATGTTCCTCGGTCGGCGTCCCGCCCAGCGAAAACGTTGGAAGTGATAGATCGTCAGCATCACCCGGCGACGCAGCGGCGACTGGCTATTCCAATAGCCCGGCGCCCACGCATCGATAATTATGACCAGTTCAATCTGCTGCCCCATTTGCTCGAGGCGACGCGCAACTCCATAGGCAATCCACGCCGAGACGCACCAACCGGCCAGTCGATACGGCCCGGATGGCTGCGTTGCGCGAATCAGGCGAACGTAGAAGTCAATCAACTGCTCGTAATTGGCAGTTGCCATTGCCGCGTAATCCTGCTCAAGCGTCTGGATGGCGAACACCGGCTGTTCCGTGCCCAATTCCGCAGTCAGCGTGCGAAAAATCATGCTTTGCGAAATCACGAAAATGGGGCGCCCGGTTCCCAGCGGTTGGATTGGAACGATGTGGGGGTTGTGGCCGGCAGGACGGCGACCCCCCTGAAGCGCGACCTCTGTCGCTTCCAATTGGGCCCGCTCCAGCCATGCCGCCAGGGCTCCGATCGTCGGATGCCGGAAAACCTCCGCAGCCGTCAATTGCACGTGGAATTCGCGCTTCAACATCATTTGCAGCCTCGCCAGCAGCAGCGAGTGACCGCCCAGGTCGAAGAAGTTGGAATCGGCATCGAGGTCCTCAATCTTCAGGACCTGACGCCAGACGCGGATCATGTCGCGCTCGCTCTCCGATAGGGCGGTCTTCGACGCCAACATACCCTCTTCGCGCTCCGCTGGAGCCGGGACCGCTGCCGCCATCGCCTGTCGCCCCGGCAGCAGCCGTTCGATCACTGGCGGCACAGACGCGGCCGTCGAATACCTCTCAATCTCTTCTGCCGTCATCAATTTCAGTTGCGACAATGGCGTATCCGGAGCCATCACGGCTTCCCGCAACAAGCGCGCAAAGTGGCGCTGCACCATCTGAATCGTCGCTTCGGAATAGAGCGTCGCGTCGTACAGAAATTCCAGATACACGCCGTTCGTCCGTTCCACCACCCCCAACTGCCACTCACTCCCCGTCACAGCAGGAACGTCGGGCAACGAGTCAATCTCCAGACCCTTCCATTGCATCTCATGCACGAATGCGCGCTGATAGAAGAATGTGATCTGGTTCAGCGGATGATAGTGCGGCCCCACCCGCATATCGACCAGCGGCGTCAACAGGTTCAGCGGCAAGGCTCGCTCCATCGCGTCCATTGATTCTTCCCCAAACCGTGCCACCAGCTCACGGAAGGTCGTCTCGGCTCCAATGTGCGCGGTCAGGCAAATCGAGTCCGCCAGGGGCCCCATAATGGTTTCTGTATTTTCCGTTCGATGAGCGTGCGGCGTCAGGAAAAGAATGTCACTCTGCCCGCTGTAACGCGACAACAAAGCCTGAAACAGTCCGCCAAAGACGGCGTAGGCCGTGGCCTGGCATGTGCGGGCAAATTGCCGCGCCAACGCTACCGTTGCGGCATCCAGAACCTCCGTTACCAGTCCCGCGCGAGCATCCCCCGCGTCTGTACTCGATGCGTCAAGATCCTGCGGCAGCTCCAACGGCGTCCAGATTCCGTCCAGGTATTTCTGCCACCATGCCAGCCTGCCATCTTTCTCCTGGCTCGTCAGCAGTTTTCGCTCCGCCTGGGCATACGCGGAAAACTGCACCGGGGAATTCTGGCTCGCGTTTCCCGAGCCGATCTCCTGCTCATACGCCTGCTGCAGTTGTTCTAGGAAAATTCCTGTTGACCATCCATCGACAATGCCGTGGGACAGGGTAATCGCCAGCCAATGCCGCTCTTTTTCCAGACGCAGCACACGCACCCGAAACAATGGACCATCTACAAGAGAAAATCCCTGTTCTCCCTCGCGATCGATAATCGCGTGGTCCGCAAGCCGCTGTGCATGGGAGCGCAATCCGTCCGGTCCCTGCACATCCGAGATAAGCAATTGAAAATCGATGGGCAGCTCTGCATGCACCACCTGCCGCACCTCGTCGTTCTCTTCTTCCAGGGTTGTCCGTAAAATCTCGTTCCGGCGAGCGACGCTGGCAATCGCCCTCTCCAGCGCGTCCACCTGGAACCGACCCTTCAACTGCAAACGAATCCGAACATGGAATGCAACCCCTCCCGGGTTCAAAGAGTCCAGCCGCCAGAACCGTCGCTGAAACTCTGTCGCAGGCATCCTCACCACTCCGCCCGGCGCTTCCACAGCTCCATCGATTCCCTTCGGGATATTCTCATCTGCCGCTGTAGCGATCGGCCCCAGACCGGCCCGCACAGCAATCTCGGCCGTCGGCTCTTCCGCTCCCGCGGCAACTACACCGAGCAGTCGCTGGAAATCTTGCAGCAGACGGGAACCCGCATCCTGCGACACAACATGGTTGTCCACTTCACAGGAAAGACGCCATCCGTCCGCGCGCTCGACCATAAAGACGGTCAGCGGACGAAGCGCTCCCGGACTGACCGAGGGCACCGCAGTCATCGCCACTCCGCCCGCAGTGATGGGGCGAACAAAATCCTGCTGGCAAATAAAGGCCACTGGCGTCAGTGACACGTCAGCCGCCGCCGCGTTGCCTTCTTTCTCCAGGTCCGCCAGCATATCTTCGTAACGGAACTGCGCGTGGTCGAAGCAATCCGTCACCATGTCGCGAACTTCGTGCAGCAGATCGCTGAACCGCATCTCCGCATCCACACGGAAGCGGAGCGGCAAATAATTCACAAACGTTCCGACAACGCTCTCCAGTTCCGACTGATCGCGCCCGCTCATGGGAGTTTCCAGCGCCACATCGGATTTCGATTGCTGGGTCCGCAGCAGCAGCCCATATCCGGCCAGCACTGCATGGAAAAATGTCGAATGGTGACGCTGCGCCACAATTGCGATCGCGTCTGTCAGCGAACGCGGGAGCAGCACCGATTGAATCGTGGAGGCCTCCGTCGTCGCCGCGGCTGCCCGCCATGCATCCGGCAGCGGAGCGACTTCAAGACCCTGCAATTGACGCTTCCAGTACGCTCTGTGGGTTTCGTATTCAGGCGTTTTGCGCTGCGCATCCAGCCATACCGCATAATCGCCATAGTCCAGCGCGGTGCGCGCCGCAGGCTCTTTGCCCTGCAGCAAATCGCCATAGCACCCCATCAGGTCTTCCACCAGCAGTCCTACAGACCAGCCGTCGCAGACGCTGTGATGGGCGTTCCATACCAGGATGTGTTCTGTGTCGCTCAACCGCAGCATGCCGGCGCGCAACAGCGGAGCCGAAGTCAACGGTAGAATCTGGCGCGCGTGTTCCAGCGAAAGACGTGCAACTTCCGCTTCCCGTGTCGCCGGATCGAGCGACCCCAGATCGCACCACTGCAACCGCAGGGATGCGTTCGCGGCGATCCGCTCGACCACAGCGCCGTTGTGCACGGTGAACGAGGTGCGCAGTGCTTCATGGCGTGTTGCCAGCCATTGCAGCGCATGCTCAAACTTCTCTCGATCCAGCAAGCCGGAAAGTCGGAATCGGACGGCAACGTTCCATCCAGGATCGGGCGCCGCTTCATTCAGCTTCCACAAACGCACCTGCGGTGGAGTGGCAGGCATCGCATAGATAGTGCCCTCTGTCGCTTCGTCATTCGCGGATTTTGTGAAACTAACCAAGGTCGACACGATCTTTTGTCCTAGTCTTTATCCATACGCGCCAGGTAACGTGTGCCGAGGATCCGACCGTTCCAGCGTGATTGAAAGTCTACATATGAACCCGATAATTCTCCCGTGAAATACGTTGTAATGGCACTGCGGGCACCGCTACGCTAAACGCGCTATTGCCCGTCGCATCCACCGCCGACGCTACCGCTTCCACCGTATGTAGTTGCATCAATTGCTTCGCGCTCACCGCAAACCCTCGATGGTGGGCACGCGACGCGATTTGAAACATGCGCAACGAATCGGCGCCCAAATCCAACAAACTGGCGCGAATACTGACGCGCGGGCATCCTAAAACATCTGAAAAAATCTCCGCTAGTATGATTTCTGTCCGCGTTTTCGGTTCGACGAACTCTTCCGCCTCGACTTCTACCCCCGTGCGCGGCTCCGGCAATGCCTTGCGGTCGATTTTGCCATTCGGCGTCAGCGGCAAACTTGGCAACGACTTCATCACCGTCGGAACCATGTAGATCGGCAGCTGGCTGCCGAGTGCCCGCTTCAATTCCACAGGCGTTGCACTCTCGGCGCCCGTGTAATACCCCACAAGGATGGCTTCGCCGCTTGCATCCGGCCGCAGCATCGCCACTGCGTCTCGAACACCCGGCAGCGCCCGGATGGCGGTTTCCACATCGCCCAGCTCAATTCGGAATCCCCGCAGCTTGATCTGGTGATCCAGCCGTCCCAGAAATTCAATTCGTCCATCCGCCAGTTGTCGCACTTCGTCGCCGGTGCGATACATCCGCTCTCCGGGAACAAACGGATCTGCAAGAAACTTCTCCGCCGTCAATTCCGGCCGTTCGAAATATCCTCGCGCAACACCATCCCCGGCGATGAACAGCTCTCCGGAAACCCCCGGCGGCACCAATTGAAACTGCCTATCCAACACGTAAAACCGCGTGTTCGCGATGGGAGGACCAATCGTCATCCGTCCTGCGCCCCGCTTCACTTCGGTGATGGAAGACCAGACCGTGGTCTCCGTCGGCCCATACATATTCCACAACCGGCCGCCATGTTCCAGCAGTTGATCTCCCATGGCCGCCGTCCACGCCTCGCCGCCGCACAGCATCTTGAAGCCCGGCGCCGCCTGAAATCCCTGCTCCAGCAGCATCCGCCAGGTCACGGGAGTGGCCTGCAACACGGTCGCCCGTGTCGCTTGCACCAATTCTTTCAACTGCGCTCCGTCGGCCACATCGTCGCGGTGAGCGATCACCACCGTGCCTCCCGACACTAACGGCAACAGCATTTCCAGCACCGCGATATCGAACGACAACGTGGTCACCGCCAGCAATCGATCTTCCAGCTTCATCTCCAGCCGCCGCGCCGTATCCGTCAGCAGGTTCACCACGTTGCCGTGACATACTTCCACGCCCTTGGGCCGGCCCGTCGATCCGGAAGTGAAAATGACATAAGCACGATCTTGGCTGCAAATCGCCGGTAACGCCACCACGGGCTCCCTTTCCAGTCCCACGGTTTCGTCATCCAGTGCAATCACCTTGGCGTTGGATTGTGGCAACGCTTCCAGATGCTGGGTTAATGTAACCATCACAGGTACATTTGTTTCTTCCACGATTTGCGCGATCCGAGCCGGCGGAAACATCGGATCCAGCGGCACATACGCTGCGCCTGCCTTCATCACGCCCAGCATCGCCACCAGCATCTCCAACGACCGATCCATATAGATGGCCACCAGGGAGCCCGGTCCCGCTCCATTGCGAATCAACCAGGCTGCCAGCTGATCGCTCTGTTTGGCCAGTTGCGCGCGCGTCAACTCTAGACCGTAGAAATCGGCGGCAGGCTGACTCGGCATCGCATCAAATGCCTTCGCAATCAAGGCGGGAACATCTTCCGCTTCCATCGGCCCGGTTGCAGGCGGGTTGCAAGCCTGTAATAAGAATGTCCTCAGCGACGGCTCCAGAATCTCCAGCGTCGCGACGCTCTGCGCCGGGTTGGCAATGATGGCTTCAAGCAGCGTGCGATAACTCTGCATCCATCGCGCAATCGTCGTCTCGTCATAGAGGCCTGTACTGTAATCGCATTCCAATCGCAATCCGTTGCCGGTATTGACAATATTCAGGAAGAGATCAAAATTCACCGCGCGCTTCCCGTTCGCCTGCACCTCCGTCTTCAACCCGCTGAATACTGACCCACGGCCTACCTGTTCCAGGTTGAATTGGACTTCGCTCAGTGGAAGGCGTCCCGACTCCCGCCGCGGCGCGAGTGCCCGCACCATGCTGCCATACGTGGCATGCTGATGCTCGTACGCATCCAACACCACCGGCTTCAGAGCGCGCAGATACTCTGCCGCCTTCATCTCCGGAGCCAATCCGGCCCGAATCGGCAACAGATGGACGCAGTGCCCGACCAGAACTTCATTCTCCATCTGCGATTGCGCAGCGGCGGGAATCATTGTGACCGGATCGGCGTTGCCGCTGAGCCTCCACAGCAAAATCTGCCAGCCCGCCAGCAAGGTGGTGAATAAGGTGCATCCCGCCTGCGCGCCTGTCTTGCGCAGCGTCGTCGCAAATTCTTTTGAAAACTCCGTCACGTACGTGGAGCCGGCGAAACTGCGCTCCGCCGGACGGTTGCGGTCGCTCGGCAGCGTTAGAACCTCTGGCTCCGGCGTCAGTTGCTGCTTCCAATAATCAAGATCCCTGCGTTCCTGCTCGCGCCAGTCCGCCTGCTGAATTTCCTGCGCATATCGAGCAAAAGATTTTGCCGGCGACAGCCGTGCCGAGCTCTTCTGCACCGCGGCCGAATACAACTCGCCGAGTTCGTCCACAATCACGTTCACCGTCCAACCATCGCATACCAGGTGGTGCCCGGTGATCAGGAGCAGGTGCTTGTCGTTCGCCAGCTTCACGCACTGGGCGCGGAGCAGCGGTCCCTGCACCAGTTCAAACGGCTGTCTGCCTTCCGCGGCGATCATGGCATCCAGCAAGCCTTGCTGCTCGGCAGCGGCATGGCTGGAGAGATCAACTTCCCGGATTGGGGTCTCGCGACGCGGATGCACCCGCATTTTGTCTCCCGCAGGAACCAATGACATGCGCAACGCATCATGACGCTCGATTAAAGCCTGCCATGCCTGTTGCAGCGCCTCCCGGTTGAGAACCCCATCCAGGCTTAGCCGAAACGACTCGTTATAAGCGCAATTGGCTTCATCGGAGACCTGTGCCGCCAGCATGATTTCCAATTGCGGCTCGGTCAATGCCACTTCTGTAACCGTAGTAGTTACAGTTAACTTGCCGTGGCCCGCGGTATCTTCCTTCGGGTCCTGCGGCATCAGTCCGCAACCTTGCAACTCAGCCAGACTTTCGTCAAACGCACACATAATATGCTCAAGATCGGCGTCGGTATGCGCGGTGGTCAGGTATAGCGGAAATCCTTCCAGAATGAAGACGCCCTTCTCCCGGAGTAAGTAGAAGAGGAGCCCGCCAAACCGAACTTCCAGCGGGATACCAAAATACATGACGCTGCCGCAGGCATCCAGATGCAGCGGAGCACCGCGTCTCGCGAACACGTCGTTCAGCTGCTTCACAAACCGCGCTGAACGCTCATTCAGAGTGTCGTAGAGCGTGACTCCGGCATCTCGAATGTGCTCCAATGTGGCGCACAACGCGGCCATCGTCAATGGATGACGGACAAATGTGCCCGCAAAGAACGTCACTCCAGCTTCCGGGACCGAAGCGTCGCCAAACTGCCACGCGCCTCCATCCAACGCGTCCATAAACGCGGATTTCCCCGCCAGAATACCGATCGGCATACCACCGCCAATCACTTTGCCATAGGTCACCAGGTCGGCATCGATGCCGTAATATCCCTGGGCGCCGCGCGGATGAATCCGGAATCCATTCACCACTTCATCGAAAATGAATGCGGCCCCGGATCGCCGCGTAATGTCTCGTACGCGAAGCAGAAATTCCTTCGGCTGAAGATTGGGGTGCCGGCTCTGTACCGGCTCAATCAACACCGCCGCCAGTTCGTCCGCATGTTGCTCAATATATTGCAGCGCTTCGTCCGTTCCGTAGTCGAGTACGGTTACGTTTCCCAGATTGGCGCGTGGAATTCCAGGCGCCGCGGGTTGCGACAGTATTTCGCCTTTTCGCTTCAGCTGCTTGACCAGGACCTCGTCGAATTGCCCGTGATAATCTCCCGCGAAAAAGACCACCCGATCTCTTCCTGTCACCGTGCGCGCAATTCGTATCGCCGCCATCACCGCTTCGGAGCCGGTGTTGCAGAAGGTCACGCGATCCGTCCCCGTCAACTGGGTTAACAGGTCCGCAGCCTTGCCCGCCAGTGGCGTTTGCGGGCCAATCGCGAAGCCCTCATTCATTTGCTGCTGCAGCGCATTCAAAACAAACTCCGGCGCGTGGCCGAACATGGTCGGCCCAAATCCATTCACCAGGTCGATGTATTCATTTCCGTCAATATCCCACAACTTTGATCCCTTGCTCCGCGAGGAAACCAGACTGTAAACCATCTCTTTCCATTCCGGCCGAAATCCACTGGCCACGCGTGGATCCGCCAGCGTCTGGCGATGCTGTTGCGTGAACGCCTTCGACTGCGCCGTCTTCCTGCAGTAACGCGACGTCAGGTCCGCAATAAATCGCTCCTGTTCCCGCGTCAAGGCGTGATGTCCAGCGGCGCTGACCTGTTTCTGCAACAGAGGGTGATGGTCACTAGACTTGGAATCAGTAGCGACCGTCGCTGAGGCCACCACCGGCTGCGCGACTGCCACGGTCTTTTGCTGTACTGGATGCGATTGTGTCGCGGCTTGCGCCACCGATCCAGCACCTGCAGGTGCGCTTCCGAGTATTTGTAACTGTGACTGTATCAATTGCGTGACCGCTTGTAGCTGTTGCTGCATCAGAGTGGCAATCTTTCCATCCAAGACCACCTCTGCCTGCACCGCTGTAGCATTCGCTTGAGCCTGGAGCGCAGAAGCGAGCGGGACTGGCGCAGCTGCCGTCGCTGTCGCCGGTGTGAATTCCGCTGTTCTCTCGACTTGCGTTGCCGCAACCGGTGCCGAATCCTGTGGCAGTTGTTGGTCAAGGTAGTTCGCTATCAGTCGGATCGAACCCAGCGCGTCGAGCAGCTGCCGAAACGCGATTTTTACCCCATATTTGTTCTGGATCTTCTGAGCCGCCTGCGTCAGAAACAGCGAATCGAATCCCAACTCCAGGAAGCTGGCTTCGTACTGGTCGGCGGCCAGATCCAGGCCCGACAGATCGGCCAGCAGCTCAGCAACCTCCTGACTGATTCTGGCGCTGCGATCTTCTCGCTGCGTGCTTGTGGGGCTGTTCGTCTCCGTACTGTCGGTGGGTGTCATTTGCTTCTCCAAGGCGTTCAAATTCGCTGCCGTGCTGCTCCCGTTCGACGACGGCATGTTTTGTTCCAATGGCGACGCTGAAATATCTTCTGCCTGCACCAGCGCATCCCCAGCGGGTGCAGTCCGGCGAGCTTCCACCCAGTACCGTTTGCGCTCAAACGGGTACGTGGGCAAAGAGATCCGGCGACGCGGTTCGTTTGCGTAAAATGCATTCCAATCGACGGAGACGCCGCGCGACCACAGAGTTCCCGCTGAAGCCGCAATTCCGTCCCATGAGGATTTTCCGACTGTACTAGCGCGCGACGCGCCCGCCGGGATCGAAGCACATGTTGCAATCCGGCTTCCGCGCGGAAGCTGTTGTCGCACCAGCGTGCTCAATGTGTCTCCGGCGCCGGTTTCCAGCAAAATCTCATACCTATCCTGGATCAGCGTGTTTGCAGCCGCACTGAAGTTCACTGTCACCCGGCTATGCCGCGCCCAGTATTCCGGCGACGTTGCCTCAGCGGCCGTCAGCGTACTCCCTGTCACGGTCGAGATGATTGGCACCTTAGGTTCCTGCAAAGGAATCGATGCCAGCAGAGTCCGCAGCCGTTCCACCACCGGCTCGACCATCGCCGAGTGAAAGGCGTGAGAGGTATGCAGCTTGCGGCTGGCTATGTTTTCCTTCTCAAGCGTTTTCGCAAGCCGATCAATCTCCGCGGTGGGTCCGGATGCAACCGTCAGCGACGGCGAATTGACAGCCGCGATCGAAACATTCTCCGGCAACATCATTTGTAACTGTTGCGGTTGCATACGCACGGCCAACATGCTGCCGCCCGGCATTTCCTGCATCCATTCGCCGCGTCGTGCCACAAACTGCAGTGCGTCGCTCAGCGAAAATACGCCCGCAACGCAGGCCGCCACTAGCTCTCCAACACTGTGGCCCACCAGGCAAGCCGGCGTAACGCCCCAATGCATCCACAACTTCGCCAATGCATAGCTGGTAACGAACAGCGCCGGCTGTGCAAACTTCGTTTGTTCCAGGTTTCGTGCCGCGTCCTCCCAAGCTTGGCTATCCCCGGCATCGTCGATGGCAGGAAACATCACGGGCAACAGGTCGAGGCCAGTTAACCGCAGCAGTTGGCTGCAGCAATCATCCACAACATCCCGATAGAACGGCTCGGAATGATAGAGATCCTCTGTCATCCCCGGAAATTGTGTTCCCTGTCCCGGAAACAGCATCGCCACGCGAGCTGCTTCCGTCGCAGTCGTCGCGCGTGACTGGATCGTATCCGTCTTGCGAAGCTGCGCGGTGGCGTCCTCGCGAGTACCGGCCACGATCGCGACGCGATGGGAAAAGGCCCGCCGACCCGCCGCCAAGGTATAGGCCACATCGGGCAATGAAACACTTTCCGCGTCTGCGCGTTCCAGATGATTTGCCAGGCGAGAACATTGCGCCATCAACGCCGTTTCCGTTCGCGCGGATAAGCAGAGCACCTGCTTCGGGCGCTGTGACAATTTCGCGTCGGACGAGGGAGCTTCTTCCAGCACCACGTGAACATTGGTGCCGCCGAATCCGAAGGCACTTACGCCAGCCCGCCGAATCGCTCGTCCCCGAGGCCATGGGGTCGCTTGGCTGGACACCATGAACGGGATGTTCGGTAGATCGAGTCGCGGGTTCGGTTCGCTGTAGTGCAATGTTCCGGGAATCTTTTCGCGATCGAGCGACATCGCCGCTTTCACCAGGCCAGTCACGCCCGCAGCTACATCCAGATGCCCAATATTTCCCTTCGCAGAACTCAGCAGACACGGAGCTGTTCGTGGCGCGCCCGCTCCAAAGACCTCCGCCAGCGCACCCACTTCAATGGGATCGCCCAGCGGAGTGCCGGTGCCGTGGCATTCAACGTAGTCCACCGAAGCCGGGTCGACGCCCGCCACCGCGTATGCCATCGAAATTGCGTCCGCCTGACCTTTTTGACTGGGTGCGGCATATCCAAATTTGTCCGAGCCATCGTTGTTGATGCCGGCTCCAAGCAACAGCGCATAGATGTGGTCGCCATCGGCGATCGCCTCTTCGGCGCGCTTCAGCAAAACCATTCCGGCCCCGGCTCCAAATACCGTTCCCGTGGCCGCAGCATCAAACGGGCGGCAGTGCCCGTCCGCGGAGACCATGCCGCCGTCCTGATAAAAATATCCGCGGTGCTGCGGAAATGAAATGGAAACTCCCCCGGCCAGCGCCAGATCCGATTGATAATTTGTCAGGCTTTGCCACGCCTGCGCCACTGCCAGTAACGACGTCGAACACGCCGACTGCACCGTCATCGCGGGTCCGCGCAAATTCAGCTTGTAGCTGATGCGGGTCGCCAGAAAATCGTGCCCGTTCCCAACCAGCGCTGGAAACGATCCCACCTGGTACGACCGCGTAAACTCCTCGCGAAATCCCGGGTCCGACGCCAAATGCAACAGCAGATACGTATTGATGCTGGACCCAGCGAACACGCCCACATTGCCCGCGATCTTCGCCGGGTCATATCCGGCATCTTCCAGCGCTTCCCACGCGCACTCCATCAACACACGCTGCTGCGGATCGGCAACCTCCGCTTCCCGCGGCAGGATCCGGAAGAATTCCGCATCGAACAGGTCCACGTTCTCCAGCACCGCTCTCGCGGCAATATATTTTCCCTTCGCGCGCTGAGCTTCGGTCAGCCCGTCTTCCAACTCCTCGGCTGCAATCGTACGAACGGATTCGCGGCCCTCGCACAGGTTCTGCCACAACTGCTCCACATTCTCTGCGCCCGGAAAACGTCCAGCCACTCCGATGATGGCTACCACATTTTGCCAACGATCGCTCATCGGGTTCCATCCTCTCTGGGGACACTCGACGAGGAAATCTTGGAGGAATGCATTCCCGGCCGCTTCGCCAACATCGCGGCGCGCTGTCGTTGCCCTCGGAGCTCGCCTGCCCCGGCTTCGACTTTCACCGCCTGACCCGCGCAAAGACGCGCTGCCAGGCTGCGGGAGGTTGAATACGCAAACATGTCGACCAGCGACGGAGTTGATGCAAACTCGGCGTGCAACTTGGCATGCATCTCGATCAGCAGCAGCGAGGTGCCTCCAAGATCAAAGAAATTTTCATCCGCTCCCACTGCGGGGCGAGCCAACAAGGTCGCCCACAGCTCCTGCAGATACGCCATCGTCCGGGTTTCGTCGGAGCCGCTCGCGTGCTGCGCTGCCGCATCTTCCTGCGGCAGGGCTGCGGGTTTGGAAGGATTCGGATTCGAGGCGATCAGGCGGGTTTCGCACAGCGTCTGCAGCGCGCTGCGATCCAGTTTTCCGTTTGGATTCATCGGCAGCCGTTCCAGAAACAACCAGTGCTGCGGCGTCGATGTGCGAGACAAATGCGCCTGCAACCATGCGCGCAATGTCGCTTCCGCGTTCTCTGCCGGGCTCGCCAAGGCCACGCACGCCGCCAACTGCTTCTCGCCCGACGGAACCGTCAACACCACCACCGCCGCATCGGCGACCAGCGACGAAGCTGACAACGCATTCTCCACCGCCGCAAGTTCCACGCGATGGCCGGCAATCTTTACCTGGCGATCGATCCGTCCCAGAAATTCAATGGTTCCATCCAGCCGCGCCACCGCGCGATCCCCAGTCAGGTACAGCAGCGCTCCAGGCCGATCTGAAAATATGTCCGCTAGAAATTTCTCCGCCGTCGCTTCCCTGCGTCCCAGGTATCCCAGCGCGACCCCGGCGCCACCGGCCGCCAATTCTCCCGGCTCTCCCGCGGGCAGCTCGTTGCGATCTGCATCGAGAATGTACACCGCGGTATGCGCAATCGGTTGTCCGATCGGCAACGTTCCCTGGGCTCGATAGTCCCTCGGGACCCCATAGCAGCAGGTAAACGTCGTGTTTTCCGTCGGACCGTAGCCGTTCACCATGCGCAAGTCCGGATAGAGCGATCGAATTCGCTCCACATGGCGTGGCGAAATCACATCGCCCCCAAACACCAGCTGACGCAGCGGCGCAAACAACTCCGGAGTGTGCTCCGCTGCCAGATGAAACATGGCCGCCGTCAACCACAGGGTTGTCACACCTTGCTGCAGAATCAGAGTCGTATAGTCGTCGAGACCCAGCGAGCGTCCCGGAGCAATCACCAATCGTGAACCATGCAACAGGCTGCCCCAGAATTCCAACGTCGAAGCGTCGAAGGACAACGGCGAATGCAACAGGAATGTTTGCGTCGCGTCGAACTCAATAAAGTCCTGTCCAGTAACCAGCCGGGCAACCGCGCGATGCGGAACCACAACACCCTTCGGCAATCCAGTCGAACCGGAAGTAAACATCACGTACAGCGGGCTCTCGCCGTCGAGTTGAACCGGCGGAATTGCAACCGGCGCAACATGCACAGGCTGCGCCACCTCCTCGATCGCCAGAAGGAAGCATCCCGCCCAAAGCGTCGCATCGGCATGTTGCCGTGTCTTCTCATCGGCAACCCAAAAACGAATGCCGCTCGAATCGCGAATCTGCCCTAACACCGCGCCGGAAAACTCTTTCACCTCGATCGGAACATAGCATCCGCCCGCCATCACAATTCCAACGATGGCAGCCACAGTCGTCGATCGCGCGGCAGCCACTCCCACCCGATCTCCCGGCTTCATCCCCTGGGCGACCAGGCGAGCGCGGAAGGCATCTGCGAAATTCCACAATTCCGCATAAGTCAGGGATTGCTGCGTGTCAACCAGGGCGATGGAGTCTGGAGCGCGGTGAACTACCGCCGAGAAAAGCTCGAGCACCGTCGAGTTCCACGGGTCCGCTGGGGCGGAAACCGCGCTGCGAAGCGGCGTGAACCGATCGTCATGCTTGTGCATGTCACGGTTGGGCGTAACCTCGTACCCGCCGATCGTCAACGCATTCGTTTTCACAGGCTACCGTTTCCAGGCGTCAATTTTTGGGCTACTCGAAGATGAAATGCACGTGGAGTGCCAACCGCCGACATTGTTTGGCCGCCGCCACAGCTCCGATTGACGTCGCGAGTTCAATCAGTTAGCAGAATGGATCGTTCTGTGGCCAATCCCTGCGCCACGAGAATTCCCATCCCGAAGTTCAGTGTGAAAAGTTTTTCCTATTGTTACCCACCCACCGCAAAGTTGCTTCATCAGTAACGATTTCGGTTACCGCGCAAAATCAAACTGCCTCCCATCGGGCCTGGTTGGGCTGGGCGGGAGGCAGTGTGTGTGCGGCTAAATAGACTCTGGCAATCCGTCTGTTCCGTGCCGTCTCAGCAGCGAACAATCTTCTTCTGCAGTTCCGCATCCACAATGCCACGCATGGCATTTCGGGTGTCGACCACCAACTTCGATTCCTTCGCGATGGCCTCGTAGTCGTAGTCGGAGTGGTCGGTTGCAATCAACACGCAGTCGTAGTCGCGAAGTGTGGTCAACGGGACCGACGTCATATTCAAGTCATAATGGCGTCCATGTCCCACTGTGGGGAAATACGGATCGTTGTACTCGACCAGCGCTCCCCGGCGGCGAAGTTGTTCAATCAAGGTCAGCGATGGTGATTCCCGCAAATCGTCGATATCTTTCTTGTAGGAAAGTCCCAGCACCAGGATCCGGCTGCCCTTCAACGGCTTGCTGCGATCATTCAACGCGGCCGCCACCGACTCGACAACGTGGTACGGCATGGAGGTATTCACCTCGCCCGCCAGCTCAATAAAGCGAGTGCTGAAGTCCAGCTCCTTCGCCTTCCAGGAAAGATAAAACGGATCGATCGGAATGCAGTGGCCGCCCAGCCCCGGACCGGGATAGAACGGCTGGAATCCAAAAGGCTTGGTCGCCGCTGCTTCGATAATTTCCCAGATGTCGAGATTCATCCGCAGGCACAGCAGCTTCAGCTCATTGACCAACGCGATATTGACGCATCGATAAATGTTTTCCAGCAGCTTCGTCATCTCCGCGGCTGCCGGACTGGAAACACGAACGATGCGATTGAAAATGTTGCCGTAAAACGCGGCCGCCAGGTCTCCGGACTCTTTCGTGGACGCTCCCACTACCTTGGGAATGTCGCTGCGCTCGACCGTCACATTGCCGGGATCTTCGCGCTCTGGAGAATAGGCCACATAGAAACACTTGGCCGGATCGAGACCCTCGCGGTAACAGCGCAGTCCCGCCGGATTGCCCGCTTCCAGCAATGGAATCAACACTTCCTCCGTGGTTCCCGGATAGGTTGTGCTTTCCAGAATGACAAGCTGCCCGGCCCGAAGATGCGGCGACAGCGAACGTGCTGTGTCTTCGATAAAGCGAAGATCCGGTCCCTGGTGCTCGTCGAGCGGCGTCGGAACACAGATAATGATGGCCTGCATGCTGCTGACATCGGCGTATTCGGCGCTGGCTTTGAAACCTGTCTCGCGCAGCTGCGCGATCTCTTCCGGCAGAATGCGCTGGATGTAGGAGGAACCGGCATTCAGCTTGTTCACTTTCGTGATGTCCACGTCGAATCCGGTCACCGGAAATCCGGCCCGGGCAAACAGCATCGCCAGCGGCAGACCCACATAACCCAGTCCCACCACACCGACCTGACCGGTACGATTCTGGATCGACTGCAGTAACACATCCATCCTGGACTCCTCAATAGCCGTAGCACCAGCGTACTGCGAGACTACAGCGTCCATCTCTTTCTGCAAATGTTCCATCACCTGTTTCTCCTCAATGTTCCTTGGGCAACGTGCCCTTTGCCTGCAGCAATTCCGCGTAAATCTCTTTCATTCGCTTTTCTGCCCGCGCCAGACTGAACCGCTCCACTCGCTGCCGAGCCGCCAGCCCCAGCTGCTGTCGCAACGCTGCCGATCGTAGCTCGAGAATCGCTTCCGCCAAAGCCTCGGGATCGTCGGGCGGTACCAGAATGCCCGCACCGTCCAGAGCTTCGCGATTTCCACCCACCTCAGTCGCGACCGCAGGTAGTCCACTGGCCATATATTCCAGCAGGGAGTTGGAAAATCCCTCTGCCAGAGAACTAAGCACGCCAATGTCCATTGCCGCCAGATAGGGCAAAACATCCGTTTGCTGTCCGGCCAGGTGGATTCGATCTTCCAACCCATATTGTCGAATGCGTTCTTCCACCAGAGAATACTGATCCCCATCCCCCACGGCCAGAAATCGCATGCGCGGCTCTTTTTCCAGCACAATGCGCGCGGCATCCACAAACTGGGGAATGCCCTTCACTTCCCGGAAGCAGGAAATATTGCCCACAACAATCTCGTCGTGCTCAATTCCAAGCATCTGCCGAGCCTGGTCGCGAAGTTGATCCAGCCGTGAAAACTTCGCCAGATCGATGCCGTTGTAAGCCACATGCATTTTGCGATCTGGCAATCTTTCCGTCTTCAATGTCTCTTCCGCCACCACCAGGCTGTTGGCGATCACACAGTCCGCCGATACATTCGTCAGCCGCTGCATCATCAGCATCAAAGGCCCCAACCATGCCGAGCGCCCACCCCACGGATGCAGATTGCGCCGTGAACCGACGATCACCGGCACCCCTGCCAGCCGCCCCAGCCACGGACCGAAGATGTTGCACTCCACAAAAAATGTTTGCACCAGCGAAATTCGTTCTCGCCGCATCCATTGCACCAGCCGGACGCATGCACGCCATCCCGAAGGACGCAGCAGACTGTTCGCCCCGGCAAAGTAAATCGGACAGCCGGCCTGCTCTTCCGTCAGCCAATCTGTCCCTCGCAACACGGCCAGGCGCGGCTCATACCCCAGCCGGGTCGCCAGCTCAATCAACTGCAGTACTTGCCGTTCGGTTCCTCCCTCCGCAATGCCGCCGATCTCATCGATCAAAAATAGAATGCGTGCCTTCCCGGCAGTCGCCGGCCGCGGCTCGATTCCACTCAGCCCGGAAATTTCTGTTCCTGGCAAACCGTGCTTCTCCACATTCCCCTCGCAACTCAATGAAATGTACCCATTCTCCGACTCGCAACCGATGCAGGCCCTCACGAGGTCTGGACATCTGTCATCGTTACGCTGGCGCCGGTCATTTTAGATTCTTTGCCACCCGCTCCCGTCGGGGCTTTGGCGTTGCCTTTGGCGTTGGCGTTAGCTTTAGCTTTAGCTTTGCAACTCGATTTCCGCAACTGCTCCTGAAAAAGATCTGGGATGGCAGAGTACGTCTCCACCCCAGACCGGTTGAATGTATATCCACGTGCACCGCGAGACGATCCAGATGCTCATCGCCCCCTCGTGGACCCTACCATTCGCGGCGTACGCTTTGGAAAACCACGCAGGCAAGTAAAACAACACCCGCAGCCACGGACGGAAGCAACATCAAGTTCAGTAGTGTCACAGAATTATTCCTTTCGTCTGCACAACCTCCTGAAGAACGCTGCAGTGACAGACCCAGAACCGACCCGCGATCCCCTCGACTTTGCCTGCACAACCACGGGCGGACCGTGACCAACACGCAAAGCCTATCTCCTCGCGGGCGCACCCTGGACACTGCCGCGCCAACTGTGGTGCATCTCCACTAATGCAATTGGGTGGCCGTTCTTCGAATCTCTATATCGGCGGTGGTTAGGCAAATCCTCAATGCCCCTGCGGCGCGGTATGTGCAGCGGATTGCACATCGCTCCATTCGTTTTCCACAGTGTTACGACCGTAACTCCCCAGAAGGCATCTTTCCACCCTTCTTCTGCACGATTTTGCAGGTTGGCACGCAACGTGCTTTGATTACCAGTGACACCCCCCGGCGAGTTGACGATTCCCGCTGCACGACACATGAAAGAGAAGATGCAAGAGAAAATGAAACTCCTTAGCGCCATCGTGGAACGGACGGGGATTGCAACCGTATTTCGGCGCGCGATCGCGGGTCGCAGCGGCCTGATTCTGGCGCTTCATCGTGTTCTCCCAGCCGGGGAACAGTCGCTTTGCTACAACCCGCACCTGGTGTTGAGCGAATCCGCCTTTGTTTCCCTGCTGCAACTCCTGCAGCGCGACTACCATGTGGTTCCGCTTGAAGACGTGCTGGCCGATCCCGGCGGATCCGAAGGCCACCCCAAAGTTGCCATTACCTTTGACGATGGGTGGGAAGATAATTACCGTGTCGCCTTTCCCCATCTGCTCCGCTTTGCCATGCCCGCCACCATCTTTGCCTGTACCGGGCTCATCGATACCCTGCAAATGTTGCCCGAGGAGCGCTTTGCCCGCCTCTGGTCGCAATGTTCCGCCCAGTCCACTTTGGAAGAATTGGTCGTCGACCTGAACCACTGGGGCATGGGCGGAAGCAAGAATCATCAGCTGCGGCCGCGCCAGCAATATTGGTCGCTGGAGTTGAAACGGATGCCCATGAACGCCCGCCTTCTCCTGCTCGATCACCTGGAGCAGCGCTATCAAATGACCATGACCCAGTCACGGCGTTTTCTCACCTGGGAACAAGTTCGCATCATGACGCGGACCGGTCTGATTCGTATCGGATCGCACACCCACCGCCACGCCACGCTTTCCTCGGAAAGCGATCGAGACATCCGCCAGGAACTGGATGACGCCCGCATTTCTCTTTGGAAACATGCCGGCGCGGTCTCGGATGTTCTGGCCTATCCCAATGGCATGTACAACCGCCGCGTGCAGGAACTCGTCCGTTCCATGGGATTTAAAGCGGCTCTCTCCACCATTCCAGGCTTCTTCACTCGGGAGTCGAATCGTCTCGCCATCCCTCGCATCGCTGTCGACAATACCACCGTCACCGATACGGGCTCGCAGTTGTCGACCAGCCGGGCTTCTTTCTATTTCCTTAGCTCCGGGCTACGATCCGCCGCCTCGCTCTGAAGCAGTCCATTCTTTTTTGGAATCTTCAGGCGCCAGCCATTGGAAGAGTCGATGCGTTTGAGATGCGCGTCGGCTGGCGTGTAATGCCAACCAGCTCCGTCCACATGCCCATGCCCAGTCCGAGATAGATACAGCCATACGCGATGGGACCGAGCAAAGCATGGTTTACGCCGTGTCGCCATCCCAGGTGCACCGACGCCACAATTGTAATCAGCAGGAACATCGCAGCCGGAAAAGCCGGCACCGCCAGCCTCCAATTGCCGAATGCAATCGCGAACGCCGCACTTACAATCGCAATCGCGAACACCGCTACCAGCACCGCCGGCGCCCACTGGGAGATCGATGCGGATTCCGGATGCTTGCGCGCCAGGCGTACCCGGCCGATACCATAGCGCATCATCTGGCGAAACAGTCCGCGAAAGCTATTCCGCGGTTCGTAATACACGCTCAATCGCGGATCGGTATAGGCCTTGTATCCCGCCGCCGCCACGCGAGTGTTGAATTCCACATCCTCGCAGGCATCGAAACTCTCGTCGTACATTCCCACCCGCTCAAATACCGGCCGCCGATACGTTGCACCGGAGCTGGCCGGATGCACGAAGCCGGAATGGCTCATGTTATAGATCAGCGAATCGCGCCCATGCCCCAACGCGGACGCTCTTGCATCCGCAATAATTCTGCCCACGCCTCGCGGAGAAAACGCGATCAGTGGCTGCGGACGACACAGGCAATCCGCGCCGGTTTCTTCGAGCAACGTCACCGTATCCCGCAGCAGCTGTGTCGATGGAATTTCGCAGTGGCCGTCGATAAACAGAATGATCTCGCCGGTCGCAGCGGTGACTCCGGCATTTCTGCCTGCGCCCGAACGAATGCCTGGATTATCGACGACGCGAATCGAAACCGTTGCGGTGCTAGCCTCCTGCTCGACCAGCGCTCGGGTGCCATCGGTCGAACGTCCATCCGCCACCAGGATCTCGAACAGCTCCGATGGATAGTTTTGCTGCAACAGTTGATCGAGCAGTCGTCCCAGGCTGCGAACTTCATTGCGCACCGGCAAAATGACTGAAATTTTAGGCAACGCCATGTGCTGCTTCCTCAACGCCCATCGAAAACGAATCCCCGATCATCGTGCCGTACAGCATTTCCAGTAGCTCTCGCTGGCGGGTTGGAGAGAATTCCCGCGCCACGCGATACTTGGCCTCCGATGCCAGCTGGTTGCGCAGCGTCGACGAACGAACCATCTTCTTCATCGCCTCGGCCAAGGCAACCGGCGAATCCGGCTCAACCAGCAATCCCGTTTCTCCGGCATCGATCACATCGGGAATTCCGCCCGTGTCCGTCGCGATCACCGGAATCCCGAGCAGCATCGCCTCCAGTACAGAGTTCGGCGTGCCATCCGTCAGCGACGGTTGCACCAGGCAATTCATCACCTTCATCCAGGCTGCGGAGCGACGTTGAAAGCCGGCAAAACATACGCGCGGCTCAATCCCCAGGCGTCGAGCCTGCGACCGCAACGCATTTTCCTCGCGGCCTTCGCCCAGCAGTAACAACTCCATCGGCTGTCCCGGCAGCATTCTATGCAGCATCGCGAAGGCATCCAGCAGGACGCGGTGCCCTTTCTCGCGACTGAAGCGCCCGGCAGCGCCAAACACAAAGGTGCGGCCACTGAATCCCAGTTCTTCACGAGATGGCGCCGGCTCCTGCGATAACCCAGTCTCGCGCGGCGCCAATACGGCATTTTGAATCACCAGCGGTGCTCGACGTCCGCGACGCAGCCGTCCCAGCTCGCGTGCCTGTGCCGGAGAAACACAAACCACCCAGGGACTACGCACCAGCAAGCTGCGCTCCAGCCGCTCATACAACGTCACCTGCCAGGTCTCCGAGGTGAAATCGCGAACAAACGGCACCCACGCAACATTGGCGTGCTTGGCGGCAAAATGTCCCACGACATTGGCCTTGTATCCATGCGTGCACAGCAGGTCGATGTCGGCAGTGCGCAGATACTGCGTCAAATCATCCACCAGGCCCGGTCGAATGCCTCCGGGAACGGCAACCGTCTCGACGCCATATCGGCTGGCCACCGACAACAGTTCCGATGGTTGCGGATCATCCTGAAAGCTGCCCAGAATCACCTCGTAGTCTGCGTCCCGCGCGTCACGCGCATGATGCAGCAGTTGCTTCTCCGGACCGCCGATCGAATCGCTTGCAATCAAATGAAGTATGCGCGACAAGGTAGTTCTCCTTTGTTGCCCTTTTGCGTTCCCGGCGCAACGCTCCGGGAAGAGTCGCTCCCGAACTAGCGAGCCCCTCGTCCGCAAAGGACAATCTTGATGGTCTTGAACAGAATCAGCAGATCGAACAAAAGCGACGCGTTCTTGACATAAAACAGGTCGTATTCCAACTTAGTGCGCGATTCGTCAACATTCGATCCGTAGTCGGCACACACCTGCGCCCAGCCCGTAATTCCCGGTGGAATACAGTGCCGCAGATCGTAATAGGGAAGCTTTTCTTCCAGCGTCCGGACGAAATGCGGCCTCTCCGGGCGCGGTCCCACCAGGAACATTTCGCCGCGCAACACGTTGATCATCTGCGGCAGTTCATCGAGTCGCACCTTGCGCAGAATCGCTCCCACCCGCGTCACGCGCGAGTCCTTGGCCGTGGCCCATACCGGTCCGGAGCTGCTTTCAGCATCCTTGCGCATCGATCGAAACTTGATCACGCGAAAGGTGCGTCCGCTCAGACCGACGCGCTCCTGCGTATAAAAAACAGGACCTTCCGATTCCAGCTTGACCGCGATGGCCACCAGCAATCCGATCGGCGCCAGCAAAATCGTCAATACGACAGCAGCCAGAAAACTCGCGGCACGATGGATGGAACGTTCCATTGCGGTAGGAATCAGGGCAGCGCCGAAAGCCAGGCCATTCGACCGTACGGATTCCACCGGCACTCTGCCCGTGACAGATTCGTACAGCTCCCCGGCATCCTGCACCCGGATGCCCACCCGGCGCAATGCCAGCAGATCGTCTGCCGACACCGTCGAGATGCCAATCTCCGAACTGATCACGATACGATCCGGGCGGAACGAGCGCGCCAGGTCGCGAAGACGATCCACCGTCCCCACAACGGCGAATCGAAAATCTTTTGGAAGCGGACGGCTATGATCGAGCACCACTCCCGCCAGCTTCAACGGCAATCCACACTTCCCCGCCAGTTCTTCTGCCAGCAGCTGGACGGTGGTTCCGGAACCCACCAGCAGCACCCGTTCGCCGCTGCTCATTCTGCGTTGCCACCAGTCGGACATGCGTCGCTGTGCATACAACACAATCAACCCCACGGCCAGCGCCGGTTCCGTAAAGTGGTCGCGCATGCGGTGATCGCCGGCCAGCAGCCATACCAGCGGACTCAACAGCAGCGCGCTGATTCCCAGGCCGCGCAGGCCTGCCACCAAAACCGACTGCCGGCTGCGCATGGTCGAGTGTTCATATAAATCGGAAAAATAGAACGACCAGATTCCTACGATGGATACCAGTAGCACCAGCACATACAACTGCACATCCTCCATTGTGTTCGTCGGGGTCAGCGGTCGAAACAATAGAAAACATCCAGTCGACAGCAACAGCGCGTCGCCAATGACCAGGAACAATTTGCTGAACGGAACATAGAGATTGAAGACGCGAATCATCTCAATTCTCCTTGCGCTTGGATCTGTAGCCGTATCCGTAGCCGGAATTGCGATAGTAGTCTTCGCTCTTCAGGTGCGTGACCCGGTTCACAACGCAGCCGGCCACCTTGTCCTGCATCATGGCCAGGGCCTCGCGCGCACTGCGAATGGGCGTGCTGTCGGCATTCAAAATAAACAGGCTGCAGTCCACCAGCGGCAACAGCGAGTGCGTATCGGCCACCACCATCATGGGAGCCGAGTCCAGAATCAGCACATCGTAGGCCGCCTTCATTTCGTCGAGCAGCTTTTCCAGTCGGCTGCTCTGCAGCAGTTCGTCCGGTTCATCCAGCGGATTGAATCCAAATAGAACATCCAGCCTGCGATTCACCTGGTACAGCGCCCGCTTCCACGGCACTTCGTCCGCTTGCCAGCACGGCTCACGCTGATCCGGCCTGACGCCAAACACTGTATGCAGGCTGGGGCGGCGCAGATCAAAATCGACCAGCAGAATACGCAAGCCTTCCACGCAACTCAGCGAGCCGGCCAGGTTGGCCGCTACCGTCGTCTTTCCTTCGCCGGACAAGGTGCTGGTAATCAAAATCGTGTGCAGCTGAAAGTCCTTGCTCAGCCCTTTCACCCGGCTGCGCAGCAGACGGAACTGCTCCGCCATGACTTGCTGCTTCGGATTCAGATCCGCTCCATTCGGGACCAGCGTCACCAGCGACTGACTGATCCGCGACAGATCCAACTGGCGGACCGGCAGATCGGAGGGGGTCACCGGGCGCGGATGCAGAATAGCGGGTTCAGGAGCGGACTTGATTGTCGATTCGATTGGCTCCATAGCGGCACCTTCCTGCTGAATATTCGTCACTCTCATCTGTAGCTCTCCGTGATTTTGGTTCTCTGTGTCATGAAGCTGTTGTGGTTGAATCGTTAACTTTTTAACGTGGCCCCGCCCCAGGTTCCCTTGGATAGATGAGAGCACTTGGGCAGCGAGACCATCACCGGCAGCTTCAGATACGCTGCCACCTCGTCGGAACTATGCATCGTGTCGTCGCCGATCTCCACCACCAGTGCCAGCAGAAATCCTACGAGCAGTCCCATCAGTACCACCGCCATATTCAACAGCAGCGGATTCGGAGCAAAGGGCGCAGCCGGAAGGTTCGCCGGCTCGGCGATGGCGAACTGCTGCGCCTGTTCGCGTTGGTCCAGCGCGGTCATCATCCCCGCTTCCTGCTGCTGCTCCAGCAATGCGTTGTAATTCTTCCGCATCTCCTCGTATTCGCTATTCAGAGCAGCGAATTGTGTCTGCACTGCCGGCACCCCGCCCACCGAACCCTGCAACTGGGCCAGTCTTGCCTCCAGTTGCGTCTGGCGAGTTTCACGCGTTTTGATGTCCACATTCAGCGCGATCAATTGGCTTCTCAGTTGATCGTTAATGGAAGGTCCGGTCACTTGCGGCGCTGCAATCTCGGCCGCCGCTGGACTGCTTGCCTTGGGCGCGTTCTGGATCTCCACCTTCAAGGCGGCAATATCATGTTTCAGACGGATCACATCGGGATGTTCCGGCGTATATTTCAGCAGGTCGGCGCGCAGTTCCTGTTGCTTCTGATTCAACTCAACCTGCAGCGGCGTCGCCGGCGGGGGTGCAGAGACCGCCTGGCCGCCATTGCCGTTCGGCTTTACGTTGAGCACGGATTGCAGGTACACGCGTTGCTGGTTTGCCTGGGTAAGAGCGTCTTCGTTCGTTTGCAGTGCGGCCTGTATCTGATTGATCAGCTGCAAATTCGCCTGCGCCTGCTCCGGCAGACTCTCCACGTGCGACATCTTGAATGCCTGAATCTTGGCCTGCTGCGCACTCAGTCGCCGGGACGCCACATCCAGTTGCGAAGTCAGGAAAGCGTACGCCCCATGGGACCGTTCACGCCCCTCCCGCAGGTTTTCGTCCATGAATAACTGAGCGAGCGCCTCGGTCACTTTCTGCGCCTCCTGCGGAGTACGGCCGACATAGGAGATGGTGAATGCCAGGATTCCTCCCCTGCCATCGCCGGCATCCGGCACCTCATCGACGGAAATGTCCTTGCGCATCGCAGCGACCATGCGATTCATGCTCGCCTTCTTGCGCATGATCGGGTAAAGGTTGAACTTCTCGATGATCTCGGGAAATCCTGTCCCCTTCATCACCTGCAGGCTGATTTCCCCCAAGCGGGTGGCGCTATCACCCCCGGAAGACTTTACGTAGACCGAAGGCACATTCTGGGCTGTCACCATGATCGTGGTGGTGGACTTATAGGTGCGTGGAACCAGTGGGGTCAGCACCATCCCCGCCGCAATCAAGGCGACAGAAGGAATCAGGATCCAGTACTTCCTCCGTTGAATGACGGAGACAAAATCGTCGACAGACGACGGCGGTTTGCGTTCCATTACTGCATCCCTCCTTGGGTGATTGCATTGCCTAGGTTGAACTGAATTCCAGCGCCGAACTGGTTGCGAGTAAATCCGCTCAATTGTTGGGTTGAGCCAAACGTGTAGCTTTGCGAAATGAGGGAGTACAGAGCGAACAGTTGCATCTGGCGGCTGATTCGATAGGAGGCTTGCGCAGATCCTCCATATAAGTGTCCAGCGCCGTACAACGAAGTTGCCGCACTGTGGGAATACGATCCCGCTCCGCTGAAAATCCAATGGCTCCCCTCAGGCAGATAGGCACTTCCGCTGACTGAGTCGGCCACCAAAGGAGGCTCCAGCAGGTTGACCAGAAGCGCCCGACTGAATCCCGCGGCAAATTGGGATTGCCGCAACTGGCGGGTGATCGATGCGGACACAGCATAGCTGTTATAGGTGGCGCTGCCGAACTGCGAACTGGAAGACTGGATAAAAAGCGGACCCGCAGCCACGGTGGCGGATAACGTGGATGTCAGCTGCCGTTGGTAGGTGCCTTGCAAGGTTTCCGCGGACTGATGTCCGCTCGGCGTCAATCCCTCCACGTAGATCGGCGTGACCGCGACACCGACAGCATCGCGCCGCGTCCATTGATAATCCATCCGCGCGTCCAGTCCCGAGGTAATGAACCGCTGCGCAACGCTTGGATTCAGTTGTGCCACATTGGTCGGAGCCTCCAGAAAATAGGCTCCTGTCAGGGTCCCAGTAAAGCTCATCCGGGCACTCATCAAATGTCGCAGACTCAGGTTGGTTGCCGCATTGGTCAGCTCGTAGCTGTTTTTCAGCAATTGCTGGCCCGGCGTAGGCACGATCACTCCGATTCCCCCGATGCCAAGGCTCTGCGGCAGATATTCATTCAGCCCCAGATAGCGTGCCGCGGTCGTGCCCCATGACATCGCCGTGTGCTCGGAGAACGAGTGCACCAGGCTTTGGTAAAAGGCCTGCGACAAATTGTTCACTACCGTGTATTGCGGATAAACCGTGTACTGTGGCTGATACAGAGCAAAGTAGTGCGTCCGGCTGCTCCGCAACATCAACCCTCCGTTGACGTTGAATTGCAGGTACCCGGTCCCCAATGGGTTTGACTGAGAGCCCAGAAAATTTGTGATGTACCCGCCCGAAGTAGCCAGGCCTAATCCGTAGCGTTCAAAGGATTCATTCTCCGCCGCAATCGCGCTCACCCCCTGATTCAAGGTCAAACTCGATCCCAGTGCCTGCCCGGCCAGCGGCTGATCGGAGGGATTGGTGTCCCCACTCCCCGCCGGAACGGCCTGTCCCATCGCCTGCGCGCCAGACATCAGCTGCCAGACAAGGACCACAACCATGGCGGCCAGCGGAAGGGAAATTCGAATTCTATGAAACCAGGGCGAAGACTGTGTCACGGGACCACCACGGTATCGCGAGTCTGCAACATCACATCTTCACTGCCGCGCTTGCCCTTCAGCACGTTTTTGTATTGCACCTTGATGCGCGCCACCTGGCCGTCGGGCAGTGTGCGCAACACGTAAATCTTGTTCGGTTTCGCAAACTCCCTCAGTCCACCCGCGGTCGCTACCGCATCAATCACGTTCATGGGTGGAATCAGCGCATACGTTCCCGGACGCATCACCTGGCCCAGTACGTTGACCCTTTGGCTGCGAATTTCTGCCACAATTACGCTCACATCCGGATTGGTCAGAAACTTCTCGAAGCGCGCTTCCAGCTCCGTCTTCAATTGCGTTGGCGTCAAACCCGCTGCCTGCACATCTCCCACCAGCGGCAGAGAAATCTTGCCGTCCGGGCGAACCGGCACGTTGCGTGAGACTTCCGGCTCATGCCAGATATTCACGGTCAGCACATCACCCGCGCCAATGCGATAGTGAGCATCCACGGATGGGGTGACCCGTGAATCCGGCCGCTCCACCGCGGTGTCGCCGGACTTGGTTTGAAACGAGGTTCCGACCGGCGCCTCGGGTGTGGTGAACGGGGTATTGAAACTTCCGACCATGGCAACAGCCGGCTGCGTTTGTGCATGCAGCAAGCAGCAAGTCAAGCCCACGGCTGCGGCGGCCATTGTGAATTGGGACAATCGAGACAACATTCTTTTTCCTTTCATCATTGGTTCTCCTCGGGGGAACACGCGTCAGAATGTGCCTGACGCAACCGGGGTAAGCCGGCGTCCTTGATCTTGTAGAGCAGCGCTCGGTAGCTGATATCCAGCGATTGCGCCGTCTTGCGGCGATTCCAGCGATGCTCGTTCAACGCGCGCAGAATAATCTGCCGTTCCATCATCCGCACCGCGCGTTGCGTCTGGATGCGCAGCGGAAGATTTCCATCCGGAATGAAGACCCCGCCTGCCGAGGCCGACTCGCTTTCATTCAGCGCTTCCACGATGGCCTGTTCGTTGCCCAGGACCACGTAGCGCTTCACCAGGTTCTCCAATTCGCGCACGTTTCCCGGCCAGTGGTACGCCTCCAGCAGTTTCAGAACCGAGCCGGAAAGCGGCGCCAGCGTGCGTCCGAACTTCAACTCATAGTGGCGCAGGAAATGGGTCAGCAACAGGGCCACGTCGGAACGATGGTCGCGCAGCGGCGGCAATTCGATGGAGACGACGTTAATGCGATAGAACAAATCTGAACGGAAACGACCTGCTTTGATGTCGGCCTGCAGATTGCGGTGGGTGGCGCAGATCAGCCAGATATCGACGATCCGCTCTTCCGTGCCACCCAGCCGGCTGAAGCGGAAATCCTGTAGCACCTGCAGCAGCTTCGCTTGCACCGACGCATCCAGGTCCCCAATCTCATCCAGGAACAGCGTTCCGTTCTGGGCCTGGTCCACTTTGCCGCTGCGGGTGTGATTGGCTCCGGTGAATGCGCCCGCTTCGCAGCCAAACAGTTCGCTTTCAATCAGGGTGTGCGGCAGCGAAGGACAATTCACCTGCACGAACGCACGGTCCCGCCGCCCCGACAGCATATGTAGATTCTGTGCAACAACATTTTTTCCGGTGCCGCTCTCGCCAGTGATCAAGACGGGCATTCCAGCCGTCGCTGCCAACTGCACCTGGCGACGGACCGCCGCCATCGACTGGGAATCTCCCAGAAGGACCGGCATGGTTGCGAATAATGGTGAAATCAATTGCATGATTTTTCTTACTCGCGCTCTATCTTGCACGTACGACGCCAAACAAACTCACTGGCATCCCAGAACGAAACTAGTGGTTCCCGCGACAGCCGCCATCCGTTTCGAATCAATGCACTGCAGCCCTGTCGAACTCCTTGCGAATCGGCTTGTCGTCCACTCGAAAAATCGCCCCCATTTGTAAGGTGCAATCCTTTTCCCTCCCCGTTCCGAATCCTCGGCTGGGAAGTTCCCTTCGCAATAGGTAAAAGTTTTCACACACATTGGAGAAACGCGTTGTCTGCAAATTTCGGCGAACATCGCTCACAAATCCAAGCGCAATCCATCTCAAAATTCCCGAACAGGAACGCGATGAGACCTCGTAACCGACAAGTAACATCTCGACGTTGGTTACTTTCGTCGGTACTCGCCCAGCGGTTACTAAAAGTCTGTTGTCAAACGTGTCCGGAACATGCAGAATCAGCACTGTGATCAGGAGAGAGAGACGACGCGCGGTGAACGTGGCGACGCTCTCAAGAGGGTGAGACGATTCTTCGATGTGGCATGGCACCAGCCCCGCTTCGTGACGCCCATCACCCCTCTCCAAAGTTGAGGTTTTACAACAACGGGTGAGTTTTCGTCGGGAAACCGTATCGATGCACGACGCATCCAAGCAAAGTATCGCAAGATACGCTGTGACTTGGTTTCTTTCCCCTCGAAACTCATCGCATTGCAGTCGGTTGGTAGTATTCACACGTTGTTGATGCTCCTTTGATCCATGGCTCCACTTCTGTCTGGGATTCTCGAATCAAGAGTGATGAGAAGCAGGTCTCGCCTGTTTTTTTGCACCGACCCCCAGATAACATTTGTTCGCCACAGGTACGTAAGGATCGATGTTGTTGCAACCTACAGGGTGGTGTTTGTGAATGAGCGATTGCGCGTAGTCCTTGTCGAAGACGAGCTTCCAGTACGCGGCTATGTGCAGAATTTGTTGGAATGCCTCGACTGCAACGTCAATTCACTGCCGGTCATCGACGTCGCCGAAACTTGCCGCGCCGCCGTTGCAGCCGACCTGGTGCTGATTGACACTACGCTTCCCGGGGTCAATCTCGAAACCATCCTGATCAAGTTGCGCCAGCAGTTTCCGAATCTCAGCGTCGTTCTTCTTATTCCTGCCGGCAATCGTTCCGGATTTCTTGCCGCTGCCCGCGAAGGTGTCTACGACGTATTGCCCAAGCCGTTCCTGAAACATCAGCTGGATGCCATCCTGCGCCGCGTTCGCGATCGCGTGCTCACCTCCCAGGCACAAGCCACCAAAAGCTCCATCATTCGTGAGGAGCTTGGCAACGGAACCTTTTTCCTGGCCGCCACACCCGCCATGAAGAAGATCTACGACCAGGCCGCTGCCATTGCCCACGCCGACATTCCCGTGCTGATTACGGGCGAAAGCGGCGTCGGCAAAGAGGTCGTCGCCCGCCTCATCCATCGCTTGTCTCGCCGCTCCAATGAAGAGTGGCTCAAGATCAATTGCGCTGCCCTGCCCGTCGACCTGCTGGAAAGCGAACTGTTCGGCTACGAAGCCGGCGCCTTTACCGGCGCTACCAAGTCCAAGCCGGGCAAGTTTGAAATGTGCGATAAGGGCACGCTGTTGCTGGACGAAATCGGCGAAATGAGCCCGCAACTGCAAGCCAAGCTGCTGCACGTGCTGCAGGATGGTACCTTCTCGCGGCTGGGTGGCCGTGGCGAAAAACAAACCAACGCCCGCATCCTGGCCGCCACCAACATCGACATTCAAAAAGCGCTCGTCGAAAAAACCTTTCGCGAGGATCTCTACTACCGGTTGAGCACCTTCGTCCTGCACATTCCGCCGCTGCGCGAACGCCGCGAGGAAATTCCTTACGTGCTCACGCAAATGTCGCAGCAGCTGGCCAAGACCCACGAGCTGGAGCCTGTCCACTTCTCGCCCCAGATGATCGCGGCCTGTGTCGCCTATCATTGGCCCGGCAATCTCCGCGAACTCGGCAATTTCGTCAAACGCTACCTTGTGATTCGCGATGAACCGGCCTCTTTGGCCGATCTCGAGTCGAAAATTCCAGGTTACTTCCTGCCTGTTCCAGAACGGAACAGCATGGTTACGGCCACCACCAGCCCCGATCTCAAGTCCATGGTCCGTGGCTTGAAAGATCAGGCGGAAATGCAGGCCATTCGCGATACCCTGGCGGAAACCAAGTGGAACCGCCGTATCGCCGCGAGCCGCTTGAACATCAGCTACAAGGCTTTGCTCTACAAAATCCGGCAATATAACCTGTCGGCGCCTGCGCAATCTGCGTAAACTGCAATCCTGCTGTTCTCTTGCCTGCCTCGGATGCCACACTTAATCCTTTTATCGAAGAGGTCAACTATGCTTCATAACGTCGTCGTGAATCTGAAGAATTCGAACGTTCTGTACGGCTATTACCGCACCGACAGCGACTCCCAGGATCCAAGTGCGGTTCCCACCGATCTGCCAGTCAGCATGACCATCGAACCGCAAGACGGCGGTCCGGAGGTGACATTTCGTCTGGAGGATGCCAAGGCGGTTTTCTTCGTCAACACGTTCACCGGCAGTCCCACGCAGCAGGATGTGCGCTTCTTCGACTCTCTCTCCATTCATCCCTACCTCTGGATTCGGCTCGCGTTTCAGGATGGCGAAATCATGGAAGGCCGCGTTGCGAACGATATCGATCTGTTGACGAAGAATGCATTCCAGCTCTTTCCCGTCGATGAGTTGACCAACAATCGCAGCCTCTTCGTCCCCAAAACTTCTCTCAGCAGCTTCCAGATCATTGGCCTTCTGGAGGCGCAAGCCATCCAGCGGGAAGTCGCCTGACGCCTCGATTTATCGCTCCTTCATCTCACCTGCCGTGGTGAGGCTGCCAAGGGACACGGCCACCGCCGAGTCCCTTTTGCATTTCACGCTTTGGTCACCAATCCCCTTCGGTTTCATCCTTCCCCAGACAACAAACGCGGTGTAGAAGATGGGTAAACTATGGGCCTTCCGCCACCTCACAGTGCAAATTCCTGCACATAACAAGTGGCGTCGCATCGTCCCCTCCCCGTAGACCCCTTCAGAATCGCCCACCCCGCGTCCTCTGCGGCGCAAACGGTTTGGCCCCGCAGTTGCAATCATCTTCGTTGAGCACACTCACTGCTCAACGTTGAAGGGACAGACATGGAACACGCAGGGTCATCCGTGCTGGGCAAGTCCACCGTCATTCTGGTGATCGTCGCACTCGCTGCCATCGCACTGAATTTCGCTTTCGCGCATTCGCTTCACTTTGAACCACTGGGTCTGCTTGGGTTTGGCCTTTTCTGTCTTGGCTACGCCGGGGCCATCCCTTGGCTGTCCCGTCGCACCCGCGCCCAGGACGAATCTGCCTCCTCGCAGCCGGCGCACAAGCCCCTCATCGGGCCGTCCATCATCGCCCGCCAGAGCGTTGCGTCCAGGCGTTCTTTCGACCACAGCGCGCGCCCCTGCCATGCACTCACCATCGACCTGGAAGATTATTTCCACACCGAGGTCGCCTCTCAGGGTATTTCCTTTTCCGACTGGGAACACCAGCCTTCCAGGATCGAGCCCAGCACCCACCGCTTGCTGGACCTGCTGGATCGCAATCATACCCAGGCAACATTTTTTGTGCTGGGCTGGGTGGCGCGGCGGTATCCGCGTCTCGTTCGCGAGGTCCATCAGCGCGGCCATGAAATCGGCTGCCACAGCCTGAATCATCAACTGGTCCATCGCATGACTCCCAACCAGTTTTACGAGTCCACCGCAACAGCGAAGGATTGGATCGAATCGGTCATTCAGGAACCCATCTTCGGCTATCGCGCACCGTGCTTCTCCATCACCCCGGGCTGCGAGTGGGCGTTTGACGCTCTCGCCAAGCTCGGCTTCAGCTATGACTCCAGCGTTCACCCTGTGAATCATCCAACGTACGGCAATCCCACGGCGCCTCGCAGCGCGCATCCGGTAGCCCACGGTCAACTGATGGAGTTTCCCATTGCCACGTGGAGAGTTGCCGGACGCAATCTGTCCGTCGGCGGCGGTGCGTATCTGCGCCTGCTTCCCTTTCAATACATTCAGCGCGGTCTCGCAGCCTGGGAAAAAGATATGCAATCGCCGGCGATGCTCTACCTGCATCCCTGGGAAATCGATCCCTACCAGCCGCACATCCCACTGTCGTTTCAATCCACCGTTCGGCAAACCTGGGGAACGACCATGATGGAGGACAAGCTGCAGCGCTTGCTCAACCAGTTTCAATTTGCTCCCGTGCGCGACACCCATAAAGACCTTCTCGAAGGCAAAGGCTACTCGCTCCGCCAATCCACGTTCCAGCTTGCAGAAGCAGTGGCACAGGTGGCGGGATGACCCGCGATACGAAAGCATCCCAGCCGTCGAATTCATTTGACTTTACCGGCGCGGCCATTCGTCACGTCATTCACCCCTTGTGGGCGAAATTAAACCATCCCGCCTTTGCCGGCTACCTGCGAGAGTTTGAGCGGAATCAGTACCTGCATCCGGACGATTTGCGCAAGCTGCAGATGCGTCGCCTTCGGCAACAGCTGATCGATGCCTATCGCTACGTCCCTTTCTACCGGCATCGCATGACAGAAGCGGGCCTAACGCCGCTCGACATTCGCACCCATGAAGACCTGCGCCTGCTACCGATCCTGACCAAACGCGATATCCAGGATCACCAGGATATGCTGGTCTCCAGCAATGTTCCCCCCAGCAAGCGCGAACAGAATCAGACCGGAGGATCCACCGGCAGTCCGCTGCAATTTTTTGTCGACGCCGAACGTTTTGATTCGCGCATGGCCAGCACCGTGCGACACAATACCTGGGCCGGCCTGCGTGTCGGCGATTGGTACGCGCACCCCTGGGGCTCACGGTTCGATGTCGGCGACACCCCGGACCCGAACCCGGCATGGCGGCAAAAATTTCTCTATCGGAATCTATCGCTGCATACCGCCGCGGTCAGCGAAGAAGCGATGATGCGGTTCGTCGAAGTTCTGCGTCGCTATCGCCCCAAGTACATGGTGGCCTATGCTCAGTCGGCGGTCCTGTTCGCGGAATTCTGCAACGCCAACAACATTCACGATATTACGTTCGACTCCATGATCGTCAGCGCCGAGATGCTGCTTCCCGGCAAACGAGGAATCCTGGAAGAAACCTTCCGCGGCAAGGTGTTCGATCGCTATGGCTGTCGCGAAGTCAGCGTCATCGCCAGCGAATGCGAATATCACAGCGGCCTGCACGTCAATGCCGACGCTCTGATTGTCGAAGTCGAGCCTGCTCCAAACCTTCCTTCCGGAATGGGCCGGGTGCTGGTTACGGATTTGTTAAATCGTTCGATGCCCTTGATTCGCTATGAAATCGGCGATCTTGCCAGCCTTGACTCCGATATGCGCTGCCCCTGCGGACGATCGCTGCCGTTGATCGGAAACATTCAGGGCCGCACCTCGGACTTCCTACGCCTTCCCAGCGGTCGCATGATCGCCGGGCCGTCGCTGGCACTGTTGGCCGCGGATATGCGCGATGTGCGACAGGTCCAGTTCATTCAACCCGATCCAGCCCATATCACTTTGAAAGTCGTTGCCGGTACCGGTTACAGCCAACGCACCGAAGAAGAACTTCGACGACGCATGCAGCCTTACCTGGAACAAGAGAGCAGCCTCACCATTGTGACCGCTGACTCGATTCCCTCCGAGCCTTCCGGGAAATACAGATTCGTAAAAACGACTGAAGATACTGAGACCCCGGCGGCCTTGAGCCGCTAAAGGAAAGCACGCATGGGAATACTGCACACACATTTTATTTTGCCTTTGACCGAACCGGAGCGACATGCCGGTCTGCCTGGCCGCCTGCGCCAGATTAAAAAGTTTGAACGAATGCCTGAACGACAACAGCGCAAAGTCCAGCAGGATCGTCTGCGAAAGTTGCTGGAACACGCATATACCACGGTGCCTTTTTATCGCAGGCAATTTGACAGCGCTGGCTTTCATCCGCGTGAGGCCCGCGTCGATCATCCGCTGCCTTTGCCCGTTCTAACGCGCGAAGATCTTCGAACCGCTGCCACCTGGCTGGTTTCTTCGGCCTTTCCTGCCGACAAACTTCGGGTCGCCCTCAGCGGCGCCACCCATCGCATGCCAACTCGTTTTCACCGCGACATCGAAGGCGTCCGCGACAAAGTTGCCCTCAAGATGAAGCTCGATGAGTGGGCCGGATTCCGCGCCGGCGACAGCGCCATGATGCTCTGGGGAGCTGTCTCGGACGCGGCCAGAGAATTCAATTGGAGATGGCGCGTCTATGAAGGCGTCTTCATGCGCCAGACCCCACCGCCTCCGGGAGTGGTCGGGATCGATGTGCTGGAAAAATGGCGCTGGCGGTATGAAAAACAGCGGCCCAAAGTTCTGTACGGCCGTGCCACCGTTCTCGCCGCATTCGCGGGATATCTGCGGGAACGCGGCGTCACCCATCGTCCGAGCGCCGTCATCTCCACCGCGGAAGTCTTGAGCCTGCCGCATCGCCGGCTTCTCGCCTCGGTCTTTAAAAGTGCGCCGTTCAACTACTATGGCCGCCGCGATGTCGGAATGATTGCTGCGGAATGTTCGGAGCACGAGGGACTGCACTTCCATCCCTGGGGTTCGTTTGTCGAATTTGATCCGATCGCCCAGTCGCCGGATGGCCCCATCTATCGCGTGCTGGTGACCGATCTGCTGAATTACGGTCAGCCGTTTATTCGCTTCGACACCGGCGACTGCGTCACACTCACGGAACAAAGTTGCAGTTGTGGACGATGGTTTCCATTGGTCGGAAAAATTGTTGGACGACTCGAGCCAGGCGCGATTGTTGCCAACGGCACGGTCGTTCCGAATATCACGTTCCATGATCCGTTGAACCCGATGAAGGCTCCTGTTCAGCCTGTCCTTGCGTTGCCTGAGAGACGAAAACGTGCCGTCAGCCGGCCGCGCCAGAAAAAAAGCGCAATGTCGGCCTGAGATCGATATTGTGAACCGGTCAAGCACCATGTTCCCGACGCGCTGCTCAGCACAGTTGCCGATCCACGATTTGCAAGGCTCGTAGCAAGTTGATTTTGAGGAGGAAGGATGAGTTTTTTTCACACCCACCTGCTGTTGCCATGGGCCGAACCTGAGCGTCATGCCGGCCTCGCTCGCCGCATGCGCGAGATTCGTCGGTATGAGCGGATGTCGGAAAAAGACCAGCGCTCCGTCCAGCAGCAACGACTGCAACGCATCCTCACGCACGCCTACAACACCGTTCCGTTCTACCGGCAGCGATTTGACGATGCCGGCTTCAGGCCTTCCGACGCTCGTGTGGACCGCCCATTACCGCTTCCTATACTGACGCGCGACGATCTGCGCGAGGGCGGAAATGTGTTGCTCTCTAGCGCCTATCGGCTGCAGGATCTGCGTCGGGCCGGCAGTAGCGGCACTACTAATACGCCCGTCCAGTTTCATCGCGATATCGAAGCCCTGCGTAATAAAACGGCGCTCCAGCTACAGTTGAATTCCTGGGCCAACTACAATGCAGGCGATTCCGTGTTGACGCTATGGGGTGCGCATCGCGACCTGGCGATGCAGCCGAGCTGGCGTTGGCGCCTCTACGAAGAAACACTCCTGCGCCGCACTTCCGCTCCAGCGGGTTTCCTGAATCAGGAAATTCTTGAACGATTTCGCGAACGTTACGAGAAACGCCGCCCGAAAGTGCTGTATGGGTATTCCACCATCCTGGCCGCCTTCGCTTCCTATATGCAGCAACATGGAATGCGCCACAAACCTCAAGTCGTCATGGCTACGGCAGAAGTGCTGAATGACTCCAATCGGCAGCTAGTTGAATCTGTCTTCGGCAGCCGGGTTTTCATTCATTATGGAAGCCGGGACACCGGAATGATTTGTGCGGAATGCTCCGCGCATGAAGGGATGCACTTCCATCCCTGGGGTTGCTATGTCGAATTTGATCCCATCCGGGAGACGCCGGATGGACTCGCGTATCGCATCCTGATTACCGACCTGCTGAATTATGGACAACCCTTCATCCGCTACGATACCGGAGATTGCGCCACCTTAACTTCGCAACCTTGTAGTTGCGGTCGGTGGTTTCCAACGGCCAGCAAGATCCTCGGGCGCGTCTCCGACGGCATTATGCTCGCCGACGGCGGCATGGTTCCCGGCGTCAGCGTAGGCAATCACATGTCTCAGATGGGAGAGACATTTCGGGCGATTGCCCAGGTGCAGTTTGTCCAGAAAACGCATGAGCATGTTCATCTGCGTTATGTCGTGAAAGATAGGAGCCCATTGGCGGAACAGGAACTTAAGACGATATGCCATGCCATCGATTCCCTTGCGAATCACCGGATGGAGTGGTCGCTCGAACAAGTGACCGACATTCCTCGCGAACGCTCGGGGAAAATTCGCCTCTGCATCTCAGAGCTTCCGCCGCCTGAATCCTCGGTCGCCAAATCCCTATCGACGCCCCACCAACCGTCGCCGCAGCCGCACCCCTAGGCAACAACCGAAACACGATCCAAACTCGCCAATGAAGTTGCAGCGATTCACATCGCGTTCAACCTGCGCGTCGCAGAAGCTTACAGCGGTCAGTCCTGCGCGTCACCATCGATCGCCGATATCCCGCGGCTGTTTCCCCGGACGCGCGATTTCCCAGGATTCCCTTCTACCACCTACTTCTGCGGAGCGTCCGGCGCCTTTTGCCAACGCCACAATCCATGCGGCCCGCTGGTCGCCAACTCATAATCTGGGGTGAAGAGAATGTGCTTACCGCCGGGAACAAACTTCTCAATGTAATAGATCATGTCTGGATTACTGGAAATGGCGGCGTAGACTTCCGGTCCGGATGCAGTTCGACCACCACGCGTCTGATTAATTTTCAGCATGGCCTCACTGTATTTTCCACCCCATACGGTGTGCGCCGAATGCACCGTCTGGCTATAAGCCCAGGCTACTTCCTGTATCGAACCCAGCGCCCCCAGCACCAACCCGGCTGCAAGCCACGCACGCATGCGCACAGCAGGCAGCAGGTCGGCGCAAATCCAGCCTAAAACCATTAGTGGAATAACAGAGCCGCGAGATGCATAACTGTTGCCTTCTGGAAATCCTACAAAGTAGCTAGAAAGTACAAAGCCGATTGACAGCGCCACTAAAATGCGATTCTTTCGGTCAAGCTCCTTTCCACGAGAGATCAGCGCCAACAAATGCGGGAAAAAGTTGCAGCAGATCAAGATGAGAAATAGAGCGAATCCGAACCAGATTCCGCCGGAGATTGCCGTTACAAACGGAAATCTCCGAGAGGTGAACTGTATGCTTGCAACGAAAGGAATCTGAAATCCAATCTTATGAGGCTTTCCGAGATAGATCCACGCGATAGGCCAAATTAAAGCGCCCGACAGACATGCCATTGCCAGCGCAGCTTTCCCACTCTTCTGCCACGAATAGATCAGCGCCAGAATTCCCATTGGCAGCGCACTGATAAAGACAAATATGCTGCTATAAAATACGTAGCTGGCAAGCAAGCTGCAGCACAGCACTGCCTTCCAGTCCTTTTTCTCCGCTCGGTCCCATATGTGCCAGCACAAGATCGCGGCCCCCACAGCGGATAAATGATGCACGGCCCAGGTAGACAGCACAAAATAGTTGAACAATTCGATGCGCATCCCAAAACACGCCATCCAGAACGAATTATGCTGAAACGGAACAATCAAAGCGAACAGGGATGCAATCCCAGCCCAGAAACCAATCAAATACAGAGCCCAGAAGAAATGTCTCCGGCTATTCGCGCGATTTAACCCGACGTATAACAGTGTCAGTCCAACCAATGCCTGGTAGACGGCGCAGCCGATCGCAAACGCGACCTTAATAGTGAATCCATGCAACGGGATCGCGAGATACAGCGCTGCGATCATCATCCAGGGCGCATAGTATAAGGAGAAATACTGACCGGGCATCAGGCTGTACTGCGCTGGATAGCGAATGGAATTGACTAAAGAATTAATCTCCGGGAAATGCCAGGTGTCGTCGTACACCACGGGCCCAACCAAATGGTGGAAAGCTCCCTCCAATACATACGGAAGCCGCAACCCGGCGAACACCACACATAATCCGACCATCCCGAGAAGAAGGAGTCGCTGGTCTTGCGTTGACAAGTAATCCGGCTGGCTCACTGGAACCAGGTTGGATCGGAAGATCCATGTAACTCCCGCTGCGAGCGCAACAAAAAATATGACCGGCAGCCAATGTGTGTAGAGCCTCAGCGTGTTCATTAGCAGCATCGTTACAAAATCAGCGCAGAACACGGCGCACGCGATTTTCGCTGCCACGGCAGAAATCTTGCATAGGTTCATCGAAGCATCCCTCGGGATCGATCGCTTACTGAGTTTTGATATAGAGATCAACAGTACGTCCAGGGGTATTCGTAGGGAACGACTCGAGAAGCTTGATATTTGAAGCCTTCGGAACCGCCCCGAAAAACAGAAAATACTTCACTCCCTGGGTCCGCTCTGCGCTCCGCGGCGTCATGTCCGTAACTGATTCGGTCGGCTCGTAGTCATAGACGGGAAGATATGTGTAATAGGCTTCCAAATAATCGTTCACCAAAATAGTTGACCCGCGAGGAACGTTCGCCTCTACGCCGACCAGAATCGGTTGCAACCACGGCTGATAGAGCCTCAAAGGCTGCCTCCGCACCCATTCCTGCGCCCCGACCAGAGCCAGAACAACTACGGCTGCGGCAATGGCGAACCTCTGTCGTCCTGAGGCAACTTCGGCCAGTATGTCGCCGAACAGCAGCGCCACGGTAATCAAAAGAAATAGGAGCGCCTCGGAAATATAAGTGTCGAGACGAAAGTGGTCTGCGATTCCAAGCGCGAATGCCACCAGCGTGTAACTCATAAACACAATTGTCACCACCGACAATTTGCGGCGAGCCAACAACACCACCATGGCAATCAACGCAAAAATAGCCAGCAATAAAAGCCCTTCATGTCCGGCAAAGAATTTTCCGTATAAGTCGGCGACGCTCAGATGTTCTCCGAAGGCAGCTTTGTTCTTGAATACCAAGGTGGAACCCGTAACACCATAGCACTCCAGATACCCTCCGCGAATCCATCCTCCGGGCCATAGAACGAAAGTCGTCATCAAAAATACGAGCACGGCTTTCCCGAAAGAGATTGCCAAAGTCCGCAAATCTCCCAGTGCGCTCCGATCCACAATCCAAAGGACGACGACGGCAAGGAAAACAGACGCTATCAGCTCTAAGCTGAACTCCAGCGTCGCAAACGCACAGGCAAGAAAAACAGCAGCAATCGCGAGAGTTCGAAATCGATGGGTACGGAAATATCCGGCAAAGGCGAACAAGAATAGAACCGCAAATAGCATGTACCAACTATGCGGAGATGGATCCACGCTGACTTCTGTATTGCGACTTTGTATTCCCGCAACCAGAGCCAGCATCACTGCGACTGGGAGCGGCAGCCCAAACGCGAACAACCCTACCACAACGACACCGCACGTCGCCGCCGTCACCAGCGAGGTTAACTTCCGCTGACTGGCGTCCGCTGAACTCACCAGAGAAGTCGCATGCATCGCATAGAAGCTGAGGGGGGTATGAAAATGCCGAATCGCCGCATTGTCTCCGCTGAAATAGAGATAATCCCAAGGGTGCGAGCGGAAGGCCGGATCGTGACGCAATTGGAAGAGCTGCAGCGGCGAAGCACTATCTGTATTGAGATAAAGCTGCAAAAAATGCGCGTCGGCAGCACGTCGATAGTCTGCAGAATCGCTCAATAGGAAGTTGCTTTTGGCAAATTGAGAGTGAAACAGAAAAACAAGCAATGTAACTAACAGCCCCCAGCCTATCGCCATCACAAAGCGACTCCGACGCGGAGGCGTTTCTATCATCGTGGTTTTCGTCATCGTTGAATTCCACCGTCCAGCAGATAAATCGCACTATGCTTCTTCTTGCAAGAATCATAGCTGCAATTTATCTGCCAAAACGGACGGATCGTCGGTCGTTCGCGCCTGGAGTCGCTTTAATTCCCTTGCCGGTTACAGGTGGTCTTGTACGTACCCCCAATGGAAACGACCGCCGTCGAATAGGAGCCGCAACTTACCGTGGGATTTGAAATCGAATCGTCAAGCGTTAAAACGGGAGGAGTGGCGCCCGACTGCCCGTAGGTATAGTCCTGCGTAACGATCGTCGGACCTGCTCCGCAACTCCACGTTTGACCCGCTGGCATGGTGTACGGCCCGTAGGGGATGTCGCCATTCCCTCCGATCAGTATGCATGTAGGAGCGGTGAAGTGATTGGACTGGAAGACAAGATTGGCGGCGTCGATGCTTTCAAATCCCAGGGCATTTGCCAAACCGCCGGCGCCGGCCGGGGCTGAGAAAGTATTTCCTGAAATCGTTCCGGAGACTAGCGAATTCATGTCCGTGAAATCGATCGCGGTTGAAGGGCAGGCCGTCGCCGGTACCGTGATCGTATTATTCGTGATCTGAAAGTCCGTCGAGGGTGATGTTCCGGTTTCTGTACTATTCGGCCAGTCGTAATTCTTGACTCGAATTCCGTACGTGCCGGCCAACTCGCAGCCGCTGTACTCGCTGTTATTGGCCTCTTCCGCAACATTCACGGTGTTGTGATTCAGTATGAAGCCGGAACTTTCTCCATCCAAACCTCTTCCACGTCCGGTAATCGTGTTGTCATGCACGTTCTGGCCATTCATGGTCACGATCACGCCATAGTCGTTGCTGTAATAGCTGGTCAGCTTGATGGTGTTGTTGTAAATCTGCGAGTTGGCTTGACCATCCGCGACGCCCCCTTGCGGCGAGCCGTTGAAGGTGTTCCCAGAGATGTCGTCCGCTGACGGAGTGCCTGTACGTTCCTCATCGGTATGGATCACGTACCCCTGAAATGCCGCTCGAGCTCCCAGTGGGCTTTGTCCAGGTTGTTGAATGTTGGTGACATTGTCATTGATGACGTTGTTCTGAATTTTGTAACCGCCGCCGTCAATCTCACCATGAAAAAATTGAGTCCCAACGGATTGAAAGGTCACGTTCAAATCATGGATGTATCCGCCGCCTGCACCATCTCCCTGACCCATCCAAAAGACGTGGCTAAATGGAGCGGCGTTTGCCGATTCCACGATATTTCCGCCGTATACGGTCAGATTCGCTCCGCCGCCTAAACATTGCGCAGCCGCTAACCCTGTATACCAGCTCGCGCAGGCCGAAATTGCCGGCGTAGGTGCGGTCCCACCTCCGGTGCCATAGGTAATCGTATGGCCGTTCAGGTTGAGAGTGATGTTGCTCGCGCCCAGCGCAAAACATGTTCCGGCGCTCGATACATCGTTCGCCAAATAATAAGTACCAGACGACGTGAGGTTCTTGCACGCGGTCAGCGCAGTTCCAGTCCCAGGTGTCGGCGTGGGTGTCGGCGTTGGCGTGGGTGTCGGTGTGGGCGTCGGTGTCGGTGTCGGCGTTGGTGTGGGTGTCGGCGTGGGTGTCGGCGTGGGTGTGGGCGTCGGCGTGGGTGTGGGCGTGGGTGTTGGTGTCGGCGTTGGTGTCGGCGTTGGTGTCGGTGTTGGCGTTGGCGTCGGTGTTGGCGTTGGTGTGGGTGTTGGCGTGGGTGTCGGTGTCGGCGTTGGTGTGGGTGTTGGCGTCGGCGTGGGTGTCGGTGTCGGCGTTGGCGTCGGAGCGGCCGCAACCGCCAGCGTCAGTGCGCCCGTCACGTTATCTTTCAGCGAGTCTGACAGCACCACGTTAAAGGTGTATGTCCCGTCCGTCGTGGGAGTACCGGTTACGTCCCCGTGCGAATTGATCGAAAAACCCTGCGGAAGCGAGGACTGCCCGAAGCTCCAGGAATACGGCGGTTGCCCTCCGTTGGCTGCCAACGTCACCGTGTAACTGGAGCCGGCGATCGCGGAAGGAATGCTGGTGGTCACCAGGCTCAGCGGCGGATAGCAGGTTGGGGGGGGGGCGCCGGCACGCACGCTGGCGGGTAGAGCACTGAATAAAAAGATCAGAACTGCGAGGGGGAGAAGATATTTGCGCACCATTACATTCAGACTCCATTCTGAAATACTTCCTGCGAGTGTCCGGGATCTGCCGCATCGACAGCTTCCGAACCGCTATCCACACAACAAGTTTGGCACCTATAGACAACACCAAACTGACAAGACCGCAATTGATGCAGGGCAGGAAACTGAATTCCAAGAGAAGAGCCGTCAAACTGATCATCCTATCCGCAGCAGTCGGGACGCCTAAGTACCGTCCTGCGCATGGATGGGAGCCACTGTAAAGGGGGTATCCCGGAAGAGGGTGCCCCCTCGTCCACGATTACCCATAACGATGATTTTTTTGATCTAGAGGAATGATAGTTCAAAACGGCGGCACTTGCCTATGCCCGCAAGTGAATTCCAGCTTGGGGGACCTCAGGAGGAACCTGCCCGCGCAACGCCGGCAGCAACGCAGGAGACCATTGTTGCTCAATCACCGGCGTCGCTGATCCTTCGATCTGGCCCGCTGTGACTTCCGTAACTTGTTGCTGCAGCAAAGGTAACAGGCCGATGGACGCGGCCATGGCCCCTACCAGGAACCACATATCCCGATACAGGTTGTGAGCCGCATATCCATCAAACAGCAACAGCGCCAGAATCATGTTGAACATTGCCGGAAGTGACTTTAGAAACCGCGATGCATCCACGGCCTCCAATTGTTTTCGCAACCGGAAATTCAGCTTGAACACGCAAATCAAGTACCCGCCAAACGTAAAAATCCCGACCAGACCCAGCTCTCCCAAAAGCTTGAAATACAGCGAGTGTGCATTCAGGTAAATCTTCCGGCCATTTCCCGGCCAATACTTCATGCCGTTCGCAGCGGTGTAATCCCCCGCTCCAATTCCAGTGATTGGATTGCTCTCAAACATGGCCACACCGCCTTTCCAGCTCAGAATGCGGTTTTGATAGGACAGGTCCGTCTTCAGGCTGTTCACCGTTTCGTACCGGGCCTTGTATTGTTGCGGAATCACCATCCATACCAGAGGGCCGAGCGCCACCAGAACTGGCAGGTAGATCAGATTCCTCGGCCTGCGAAACACCAGCATCAGCGCCAGGAAAAGCACACCGGAGGCCGCAGCACGGGATCCTGTATCGACAATCGTCACCAGGTACATCGCTGCGGAGCCCGCGGCGATGGCTCGCATCCAGATCGGATTGGACCGCGCCAAGAGCGCAATGCAAAGCGGTATCGTCACCAGCAGGGTGATCGCCAGGGTATCTGGATCGCCCGCCGAACTGGTAATGCCGATGGCGCGATCGATGTTCATTCTGACGATCAGCACCCCGTGAGCATAATTCCACAGCGCGCTTCCACCCAGCCAGTCCACCAGCAGAACCTCGGTAAAAAGAAACCATTTGATGCGCTTCTCTGTGGTCAAAAGAGCGGTCACAAAGAAGAGGAAAATGACGGTTTCCAAATACGAAATGCACGCGCCCAGGGCGCCAGCCCGCCAAAACGCCAACGGAATGGACAAGATCATTGCCCCGTAAAACGCAAGGAACCAACGCATCGGCGATGGAAAACGCAACTTCTGCCCGTGGATTAAGATCGTCACCAGCAGAAGCCCAGCCACGAGCCTCTCCAGGTGCAAAGGCGCCAACTGCGGATAGATCTCACCGGGTTGCAATTCCATCACCATCAAGAACGCGAGAAGCCCGATGTAGGGCCGTGTCAACCCCACCATCGCCAAAACAAAGATCACAAAAACGATAATCAGTACCATCTATCCGTTGTCCTCGCCAGTCCCGATGTGCACACAACAACGCTTGCACGCCTCATGCCAACCCTTATCCGCAGTTCCAATTAGGCTTGCGACCATGTTAAGTGGCGCAAAATGCGCCAAACCGAGCCCCGACGCTACCCACTGACGCTGCTCGGTCAAAGATTTCCAGCCGACAGAAGGGAATATTCCTTCTTCCCCCGACAAGAGTGCAAAAGTTTGCACATAGGCGCCGTCCGGAATCCTTTTCCTCAGTGTGCCACCCGAATTTAGGTGGATCGGACGTTCCGGGCTTTGGCCAGTCACATGCACCAGTCAGACTGGTATCTGCATCTTCACGCCTCAACCGGGAGCTTCACTGCTGTGGTATCCACCGTTCCAAAGCTTGAACATCGCAAGCATTTTTCCCTGAAAAAGCTCGTTCGAGGTTCCAGCAGTCGTGTGCTCCGAATGGTGATCCTGGCCCTCATCGGCTTCTTCCTCATGCCTTTCACCGTCCATAAGCTAGGCCCCGAACAATACGGGATCTGGGCCATCGCGATGGCCTTCATCGGCTATTACAGCTTTCTGGATCTCGGCCTTTCCGGGGCGGTCTTCACCCACATGGCCTATGCTTTTGGGGCGGGAAGACCATGAAGAAGCCCGCAATATCTATGGAGCGGCTACACGGATTTTTGCCGCAGTCGCCCTGACTCTGCTCACTGTTACCATCGTGCTCGCTGGCGGCGTTTATTTGCTGCACTACGCCCATAGCCGCGAACTGGCCATCGTGTTTCTCATTGTTGGTTTTAGCACTGCGTCCAGCTTCGGCATGCGAGTCCCGTTCGGAACCCTGAATGCCGGCCAGCATTTCGACATCACTGCGTGGGTGCTGATCCTTACCGGATTGTTGCGGGCCATTGGCACTGTAATTGTGCTCAATGCGCACTATGGCGTGATTGCGCTCGCCTGGCTCAGCGTTCTAACCGCAATTCCCGCCAATGCCATCATTCTCTGGACAGTGCACCGTGAGTATCCCTTCCTGAAGATCTTTTCCTGGCCTCGCTGGAATCGAAGCACGTCGCGAAAACTCTTTAACTTCGGCGGACCTGTTCTCATTGGACAAATTGCGGACCGCATCCGCTTCCAGACAGACACGCTCACCGTCTCGTTCTTCATCGGCCTGACCGCGGTCACGCACTACAGCATCGGCTCTACTTTGGTCATGTATTACATGGACGGAATCGACGCCATCGTCGGTGTGATGATGCCCTTGCTGAGTATGCAGAAGAGCGTCAGCGATCACGCCGGGTTCGAGCGCAGCTATTTCTCCGGCACGCGCGTTGCGTTAGCCAGTTCCGCCTTTATCGCCTTCGGCATGATCGCCTGGTCAAAAGATTTCGTCTTTCTTTGGATGGGCCCCACCTTCACCGATGTATACCCCGTCATCGTCATTCTCTCGATTGCGGTGTTTCTTGAGACTTCGCAGGCCACCTCCGTCAACGCCCTCTACGCCAGCCTGCATCAAAAGGCTTACGCCGTTCTCAATATCAGCGAAGCACTCTCCAACCTCGTCCTCAGTGTTTTGCTGGCTCGACCTTACGGCATGATCGGCGTCGCCCTCGGCACATTGATTCCCAGCATCGTCTTCCGTGGCATCGTACAGCCCATCGTGGTGCAACGCGTCCTCGATATCAAAATCCGAGACACCGCAATCGTCTATCTGCGCACCGGATTCCGTTGTGCCGCGTTTTTGGCGCTGCCCTGGCTCATTACGCATTTCCTGTTGCGCCCCACGTATTTTCGCTTGATCGCAGTCGGCCTCCTTTCCGCCATTGCGTATGCAATCCCGGTGTGGTGGCTGGAGTTTAACGGTGTCGGTGCGGGGAAGATCGCAGCCTCCTTCCGATCCGCGCGCCGTCTTCTTCTCGCCAACTAAAGCAGTATCACTATAGGTGTAAGGCCAAGGTGCAATCTCGGCTGGCCTTTTTGCCAGGAAAAGGCCATCTTGCATAGTGCCCGACACATTACAGGAATGGTGATACGGCTCTAAAGGGATGTAGACTTTCCACGACTGTGATACAGTTCGGCATCATGCTTGACCGTCGCCGTTTTCTTGCTGTCTGTTCGCAATTTGGATTGGCTTCGACCTTGTTGCCGGGCGCTCTCTATACCATCGCCACCCAGGCGCAGACGGAGGCGGCCGCCTCGGCCACCGCCTCTCCCTCGCTTCCCAAAATCACACCCGAGATGGTCGAGCAGGCCGCCGCGCTTGCCGGTGTTCCTCTGGCCCCCGATCAAATTGCCATGATGCTGGATGCACTGAATCAGCAGCGCGACGGCTACTCTGCCATCCGCGCGCTTCACCTGCAGAACAGCGTCGCCCCAGCCTACGTTTTCAATCCGCTGCCGCCCAACGCAATCGTGCAAACCCGGCGCGAAGCCCCAAAATACGGCAACCCACCCACCGTCGGCGAACCTCCCATCAACCTTGAAGAATTGGCCTTTGCCACCATTCCAAAACTTGCCGAATATATTCGGACAAAAAAAGTCTCCTCCGTCGCGTTGACCGAAATGTATATCGAGCGCATTCGACGCTTCAATCCGGCATTGCATTTCCTCATCACTCTCACGGAAGAACGCGCCATGGCCCAGGCCAAAGCCGCCGACGCCGAAATCGCCTCTGGAACCTATCGCGGCCCGTTGCACGGATTGCCGTGGGGCGCAAAAGACTTGCTCGCGGTCAAAGGGTATCCCACCACCTGGGGCGCTGCCGGCTTCGAACATCAGACCTTCGACTACGATGCCACCGTCGTCAAACGCCTCGATGCAGCCGGCGCCGTTCTGGTGGCAAAATTAAGCCTCGGCGCATTGGCCATGGGCGATCAATGGTTCGGCGGCCGCACTCTCAATCCCTGGAACCACCGTCAAGGGTCAAGCGGGTCCTCCGCCGGGCCGGCCTGCGCTACCGCCACGGGATGCGTCGCTTTCTCGATTGGCTCGGAAACCCTGGGCTCCATTTCCTCGCCCTCCACGCGATGCGGCGTCACCGGTCTTCGTCCCACGTTTGGATTTGTCCCTCGCACTGGAGCCATGGCGCTTTCCTGGACCATGGACAAGCTCGGCCCCATTTGTCGCTCCGTGGAAGATTGCGCCCTGGTGATGAGCAGCATCTATGGCCCGGATGGACAAGATTTAAGCGTGCGCGACGCCGCCTTCAATTGGGACGCGCACTTCGACTGGCGCAGCCTTCGCATCGGCTATTGCCCGACAGCGTTCGTGATTCCAAAGCCATTGATGGAAACCATGCCCACCGGCTTGACGTCGGAACAACAAAAGAAATGGCGCCAGGACTATGCCCTTCGTCGCGCTTCCCGCGAACGAACCCGCTACGATCGCACCTTCGACCTGGCGACGCTCGATCAACTGAAAAGCATGGACGTCCCATTGATTCCGGTCGAGCTGCCAAAACTGCCCTACAGTGCCATGGCCAATCTTTTGTCCGCCGAAGCCGCTGCGGCCTTTGACGAGCTCACCATGACCGGCCGCGACAAACTGCTCACTGCGCAAGGTCCGGAGGACTGGCCCAACGTCTTTCGCACCGCACGCTTCTTTCCCGCGGTCGAATACATCCAGGCCAACCGCGCCCGTTCTCTCGCCATCCAGCAGATGGCCGACATTTTTAGAATTGTCGACATCATTGTCATCCCCAGCGACGGGGAGCAGCTCACCATCACCAATCTCACCGGACATCCCGCCATCATCCAGCCCAACGGCATTCGCGAAAATGATGCCCCCAAGCCTCCCGCCATCGACACCGGAGATGAGGACAACATTGGAGGACCGGGCACACCGGTCAGCATCACGTTTATCGGCAATCTGTATCAGGATGCCAAACTCTGCGCCTTCGCGCGCGCCTACCAGCACGCCACCGACTTCTCCAAGATGCACCCCGACCTATCCGACCTCGGCGCGTCTTAGGTGAACATTTCGGCCGGGTGGCCCATTCAAGCCTTCTTTTGGCTTGAGTGGGGTTCTAAGCTGCCCGCCATTTCGGCAAGCTTGGCGATGGTGTTCATGTTGCGCGCCGTCCCATGTTTTGCCGCGGGAATTTTTAGCTTCGAATCGCCTTGGCCATCGGGGAAGTATCCGTAGATTTCGCGCACTCCCAGCCGAAGCTGTTCGCTGGTCTGGTTCGTCACGGTTCGCAGCGCATCTTTCGCGGGCGCGACATCCAGAAAATACGCCACCGTGCGGTTCCCCGGCATCTTGGCAAACGGATTCTGCGCCAGCACCGCACTCATCTCTGCCGCCGTGCGAACCATCACGCCGACCGGCTTGCCGGCGTAAGCGCTCAGCGCTGCCTCCAGCGCCTTTTTCACCTGCGCTTCAGTTTTTGTGGATTGAAAGACAACATTGCCGCTGGCGATGTACGTGCGCACGGCAACAAATCTGGCCGCTTCGCACATGGCTTTCAACTCTGTCATCGGCAGCTTGCCCGTGCCGCCGACATTCACAGCGCGCAGCAAAGCGACGTATGCGTTCATCGTTCCCATTGACCGCCCAGTCCCTAGCCTAGGTCACGGTCAACACAACTGAGGTCGACGCCACCGTGGTCCCCGAAGTTCCAGTCACCGTAACGGTCTGTGTCACTGGCGTTCCGCCACCGCCGCCACCAGCACTGCCGCCAGCGCACGCGGTCAGGCAGGTTGCCGCCATCAGTCCACCAAAGAGCAGCAGAACTGCCATCCAGCGCGATGGGAAGGTACGCCGCCGCCGTCCCAGACCCAGCAGCGCGAATCCAAGAATCCCTGCGAACGCCATGCGCACCGGCACTTCGGAATGCTGCGGCGATGGAGAATGCCTCATCCGCGCGACCGACGTCGCCGCAGCCGATGAACTGGCATTCAGCGTGAGCGTTACAGTTTGCGCCGTTCCCGGCACCAGGCTGACTGACGAGCTAGAAAAGTTGCACGTCACCCCTGCCGGCAGGTTCGAGCACGTCAAATCCACCGTGCCCGTAAACCCGGACGTTCCCGGCCCGGCGCTGCTCGGGCTCAATACCACTGAAGTCGTTCCCGAGCCACCCGGAGCCACCGTCACCGTGGCCGGCTTCAGCAGCAGACTGAATTGTCCATTCACCGCAGTCAATCTTGGCCATACAGCGGCAAGCGCCGCCGCATCCGCGGAGCCCAGTCCGGTCGCCATGTCATATCCGCTCCCTGCGTTGCAGCAGGACATGACATATCCACCCGCGCCATTGGAAACGCAGTTTGGGCTCCCCGCAACGCACACCACTGCATTGCTTCCCGTAGTTACATCATGGAACGCCCCCGGCGTGGTTTCCGCCAATTGGTACAGAATCGGATTCATGTTTCCAACGCCGCCCTTGTTCCCCGCCTCCTGATTCATCAGCGTAAGAATCGCGGCCCACTGTGGCGCTGCAATCGAGGTGCCCCCGTACAAATATCCGCTGCCCGTCGAATCGAAGTACGGCACCTGCTTCGATCCCACCGGATACACACAGCTGCTTTGCCCGGTAAACGCCGTGCCTGCGGAGTTGACTTCCTGCGTGCACAAAACATACCCATCGTGGGCAGGATCGGCAGCCATCGAAACGTCCGGCACATCGCGCTTCCCGTCATTCGGGACTCCCGTCCCCACCTGCCAGGAAGGCTTGGTAAATCCACCCGAGCATGTAAGATTCGGCGAGGTTCCCGTCGTCGTCACACAATTACTGGCGCCCCCGCCGCTGGCACTTAACGAACCAGCGTTGTTCAGTCCGGTGATGTCGGGTGTGTCATTCCACGTCGTCTCGGGAATGTAGCTGATTGCGGATCCATTGCTGGAAGTATTGTTGCTGTTCCAGTACTTCGACTGATCCCCAATGTCGCCGCTGAAAGATGTTCCGCCCACAGCGGTCACATATTGGCTGCTCGGCGGATAATCGACAGCCAACCCATTCGACGCGGCCAGCGCTTGCCCGCTGCTGCTGACATCGCCCGCATCACAATCGGCGGAGCCGCTGTCGCCGGACGCCGCGAATATCGTTTGTCCCTGCGAATTCGCCTTTTCAAACTCTTGCTCCAGAATGCTGATGGCGCTGCCGGAGGCAAATCCCGCCTCGCAGCCGCCATAGCTGATGCTGATCACCGGAGAGAAATTTGTGTTGTTCGCCAGCGGATTATCGATCGCCCACATCAGTGAATCCAGCACGTTGTAACTGGCGTTGTTTCCCACTGTGACGTACAGAATGTTTGCATTCTTCGCAATCGCGCCCGACCATTCCACGTCGATGTCCGCCTCTTCAAGGTCGCCCACATACGCCGTTGGTGTTCCTGAATCCTTTGGATACGCCACGATCTGTGTCGGCAAATTGGCCGCATTCAGTCCGCTCAACGTTCTGAAATTGGCAATATCGCTCTGGTGCTGCACGATGTCAGTTTGCCCCACAATCGTCAGGGTCTGATCCGTTCCCGTGAAGTTGCTGTTGTACAAGCCGGTGACGTCATAAATCGTCTGCGCATCGGCCGGAGCAATAAAGTTGTAGATGGTTCCGTTTTGATCCGTCAGCGTGTAGTGCGAGTTCACTGAATTTGCCGATCGCCCCGGCGACTGCGCCGCTTCATGCACCAGTCGCTTCATCACATGCGGTTCTGGGCGAAATGTGTTCAGATGCATCACTCCCAACGCCATCCCCGCAATTGCCTGCGGCAGGCTGATGTCGTTCGAGTTGGCCCAATGCTGCTTTCCATGGAACAGATACTTGCGCATCTCTGTTTGGAAAACAGCGTTCACCTGCGCCGCGGTTCCACTGAAAATCACGCGGTCATTGCTCGCCGGAATGTCGACGACGGTAAAACCCTGCGTCCGAAGCCACGCCGCCACCTTCGCCAGGTCCTGCTGGCTCATTCCATAGCGCGCCGCAAATTGCCCCGGCTTCAGCCATTGGTGATACATCGGGGAACCCACGGTTTGCTGTTGCTGCAGCAGGTTTTTCAAGTCCGCTTGTTGGCTTGGCGACAAGGCAAACACCAGCGACATGTTTTCGATGGGCGTCGACCCGGACAACTGACCCTGATCCCGCGCCGCCGCCACCCGCGGAGACACCGTGCCCTTCACCACCTGCATCTGCGCGGACTGAATGGGTCCGTTGATGCGGCTTGGCAAGACTGTCAATGCGCTCGCCTGGGTAAGCGAAAGACCACCCAGCAGCAGCGCCGCGATCCATCCTAAAACCAAGGGAGTGTTCATGTGATGCAACTTGCCATCCATACGTCGACCGCACTTCGGTTCCGTCATCGGTGTACCTGCAGTGAAATTTTCCTGTCGATTGATTTTGTGTCCAAATACCGAGATTCTATGAGTTGTCTTGCGAAAACGCCAAAGGAATTCATATAGACGTGCAGACGAAGGAATAGTCTCGCTTGTCCACGCTTTTCTCATCCAAAGTTGGTAGCATCTCCTTTGGAGCTGGCCGTTTCCATTAGATTAGAGAAAGTATCGAGTTTACTCATGAATCAGTTGGATTTCTCATTGTTTACGCTGGGGGGCTCACTTTTGGCCGGTCTTCTCGGCTCCCTCACAGGCTTGGGCGGTGGAGTCGTGCTGGTTCCCATGCTGGTGTTGTTGTTCAAAGTGGATATCCACTACGCCATCGGCGCCTCGCTCATCTCCGTTATTGCCACATCGTCCGGTTCAGCCGCCGCGTATGTGCGAGAAGGCTATTCCAACATTCGCATCGGCATGTTTCTTGAGGTCGCCACCACCCTGGGAGCCGTCGGCGGCGCATGGCTCGCAACCCGCACTCCCACGCGCGGTATTGCCATTGTATTCGGCCTGGTGCTGCTTTACTCTGTGTATCTTTCTTTTCAGAGGCATGACGACGAACTGATTGCGCACAATCCATGGTCCGATCGTCTGAAAATGAACGGCGCCTTCCCCGGCATCGATGGCAAAGAGGAGCACTACTCAGTCAAGAACATTTCCGGCGGCTTCGGTACCATGGTCGGCGCTGGCGTCCTCTCCGGCCTGCTTGGAATCGGCTCGGGAGCCGTAAAAGTGCTGGCGATGGACCACATCATGCGCATTCCCTTCAAGGTTTCCACCACTACCAGCAATTTCATGATCGGCGTCACCGCCGCCGCCAGCGCCGGCATCTATCTGCGCCGCGGCTATATCGAACCTTCGCTCGCCGCTCCTGTCATGATCGGAGTCCTCATCGGCTCGCTGATTGGCGCTCGCTTGCTTGTCAAAACCCACGTCAAGTCGTTGCGCCTGGTCTTCTCCGTGGTCATCTTTTTCCTTGCACTGGAGATGATCTACAACGGCGTGGCGGGAAAGATCTAGCCATGCGACGACTCAACGACAGGCAAGTAGAAATTCTGATCGGTCAGGTCCTCCGAGCCGGCGTCCTTCTGTCCTGCTTCGTGACTCTCATCGGGCTGGGTCTTTACTTGGTCCACCACGCCACCGCGATACCCAACTACCATGTGTTTCATTCCGTAACGGAGCCGCTTCGATCCGTATACCTGCTGATCCCGCATGCGTTCCACGGCAACCCGCTCGCGATTATCCAGCTTGGAGTTTTGCTGCTCATCGCGACCCCTGTCGCCCGCGTAGCCTTTCTTGTCGGCGCCTTTGCGTTGGAAGGCGATCGAATGTATGTCGCGATCAGCGGATTGGTCCTGGTCATTCTGCTGGGATCGATCCTCTTCGCTCGATAACCCGTTCGCGCAATCGGCCCTGGGATCCGCCGCTTCCGCGAACCCCAGGGCCGATTGCGCTGCTCTCGTTCTTGTCGTCGCAGTTTAAGCCAACCTCCCTATCAAGCCTGCCATCCCCATCTCTCCGCCGAAAATATGGCCGCCATTGCGATCCGATTTTCCTCTCCATCCCCCTGCTGTCCCAGACGTGCCGCCTGCATTACGATAGACAGATGAGCGAACGCAGCCGCGAACTTCGAGAACAGATTCTGCAACTCGCGGAAAAATATTTCGAAGAGGAGTTTCGCGCGCAGCCTTTCTTCCCCGGCCAGTCTGCCGTTCCCGTTGCGGGAAAAGTTCTGGATGCCGCCGACCTGCGCAACCTGATCGACGCCTCGCTCGATGGCTGGTTGACCACCGGCCGATTCGCGGCCCAATTCGAGCGCCAGTTTGCGCGCTACCTGGATGTGCGTGGCGCAACCCTGGTCAACTCCGGCTCCTCCGCCAACCTGCTCGCGTTTTCCGCGCTCACCTCACCCAAACTTCTTGATCGCGCCATTCATCCCGGCGATGAAGTCATCACCGTCGCTGCCGGATTTCCCACCACCGTCAATCCCATCATCCAGAATCGCTGCGTCCCGGTCTTCATCGACATCACCCTGCCCAACTACCAGGCCGACGCTTCGCAACTGGACGCTGCCTTTAGTGACCGAACACGCGCCATCATGATTGCCCATACCCTGGGCAATCCCTACGACCCCGATCGCGTTTCGAATTTCGCAAAGCAGCACAATCTCTGGTTGATTGAAGATAGTTGCGACGCGCTGGGAGCGACTTTCAAAGGCAAGAAAGTCGGAACCTTCGGCGACCTTGCAACGGTGAGTTTCTATCCCGCCCACCACATCACCATGGGCGAGGGCGGCGCCGTTGTCACCAACAGCCCGCTGCTAAAAACTCTGGTCGAATCTTTCCGCGACTGGGGCCGCGACTGCTGGTGCGACCCCGGGAAAGACAACACCTGCGGCAAGCGATTCGATTGGGAACTCGGCGATCTGCCCTGCGGGTACGATCACAAATACACCTACTCTCACATCGGCTACAACTTGAAGATGACCGACATGCAGGCCGCCATCGGCGTATCTCAGTTAGTTAAGCTTCCCGGCTTTATCGCCGCCCGCAGGAAGAATTTTCAGTATCTGTACGACGGGCTGAAGCCACTCGAAGATCGCCTGTTGCTGCCGGAAAGCACGCCCGATGCCGAGCCCAGCTGGTTCGGATTTCCCATTGGCGTGCGCCCGGATACGCTTCGCCAGAAGGCGCCCTTCGATCGCAATGACCTGATTCGCGAACTGGAATCCAACAAGATCGCCACGCGCCTCTTGTTCGGCGGCAATCTCACACGCCAGCCCGCCTATCAGGGCGTCGACTTCCGCGTCATCGGCGACCTGAAAAATACCGACTTCGTCATGCGCAATGTTTTCTGGATCGGCCTCTATCCCGGCCTGACGGAGGAAATGCTCAATTACACCATCGACACCATCACCGCCTTCGCCAACCGAAAGAAGCAACCGGTCCACGCATAAATGCGATGCGCAGTGCCGTTCGCAATTCGTCTACCGGCATCGAAATGCGCGGATGTAGGAGTTCGCGACCAGGGGTGGGTTCGTCCATACCCAGCTGTTCCGGTCCTGCCAGGCGGCATCGGTCTTGCGCGCCACCAGAACGTCAATCGACAGTCGCGAGCACAACTCGCGAATGTTCACCTCACCCGGCGTATTGAACAGGGTTGCAATCGCATCCTGCACCGGAGAGCATTTACTGGTATCGCCGCCGAATTCCGTTCCACAATCTGGAAACGCATCCACGGATTGGAAACTGTCGTATTCCAGCAGCGGCAGATAATCTTCGCGCATCGGATTGTATTGCACGATCGACTGCGCCGGAAGAATCTTGTCGAGCTGATCGTAGGCTTGTCGTATGTTCATCAATCCGGTTCCAACCTCATGGGGCACGGGGAACCAGTCGGCGGGAAACGCAATCATCCCCTTGTCATCGAAGACAGCGTACGTTCGCAAGATTGTCAGGCTGTAGACGGCCGCGACAAATCCAAGAATCAATGTCGAATGAACGACAAATCGCATCCCCCGGCTTTGATGCAGTCGATCGCGACGCGGCAAGAAAAACCAGCCGTCGAAGAATTCCGCCGCCCAGAGCAGTACAACAAATTGAACGATCATCGCGCTGCGAAATGCCAGATCGTTGTTGGTTATCACCGCGGACCGCACGAAGGTGATGACAAACATGCCGACCGCAAGCATGGTCCACGAAGCAATCTCCGCTTCTCCTAATTGCGATTTGTTTTTCATGTCCCGTCTGAAACGGGCCCATGCAATCGCGGCAAATACTCCAAACTCCAGTATGTAAACAATGAGCACCCCGAACGGAGCCAGGAGTCCTGGGTGAGAGAAACCTCTAACCTTCAGAAACATCGGCGTGCTCAAGAAATTTGGAAGCACCCGCAATCCCAGGGCGAAGGGCCCCACGCTGATTCCTGTCGCAGCTGCACCAGCACCAGCAGCCGCACCCGCTGCAACCGCACCAGCCGCCGGATGCGCTAACAAATCGTGCAGGTATGGAAGCGCGAAGAGTATCGTGCAACACGCCGTGCCCAGGTACAGAAAAAAATCCGGATACACCCGCTTGGCCAGCAGCCGGAATCCCCAGACCAGCAAAAATATCGCAAACGCAAACGTCACATACACAGACAGTCCCGCCGCGGCGACGAAGGCGAACGCAGCAAAAATCCCCGCTATCCATCGCTCGCTAAGCCTGCGGGAAGCATTCTCCCCGACCGTTCGCACATTCCACAGCGCTAGAAAGCCAATCAGGCACGCCACTAACGCCGTCACATGGTGAGGCACCCAGATCAGTGCATCGGTCCAGGATGTGATCTGCACCGGGTCCCACCATTCCATATCGGGGGTTATCGTTTTGGCGCGAAAGAACTCATATAGGGTAGGTACAATGTCTAGGCCAGTAACTGCAATCAAAGTAAATCCGATCACGGACTTTCTTCGCAGATTCTCTCGAACCCCGAGAAAGTCCCGCAGGTACAGCGGAATCAGCGCGGCCAGTAAGAAGCCGCTCCACACCGAGCTTCCGTAGAGGACGCATCGAGGATCGATATTCGTCAGCCTGGCAGGATAGCTGCACAGAACATACCAGTAGTAATAATAGCGAGCGATGGGGGCTGACCCGAGATAAGAAAACGGATTCCGGATGGGCGGTCCGGTCCGCATTGCAGAGTGAAGAAAAGCGATCCGCACCGCATGGTCCCATAGCGCGGTGTTCGCATAGAGCCTCGATCCAATCTGGACATCGGCCAAAGACGCAATCACGACGATCGCCCACACAATCGCGATGCCACAAGCGATCTTCGTAGTCCCTGCCATGCCGCTCGCAGCAGTCTTCGGCCGACGCGCCCACGTATACGTCAAGTGAAAGATAGTTGCCGCCGCCACAACGCAAAATCCCCAAAGGATGACGGTTGAACTCAAATATCTTCCCAGTAAGTTCGTCGCAATCGTGGAAATGACAAGAGAAAGCGGAAGGCTCAGAAGAATTCTTCTGGATATGGAGCTGGATCGAAATTGCAGCAGGTCAGTGAACCAACCAAAACTATATCCAGGGAAAAACAAAAAGATGGCAAAAACCGGAACAATCGCGGCCGTCGATACGATGTCGTGAACCGTGTAGTTGTGGGTCAAACAGTATCCCTCTATATCGATTCTCTCAACGCATCCGTGCAATCAGCTCAAAACGCGCCCTGAAGATATATCGTAAACTGTACGTCAATCGAACCGAACTACGACCAACACGCACCCACTCCGCGGCTCGCGGATAGAAATGTCGGCTATGCACTCACCCTCGGAGGCGTCGAAGAATTGATATGAAGGCGATCATCCTTGCAGGTGGACTTGGCAGCCGGTTGGCGGAGGAGACTTCCGCCCGCCCCAAACCCATGGTGGAAATCGGCGGCCATCCCATCCTGTGGCACATCATGAAGATTTATTCGCACTACGGCATCAACGACTTCATCGTCTGCCTCGGCTACAAGGGCTACATGATCAAGGAGTTTTTTGCGAATTATTTTCTGCACTCCGCCGACGTCACCATCGACCTGCAGCAAAATAAAATTGAAACCCACAGTGCCGACTGCGAGCCCTGGCGCGTCACCCTCATCGACACCGGCGCCGCCACCATGACCGGCGGCCGCCTGAAACGCGCTCTCGCCTACGTCGACAAGGATGAAACCTTCTGCTTCACCTATGGCGACGGCCTCGCCGACATCAACATCGACGATCTGCTGCGGTTCCATCGCAGCCGCAACACTCTGGTCACTCTGACCGCAACTCAATCTGTGGGAAAATTCGGCGCCCTCGAAATCAGTGACAATGCCGACGTCACTTCGTTTTCAGAAAAACCCAAAGGCGACGGTCGCTGGGTCAGCGGCGGCTTTTTCGTCCTCTCGCCCAAAGTCGCCCCCTATATTCAGGGCGACTCCACCATCTGGGAACGCGATCCGCTCGAAACCCTCAGCCGCGAACGACAGGTATCCGCCTATAAGCATCACGGCTTCTGGCAGCCCATGGACACGCTGCATGATCGAAAATTTCTTGAAGATCTTTGGGACACAGGTTCCGCTCCGTGGAAAATATGGTGAATACCTTCTGGCAGGGCCGCAAAGTTTTTCTCACCGGGCACACCGGCTTTAAAGGCAGTTGGATGTCGCTGTGGCTGCAGCAACTCGGTGCCGACTTGATGGGCTACGCGCTGCCTCCGCATACTTCGCCCAGTTTATTTGCCGTGGCCGACGTCGCTCGCGACATGACCTCAGTCATCGGCGATCTCGCGGAGCTCGACCATCTCCAGGACGCCCTGCTGCAGCATCAGCCGGAAATTGTGTTTCACCTCGCGGCGCAATCCCTGGTCCGCGTGTCCTATCAGGACCCCATCCGCACCTACGAAACCAACGTGCTCGGCACCGCGCGCCTGCTGGAAGCCGTGCGCGCCTGCGGTTCCGTGCGCGCCGTCGTCATCGTCACCACCGACAAATGCTATGAGAATCAGGAATGGGTCTGGGCCTATCGCGAAAACGATCCCCTCGGCGGCCACGATCCCTACAGCAACAGCAAGGCCTGTGCGGAACTTGTCACCAACGCCTATAGAAATTCCTTCTTCCCGCCGGAAAAATATGCGCAGCACAAAGTCGCCATCGCCTCCGCCCGCGCCGGCAACGTCATCGGCGGCGGCGACTGGGCCTCTGACCGCCTCATCGTCGATATCGTTCGCGCCTTCAATTCCGGCGAGACGCTTCGTATCCGCAACTCCAACGCGACGCGGCCCTGGCAGCATGTGCTGGAGCCCCTTCGCGGCTACCTAACCCTGGCAGAGCATCTCTATCATCACGGTCCACAATTTTCCGGCGGCTGGAACTTCGGTCCGCACTACCACGACGCCAAACCCGTCCAGTGGATTGTGGAGTACGTCGCCTCACGCTGGGCGACTCTGCCCGCCGCCACCGCGCCACGCTGGCAAATCGATAGCGGCGTTCACCCGCATGAGGCCAACATGCTCACCTTGGATTGGACCAAGGCCTCGCAGCATCTCGGCTGGCAACCCGTGCTCTCCTTATCACAGGCCCTCGACCTCACGCTCGACTGGTACCTGGACGTGAAGACTGGCCATGACGCGCGACGCAAATGCTTAGCCCAGTTCGACGCGTACCGGCAGGCCATTGAAAACGTCTCCCTCGCCAGCGACACACGTACGCCCTAACGTTGCGTCCCCAAATCGTGGCCTGAAATGAACCTTCAGCGCCAGAATTTTCGACTCGAACAGGTCATAGCTGACCTTCGCCACCAGGAACGTCACCGCAATCAGAAATCCGATATATAGCAGCGCCCATCGCAGCGGCATCGGAAACGCCACGCCAAACCGCGTCGCCAGAACATGTTCACAGATCAGGTACACGGGAATGTGATAGATGTACATTCCGTAGCTGTATTTCCCCGTCGTTCGCAGCCATCGCGCATCCAGAATGTGACCAAGCCACACAATGCGATGCTGCGACAGCGCCAGCAACCCACCCGACAGCAACGCAAATCCAGTAATCCCGATCGTCGGCATGTACAGGTAGGTCGCGATCAATTCCGTATGGTGAAACACGGCAATGAACCCGATGATGCCCGCCCCCGCGCCCATGCACAGGTAAATCCATCGTCGCGGAATCTGCCCTCGCCGCAAAAGAATCGCGAGAATCACGCCGACCAGCAGCCCGTCCATGCGACTGGTCGTCAGCGCCATCGCGGTAAAGTCTTCCGCGAACCTGTGCACCATCATTACCCGCAACGGCAGCGCCACCACCAGTCCCACCGTGCATAGCGTAAGGATGGCGTTTTCCGGCAGCAGCCACACCACCAGCGGCCACACAATATAAAACTGTTCTTCCACCGCCAGGCTCCAGAAATGCCCAAACCCATTCATCTTCAAAAACACATGGTGCGGCCAGAACATCGGCCAGTTTTGTGCGTAAAAGTAATAGGCGAGGCGGGTCTTTTCCGTCACAGGCAGCAACGCGTTCCACCACGAAACATGTGTCGCCGCCAACAATCCAACCGTCAGCACCAGATAATAAATAGGAAAGATGCGCAGAAAGCGTCGCGCGTAAAACGAAGAGAAATAATTCTCTGCGGTCTTTGACTTCAGCAGAATTCCTGTAATCAGGAATCCCGACAGCACAAAGAAGAGTTCAACCCCGGACCAACCCGGAATCATGGCATACGCGAACAGCTTCGACAGCGCCGTTGTCCGCTCAATATACGGGCCGCCATGCGACAGCATCACCGCCAGCAACGCAATGCCGCGAATTCCATCCAGCTCCGGCTTGTGGTTCGGCTCCGCCGCAGTCGTGGGTAAACGTGGTTTCGCTTTGAACGGGAGAGGAAGCATTGTCACCACAACTGAAATACGCAGCGATTCCCAGGGGCAGTCGATGAAGTCTGCTTTCCTCCCCGATCCCATGATGCTCTCGATTTGGGAATCTCTGTTTCAGTTTGGCGATTCCTCCGAAACTAAAGTAATGTCACCGCCCCAAACCGCCCACGAAGAAATTTCGACCTTCACATGTGCCCTTTCCAGTCAACATCCTTGGCCAACGGAAAAGGCAGACCTCAAGTTCAGACCCCGATCCCTCGCCTACCCAAAGCTGACCCGCATTTCGCGGCGTAAACTCACGCCCACATCTGCTTGGAGCTAAAACATTTACCACCCCGCTCCGGGCCCTTATACTCTGGCTATGCCAACAAAGAGTGTTTGCCTCGCCGCGTTCATCCTCCTTGTTTTGGCTGTGCCGACCGCGGAAGCTCAGCAAACCTCCCAATGGTCAACTTATAACGGGGATCTGGCCGGCCAGCACTACTCGCCACTTCGTCAAATCAACCAATCAAATGTCACAACTCTGAAAGTTGCATGGACATTCCACACGGGTGAGTTCAAAACGCCAGGAGCCGCAAATTCCCGCGCCGCATTTGAAGCCAATCCCATTATTTGGCATGACACGCTCTATCTCAGCACGCCCTTCGATAGAGTGTTTGCGCTGAACGCTGCGAACGGCACAAAAATTTGGTCGTTTGACCCAAAAATTGATCGTAATGCAACTATTGGCATCGTTACCTCGCGGGGCGTCGCTCTCTGGCACTCATCGCGTAGAAGAGAAATGTCCACCGTTTGCAGCAATCGCATATTTGAAGCAACGCTAGATAGGTGCCTTATCGCGATCGATGCTAACGATGGCCGACTTTGCCAAGACTTTGGCTCTCATGGTTCGGTTGATCTAACGAAGAGTATTCACCTGCTAGATAAGACCTGGTACGAATTTACCTCGCCACCCACAGTTGTAAAGGATGTCGTCATTATCGATTCCTCCGTTGGCGATGATCAGGGCGTTGAAATGACATCGGGCGCGGTACGCGGATTCGATGCCCGCAGCGGAAATCTTCTCTGGACGTGGGAGCCGCTGCCTTGGGCGCAAAATCAACACCCTCGCACCGGCGCCGGGAACGCCTGGTCCGTCATCGCGGCCGATCCGAAACATGGGCTGGTCTACGTACCGACAGGAAGTCCGAGCCCTGATTTTTATGGAGTGTACCGCCCCGGCGACAACCGTGATGCAGATTCAGTTGTTGCCTTGGAAGCAGCGACTGGCAAGCGCGTTTGGGGGTTTCAGACAGTGCACCATGATCTCTGGGATTATGACATCGCAGCCGAACCTGTCTTGTTTCAGTTTCGTGATCGCATCCCAGCAGTAGCAATCACAACTAAAACTGGAATGGTCTTTGTGCTCAATCGTCTGACAGGCGCGCCCCTCTATCCCGTCTATGAGAAGCCCGTTCCGCAGTCCCGCGTTCCCGGCGAAATGACATCACCCACCCAACCGTTTTCAAGTCTGCCCGACCTTGCCCCACTGACTTTCACAGCCGATCAGGTATTTGGGGCAAGCGAAAAAGATAAGACGTTCTGCCACGACAAAGTTGCGGCACTCGTCAATCAGGGAATTTTCACTCCAGTCTCGACCGATAGCACCCTGTTGTATCCAGGCAGCATCGGTGGCGTGGAGTGGGGCTCTCCTGCCATCGATCCCAAGACTGGCGTAATGTATGCCAACACGAATGCCCTCGCTTTCGACGCTCGGCTCGTTCCCCGCAACCCCGCCGGGAGCGGGTTGCTAGCCCGCGTGGATCGCAAATTTCACCAGTGGCTGCTTGATTGGACCCCAACCACAGATCTTCCGACTGACCAACGCTTTCGCGCGCCTGACACTGCCGGCCATGAACTCAGCGCTCAAGCGGGAACACCATACCAGATATTTCGCGAATCACTTTATGGTCCTAGTGGCTTCCCCTGTACGCCCCAGCCATGGAGCGCCATGGTGGCAATCAATTTAAACACCGGCAAAAAGCTTTGGTCAGAACCTCTGGGAACGATGATCGCCGGACAACATACTGGCTCCGTCAGTTCCGGCGGTCCAATCCTCACAGGCGGCGATCTCATTTTCTCGGCCGCAACATTCGACCCCTACCTGCGTGCATTTGATCCCCTGAGCGGCCATGAACTATGGCGCGGCCAACTTCCCGGCGCAGCACAAGCAACACCGATGACCTACCAGATAGGTAAACGTCAATTTGTAGTCATCTGTTCCGGTGGGAGTGCCTTCGCGGGGGGAAGTTTAGGGGATTCTGTGGTCGCATTTGCGTTACCGGAAACGGGCAGAGAGCGCCAAAAAATATTGCCGTAATGAGCCGGCATCTTTTTCTGGACGCCCCCGATTCAGCCTCGACTCTTAGGGAGCATTGCCTGTCGCATTCTTAAATCTTCGCCGGGAACGGGTCCGCCTCAATCCTTCGAAGCGGAAGTGATGTCTCCATTCCCAGCGGCAATTGCGGCGGCGTCTCAAAATTCACTCGTTCCCGTTCCACCGCAAACGGTCGTCGCTGAATCTGGGTATGAATGGCGCCAATGTATTCCCCCATCACCCCCATCGATACCAGCAAGATCGAGCTGACGAAAAACATCCCAATCACCACCGGCGCAATCCCGACAGAAAAACTTCGCCAAAATAAAATCTTGTAGATCAGGTACGTCATGCCGATCAGAAAAGAAAACAGCGCGCCCGCGAACCCCGTAAACGTCATCAGCCGCAGCGGCACTTTGGAGTGGTTAATGATGCCCAGCATGCCGTAGTCATATAACGTATAAAAATTGTTTTTCGTAATGCCGCGCTTGCGTCCCGGCTGGTCGTAATAAATCTTTTTGTGCGGTAGGCCAATTTCCGCAATCATCCCGCGAAAATACGGATACGGATCGGCAAACGACTTCACCAGGTCCACCACGCGCCGGTCGTACAATCCAAAGCCGGTAAAATTCTCGAACGTCTCAATCGACGACAACCGATTCACCAGCGAATAATATTTCTTGCGCGCCCAGAACATCAGCGGATGCTCCCCGCTGGTGCGCTTGATCGCCAGCACCATGGAGTAGCCTTCCTCCCACCCCTGCACCAGGTCGGCAATCATCTCCGGCGGGTCCTGCATGTCGGCCACAATGCCAATCACCGCATCCCCCTGCGCCTGCCAGAAGGCGTGCATCGGGCTGCGCACATGTCCAAAGTTGCGAGCATTCACAATGATCTTCACATTCGGATCGGCCGCCGCCAGCCCCTTCAACACCGCCACCGTGCTGTCCTCCGAGGCATTGTCGATAAAAATGTGCTCATACTTGTATCGCCCCAGCGCCGCAATCACGTTGCGCACCCGCGTGTACAGTTCGACGACATTATCTTCTTCGTTGTAGCAGGGAGTAATGATGCTGATCGTCTTCACGGCTTCCTCGCCAGGCACCAAGTCATCGTTCCTGAAGTAACTCTGTAGATTCCGAATTTATAGGAGCTAATGTCATATTGCCCATCCGCAACAATCTCCCAATGCAAAGAATTCGCCAGATGCCGTAACGCTTTCGGGCAAAAGAAATTTACATGCTCATGCATTAGATAGATCAATGCGGGCCGGAACAGTCGAAGTCCTATGGAGGGCCGCATGACCATTAATATTGCCAACTGGGTCAGTCTCTTCGCAATGTTCTTTGGGCCGGCGGGCGATTCCTGCGGCACTTCTACAAATATCAGCGTCTTCGCACTGGCAATCTTACCCATTTCCTCCAGAACCTTTCGCGGATCGCGAACATGTTCCAGCACATTGCTGCAGACGATCAGATCCCACGGATGCTCCTGACAATCTTCTATCTTTTTCAGATGTCCGATGCCGGGAAGCGTCTCTAAGTCTGAAATGTCGTAGACATACCGTTCCGTATTTGGTATCAAATCTTCGATCAGTTCGCCTCTGTTCCCGCCGAAATCGAGAATCGTGCGGATTTGGTGGCCAGCCAGATATGGACTTAGAACGTCCCGGAGCGTATCCTTCCGAACTTTCATTCCCTCCGGCGCTGAGAGCCCCTCATTAAATGTCTTGGTATACCAGGGCTCGCAAGCGTACCGCGTCCTCTGATATTCGTCCAGGCGATAGCCTGAATAGAGTCGCCTTTCTTCATCTTCATCCAAGCGCGGGTTGAAGAACCCGAATCCGCAACTTTCACATTCCATGAATTTCGCTGGAAACCAGGCGCGATTCCAGATTCGTCGCGCCAGGAACGGCGCTACAACCCCATTCGACGATTTGGTAATGGCGGCATGACAAATAACACAGCGGTTGACCGATTGCATTTTGCCCCTTCACTTCTTCTACCTGCTGAAATACACTCTCGCAATCACCCGATAGGTTCCCGGATTTCCCCGCCTTCGAAAAATATCCGCGCGACATCCTAACACTCACAGCGGGGACGGACGGCCCGGTGGCGACCTAAACGAAAAATGCTTGTGACCAAAAAAATTGTAGATCGTTCCCACCGCCAAAAGCACCGCCCCCGCAATGTACGGAGCGCTGCGCTCCAGGTGGAAACCATAGTCCAGCCCCTCCACCAGCAGCGGCAGCAACACCAGCCCCGGCAACATTCCGCTTCCATATACCAGGATGCAGCGGAACCACTCCACCACGTAATTTCCCTTGGTTTTGAAGACGAAAAACTTGTACCCGAAATAGGCAACGGTGATCGCCATCAGGTTCGACAACACCGAGGCTAAAATGTATCCGAACCGCATCCGCGGCATCAGCAGCGCCGTAAACAGCGCGTAGGCACTGTAGCCGAACAGCGTGTTCCACACGCCCACCATCAAATACCGCGCAAATTGCCCCGGCGGAATGTGGCTCGTCAGCCGTGAGCGCAACCCTGGTCCACCCAAAAAACGCTCAAGCACCATTTCTTCTGCAGGCTTTCGCATCGGTCGTCTTATCCATCCCCCTTAATTTTACGGGCCCGGTACGGCTCTCTGCGGCGGCGGTTGCCCGGCTCTGGCAGAGATTATGCAGTTTGGGCCGGATTGCCGTCCACGCTGGCAGGGCAACGCCAGATGGTAAATTGGTTACTAAACCATCATGACAGTTCCCGGGCGCGTCACGGTAGGAATCCCCACCATCAATCGGAGCGACTTCGCTCTCCGCGCCATCCGCAGCGCGCTCGCCCAGACATATTCGAATCTTGAAGTACTCGTCTCCGACGATGCCTCCACCGATGACACCGTGGCCGAAATCCAGCAGATACGGGATCCACGCGTGGTCCTCGTCCAGCAGAAGCAACGCCTCGGCCTGGTCGGCAACTTCGATTTTTGCCTGCGTCACGCCACCGGAGAATTCTTCCTCCTGCTCGGCGACGACGATGTTCTGCTGCCCAATGCTATCGAGCGGTTAGTCCAGCCGTTCTTGCTCGGCAAGCCTCCAATTCCCGCCAGCGCGGTCGGCGTTGTCTGGTGCCCCTGCCACATTGCCAGCGCCACCAGTTCTCAATTCTGGACCGCTGACCCTGGCCCCGAACTGGAATCCGTCTCTTCCCTGCTGGTCGCTCTGTTTGCCGGCGATCGCGGACCGCGGTTGAGCAGCATCCTGCTGCGAACCCAGGATGCAATTGCCGTCGGCGGCTACGAAGGCAAATATGGCGACCTCTGCGACATCGGCAACTGGGGGCGCGCCGCCCTGCTGCGCGAATACGCCATCTGCATCCCCGAGCCGCTGGTGCAATACACCAACCATCTGGGCAGCACTACCAGTCAGTCCGCCGTACAGAAATGGCAGCAATGGGCACGCGTCGTACATCGAGATTTGCTGGCCAGCGCCGAAGCCAGTCAGGATGGCAACGCCGCGCGGAAACTGAAATCTGCAAAACGCAACTTCATCAGCGGCATCACCCTCACCATCCTTATTCAGACCATCGGTAAACCCGGCTGGATTCGCAACGCCCTCCGCGAGTCGCTGCGCTCTCCCGGAGCCTTCTTTACCCCCTACATGTTCCGCAGATTGATCAAAGATGGTCGCAAAGTGTTCACCGTCCGGCGTCATGCGACACATTCCCAGCAAGCCCCCGCCACCCGCACCCCTGCCGATTCCCATCCCGTGGAGAAAGTTTCTTAATACTTTCTCCCCAATCGCAATTCACTGCCCAAGATTTCCGCTGTGTGAATTTTGCCGATTTGCCCCCCTTTGTTGAGGCTTTTTACACCCCTCCTCCGTCTTAATTACTAAGACGCAACATTTCGACGAAAAAGGAAACTGTCTGTGGCTCATCGACGCTTTTGGATCTTTGCCGTACTTGTCCTGCCTCTACTCCTCGTCTCGACTTTTTTCGGGCAACAATCCACCGGCAATTTACGCGGTGTCGTAGCGGACCCTACCGGCGCCATTATTCCCGGCGCTTCCATCGTTCTATCCGGCAACGGAAAAACCGTCAGCACCACCAGCGGCGGCACTGGCCTGTACCACTTCAGCGGCCTGCCTCCGGGCGAGTACACCATCGACACCTCCATCGAAGGTTTCACTCCGTTTGAATCGAAGGGCGTCGTCATTGCTCCCGGCGCCACCAAAACGCTGAACATCGCCATGACCATCGCGGCCCAGACGCAACAGGTCCACGTCAGCGGAGAGACCTCCACCATCGACACCACGCCGGAATCCAACGCCAACGCCATGATCATCAAGGGCAAGGATCTCGACGCGCTCTCCGACGACCCGGATGAGCTGTCCAGCGAACTGCAGGCTCTCGCCGGTCCTTCCGCCGGCCCCAATGGCGGCGAAATCTATATTGACGGCTTTTCCGGCGGACAGATTCCGCCCAAGTCCTCGATTCGCGAAATCATCGTCAACCAGAACCCCTTCTCCGCGGAGTTTGACCGCCTCGGCTATGGTCGCATTGAGATTCTCACCAAGGCCGGCACCGGCCAGATGCACGGACACATCTTTTCCCGGGGCAATTATTCCGGATTTAATGCGCAGAATCCGATCCTGAACTCCAACCCCCGACCCGCCAACTCGCCGCCACTCGTCGAACCCAGCTATTACTCCTATTTCTTCTACGGCAACCTCGGCGGCCCCATGACGAAAACATCCTCCTACTTTGGCGATCTTTTTAACCGCCATACGGAAAATGTCGACATCGTCGATGCCATCGATCCGGCCAGCATCACCCCTGGCAATCCGGCGGGCACTTTCCTCAATCAAACCGTCAGCAATCCCAGCACTCGCGTGGATACCGAACCGCGGTTCGACTTCCAGCTGGGCCAGTCGAATACGCTGACCGTTCGCTACGAGTACTACCACGCCTCCTTTACCAACGGCAGCGTCGGCGAATTAGCGCTCCCTGAGCAAGCGACCAACGGAAACAATGCGGAAAACACGTTGGCGCTCAGCGACAGCATCGTAATGAGCAAGAATTTCGTCGACAATATTCGCTTCCGCTACCGCCGCATTCGCGACAACCAGACCTCGGCCTCCACCATACCGACCCTTTCGGTCTCAGGCTCCTTCGTCGACGGCGGCAACAATTCCGGCACCCTGCGCGACAATCAGGACGACTACGAAGTGCAGGACTATTTCACTGGCTCCAAAGGCCGTCATGCGCTGAACTTCGGCGGTCGTTTTCGCGCCTATCGCGACGCCAATTTCACCAACTCCGGCACCAACGGCTCGTATACCTTTACGGCGGTCAACGGGCTGACGGCGAACCAGGAATATATCGCCAAGACGCCGCAGCTCTATCAGGTCACGGTCGTCAACAACAACCAGTACACCGCCCGCGCCATTCCCATCGATCTCGCCCTGTTTTATCAGGATGACTTCGCGATGAATCAGAAACTGACGTTGAGCTACGGCCTGCGCTGGGAAACGCAGAACGAAATCAAGGACAAAAGCGACTTCGCTCCACGCATTTATCTCGCCTATGCCCTCGGCCACAGCAAGGGAAAGCCGAAGACTGTAGTGCGCGCCGGGTATGGCTGGTTCTATCAGCGCTTCACCGTCCCCAACGGCTCCTACGGCGTTCCCTACATCATTTCAACCATCCACAACAATCTGCCCACCACTCCGGGCGCATTGCCCAACCAACAGGTCTTCACGGTCACCAACCCAACCGGCTACGCTGAAACCAGCGCGGGCAACCCAGTCAAGCCGCCCACGCCGACATCGGGCGCCTCGGCGCCCACCTACTCGACTTTGAATCCGAATTTTCATGCCGCGCTCGACATGCAGGGAGCCATCGGGGTCGATCGCCAGATCGCCAAGGGCGTCACCGGCAACGTCACCTATCTCTATAGCCGCGGCGTTCACGACTACCTCAGCAACAACGTCACCGCGCCCTTCTTTGACGCTGCCCCCAATACGTATCCGACCACTCCGCTCGCCCCGCCCAGCCAGAACATCAATCAGTATCAGTCCGGCGGCGTCTATCGCGAACAACAGGTGATTGCCACCGTCAATGCTCGTCTGAAGCAGTTCAGTGTGTTTAGTTTTTATACCTACACCAACGCCAAAGGCGACACCAGCGGAGTGGGCCACTTCGCCTCCAATGCCAGTGCCCCCGGCCAGGATTATGGCCCGACAACCTTCGATATCCGCAATCGCTTCCTGATCCTGGGGAACGTCAATCTGCCCTACGCCATCTCTTTTGCGCCGTTCTTCGTCTACAACTCGGGCATGCCCTACAACATTAAAATCGGCAGCGATCTGACGGCCAACAACCAGTTCAATGCGCGTCCCACCTTCGCTCCGGCATCGGACTGCCCTGCGGGGGCGACGCCAACACGCTACTATCCCTCGCCGTACGGATGCCTGGATACCAATCCCGTCGGCACCAACGAGAAAATCATCCCCTACGGCCTCGGTACCGGACCCTCGAATTACAGCTTGAATCTGCGCGTCTCCAAAGTGATCGGCTTTGGACCCAAGATCAAGGGCGGCGGCGGGGGTGGTGGCTTCCACGGCCACGGCTCCGGCCTGGGCGGTCGCGGTCTCAGCGGCAATCAAGGCGGTCCCGGAAGATTGGACGCTTCCGTCCCACGCAAATACAGTCTGACGCTGTCCGTCTTTGCGCAAAATGTGTTGAATCGGGAGAATCTCTCCGCTCCCAACGGAACCGTGACGTCCCCATTCTTCGGCAAGTCGCAGTCGCTTGCCGGCGGGTTCTTCGGTCCCTCCACCGCAGGCAATCGCAGCATCTTCCTCAACGCCGGGCTCAACTTCTAACCTCGCCCGCGTAGAAAAGCTTCCTCGCCCAGAACCTGACGGTTCCCATCCTTCCGCGGTTTCATCGCGGAAGGGTGGGAGACCCCAGGCCGTCGGGGTACCGTCGCAGGCGATACGCAGTCAAGAGTCAACCTTCGCTATTATCGTACCAACGTAAAAATTGAAATGGATGGATTACAAGAAGCGCCGCTCGCGGATGGGCTCCGCGAAAATCTACGCCTCTAGCTTGGCTGCTTCCGGCTGCGTCTCTGGCACCGGCGGATGCTTCGGCAGCTGCACAATAAATTCCGTCTTTCCGGGCTCCGACTCAAATCGAATATCGCCGCCAAAATGCTTGGTCACAATTTTGTAGGCGATGCTCAGTCCCAATCCCGTGCCCACACCTTCGGGCTTGCTGGTAAAGAATGGCTCGAAGATATGTCGTCGATTCTCCGCCGGAATTCCCGCCCCATCATCGCAGACACTCACCAGAATCTTGCCGTCCTCCACCCAGGTTCGCACGGTGATGTGTCCCTTCTGCGGCGCCGCATCCACGGCGTTGTCCAGCAGGTTCATCCACACCTGGTGCAGCCCGGTTGCCGCCGACTCCAAAATCGGCACATCGGCGCCGAACATCTTCGACACCTGAATCTCTTTGTGGCGAATTTTGTGTCCAAGAATCATCAGCGCGCTCTGCAGGCTCTTATGCACATCCACCGCCGCGCAGCACATTTTCTCTGCGTAGGAATAATGTTTGACGGCCATCACCAATTCCGTCACACGCGTGATACTTTCCTCAATCGTGTCCAGCTGCTGCACGCTGCTCACCAGCGCTTCTACCCACTGGAACGTCTCGGACATCGCTCCCGGTCGAAACTTCGCACGCACGCATTCCAGTTTCTCCGCCGTCAATCCCATGCCGGCCAGCGGAGGAGCCAGCTTCCACGAATCTTGCACTCCCGCTTGATCCAGCCACTCGCATAACGATTCCTCGGCGTCTGCCTGATCGAGCGAGTTCATCGAAACAGATTTTTGCGGCTGCAGAATGTACTGTTGCAGGTCAGCGATGCAACCCAACTCCTCCGCCTGCAAGCCCATACGGCAGGAGCGAAGATTCAGCTCCTGCAACCGTGTCAGGCTTTCGCGCAGTTGCGTGCTGGCTCGCTTGGCGGCGCTACCCGGATTGTTCAGTTCATGCATCAAGCCTGCGGCCATGGTGCCCAGCGAAGCCATCTTCTCCCGCTGCAGCATCATGCCCTGCAGGCCCTGCTGGCGCATGGCCAGGTTGGCCAGAATTCCTTTGCGCACACTCGGGCATGTCGTCATCATCTGCCAGAAGGAATCCTCTTCCACCCGCAGCAACCGGCTGGGTTCGATCATGGTGCATTCCACCCGGCTCGCCGAACCAGTCAGCAGCGGCGCTTCGCCGAACGTCTCGCAGCCATGATGCGTCGCCAGCGGTTTGCGCGTGCCGTCCGGCTCCACATACTCCGCGCGCAAGCCGCCTTCCACCAGAATCCAGAAGTATCGCTTGGTCTGCTCCTGCCCCAGAACGCAATCGCCGGACTCGGCGTCAATCACGTCGGCTCGCTGCAAACACTCATTCGTCTTTTCGTCGAGGCTCGCGAACAGGGGGATGCATCGCACCTTCTCGAGCAGCACTTGCTGCTCCGCAGAAGGCAGATCGGCGAATTTTCCTTCATTCTTCATGGCAGAAGCTCGAGCTGTACTCCTTCACTTCAAACTGCGGCACAGCCCTAGAAATTTGCTAAGTACTGATGTACAAACTGAACTGCAATCGAACCTTGACCCACAGCCGACGCCACCCGCTTCACGCTTCCAAAGCGAACATCTCCCGCCACAAAGATTCCTGGAACGCTGGTTTCCAATAAATACGGCGGCCGCTCCAGTGTCCAGTGAAAATGATCGGTCATGTGCAGGTCCGGACCAGAAAGTACAAATCCCTTCGACTCCCGCAGAATCGCCGGCGGCAACCAATCCGTCTTCGGCTCTCCACCCACAAAAATAAACAGCCCCGACGCTGCCTCTTCTGACTCACCCTCCGGCGTCTTCAATCGAACCGCCTCCAAATGGGTTTCGCCGCACGCATCCACCACTTCCGTCCGCGTACGCACCTCGATATTCGGCAGCGCCTCGATCTGATCCACCAGGTAGCGCGACATGCCCTTCTCCAGCGAATCCGCCCGCACCAGCATGATCACCTTCCTGGAGTAGCGGGCGAAATGCACCGCCGCCTGCCCCGCGGAATTTGCCCCGCCGACAATCATCACAGTTTCATCCTTGCAGCTGATCGCTTCCGTCAACGCCGCACCATAATAGACTCCGGCGCCCGTCAGCCTCTCCAGGCCGCCGGTCTTCAGCCTGCGGTAATCCACGCCGGTCGCAATCAGCACAGTGTGGCACGAGACTTCACCGCCACCCGATAATTGGATGAAGTGATATTGCCCTTCGGTTCGGATTCCCGTGGCCCGTTGCGACAAAAATTCGGCCCCGAATCGCGTGGCCTGGATAGTCGCCCGCCGAGCCAGGTCTTCCCCGCTCAAACCGGCTGGAAATCCTAAATAATTCTCGATTCTCGAGCTGCTTCCGGCCTGTCCCCCCGGTGCCGCCGGCTCGATGACCAGCGTTTTCAGCCCCTCGGATGCCCCATACACAGCCCCCGCCAGCCCTGCCGGCCCTGCTCCCACAATCACCAGGTCGTAGAAATCGCGTTCCGCCTGCGTCCGTAGCCCGACTTTTTCCGCCAATAACGTAATCTCGGGCTCGACCAGGCTTTCCCCATTGGGAAATAACACCACTGGTAACTTGCGGGGATCAAGATGGTACTCCGATAACAATTTGGAACTCTCGCTCTGCCCCTCCGCGCCGGCCGAAGATCCTCCACCCGCCGCTCCGTTCCCTTGTCCGGCCCCATTCCCATGCAAAGATCCGTCGCTGGTACCGGCTGCCTGGCCCGGCACTGCGGGAATCGTTTCCAATCCCGGATCCAGCCATTGATAGGGAACGTGATTGCGCGAAAGAAATTCGCGAATCTGGTGCCCCGCCGGCAGCCACCGTGAACCAATCACCCGGATGCCTTCAAACGGCGGCTTGTAGCCCTTGCTCCAGGACTCCAGCAGATCGTCCAGCACCGCGTACAACCGCTCCTCCGGCGGGTCCCACGGCTTGGTCAGATAGTAGTGAATTTTGGCCGCGTTAATGGCTCGAATCGCGGCTTCCGTGTCCGCGTACGCTGTCAGCAAAACCCGCTTCGCCGCCGGCGCCAGCGCAATGCTCTTCTCCAGAAATTCCACGCCGGACATCCCCGGCATTCTCTGGTCAGACAGCAACAGCGCGATCGCTTCGCCGCGCCGCTTCAGCTCTTCGCACACATCCAGCCCCGATTGGCCGGAAGTGGCCCGGATGATGCGATAGCGGCTCCCATAGTGTCGGCGCAAATCCTGCACCAGCGCTTCCAGCACGCTGATATCGTCATCCACTGTCAGGAGTACAGGTTTTCGCATAAATCCCTATTCTGTGCACGATTGCAGATTCTCAAAACTACACTAAGGATGCAAACTTGTTCCAAAATGGACTTGATCCATGGAATTTGCAAAGATCGATGTACACGATTTCAGCAAAACGCGCTAATCTGTTTTTGCGGGCGAGTTACCAAACGTACCTGCAAGTCCCAGATTGTGACGCAACGCATACCTGGCTTACCGTTGTGACGTAGCGCACATTCGAAGTTGATCGCAGTTTTGCACTATGACTGTAGTGTTGTTGTCTTATTTTGGCCTTGGTTCCAAGCTTGCCCTACCCCAAGGGTAGCAGGGTTCGAACCTAAGTACTGGCAGTTGAGTTTCTCGTAACAACTGCCGATACAAGAAATAGAACACGCTCACATTTTTTGTTGTTCTTCTCGGTCCATCCTTGCCGTAGGTGCGTCATTGGCCGCGGCCAAGGCTAAAATCAGAAGAAAAAAGTACTCGTGGTTAGGACTCTAAACTTATGACCAAAATTATCCTTGCTGATAATCAATCCATTTTTCGTGCCGGCGTAGCCAAAACTCTCGCGCTACAAGATGACATCCGCATCGTTGCTCAGTGTCTGGACAGCGATCGACTCATGCAGGCGGTTCGCACCTTCCGCTCCTCCGTGGTGCTTTTCGCCGCCTCCCTGCAGCTGAATATGCCCGACCTCATCCAGTCCGCGCGCTCCGCTGGCAGCCGGTTGATCGTCATTGCTGAAAACAGCGAATCCCTCCACACCTATGCGGTCCCGGGTTTTGACGGCGTTGTGTTTCGCGATATTACCGGTACCACTTTGGTGGAATGCATCAATACCGTCGCCTCCGGACACCCGTATCTGCAAGAAAAATTGGGCCATGGCATGGCGGAAGAAGCCGATGCCGTAGGCGCGCGCGTGCGTGATCGCCTTACCCCCAAGGAAATCAAGATTGTCGCCCTGATTGTGCAAGGGTTCAAGAACAAGGAAATCGCCAGTACCCTTGGCACCACCGAACAGGTGATCAAGAACTACCTGCGCAATGTCTATGACAAAACAGGCGTTTCAGATCGGCTGGAACTGGCCCTGTTTACCATTCATCATCGAACCCTGGCCGACGCCGCCGCCGTGGCTGGCGGTCAGATGGATTTGCAGACGGCCCGCGTCTGACCGCGACCGCTTCTCCCGCCCTGCCAGCAATACAGCATGCTGGTCTTGAGCCAATATGTCTCGCCCAGCCCCGCGCTGAATCTCGCGCTCTAGTCCAGTAGCACCATAGGTGTAAGGCGAAGGAGCAATCTCGGCTGGCCTTTTTGCCAGGAAAAGGCCATCTTGCATTGTGCCCGACACATTACAGGAATGGTGCTACTGCTCTAGTGCAGCAGTGCGCTGATGATGGCCACCAGCTCCGTCGCATCCACCGGCTTCTCCAGGTAGATGTCGGCCTGCGGTTTGGCGGCGCGAAATGCCTCCGTGCAATATCCCGAGACCACCACCACCGGCACCTGCACGCCCGTCTTCGCCGCCAGCAGGATCTGCCGGCCGTTCTCTTCGCCCAGATTCCAATCCGTCACCACGGCGTCGAATGTCTTTTTTTGCAGCAGACCGATGGCTTCATTGGCGGAGCTACTTGTCGTCACCGAATGACCGGCGCGCACCAGGATGGTTTTCTTCAACGCAAGTGCAGCCGGCTCATCATCGACACACAATATGTTGGCCATCACGCATTCCCTCTATCTTCTCGAATTCGTAAGAGAAGTTGGAGAAAAAGCCAGCACGATCCATCACCCAGCGATTTCCAGCAATCCAGGTCTGCTAGCGTAACTTTTCTGCAACCGACTTCGCTTGAGTAAATAGGTACAAGTAATCCGGTCCCCCAGCTTTGGAATCTGTTCCCGACATGTTGAAGCCCCCGAACGGGTGAGCTCCCACCATGGCGCCCGTACATTTACGGTTGAAATATAAATTGCCGACATGAAAATCCTGCCGCGCGACCGCCAGCTTTTCCCGCGACGTCGTATAAATCGCGCCGGTCAGGCCAAACTCTGTGTTGTTCGCAATTTCCATGGCATCTTTGAAATTCTTCGATCGAATCACGGCCAGCACCGGCCCAAAGATTTCTTCCTGCGCCAGTCGCGCCTTCGGCGCAATGTCAGAAAAAATCGTCGGTTCGACATAATAGCCCTTCTCCGGCGTTTCAATCGCGTTGCCGCCCGCCACCAGCCGGCCTTCCTGCTTGCCGATCTCGATATAGCGCAGCATCGATTCGTATTGCGACCGGTTCACCACTGGCCCCATCGGCGCATTATCCGCCGGATCTCCAACCTTCAACAGCCGCGCACGCTCCCGCAACCGATCTACGAAAATATCGTAAATCCGGTCGTCAACAATCGCACGCGAACATGCCGAACATTTCTGTCCGCTGAAACCGAAGGCCGAACTCAACACGCCCGTCACCGCCGCATCCAGATCGCAGTCCGCTTCCACCACGATCGAGTCTTTCCCGCCCATCTCCAGAATGGTTCGCTTGATCCAGATCTGGCCCGGGTGCGTCTGCGCCGCGCGAGCATGAATGTCCAGTCCCACTTCCTTCGAGCCGGTAAACGCGATGAAGCGCGTCTTTGGATGTTCCACAATCGCATTGCCGAAGGTCGCCCCTGATCCGGGGCAGAAATTCACCACGCCCGGCGGCATGCCCGCTTCTTCCAGTAATCCGAAAAACTTCGCCGCAATCGTTGGCGAATCGCTCGACGGTTTCAGGATCACGGTGTTCCCCGTCACAACCGCCGCCGCCGTCATGCCCGCCATAATCGCCAGCGGAAAATTCCATGGCGGAATCACCGCGCCGACGCCCAGCGGAATATACAGCAGCTCGTTCCTCTCGCCCGGATACTGAATCGGCGTGGTCGCAGCCGCCAACCGCAGCGCTTCCCGCGCATAAAACTCAAGAAAGTCGATGGTCTCGCCAACGTCGGCATCCGCCTCGCCCCAGTTCTTGCCCACCTCATACGTCAGCCATGCGCAAAAATCCAATTTGCGCTGCCGCAACAATTCCGAGGTGCGCAACAACAGCGACACCCGCTCCTCGACCGGAACGACACGCCACGTCTCATACGCCGTCAGCGCCGCCTGCATCGCCACTTCCGCATGACCGGCGTCGGCCTTCTGATGCACACCCACCACCTGCGATGGATTGGCTGGATTCAGCGACCGAATCTTGCTCTCGGTCCGAATCCTCCGCCCTCCGATCACCAGGTCATATTCCTGGCCAAGCTGGTCCGCGACGCGCTCCAGCGCCTGCCGCATTGCGCGTGCGATATCTTCCCGACTGAAATCCAGGAACGGTTCATTGCGAAATTCGCCTTTCGGCGTGCGAACGGGAATTACAGTCGATAACTCAAGGGTCGCCATACAGCCCTAGTGTAGACCAGCCCCGCTTTTCTTGCCCGTGACGCCCGCTACACCCCAGCGCCGATTTTTGCTTCCCGGAAACCAGACCCCCAACCCTCGACATACCTCCGCACCGCGCGCATTCCCTCATAGTTCTTCCCGAACTTACTGGTACGATGGTTGGCAAGTATTCGACAAACCTCGTTGAGGCACAACTTCTCTTTATGCGATCCAATCCTGTTCTCAGGTTGATGGTTGGCTTCGTTTTTTGTTTTGTTTCGCTGCTTGGGTTCTCCGGCCAATGCCTTGCGCAAGCCGTACCCCCCGCTGCGCCCGTGGCCCTGCCGGAACACACGCTGACAATCCCGCTGGCGTCGCACCCCCAGACCGGCCCCCAAAAGACTCCCCAGACCACGGCTCCCGACTACTCGAAGGAGGCCTACGTCGTCGATCAATACGACATTGCCATGAACTTTCAGGCAGATGGCACCTGGCAGCAGGTAGGCACGGTCGTCGTCCAGGTCAAGTCGCAGGCGGGCATTCTCCAGTTCGGCAATCTCCCCATTCCGTATGAATCGCGCAATCAGAAGGTGGCGTTCACCTACATCCGCATCCGCAAGCCCGACGGCTCTGTCGTCGAAACGCCTTCCGCCTATACCCAGGACATGCCGGCCGGCGTCACCCTGCAAGCCCCCATGTACAGCGATCTGCACATCAAGCAGGTTCCCGTCACCAATCTCAACCCTGGCGACACGCTGATGTATCAGTACAAAATCGATCAATTTCAGCCCGAGGTGCCGAATCAGTTTTGGCTTGCGCTGAATTTTTTCAAGGCAGGGATTGTCCTCGAACAACACATCGAGATCCGCGTGCCAGCATCGAAACACGTCCAGGTGGAAAGCGCAGAGGTGCAGCCGACAATCCATCGCGAGGGAGATGTCACCGTCTACGACTGGAAAACCTCGCACCTGCATCCCGAACCGAACGATCGAAAATCTCTGGCGCTCAAGGTCGATGAAAAACCGTCGATCCAGCTGACAACCTTCGAAAATTGGCAGCAGGTCGGCGATTGGTACCGCACCCTGCAATCGTCTCGCGTGGTGGTCACGCCCGCAATCCGGCAAAAAGAAGAGGAACTCACCAAAGGTCTCACCACCGATGATGCCAAGCAGCGCGCCATGTACTCCTATGTCGCCACGCAGTTTCGCTACATCGGCCTGTCCTTCGGCATCGGCCGCTATCAACCCCACTCCGCCGACGAGGTGCTGCAAAATAAATTCGGCGACTGTAAGGACAAGCACACGCTGTTCGCCGCTCTCATGAAGGCCGCCGGCTATGACGTTTCGCCTGCGCTGATCGGCAGCGCGACCAAGCTCGATGAAAGCATCCCCTACCCCGGCCAGTTCGATCACCTCATTTCCCTGCTGCGCCAGGGCGACAAGGAAACATGGCTCGACACCACCGAAGAGGTCGCTCCTTACGGCATGCTGGCCTCTCCGCTGCGTGACAAAATGGCCCTCGTCATGCCGGCCACCGGCCCTCCAAAACTGGAAAGAACGCCGATGAATCCGCCGTTTCCAGAGGCCAACAACTTCACCATGAAGTCCGTGCTCGGTAGCGATGTCGTCCTCACCGGTCACGCCGATCTCACCGCCCGTGGCGATTTGGAACTGCTGCTGCGCGCCGGCTTTCATCTCACGCCGCAAGACGACTGGACCAAGCTCGGTCAAAATGTCAGCTATCTTCTCGGCTTCAGTGGCGATGTCAGCAACGTGCAAGCCGACAATCCCGACGACACCTCCAAGCCCTTCCACATCAGCTACGACTACACGCGCAAAGACTACAGCGGCAACGATGGAAAGCAGATCACGCCGCCGTTGCCTCCCGCCATTTTTACGCTCAGCGAGCTTGACCCTCAGCCGAAAGACCCCATCGTTCTTGGCGCTCCCGGCATTCGCGATTATCGAGCCACCGTCGAGATGCCCAAGGGCTCCGTTGTGACCTTGCCCGCCGATGTCGACATTGTCACTTCGTTCGCCGAGTATCGAGACTCCGCCTCCGTCAAAGATGGCGTTCTCTCCGCCCAGCGCATCTTCACCATCAAGCTCGCAAAACTTCCCGTGGACCAGTGGCAGGAATACCTCAAGTTTGAAAAGGCAGTGCAGGCACGGGAGAATCTCTGGATTCAAGTTGGCCAGGGAAATGGCGCGCTACCCGCCACCGGCACCACCGATGTTCCCGCCGCCAGAGATCTCATCAACCAGGCCTACCAGGCTCTTCGCGGCCAAAATCAACAGGAAGCACAAACGGAACTCGATCAGGCAAAGCTGTTGAATCCGACGCAGTACGGATTATGGGCCACCTATTCCATGCTCTACATAGAACAGCAGAAGCCCGATCAGGCGCTCGATGCCTTTCATCAGGAGATTGCCAACCATCCCGACAATATGTGGGCGTATCGGTATATGTCGGCTGAAATGACGTCGCTCAATCGTCCTGCGGATGCGGAACAGGTCTGGCTCAGCCTTCTGAAACACGATCCCGCGAGCGCCGATGGAACCCTGGGATTAGCCCGCGTATACATGCATGAGAAGCGTTATAACGAAGCGATCTTACTTCTCAAACAGGCCTCCCATGCCAAAGACGCCAGCCCCAATATTCAAGCCACACTGGGAACGGATGAACTGGAAGCCGGCCAAAAAGACGCTGGCGTCGCGGACCTGCAGCAGGTCATGCGCGCTTCGCAAAATCCCAGCACCCTCAACGACATTTCATTCATTCTCGCCGACCACGACGCGGATTTGCAGGAAGACGCGCAGTATGCTGCCAAGGCATTGCAGCAGCTTGAGAAGTCCACCGCCTCCATCCAGCTCGCCACTCTCAGCCAGCAAGACCTGGCAAATATTTCACTTCTCGGAGCAACATGGGACACGGTCGGCTGGATTGATTTCAAACAGGCAAAATATTCCGATGCAGAGCGCTATATCCTCGCTGCATGGCTGTTAGGACAGCACCCCGAAGTGGCAGACCATCTTCGTCAAGTTTACGAAAAAGAAGGCAAGCTCGCCGATGCGCGCCACATGAACAAACTCGCCGCAGCCGCTCGACCCGCGCCGGCGGTGTCATATTCAAAGGCTGGTGTCCCAACTCCGGAAATGCCAAACAAAGACATGGTAGAAAGAGAAAAATATGTCCCAGAAGTACAGAAACTACGAACCATAGAAATCGCAGGCCTGCCCAAGAAAATGGCGTCCGCGCAATTTTGGCTGGTCTTCACTCCCCAGGGAGTAGAAGAAGTCAAAATGATCACCGGCGACGCATCCCTTAGCCAAGCCGCTGATCAAATAAAGAAGCATTCATTTCCGCAAACCTTCCCCGACCCGGGGCCAGTCAAAATCATTCGCCGTGGCATTCTGTCCTGTTCGCAATTCGACGCAACATGCCAGCTGGTCCTGCTGCAGCCGCAGTGGACACAACTGTAAAGACCAACCTCAGCGCGAAGCCATGGAGTAAAAGGTATTCGCTCCCGAACGCAAATCCTTGCCATACCCCAGTACGAACGAAAAATTCCCCAGCAATTTCACCCTCGCCTGCAGCCCCGTGTCCGTCAGCCATTTCGGCGATCCAAAATATTGCGACGGACCATAACTGCTTCCCGTATCCAGAAAAGGCCCCACCTGCACAACTAGAATATATTGCATCGCCGGTCGGAACCAACAGCGCAACTGCGACATCGATGGCCGAGTTGCTCGCTGCGACTTGTGCGAACGTGATGGGAGCCATGCGCGACGACGAAACAATTCCGCGTTCCGCAATCAATTATTACTCAGCGTCGCACGTTCCGTGCTGGCGGAAAGCCGCGCCGTGCGCTCCTGTTTTTCCCACGCGAAGGGGCGCCCGTCAATGGCGCGCTTGATCGTCTTCAGCAGCACCAGGGAGAAAACTTGTCGATACGTGAACCGCTGGATCCAGATGTGGAACAGCAGCCAGCCGTCGCCCTTGTTGCTGGGGTGGCGCGGCTCCAGCAGAAACGCCAGACTCGACGCCAGGAAGTCCACCACCAGGAACGCCATAAAATAAATAATCAGCTTGTCGAAGCTGGCTGCGTTGGCCGCCACTGGATGAAAATACCGATTCACTGCATAATTCAGGACGCCGGCAATGAACATCAAATCGATAAACGGCGAGAACACCGGCAAAATAATCTGGAAAATAATCATGTTCGGCAAAGCGAACAAGCCCATCGCGCGATGCCGCAAAAACGCGCCGCGATGTTTTACCACCGCCTGCAATATTCCAAACGACCAGCGGAATCGCTGCCGCATCAGCCCGCGCATATTGTCCGGCGCCTCAGTAAATGCGAAGGCGCGATCCTCATACACCACCTTGTATCCCTGCTGCAGCAGGTTCATCGTCAGGTCGGCATCTTCCGCCACCGTGTTCACGTGGTACCCGCCCGCCTTCTTCACCGCCGCGGTGCGCCACGCTCCAATCGCGCCCGGAACCACCGTCACCACGTTGAATAAATCCAGCGCGCGCCGCTCGAAATTCTGACTGGTAATGTATTCCAGCGCCTGCCAGCGCGTCCAAAGATTAATGCGATTGCCCACCTTCGCATTCCCCGCCACCGCGCCCACCTTCGGATCGGCCATGCGCGGAATCAGCTTCGCAATCGCATCCGGCGCAATCACCGTGTCGGCATCAATTCCGACGTACACCTCTTCAGTAACGAACTGTAGACCATAATTCAACGCCTCCGCCTTGCCGCCGTTCGGATGCGTCACCACCAGTAATCTGCCAGACTCCATATCCGCCGGCATCGCCGCCCGCGCCGCTTCCAGCGTGTTGTCGGTCGAACCATCGTCGATCACCACCACCCGCAGCTTGGGATAGTTCGACCCCAGCACCGAACGAATCGTCCGCGCAATCACTTTCCCTTCGTTGTATGCCGGAATCAGCACCGCAACCTCCGGCAAATAATTTTCCGCTCCAGGATAGGGCTTTCGCTTGTGCAGGCGATCCAACACCGCGAACAGTCCAACAATCAGCAGCCGTCCCGTCATCAGGATGTCGCCGACGATAAAGACCAGAACGACAGTATGCGCAAAGAAGGAAAGAAACCAGAACGCGATGGCATCGATCCGCGCCTGCCAACGTTGCTTCGCAGGAATCGGCGGCATCACCTGGTCGCGCGTCTTGCCGATCAACGCCGACACCGGCACAAATTTGTAGCCTTTCGCGCGCAGCGTATCGATCAGCAGCGGCAGCGTCGCCACCGTCACCGAGCGGTCGCCGCCGCCGTCATGCATCAGAATGATGCTGCCGCGAAACTGCGGCTTGGTCTTCATGTCGTCCAGCTGTTTCAGAACGGTCGCAAGTATCTCCTGCGGCGTCTTTCGCGGATGCTCGTTCCAGTCGTCCGTGTCGATCTTGTCGCCGACGATGATGTAGCCCATCTGCTCCACTCGATCCACCGGCGCCGCCTGATCGTTGGTGTCCGGCTCCTGGTCAATCGAATACGGCGGCCGGAAATACAGCGGCTGCACCCCCAGCTCCGCGGCAAACAAGCGCTCCGTTCCATTCATTTCCAGCTCCAGCTGGCGCGTCGAAATCTGGCTGATGTCGGGATGCGTGAATGTATGGTTGCCAATCTCCTGCCCGTCCTTGTAGTAGCGCTTCAACAGACCTACATGGTTCAGCGCTTCTTCGCCAATCACCATAAACGTCGCCGACACATGCTCACGCGTCAGGATGTCGAGAATTTTCGGCGTCCATGTCGGATCCGGCCCGTCGTCGAAACTCAGCGCCAGCTCGTCAGGATGGTACCCATACTGCAGCAGCGTGTACGGCTGCGGAAAGGCGTGGATCACTTGGCTCACGGCCAGGTTGGAATCGGAATCTATCTGAATCGTTCGCTTGCCGTCCTGCGGCCTGCCAATCACCTTCAGAATGTCGCCGTCGCCCTCCGTGTTCACATTCGCGCCCGGATAAATCGTCGACAGCAATTGCGCCGCATCCGGACTCATCGGCTTGTTCCAGATCTTCCAAAGCGTCGGATCTTCACTGCCCAGCCGCCACAGTGCAAATGTATGGATGCCCAGTTCGCGCGCGGCCCGCATCTCATTCATCGCCGTCACCGCGTCCAGATACCACACCTCATGACGGGTATGCGCGTCCTCATCCTCGTACGCGAAATGCATGTTCAGCGAATCTGCATCCATCTCCGGCGGCGCGTCTGAATCAGAAGCTGCTTGCCACGCATCCTGTACCGCCAGATCGTCGACGTCCAGAGCCTTGCCGGCGCCTTTGTGCTTCTTGTTCCCCGCCATCGGCAACGTCCAGTCGTACCCATAATCGCCGATGCTGCAAATCAATTTCGTCTGCGGAATCGCTTTCAGCGCCGCCTTCAAATTGCGAACAAACCACTCCTGCCCTGCCACCGGTCCCGGTTCACTGGAGGGTTCATGCTGGTCGTAATCCATCAGGATCACGCCATCCGTATGGGCGGCGTAGTATTTAAAATCCCAAGTGTTATCATCGACCGGCACGTTGATGTAAAGACGCAACTGCATCGGATGCATCTTGGCGTACAGATCGGCCACCATCTTGCGATAGCCTGGCTGCGCGTCCGATGGAATTGCCTCCAGGTCGAGCGCAATCCCGTGATAGCGAGGGTTCGCCGCCAGCAACGCCATGACCTGGTTTTCAAACCTCGCCTGCGACGCTCGATTCAGCAAAAACTTCTCGACGAGCGCAGATTGAAAATCCCCCTTCAGCTGGTCGAAATTGCTGACCATGGGAAACACTTCCGTGTCTTCGTGCGCTGCCGCAATCGCCTGCGCCACCTTCCCGTCCGGGTCGATGTTGTGCACCCCCGCCGCATCCACAACTGAAAACGCATGATTGTCCAGCGTGTAGGCCGTCAGCTTTCCATCCGGAGTCACCACGTGCAGCCAATCCGTAAACAGCAGATCGATGTCGTGTACGTGCTGTTTCAACGAGACAAGGCTGGCCGCGTCATAGTCCACATAGAACGCCGCTCGCAGCCCTTCACCGGAATTCAGCGGAATGTCCGAAGGACGCCGATGCCGCTGGCGGTGCAGCGCCAGCAGGCTGGATCGCGTTCTTGGCCCGTAGGCAGGCTCCGCCAGCGGCCGATAATTGCGCTTCGGTGTCGGCAGCAACAGCTCCGGCAGCCGCTCCCGTCGCAGCACGTTAATCCCGAAAGCTACCAGCACCACTGTCGACAGCACCGCAACGGTGTCAAAAATGCGCCGTAGTCGCTTCCATCGCTTCCGGCCGGGATCGTAAAAAATTGGCTTGATCATGCTGAAACTAGGTTCGTAGGGTCGAGAAGCTGTCTCATCAATTCGAAATCTCTCGATACGTCTGCTGTGAGACCTGCAATCAAAGCAGGTCTCAGGTCGTTGGCCGAAGTTGTGACGCCCCGAATGAGACAGCTTCTATCGTAGTCGGGTCTGTTCCCATATCCAAACTACCTGTAAAAGTTGGCCAAGCTGTATCATTCATAATCGATGCGTTTCTTGCTGCGCCAAGCTACCAAATCCACCGTCGTCGCGCTGTTCCTGGGCCTGCTGCTTCGGCTCTGGTTCATCCATTATTACCCGGTCATTGAAGGCGACACGCTGGTCTACGGAGAAATCGCTCTCAACTGGTTCTGGCACGGAACCTTCGGGCTGATGCGTGTTCACGGCATCGAACCCACCCTGGTTCGTCTGCCCGGTTATCCGCTCTTTGTTGCGTTTTGCTTTTCCATCTTTGGCCGCGAACACTACACGGCCATCCTGTACATGCAGACCATCATGGACCTGGCCACATGCCTGCTCGTCGCCGGCTTCTGCGTTCGTACCATCTCGCACCGCGCTGGAACCGTCGCGCTCTACCTGGCGGCCTTGTGTCCTTTCACCGCCAACTATGTCGCTTCGCCGCTGACCGAAACTCCTACACTATTCTGCATCGCGCTTGGCCTTTACGCCCTGGCCCGCTATGTCGAGCGCCCCAACTTCACCGCGTGGTTCTGGGTGCTCGTCTTTAGCATCAGCTACAGCGCCTTGCTGCGTCCAGACGGCCCGCTGCTCGGCCTCGTCCTGGTGCCGGCCATGTTCTGGTACGCGCGCCCCACGCTATCCGCCGGCCGCAGCGCCCGGCTCGCCATCCTTTGCACCTTGGTGGCCATGATCCCATTCGTTCCCTGGACCATCCGCAACGAAATCAGCATGCATTCGTTCCAGCCGCTGGCTCCCCGCTACGCCAACGACCCAAATGAATTTGTCCCTCGCGGCTGGATTCGCTGGGTGCAATCCTGGGTCGCCGAATACACGTCCACCGCCGACACCTATTGGAACGTGAATGGTTCCCCCATCGATATCACCCTGCTTCCCCCGCGCGCCTTCGATTCTCCCTCGGAAAAAGAAGAGACCGCAAAGTTATTCGACGAATATAACAAGACCGAAATCATGTCGCCGGCTCTCGATGCGAAGTTCAATCGACTGGCCCAGCAGCGCATCCACCGCCATCCCATCCGCTTCTATGTTGCGATGCCGCTCGTCCGGCTGGCAGATATGTGGCTGCGCCCTCGCACCGAACAGCTATGGATTGAGCTGCGCTGGTGGCAGTACGACTTTCATCCAGCCGAGACTATTTTTTCCTGGGCCTACGCCGCGCTGAACTTGGCCTATCTTCTGCTGGCCGCCTGGGGACTGCGCAAGCACGTCCCCTTCGCCCCCGTCCTAATTGCCTATGCCATTGTTCGCAGCTTGCTCTTGCTCACCGTCGAAACTCCCGAAGCCCGCTACACCCTCGAATGTTTCCCCATGATCTTCATCCTGGCCGCCGCGGCGCTGACCGTGCGGCGCGCGCCCCATTCTGCAGCTAACAGCTAGCGGCTAGAAGCTAATAGCTCCCTGGCCTCTGTTCCCTGCTCCCTATCCCCTGTTCCTACTTCTGCACCACCTGCGTCTTCCGGTCCGTCTTGATCTTGAACACCGACGGCGAAATCTTCTTGTTGTATTCAATGTTTTTGTAATACGCCGTGCGCGTATCGCCGGAAGGCTCATACAGAATCTGCTTCAGAGAAACCGCGCGCGTTGGATCCACCCAGATGGTGACATGCGAAAAATTCGCCCGCACGCTGGCCTCTTTGCTCACCAGGTCCAGCTTGGCCGTCTGCACTCCGTCAATCGTTTCCATGCCTTGATACGTGATGTCCCAGCTCTTCTTCAACTCGCTGCCGCTGCCGCCAAATCCCAGCGTCAGGTAGCTCTCATACTGCCCTTGCTTCTCGCCTGCGTGAAACACCGTCATCTGGTCAATCTGCGGTTGAAAAAACTTCAGAACTCCATCGCTGTAGACGACTGTCTTCTTCGCCGGCTGTCCATCTGCCGTCTCAATATCAATCGCCACTCGCGTCGCCGCGCCTGAACCCTCGAAGTAGATCACTCCCGCCTGCGTATCCGTGCTGCTCACCACCCGCTCAAACTGGTCCCACTGGAAATTCGCTTTCGCGGAATGAAACTTCGCCGCCGCGCTATCCAACTGCGCCAGCACATGGTTCAAATCTCCGCTGGCCGGCGCCTGCGCCCATCCCATGCCCGCACAAAGCAACACCACCGCAGCCACCGCCAACATTTTCAGCGCCCCACTGCGAATTCCTGAAATGTACATCTTCAACTTCATAGCTTCCTTTCCCTATCGGTGCGCCCATACGCGGTACGCGACTGTTTTGCCATCGGCGCCCTGTACCGCTTCGTAGCGGTCAATGGTCACGTTGCCGGAAATCGGTGTGATCGCCGCTTGAATCTCATGGTTCAAATCGCCGGCATATTGAAATTGAGACAGCGTCGCCACGTCGATCTGGTACGTCAACCCACTCCGCCCATCGCTTTTCACCAGCACCTGGCTCGGCGGCAGCGTCCGTTCCACCGGCCGATCGTGAAAATCGATAAAACGCGGCGACACAAAAATAAACAACAGAATCAGCGTCACCATCACGTCGTAATGCGCGCTGCCCCGCTGATACGTCCAGAAAATATAACTGCGAAGGATTCGCTTCATGTCTTTTTCCTCAATCGCGCAATCTCGATATCGCGCATCCCGCGGGTGCCCCAGGTCTCGCCTCTGAGAACTGGGAATTTCCGGCTAACTCAAACTCTGGGTGCCCCATCCTTCGCGCCCTTTGCGAAGGGTGGGATAGCATAACGCTCGCACCGCATTATGCATTCAACTCGATCTCGCCGGGTGCCCCACATCTCGCTTCTGAGATGTGGGATGCTCGAACCACGACTCTCGGGGTGCCCCATCCTTGACGCGGTCTTTGGCGGCAAGGGTGGGATAGCATAACGCTCGCACGACATCACGCATTCAACTCGATCTAGGCTCAATCGATTTCAGCCCGCCCATATACGGCTGCAACGCCGTCGGAATCGCAACGCTCCCATCCGCCTGCTGATAATTCTCTACGATGGCCAGCCACGTCCGTCCCACCGCCAGCCCGCTGCCATTCAGCGTATGCACAAACTCCGTCTTCTTCTGTCCCTGCGGACGATAGCGGATATTCGCCCGCCGCGCCTGAAACGCCTCAAAGTTCGAGCAGGAAGAAATCTCGCGATACACATTCTGCCCCGGCAGCCACACTTCCAGGTCATACGTCTTGGCTGCGGAAAACCCCAGGTCCCCCGCGCACAAATCCATCACTCGATACGGCAATTCCAGCGCCTGCAGAATCGCCTCCGCATGGCCCGTCAATTTCTCATGCTCCGCATACGACTGCTCCGGCGTCACAAACTTCACCAGCTCCACCTTCTGGAATTGATGCTGCCGCACCAGCCCGCGCACATCTTTTCCATACGCCCCCGCCTCCGCGCGAAAACACGGCGTCCACGCCGTCACAGAAATGGGCAGCTGCTTCTCGTCCAGAATGTCGTCGCGATACAGATTCGTCAGCGGCACCTCCGCCGTCGGAATCATCCAGTGATCGTTGAAGCGAGCGCGATTCGGGTCTATCTCATAGGACTCGCCTACTGCATCTGCCGCCATTTGTCCCTCGAACTGATAATCACGATCTGCACACCGGAACAAATCCTCCGCAAACTTCGGCAGTTGTCCCGTCCCGAACAGCGACGCCTCATTCACCATGAACGGTGGCAACACCTCCCGATACCCATGCGTTCCGGTATGCAGATCGAGCATGAAATTCGCCAGCGCCCGCTCCAGCCGCGCCCCCGCATCCCAATACACCGCAAACCGCGCCCCGGAAATCTTCGCCGCCTGCTCAAAATTCAAAATGCCGAGCTGCTCGCCCAGCTCCCAATGCGGCTTCGGCGCAAAATCAAACACCCGCGGCGCACCCCATCGGCGAACCTCAACATTGTCGTCGGCGGACGTCCCCGACGGCACACTCTCCGCCGGCAAATTAGGAATCTGCCGCAGCACCGCCTGCATCTTCTGCTCGGCCTCGGCAACGCCGCCCGCTAGACCCTCTATATATTTTTTTAAATTTCGCACCCTCTCCAATTGGTAATCGGGGACGTCCACCTTGTTAAGTTTACAAATCCCAATTTGAGCGGTGAGGTCATTCCTTTCGCTTTTGAAATTCTCGAGCGATTGAATACACGTCCGCCGATGTCGATCCAGCGCCTCAAAGCCGTCGAGCATGGCAGCAGCATCCGTCCCGCGCCGCCCAAGCCTCTCCTTCACCTCGGCCAAGTTTGCCCGCACAAATCCCAAATCAAGCATAAGTATTCATTTTACAGGGCCGGTCGAACCTGGGTGCCCCACATCTCGATTTTGAGATGTGGGATTGAAAGACATTCGCACTGCGAAATCCGGATGAGCCATTCAAGCCCGTTTTTGGCTTGAGGGGGAGAAAGAATCGTCATCCCGACCGAAGTGGAGGGACCTGCTGTTTGTCATTCCAATCGAAAATCTGGGTGCCCCATCCTTGACGCGGTTTTTTGCGGCAAGGGTGGGATGGAGAGAGAACCGCTCAGCTCTCAATCCCCAACTCCCGCTTGGCATTCCCGTTATAAACCTTCTGCAAAATCGAATCCGGCAAATTCAATCCAGAAATCTCCCATCTCCCCTGCGGCGGTTTCGGCGCAGGAGCATAGTCGAAGTACTCATCATCCGTCTCGAAAAATCTGTAATAAATCTCATACAGCCGATCCCCGAAAATCTGTTGCGGCACATCCGACGCATGTGGGCTCGCATCCGTCCCAAACAAAATTCTGTCCTGATACTTGTCGAAAAAAAATTGCGACGCCCGCGGCTGCCGTCCCAGCTCCCCAATCCGCGCCGCCGTATCCACGGTCATATGCGGGAACCGATCCAAATTCTCCGAGACATTCTGCAGATTCTCCGCATAGTTCCCCACATGCAGCACGATAAAGTGCGTGTTCGGGTGACGCGCCATCATCCGGTTGCGCGCCTCGATCAGCTCCATGAACTGCGGAAAATCGCGCCCGTAAAACGACCAGTCAGGATGATTGTGCAACTCCTCATATCGCTCGTTGAACCGATCCGTCGGCGTAAAAAACGCCACCGGGTCGGCAATGTGGATGGCCACCGGCATCTTCAGTTGCCCGCACGTGTCCCACATCGGATCGAAGCGCCTGTCGTCAATCTTCACCAGCATGCCGCTGGTAGTGTTCGAACGCAAATACAGTCCCAGCGTCTTTAAGATTTTCAATCCCCGCGCTCCATCGCGATGCGCCTGCTCAATCGCCTCTGCCTGCAGCCGCGAATACTTCGGCTCCAGGAACTTCTCGTAGATCGGCTCCGTCATCGTGTAAAAACGGTCGCGATACGCGTCGTCATATCGCGCAACCGTTTCCTTCAGCCCGCTTCCGTATCCGCCCGTCAGATTCACCATCGAGTGAATATTCTTCCGATCCATCACCGCCAACAGTTCCTGCGGCGTCGCTGCGTAGGCTCGCGCGGCGCTCAACCCCACGCCGTTCTTGGCGACCTTCGCATCCGTGATGTGCGTGTGAATATCAATCACGGGAAATTTCGCCCGCGCCACATGCGTCTCCGGCACGCGCAACATGCTGCGTGGCTCATAATCTTCCAGGCTCAGCGGCGTCTCCTTCGCATCGGCTGCCACGCCTCCCTCCGAGCGCCCGTTTCCCTTCGGCGCCACCATCCCGGCCGCACTCGCCGCCTTCGCAACCAACCCCATTCCAGTCCAGCGGAACAAATCACGACGATTCATGTTTGCTTTCTCCTGCTCCTCATCCTCCCCTACCGCACGCTTCCTTGCAAGAGGCGCAGCTCTTCCCGCCCGTTCCACGCTGCCAATTTGACTTCAGGAAATTTGTTTTGATCTTCGCCCCAAGCCCAGTGACCAGCCCGGTCGCACCGCTCAGAAAGCGCTGCTGCCCGCCCCTTTATTGCGGCTGCCACCCGCCTCGCTATTGCGGCATCGACTTGAAACGCACCTCGCGCCGCTCAATCATTTCATCCGCCGATTTATCCCGTCCGCTCACCGGATGATGCACCGCCAGAACTCCGCGCAGCACATAGTAGCCTTCATCCGCGCGCGTCTTCCCATCGCCGCGAACAATGGTCCCGCGAAAGGAGTACCAGACGCCGTGCACCACACGCGTCTGAAAGCTGATCTCCCCGCCATCGATCGCAGATTGATCGAAGAAAAATGTCAGTGGAGTATTGCTGTCGGTTTCCGCGTCGCCCAGCTGGGTAATGTACCCACTCAATCTGTTGTGATCCAAATCCAATTCGACAGAATCATGGCTGTGATCGAACTGGTACGATCCCCACACATCCTCGGGCAAACTCGACGGCTGTTGAGCAGAATCGATGGCGCGATTCGCATCCGCTTCGGACTGGTCCTGGTTCATCTCGGAGCGTTGATGCAGGCTTGGAGTCGACCCCTGCTGCGCCCATCCGCACGCGATGCATGCGCATACACAACCGCAGACCACCGCTCTGCTTAGCCATGCACGGATGCGTCGTCCAGACCATCTCTTCGACCGGAAGCGTCGCATTGCGCGTCTCCCTCTCGGCCGCGCCGCGTTCCGCAACAACTGCTCGCGGAACTGGAGTCTCGGCCTATCCTACGCTGCCAACCAATTGCAGACCCGCATGACCCTGGCGAGTCTGTCGACCCATCATCGCATGGCCGCCGATTGAAGCGTCTACAAAAAATCGCCCGCGCGCGCCGGCAGCGCCTTTCCGCTGCGCACTTCCCTCGGCTTCGCCATCACATCCAGACGCATCAAAATCTTCCTTGCCAATCCGGTCAGGGGAATCTCTCCCAGCTTGCTCTCCAGAATCCAGTCATGCCGCTCCACTTTGCGTTTCTTTCCCACACCCAGGAACTTCTCCGCCTGCACCGCAAACACTTCCACATAAAAATTTGTATTCGTAATCGCATGACGAATGCGCAACACCGGTTCGCTCTTCGCCGCCTCCTCCAGCGCCGGCAGCTCCCACATGCCCGGCATCTGCGAAGCATTGTCGGGGCGCTGCACCAGCAGCACTTCCGTTCGCTTACTCTCGCCCGCCACCGGCCGCGTCACCAGCGCGTAATGCGTCAGACGGCTGATGATCTGTTTCCGCGGCGTCGCTACATGCTCGCCCTTTGTTCCGCAGAATTTCTCCACCGGACACGCCGTGCATTGCGGAGCTCGCGGCAAGCACACCGTCGCTCCCAGCTCCATCATCGCCTGATTAAATGTTCCTGGAGCTTTCGTGTCCAGCAGCCAGCCCGCAGTTTCTTTCAGTCGAGCTGCCAATCCTGCCCGCCGCGCCGCAGACTTCCCCAGCATGCGCGTCAGCACCCGCTCCACGTTGCCGTCCATCACCGCCACCGGCTCATTGCGTGTAATGCTGGCAATGGCCGCCGCCGTGTAATCGCCCACGCCCGGCAGCCGCCGCAATTCCTGCGAGGTATGCGGCAGCGACCCCCCATGCTCGTTCACCAGCAACTGCGCTGCGCTGTGCAGCATGCGCGCCCGTCGATAGTAGCCCAGCCCGCTCCACATGGTCAGCACTTCGTCTTCTCTCGCCAGCGCCAGCGACACCAGCGATGGAAATCTTTGGATGAATTGCGTGTATCGCGCGATCACTGTCGCCACCCGTGTCTGCTGCAGCATCACCTCAGACACCCAGATACAGTACGGATCGCGCGTCTGGCGCCACGGCAAATCCCGTGCATTCAGCCGAAACCAGCTTAGCAATTGCTGCCGGATTTCCTCCCTGTCCTGCTCCGTCAGGGCTGCGGTATCCATGGCATGATTCTATCGTCGAGCAACGCAAATGTATCCAGAACAAAATAGCGCGCCCAATCGAAAGTGACCGCGCAATCGAACTCGTCTACCCATCTGTGACCTACCCACCGCGTATCGCCGAAAAATTTCTCCCCGCGGAAACAAGAAAGCCGCCCTCATCGGACGGCTTCCCTCTCTACCTACCTTATGAACGGCGCGAACTAGTCGCCCATCACCGGCTCTTCCTTCTTGGGAGCTGGCGCAATCGTATCGATCGAGATAAAGTTCTCCTTCGGCTTTTCGCCCAGAACATGCTCGCGATAGAGTTTCGCCATCTGCACGTTCTCGGCATCCTGCTTCATCTTCGCTTCTCGCGCGCGAATCTTTTCCTCACGCGAGTTCTTGGCGATGCCCAGTTTGTCCAGCGTGTCATTCGCTGCCGCATCCACGTGGCTCTGGTTCAGCACCAACGTGTTCTGCGCATCGCCCATGCCCACCTTGCGGCCGCCCGCGAAAATCTCGTGCCGGCCATGCTCTTCGTACCACTTGGTCAGCGTCGCGGTCATGTGCATCTTCTCAATAATGTTGCGCCATCCCACGCCGGTGTTATACGCGCAGAAGCTGATTTCGCCTTCCTGCGTCGCGTAAGGAATGATGCACTGCTCGGTCCGGCGGAAGTCGTAATTGAATAGATCCTGGAACCACATGCCTGCGATGAACAGGAAGTTCCAACGGTCCGCGCGCCGCTTGTTGATGTCTTCCATGGTGCGGTCGCCCGTCACCTTGCCGTAGTTGTGTCCCGTCGCGCCAAAGCACTTGTCGAATTTCTGCAGCAGGTCGAGGATCCGGAAATGTGTCGGCGACTTGGTCGGATCGTAGTTGCGCAACAGCGCCAGCGATACGCCAAGAATCGACAGAAACTTGCCGCGCGCCGCATCGTTCACCTTGGCCACATCCTTCGCCAGACGATCCGCGTTCAGGAAGGCCGTCACCGGAACCGCTTCCTTGGTTTCCTTATCGATCATCAACGCCATGCCGATGCCGCAATTCGGGTGGCACCCGCAGCTCAGTTGTCCCCAGTCGCGGGTCGGTCCATGCACCAGATCCGCCCAGTCGGAAAACGTGCTCATAAAGCTGATCGGGAACCAGTCGCGGATCGGCTCGCCCAACCCGGTCTGGTTCTTGATGTCGTGCGCCATGTGGCTCAGCGTATAGCGCTGCGCCAGGCGACGCTCTTCACTGATGTCCTCATCGCGGCCCGTAAACGATACCGGCTGGAAGCTCAAAAAGTTGATCGTCTTCGGATTGTCCAGCGCGAACTGAATAATATGTCCGACCTGCTCGTTATTAATCCCGTTGATGATCGTCGTCACCGGAACAATATCGACGCCGGCCTCATGCAGGTTGTGGATGGCTTGCAGCTTCACATCGAACAGGTTGCCCACCTTGCGATGCGAGTTCGCAGCATTGCCGATGCCATCGAATTGCAGATAAGCATAGCGCAGGCCCGCTTCCGCAGCCGCCTTGCAAAATTCCTTGCTCTTCGCAAACTCAATTCCGTTGGTCGCCGCCTGTACGGAGTTATAACCGACCTTGCGCGCATACGCGACTGCATCCAGAAAATACGGCGACAGCGTCGGCTCACCACCGGAGAACTGCACGCTCATCTGGCGACGCGGCTTCACCGTGATCGCATTGTCCAGCATGGTCTTGATTTCATTCCATGTCAGTTCATGCACAAATCCAACCTGGTTCGCATCCATAAAGCACGGGTCGCACATCATGTTGCAGCGGTTCGTCAGATCGATGGTCAGCACCGACCCACGCCCGTGCGTAATCGTCGAGGTGCCATGATCGTGCAGCTTCTCATCATTGTGGGCGCGAATATCGCGGCCCGGAAAAACCTCTTCCAAATGCTTGAAGAATGCCGGATCGATCGACATCACATCTTCAAAATGTCCGTGCTTCGGGCAATCCTTCACCATCAGGATCTTGCCGTCGCGCTCAATAATTTGCGCCTTGATCTCGCCGACCTTCTCATTCAGCAGAACTTCATGCGGCAGCTTGCCGTCCACAATCTGTTGCCGAATCTCCGGCAGACACTTCGGACATAGCGAGTCCGTGGTCCGCGGCCAGCCTAGCGGCGGCTTCTCTTTCTGATAGCTCTTCAGCAGCGGCTTGTCCGACCATTTCGGCGTAAACGACGCATTGGGGCTGATGCTGTTGAGCTTCTCAAACACGACCCACGCACCCTGCGCCGCCCAAGTCACCGTCTTCTCCGCGATTTTCATTGCTTTCGGCATTTCCAGCGTCTCCTTAAACTCTCTATATTGGATGGATGGTTCGTGTCCGGCGGAGAATGCTTTCCCGCCGCCCCTAACCTGCCTCTGTATCCATACAATCAAAAACTTGCGGTATATCTCAGAACACAAAGCCCCTGCATCCTGCGCCCCACCCAATCCACCCGAGACGCACCACCAGCGACATACTCCTACGCCCTAGCCTACCCATCCACCCGGTTACCTTGAAATAGCCCTGCATCGAATGGCGTAAATCCCCCCCCAGACGGACATGAACCCCACGTGAACGGCACCCAGGCGAGGCACGTATTGCCCTGACTCTAAACCCCCACCCCCTCTTTATGTCGTTTTCGCCACCCCTCCGGGCCCCGAATGTCATCCCGACCGAAGTGCAGCGATCTGCAATTTGTTCGCTCAACCAAATTCAATTTCTCATCCACACGTAATATTCCCAGCCACCATCCCGCCATGACTTCCAACCAGCCCTCGATGAGTGCATTGCCCTGAAGTCGACAAGTGGGCCTTTGCGCACGCGCCTGGCAACAAGAAACTCCTGTCAACGCCCGGCCAATCGATGACAGGTCTGGCGCTTACCTAGGAGCAACTCCGGGCTAGATTTCCGCAAAGAAACCGTGTTCCCGCGGTATCGTAGAAGAAGTTAAAAGCTCCCAGGTGTTTGTTTTATCGATGGTTTGATGGTTAGGAGCGAAGAAAACATTGGCGAAACAACCTATTGCAGAGCTATTCGGCTTTCCGCCGGACGGCGAGACGGAACAGGCGGCCAGGTATAGAGCGAATCGCCTTTGCCCTTACAACAATAAGGTTCCAAACTGCACCAAGGATAGCGTCACCGATCCATTGGGCGTCTGTACAATTTTTCACGGCGACAAGTTTGCCGTTATCTGTCCTGTGAGGCTTAGACAGGACTGGATGATTGCCGATCAAGCCGCTGCCTTCTTTTTCCCACCAAACACGAGATGGACGACGCTGGTGGAGGTGCGTCTTAAGGACAAGTTCGGTAAATCGGCTGGTAATATCGACGTCGTCCTGGTCGCTTACGACGAAGACGGGAAGATAACCGATTTTGGATCGCTAGAAGTGCAGACGGTATACATCAGTGGCACGTTACGAAAGACCTTTTTCAACCCAGTGATGGAAGACAGAACTGCTTATCTAGCCACGGACTGGTCGGCTAGTCGAAAAAAGAATCCCGGGCCTGACTACTTGTCGTCCTCACGTAAACGTCTTGCTCCTCAGCTTATATTCAAAGGAGGTATTCTGAAGGCGTGGAAGCGGAAGCAGGCAGTGGCGGTTCATAGCGCTTTCTATGAGACACTTCCGAAGTTGCCGGAAGCTCCTCAAGCTGAAGCCGATCTCGCATGGCTTATCTATGACCTCGTTTTCGACGAACACAGCAACAAATACAACCTCGTCCACACTCGAACGGTCTTTACAGAGTTCAGAGCTGCGTTGGACAAAATCACGATTTCCGAGCAGGGTTCTGTCTCGGAATTCATAGCCGCCTTGCAGACGAAGCTCGATGCAAAACTTGACGGTGCTAGTCTTGCCCAATTAGCAGATGCCCCTCTCGATGTTCCTGCTGACGGCCCGGATATTCTGGACGAACTCGAAAACCTTTAGTAAAGAAAAATTAAATGAATCTTTTCGATCAAACCGAAGTCGATGATTTGCCCGACAAGATCGTGAATGTGGCCTCCGTTCCTCAAAGAAGTCCGTTCAGATATCCGGGTGGCAAGACTTGGCTTGTGCCCATAGTCAGGCGATGGCTTAGAAAGCGACACATCAAAGAGTTTATTGAACCGTTTGCTGGCGGTGGGATCATTAGCCTGACCGTTGCTTTCGAAGAATTAGCGGACAAGGTCACGATGGTTGAATTCGATGACCACGTAGCTGCCGTTTGGGAAACCATTTTCAATGGAGGCAATCGACGATTGGCTGAACGTATCGTTCATTTCGATATGACCCTCGATAATGTGAAGAATGTTCTCTCCGACAGCGATGTGACGACTGAAGAGCTTGCGTTTCGGACTATTCTCCGAAATCGCGTAAACCACGGCGGGATTCTTGCTCCGGGAAGCGGCCTCATAAAACATGGTGAGAACGGAAAAGGTCTCAAGTCGCGCTGGTATCCAGACACGCTTTATAAGCGAATCACGAACATAGAGTACATCAAGGACCGCATTCAATTCATCCACGGCGATGGGATGTCTGTTTTGCAAAATATGCAAAACCGTAAGTGCGTAGCCTATTTCATTGATCCGCCATACACGGCAGCTGGAAAGAAGGCGGGCAAGCGTCTCTACTTACATAACGAACTTGACCACGAAAGGCTGTTTGAACTCACGGCCAGCCTAAAGGGCGACTTCTTGATGACCTATGACAATGCGGAAGGGGTTGCTGAGTTGGCCCAAAAACACAATTTCGACACCCAGACTGTCGGAATGAAAAATACGCACCACGCTGAGATGACGGAACTGCTAATAGGCCGTGACCTTAATTGGATTCGAAAAATCACACAAGATTCTTCTGTGATCGCAAGTTAAGCTAATACTCATCCTCAACCGGTGCAATCTCACCATCACCCGCTACAGAGTGTATCTACCAGCATTCAGAAATTGAAGGATCTAACAGCTCCCGACCTCAAACAAGTGCATAATCGCGAAATCACTCATCAAGGCCGATTTGCGCGGGTACCAGAATTTGTTGATCTCCTAACCACCAACCGGGATTAAGGCCAACTACCTCCATCCTGCGAACACGACCTACTTGGCGAACCCCGTATTCACCGCAGTGAGCCCTCCGTCTACAGTCAACACCGCGCCGGTGATGAACGCAGCCTCATCGGAAGCAAGAAAAAGAACAGCATTGGCGACATCCTCCGGGCTTCCCAGCCTCCGGATCGAGTACAGCCCGGTCAGCCTCGCCTCCAACTCTGGATCTCGCTCAAAGCGCGTCTTCCACCTCTCGGTGACAATTGTCCCAGGGCAAATGCAATTGATTCGGATGCCCTGCGGGGAGTACTCCCCCACCATGGAGCGCGACAGGCCGATGATCGCGGCCTTCATGCCGCTATACAGATGATCTTCTCCAAACCCCATCAGCGCATTGACCGACGATATATTCACCACGCTCGCGCCCGCATGTCGCATCAAGGGAAATGCAGCCTTCATCGAAATCCAATAACTCTTCAGGCAGACCTGGGTCAAAGAATCCCAATCATTCGCAGCCAGGGCCGTTTCCCCAGCAACCACATTGTTGACGAGTACATCCAGCCCACCGAACCTGTCCATCACTGCCGTCATCAGAGCCGAAACGTCACGCTCCGAAGCAGCGTCTCCGTGCAGGTAGAACGATATGCCACCCAGCCGTTTGATTTCAGCTTCGAGCGCCTGCCCTGCGGCGTCGTCAATGTCGTTGATGGCAACGCTGGCGCCCTCTTCCGCCAGACGAATCGCAATGGCACGGCCAATCCCGTTGGCCCCACCCATGATCACCGCTACCTTGTTTTTGAGCCGCATCGATGCCGTCCTTAGAATCGATCGTTCTGAATCGTTTCTAGCGGCAGTGATTCAACCGTGGTCATGTGCAGATCCGGCGGCCTCTCGGGGCGGAAATATAGGTCCAAAGCGGTAGAATAACTGTAGACTCCCTGCGCGCGTCCGGCCCGATCCATTGCCCACAAATGCCAGCGCGTCAGCTCCGGATGCAGCGCCGCCGGAAACCCCGTCAGCCGGTAAATTCCCCGGTACTCACGCGCCCAGTGTCCTGCCTGCACGTGGTACGTGTGGCTGCTTGCGGCGAATCCCGCATTTTGCGCCTGTTTTGCGGTAAAAAAGCCCGCCTGGGCCTCCGCGACCGCATGTAATCTTCGGTTTGCCTCTTTGTTGGATCGCATCGGCCTCTGCACAATCATTCAACTTCCCCGCACAATCCTTCAACTATCGCACACAATCCTTCAACTATTTCCGAATCTCTGCGAAGCCGCCGGCGAGGCTGCGCGCCGGTGCCTGGGCACCAAATCTTCGCTCAGGTTGACATCGAATGGCGCCTTGGCCGGGTGCCCCACGTTCCGTGAGCCGGAGGCGAACCAACGTGGGTCGATCCAGCCCGCGCCAAGCGCGCTCCATGCTCTTCGACAGATGCAACACGCGGCAAGCGGATCGCCCGCTTGTCATTCCAACCCGGTCGGACGTTTCCAAGCTTGCAGCTTCCATCGAGCGCAGTTAAATTAAATGCGAGAGCCGCATCTATACATGGAAAGGGCCGTCCCGATGGAAACTCCCACCGCACGCATCGACCAGAAGATCGACCAACTTGGCGACTGGCGCGGCAAGATGCTCGCCAGTGTACGCGCCATCATTCACGCGGCTGACCCTGAGATCGTCGAAGAGTGGAAGTGGGCCAAGGCAACCTCACCCGGAACTCCCGTCTTTTCCCGCGGCGGCATCGTCTGCACCGGCGAAACCTACAAGAACGTCGTCAAACTGACCTTCGCCAAAGGAGCTTCCCTGCCGGACCCGCACGGCCTCTTCAACTCCAGCCTCGACGGCAATGTCCGCCGCGCCATCGACATCCACGAAGGCGACAAGATCAATGAGCCTGCCCTGAAAGCTCTCATCCGCGTCGCCGTCGCCCTCAACCTCAAAGGCAAGAGCAAGCCCAAGCCCCGCCGAGCGACCAGCCAGCGCACCGCCTAAACCGCTTTCCCATCCCCCGCCTTCCTACTGCACTGCACCGCTTTCCTCCAGCGTCACCGAGTTCAAAATCCGCTGGAAAATGACCACCCGCAGATTCACGTGGCTCGCCAGGTCCGGCACAAACTCCTCAATAAAATTGCCCGACGGACTGATCGCAAAAGCCAGCGCCAGCCGCTGCGCCGTATTCCCAAACCCCTGCCGATTCGGCCCCGGCACAAACGTATTGCTCACCACCGCCGTCGCAATTCCGCCCACAAAGTTGGCGTAGTTGAACATCGGCTTCCCCGTATAACTCTGCGACCAGGCCACCTGCACAATGGCGTGCAGGATTCTGCGCTTGATCGGCAGAAACGGTTCACGGTGATAGTGCGGGTCCTGATGCATCAGCGACGGCACCAGGAACGTCCCGAAAAATTCCCCCGTCATGTCTTCCGTCAAGCTCACGCCGGAATACTTCGCGAAACCACGCATGCCCGGCCCGTAGGGCGTATGCGCGTCCGACCCGATCCCCACCGCCGCGTCGCCGGCAATCGTGATCAGGTTGAATGGATCGATCACGCCGCGCACCGCCGAGCGCAAATTGTCGCGCGCCGTCAGCGGAACCACGCCCGGCCACTTCAAATATTGTTCGAATGGCGACGAAATATGCCTGCAACACATATCCAGGGAATGCACCGGACACGCATCCACCGGACAGCTATTGTGCAAAGCGGGCGCCGCACCTGGGACCTCTCCCCGATACGCCGTACTGGAGGAAAATGCGGGCCGAAATTCCCGCTTCGGCGACGGAGCAAACGACTGTTGCGCGTCGAATCCCTCGGCCCCCGCGAACGCAACCTGCTGCGGTCCCGCGACAGCACTGGAGAATCGCGCCGCCGGTCGCACGCCGTCTGCCGGCATCGGCGCATCCGGCAACTGCGCCAGCACTCCCGACGGCAGCAGCAACACCACCACAAATACAACATGAGCCGCCCGTAATCTCCCTGACATTCCTTTGTCCGCGATGGAATCGACTTGCAGCGAAATTGAGCGGAGGCCCGAGCGGTCGAACCGCCTCCATCTCGACAACCAAATACATCTGAACGTCAGTGTATTGTGTGTCTTTACGATAGACCATTGCAGAAGAGAAAAAGTTGCCTCACCGCGCGGCCCCGGTGATCACTTCGAGTCTTGGCTGTCTTCCTTGCCCTTGGCAAACTTCGGCACGTTCGACGTGAACGGGCGCGAAATAAATTCCCGCAACACGTTCCCCACCGCGTTGCTCGCCGTCACAATCAACGCATCGCGCATCGTCAGGTCGAAGGTCCGATCGCTCGGAGCACGATAAACGTTCGAAATCCCCGCCGTCGCAAAGTTCCCCAGCAGGTGCGAGTAGTTCGGTTCCGTTGTGCCGTTGTCTCCGCGTGTCACAAACGTCTGCGCCAGCGCGTACCACACCCGCGACCCTGTACTGCCCGTGCCGCGGTAAAAATAGCGCGGGTCCTGATGAAACCAGATCGGAAACAGCGCCCGCCCCAGCATCGCGCCAATCGCTGAATCCGCATACGTCGCTCCAAAACGTTTCCCATACCCTTGCCACCCGCCGCCATATCCAGGAAATGTGTTGTGGTATTGCTCCGCCCCGGCCACGCCTGCATTCACTGCAAATTCAATTGGGTCGAGTTCCGCCCGCAGCGCCAGCTTGAACTTCAGCTTCGGCGTCAGCGGTGCGGAATCCCAGATGTAACTGGTATAAAAATTCGGCACCACTCCCAGCACGCGCTGCTGTTCCTCTATCTTCACCTGCGCCGTCGCCACCTGGGTCAGGTCGGCACTCACCTGCACCGTCGTTGTGGAGTGCGGATTCCTCTCCGTCACAATCGGCAGCTCCCTCTCCTCCCGCGTCCCCAGCGTCACTTCGGTCGCCACCTGCGGCGACCGTCCCGGCAGCGTGATCGACACCGTATAAGTCCCCGGCTCCAGCCCGGAAATCGTGAACTTCCCCTTCTCATCCACCGTGGCCGTTTTCGCCGCCTCGTTGTCTTTCACCGCCGTGACCACCACGCCCGCAAACGGCTTCCCGTGCATATCCTCCACCGTGCCGACAAAGCTGGAAGACCCGGCGCTCGGTTGCGAACCCGCCTGCGTTGTCTGCGGCTCCGGAGCATCCGGCAACTCATCGCCCGATGTTGCCAGGCCAAACATCGAAGTTGCCGCAAATACCACCATCAACAAACACCAGGCCGAAATCAGGCGTCGCAAAGTTTACTCCTGCCTATGTCTTAAGTATTTAAGCCTTAGACGTTCTCGGATGCGGTTCGTTAATCAAAGGTTTGCATCGGTTTTCATGTGAAACCGTTTGACCTTCCGCCGGGAAATTTACCCTATTTGTTCAGATGCGGGCTCCCCTGTCCCGCTTGCCACGTATCTGGCAATATAATTCGATCCCATACGCTGGTAGCCGCCCATCTCCCCTGGCATCTCAAACGACAATCCTCATTCGCAGCGAAAGCTCTCCTCATCCCCGCCGCAACACGATAGCATTAGAAACTGTGAAGCTTCGGAATCCCCTGCACTCCCTTCGCGTTGCTTTGCCCGGATTGCTGGTCCTTTCGCTCACCGTTTCCGGCTGCCGTCATCGCCACGTCCAGGCCGCCGCACCTCCGCCGCCGCCCACGGAACAGGCTCCGCCCTCCCCATTTCCGACACAGCCCTCTCCGGAAACCACCAGCCCCGTCCTTCACAGTGAAATTGGAATTGCCAGCTGGTACGGCGCGCCCTACCACAACGCCCGCGAAGCCGATGGCCAGATCTACAACCAGAACGCCATGACCGCCGCCCACCGCACCCTGCCCATGGGCACCGTCGTGCGTGTCACCAATCTCTCCACCCGTCAGTCGGTCGTCGTCACCATTGCGGATCGCGGACCCTTCGTTCCCGGCCGCATTTTGGATTTATCCCGCGCCGCCGCCCTTAAAATCGGCGTCTGGCGAACCGGCACCGCGCGCGTCCGCATCGACGTGCTCCGCTATCCACCCGCCGCGACTCAGTCAGGACGATGGTGCGTGCAGATCGGCGTCTTCCATCATGAAGGCGAAGCCCGGCGGCTCCAGCAGAAACTGCAGCGCGAATATCCCAGCGCCAACGTCATCGACTTCAAGGGCGCCACCGGCTACTGGGTCCGCATCCGCCCCTACGGCCAGTCGCACACCTCCGCCGAACAAATCGCCCGCGTCATCGATCCCGTAGAAGCCCAAGCCTACGTAGTCCGCCTCGACTAGATGTGAAGTTTCAATAGGTTGTCCATTCGAACCGGAACGTAGAAGCTGATAGTGACGAAACCCCAGCGACTGCGGAGGAACGAATGGACTACCACCAGAATGCCAGATTGATGGTTCATCA
>JBAVOQ010000060.1:0-3078 GCA_049692235.1 Acidobacteriaceae bacterium | reverse complement strand
AGCCGCCCAGTCTACGCCAGCGATCATCGTTCTCGAAGACCTCGACCGATGTTTTCCGGTGAACAAAGAAAGCGAGTCCGGCTGTCGCATTTCGCTCCAGCAACTTCTAAATCATTTGGACGGGGTGGGAAACCAGGACGGGATTATCGTTGTGGCGACCGCAAATAATCCGTGCATCCTGGACGCGGCGATTCTGCGCCGTCCCGGCCGGTTTGATCGTGTCGTCGGATTTCAGAACCCGTCTGCGGAACTCCGACAAAAGTATCTACGGCAGATGTACAAGCCTTTGGCGACTGAAGATTTGATGGAATGCACACGCGTGACCGCCAGTTTCTCGTTCGCCCAGCTCCGGGAGGCATACATTCTGGCGGGCCAAATTGCACTCGAAGAAGAGGGCGAGATCAGCGCCACGCGACTCACCCAGGCAGCTCAGGCGCTCGGCGAGACGATGATGTTGGCAGACCGAAAATGGAACTCATCAGTGGGATTTCGAGAAGCCGGGTAGGACCCAAAAGCTGGCGTTGTTCTCATTCTGCCGATGTCTGGCTAGGTTTCACATCTAAGCAACGACTCTTGAATACCCGCACCCATTCGGACGGCACTCGATTAGTGTGATTACAGCGGGCACTGAGTTCTGTGAGAAGCTCGGCACTGTGCGGCACGACAATATAGCCGGTCTTGCAATCACCAACCATGAGGCAGTCTTTGCACTCTATCAAATGAATTGCCACTAACAGACACAGACAAGCATCCAGGCGGTCCTGATCATTCTTGCGCGGCAAAGAGTTACGAGCTGCATAACCGATCCACTGAACGGTATCCATCAGCCCGCGATCACGGAACACGCCTGACACCAATCCACAAACGTACTGCCAGTCCGAAATCGAGAAGGTCTTTTTCCGCTGAGGATTGTACTTGGGCAGGCGCCCGGCTGCGCGTAAATCTGGCAGTATCCAGCCCAGCGCAATCAGAGTCAGCACAGGGTAGGTCTCGTAGACGCGAGTGTTCCCGATGGGCGCGAGTGGATCTGCCGGGCCCCCGAACCGGGTTAAGAAAGGCCAAACCGGCGCCTCCTTACCAAACATTTTCTCTCTCGCGGTGTTGGCCGGCTGGATTCCGCCGTACCGTAGGCTGACCGGCGACGCGACAATGTTCTCGACTGGCCGCTGACCAGAAGCGTTATTTACGATGGTCGGCTGGTCGAGAAGTACGATTGTCTCTGTGGGCACATGGTCGGTTTGCCAGTCGAGAATGGTGCGCTCAGCCTCGTGGAAGTTCACGATTTGGGGCGGACCGAGTTCATAGAATTTTCCGTCACTCAGACGGAGCGCCCCAACGAGCGCACCTGAATTCGTGGGGGTCCAAGCGGAATCGAATCCAACGAGTAACGTAGTCATCGCCGTGGTTCTGCTACCCCCATTGTGGCTTCATTTTCCCTGGCGATTAGACGGCGGCCGGCGGTGCTTGCCCTTCGGCTCAAGCGACTCCAAGCGCAGCTTCTCGACGACGCCCTGCAGATCCTCAATCGATGGGATCTCATCACGCAGGGGCTCCGGTAACTGGCGGGTGACACGGTAGGTGGAAACTCCGATCGGCTTGGCAACATCGCGCAAGGCATACTCGACAATGGATTCACCGCGGCTCTCGCAAAGAAGCAATCCAAGCGTTGGAGAATCCAACGAGGTCCGCAGCAGGTCGTCTGCCGCAGAGAGGTAAAAATTGAGTTTGCCTGCGTATTCAGGTTTAAAGGGGCCTACCTTGAGTTCGATCACAAAATAGCAATGCAGCCGAACGTGATAGAAAAGCAGGTCGAGATAGAAAGTCTGCCCGCCCACTTCGATAGGAAATTGACTGCCAACGAATGCGAACCCCCGACCCAGCTCCAGAAGAAGATCGCGCAGGTGGATGAGCAGACCGCGCTCCAGCTCCCGTTCTTTGGCGCTGGAAGCCAGGGTCAGGAAATCGAATTGATAGGGATCTTTGAGTAGCTGTTCGGCGAGATCGGAGCCTTCAGGCGGAAGCGCGCGGGAAAAGTTCGTGAGGGCTTTGCCTTGCCGCTCGTGCAGCCCGGCCGAAATGTGATGCACGAGGACATTTTGACTCCATCCGTTTTCGATGGCTGCTTTCAGATACCATTCCCGTGTGGGGCGATCCTTGATCCGGTCCAGAAGGCGCGTCTGATGGCCCCACGGCAATTGTGCAATAGCCTGTTGCACAATTTCCTTTTCCGGCCACGCCTCGGCGAAAGCCCTCATGTATTTCAGATTGCGCGGACTGAAGCCCTCGACGCCAGGAAACTCCGTGCCGAGATCCCTGGCAAGCCGGTCAACGATCTTGGCGCCCCAACCTTCAACCTTTTGCCGGTCCAGAATGTCGCGCCCAATCGACCAATACAGCAGGATGAGCTCCCGGTTGACCGCGAGCGCGGCGCGAACCTGGGCGGTGCGGACGCGCTCCTTGATGTCTATGAGCAGGGCAGCATAGCCGGGCGGTGCTTGAAGCGTTTTGGTCATCGTCTTCTCAAGGGTATGACATCGGCGAACTCTGATGTTCTGTGCTAAAGCATCATCAATTGTCGCGACAGTGTCGCGACATTTGCGACGCATTTCCTTCGTGAATGTGTCGCCTGATTAATCGTGCAACAGGCTATTGCACAAGTACCGGAGACGGATTGGAAGAGTCTGGGCCGATCCCACACGGATCAGCCCATTGGCCCGCTGCTAAAAAGTTTGTCGCATCTTTGTCGCAAATAGCGCCGATTGCGCCGGTTTTGCCGACTCTGCCGACTCGTAAGTGCTCTGCCGTCTATAATTTGCGATTGAACTCATTCCATGGCATGGAAGAGGTCGTCGGTTCGATCCCGACCAGGTCCACCAATATCCCCTTTCTTACGATATATTTGCCGGCACCGGCGAATGGACGTCTCGCTTTCCGAGGGTGCTGAGGGGTGCTGAAGTTTTCTCATCTCCAGCGGAAGCATCAATTCCAAGACTCTACGGCTCGCTTCGCGGTTTTGCTGGTCCACCGCGCGAGTGTAAACATCAAGGGTTGTGCGGCAACTGGCATGCCGCATCAATT
>JBAVOQ010000059.1:0-1964 GCA_049692235.1 Acidobacteriaceae bacterium | reverse complement strand
GGAATCTCTGCACAAGTTCCAAATCCACAGCCAGCTTGGATAAAGTTGAATGAGGGTGGAGAACGCGATGCGACAGATGACTTTGGCAAGCCAGGCGAGTTTTGAGAAGTATGCGCGGAAGAGCCGTCGTGAAGAGTTTTTGAGCGTGATGGATGTGGTGGTTCCTTGGTGTGATCTGGAAGCACTGATCGAGCCGTACTACCCGAAGGCGGGCAACGGCCGTCAGCCGGTTGGCTTGTCGATCATGCTGCGCGTCTACTTTCTGCAGCAGTGGTTTAATCTCTCCGACCCGGGCGCTGAGGACGCGCTCTACGAGTCGCCCGTGCTGCGCCGTTTTGCGGGCGTTGACTTGGGCCGCGCCGCCGCCCCCGATGAGACTACGATTCTTCGCTTCCGCCGCATTCTTGAGCAGCATGAACTGTGCGGCCAGATTCTGGACACGGTGAACCATTACCTGGGAAGCAAAGGTCTGCGCATCGCCACCGGCACCATCGTTGATGCCACGATCATCGCGGCTCCATGCTCGACCAAGAACAGCAGGAAAGAGCGCGATCCCCAGATGCATCAAACGCGCAAGGGAAACCAGTGGTATTTCGGCGCCAAGGCGCACATCGGCGTGGATTCCAAGTCGGGCGTCGTGCACTCGGTGTGCACCTCGGCAGCGTCAGTATCAGATGTGCACATGCTTCCCGACCTGCTGCACGGAGATGAGAAAAAGGTCTGGGGCGACGCAGGCTACCAAGGGCAAACGGAGGCGATCCATGCGGCCGCTCCCGCAGCGCAGGACATGACTTCGCGGCGAGCAAAGTACAAAGGCGGTGTCGATGAGGTGGAGCGGCGCAAGAACCGCACCAAGGCCAGAGTGCGCTCCAAGGTGGAGTGGCCCTTCCGTATCCTCAAGCGCGTCTTCGGATTTACCAAAGTTCGTTATCGCGGCTTGAAGAAGAATCACGAGTGGCTGCTGGCGGCCTTCGCCCTGGTTAACCTCTACCAACATCGCAAACGGCTGGTCCCGCTGGGGGCGTAGTGTCTCCGGAGACCGGAAAACGGCCTCCAGAGACAAAAAGCAACCACATAAAGCCCGCGTCTGGATGCATCTGAACCCGCAATTTCGGCTCTAACTGCTTCGGGACCTAATTGCATCGCAATCACGCTGCAAAATCTTGGGCTGTGCAGAGGCTCCATAAGAGTCTGCCGTAGCTTCGGGTGATACTCGTCAGCCCACCGCATATATGCCATTTCGGAATCCGCCGCTCCCTCGCGAAAGAGCTTTAGAAGTTCTTCCGCATTTCCCGGACTCCTACTCCAAGCGAGATGCAACCAAATAGTGCGCACGTTGCAAACCCAACACACATCAGGATTCACCATGCATGACATCTCAGAACCCACACTGATCTGTAGGTACTTGATCCGGGCATCTGCGATCAAGGTTGGAACTTGGCTGGCTTCCGTCAGCGTTCTGAATCCAGCAGCGAGACGGTAAACCCGCTCTTTCCATTTGTTGTTTTCACTGATACCGAGCTTGAGGATTGGATGCTCTGCTGCGCTGTAGTTACCTACGCCATCACCGGTGATTCCAACTGCCAATGTAGCGAATGCCTCAACTTTTCCCGCGTCGTGAAGACTCAATAGTTCTTGGCTAATCATGACACGATTGCGAAAATGACCAGCGATTTCACTCCAATTCAGAAGGCTCAAGACGGATTGATCCGGCATATCGATGTTCCTCCACGGACATGTACCGTCGGCTTATCGTCTTTCGCAATATAGGCGCTCAAAGCCAACGTGCTGCTATCGCCACAATGTACTTTCGTTGAGAAACCTACCTGTCAATGCTCTGCCAATCGGTTACCTTCCTATTGCTATCTAGTGTAGTCCGCCGTTAATCTTGTCATTTATTCAGTGCAGCTCTTGCGCGGGTGACCTTCTCCAGGATGTCGTTTGCTTTGGCTGTCCAGATGAAG
>JBAVOQ010000058.1:0-1721 GCA_049692235.1 Acidobacteriaceae bacterium | reverse complement strand
GAACTTGAGATACCAAGGCCGGCGCCTAGTCTGGCAATAAACTCGAGAAACCCACGACGTTGCATCTCCGCTCCTCCCTGATTCACACATTTCCGGAAATAGTTGCGGTTGTCCCCTCGGCTGAGACAAATAGTTAAGACCCACATTGCCGTTCGCTGCAAAATGCTCGACCGGCAAGACCACTGTACTGCATTCTAATCGCATCCGGTGAAGCGGAGGCGGGCTCTGCGGGAGCGCAACCTGCCGAGGAATAACCGGCTGCGACTCATCCGTACCGATGAGGGCCGGGAGTGGGCGCGAAGCCTGCTTCCGGCTTTTGCTTCCCATCGGGTGGATAGATCGCCTATCCCTCAAAAAACTCACGCCACAAGCCGCCGGGCAGCCTCCTCTTCCCGCTTTTCGAACTCGACCGGCGGCAAGTAACCCAGCGCCGAGTGCAGCCGCTTCTGGTTGTAGACCCGCTCGATGAAGGCATGAATCGCCGCCCGCGCCTCGGCCAGATTGCGGTATTCGTTGCGCAGCACCTCCTCGTACTTAAGCGTCTTCATGAACGATTCGCATTGCGCGTTGTCCCACGGATTGGCCTTGCGGCTCATGCTGATGGCGATGCCGCGTTGCTTGAGCAGATCGGTGTAATCGTTGCTCGCATATTGGCTGCCGCGGTCGGAGTGATGCACCAGCCCTGCGGGCGCGCCGCGCTCGCTGATCGCCATGCCGAGCGCCGCCAGCGTCAACTCGTCCTCCATGTGCCGATCCAGCGCCCAGCCAACAACTTTGCGCGAGTATGCATCCAAAATCACAGCCAGATAGACGAACTCCTCCAGCAGGCGGATGTAGGTGATGTCAGCGCGCCAGAGCTGGTTTACGCCCGTCAGCACCAGGTCCGCCGCCAGGTTCGGATAGATGCGCAGGCCGTGGTTGGAGTCGGTCGTGACAACGAACTGGCGCTTGCGGATGCACAGCAAGTTATCCTCGCGCAGCAGGCGTTGCACGCGCTTGGGGTTGACCGTCCAGCCCTCGCGGCGCAACGCGGCGGTGATGCGCGGACGCCCATAACTGGGCCACTCCAACGCGATCCGCTGAATGGCGTCGCGCAGGTCCATGTTTTTGTCCTGGGCTGTCTCGGAAGGCTTCCGAAAGCGGTAGAAGCCGGCCCGGCTCAACTGGGCCAGCTCCACCATGCGCCCCACCGCCAGCCTTCTGCCGGCGCTTATTTCTTCGCCGATTTTGCCGTAGATCGCGGATTTCCAGCCGCAGCCTGCAACATCCGCTCTTCCTCGATGCGTTGCAAGCACGCCCGCAAAAAATCGATCTCCATGGCCTGTTGGCCGACCTTACGCTCCAGCTCGGCGATCTTGCCCTCGCTCCAGCGCCGTTGGCCCTGGCCGGGAAAGGCCTTGCCTGGCGCCTGCCGGAACTCGCGCTGCCAGCGATGCAAAACGTTAGGACTGACCTCCAGCCCGCGTGCGACTTCGGCCATGGAAACACCCGATTCCAGCCGCCGAACCGCCTCCAACTTGAACTCCTTGGTGAACTTCCTGCGCAAAATACCCATGACTCAATTCTCCATTCGCTGAAAATCGAGTCTTAACCATTTGTCTCAAATTTGGGGGCAAGTCCACTACGCACCTTGCATGCGAACATTTCAGGCCCCAAATCTGCGTCGTTTTGCCCCGCGAAGCCCCGAAAATCGCTGCCGTCGGGAAGCGCATTTTCTCTCC
>JBAVOQ010000057.1:0-115969 GCA_049692235.1 Acidobacteriaceae bacterium | reverse complement strand
GACGGTCACAACCAGAATCCCAAGCCCTTCATCTGGACCGCCAAGGCCACCGACATCCTGGAAAAGGTGACTCGCGCTCAAACCGCTCTCAATAAAAGACGATCTGCTTGAGACACTACACTAGCTGACCGCGACCGGTGGGGTCCGCAATTGCTCTCGCAGAATCCCGGCCAGCTCGACCACCTGCCGCAACTTGACCACCATTGCCGGAGCCAGGGTTGGCTCTTCCAGCGCCAGTTGGGTTTGCAGCAGAAGGCCGGTCAAGGTGGTATTCATTTCGCCCTCCATGATCTGGGCTGCGGCCCTCATCGCCAGCGAAAGCTCTCGTTCCCGCCGCTGCAGCGCGGCCCGCACTTCGCGCAACACCCGGTTGCATCCGGAGATACCGAGATTTACCTGGATGGGCACGGCCAGGCCGGCCTGTTGCCACAACACCTCCGCGCCCGCGGGGTCTGCCTCGACTAGACTTTCATCCAGCACCATCACGGCGTATTCGCGCCGGCGCAGGGCGACCAGCGCAGTGCGACGATTCTCCGCCACTTCAACGGTCAGCCCTAACTGCCGTCCCACGGCGGCGGCACAGTTTTCGGCTCCCGACATCGTCGTCACCAACAAGACAGTTTGCGACATGCGATTCCTCCTCCATGTATTTCGGTTACGTTTGGATACGATGGACGACGGGACACCAGGCATGGCCTCCCCGCGGACTAGAGCTGGAGCACAGGAGATGGAAGGGGGAACATCGCTCTCAACGCAGCTGTTCATCGAGGAATGGCTGCACATCGTTCCGACTCACCCTATCGCAGTCTCTGTGCTTGTGCTCTAGACTTCCGGCTCGTCCGAGATGCCGTATTCCTTCAGCTTGCGATAGAGCGTGGTCTTGCCGATGCCCAGCAGTCGCGCCGCCGTCAGCTTGTCCCCATTCAGCTGTCGCAGCGTGTTCAGAATGGCTTGTTTTTCCATCTCGGCAATCGTCAGGATGCTGGCATCGATCTTGACCGCTTCCTCGTCCGCTGGCTCGGCCGCAGCCTGCCAATGCATGCGGTACTCCTGCAGCTGCGTCGGCATATCCCCCAAGTGCAACACCGGTCCGGAAGAAAGCGCGCAGGCCCGTTCAATTGTGTTTTCCAGCTCGCGCACGTTGCCCGGCCAGTCGTAGCTGCCCAGCACGCGCAGCACATCGTCGCTCAAGGTGTAGGACACGCCCGTCTCGCGTCGCCGACGTTCCAGAAAGTGGGCCGCCAGCAGGGCGATGTCCGGCCGCCGTTCGCGCAGCGAAGGGACTTTCACGTTAACCACGTTGAGGCGGAAGAACAGGTCCTTGCGGAATCTGCCCTGCTCCACCATCGACACCAGGTCGCGATTCGTAGCCGCCAGGATGCGCACGTGGATCGGAATCCGCTGGTTCGACCCAATCGGCCGAATTTCTTTTTCCTGCAACGCCCGCAGCAGTTTCGCCTGCAGGTCGAGCGGCAACTCGCCAATCTCGTCCAGGAAAACGGTGCCCCCTTCGGCGGTCGCCAGCAGTCCTTCTTTGGAGCGGTTCGCTCCGGTGAAAGCCCCTTTTACATATCCGAACAATTCGCTTTCGATTAAGGTCGGCACCAGCGATCCGCAATCCACCGGAATAAAAGGATGAGTGGCGTTGGGCCCGTTGTAGTGAATCGTCCGGGCGACAATCTCCTTGCCCGTCCCGCTTTCGCCCAGGATCAACACCGGATGGGTGGTGTGGGCCACCTTCGACAGAATGCGATACACCCGTTCCATCTCCGGACTACGCCCGATCAGGGTGCCGAATCCGTCGGAGGTGCGAAGTTTCTCCCGCAGCCGCCGGCTCTCGGTATCGAAGTGGCGGCGCTCCGAAGCGCGCTCCAGCACATCCGACAATTCGTCCATGGTAAAAGGCTTGGTCAGATACTCGCTGGCCCCGGTGCGCATCGCCTCGACAGCGGAGGACACGGTCGCGTACGCGGTCATTACGACCACCACTGTTTCCGGGTACAAAGTGCGAATTTCTTCGACCAGGGGCAGTCCACCGCCGCCCGGCAATTTCAGGTCGAGCAACACAATGTCGGCCATGTGGGCCTTCAGCGCCGCTCGCGCCCCCTGCGTGTCCTCCACGTTGGACACGGCGAAACCATGGTTGCGTGCGATGTCGGAGACAGCAGTGCGGATGGCGGCATCGTCATCGACCACCAGCACGTGCATCATGCTGGCTCGCTCCAGGGGGGGGATTTGAGACGTGGGGGTAAACATTCGCGTTGTAGTTAGCATGGTACGCGGGTTCCTTTCCTATTTGCTCCAAAATCGTCGAATTTGCCGGCACGGCCAGGTTTCGGCTGCGGCATCTGCGAGACGGCCGCCAGTTTTCTCGTCTGCGATGCTCGGGTGTCGGGATCGGCGGGCCCTGACGGCGACAGAAGTGGCAACTCAATCGTGAAGCAGGTGCCATGTCCAATCCTGGAACGGACACGTACCGATCCTCCGGCGCCCAGTGCCAATTCGCGCACGATCGCCAACCCAAAGCCGCGCTCCGATTTGGCATCGCCTAAGGTCGGTTTCGTAGAAAATCCAGAATCAAAAATATGGGATAGGATGTCCGCGGCCATGCCCTTGCCCGTGTCGGACACCTTCAGTACCAGCGAAGACCGCTCTGACGAACTGCCACGGCCCAGTTCGATCGTCAACCGACCGCCGTCGGGCATCGCGTCGATTGCGTTGCCCACCAGGTTCAGCAGAATGCGATCCAATTCCAACTCTTGCAATGCCGTTGTCTCTGCCTGAGGCACGGTTCTTGCTTCCACTTGAACCCTGCTTCCAGCCATTTTCCGGAAGAGCGGCAGTCGCCGTTGAATGGCGTCGCCCAGATCCAGCGGCTTCGGTGGCACCCCCGCCTGCTGAGGGGAGGGCTGCTGCGATCCCAAAGTATGCGCAGAATCCAAGAGAGACGTCACCAGTCCCTGCCCACGCTCGATCGCGTTCGATAATTCCTCGATCCACTTCCGTCCGTTCCCGGCCACGGCGCCGGAGGTGCGCAGCAGATCGCAGTACACCTGCAGTACCGTGAGCCAGTTGCGGGCATCGTGCGCCAGGTGACTCGCCGCAGCCGCCTGCCGCCCCTCCGGCACGCCTGCCGGAAGAGGTGTGCGAAAGGAACCGTCGGGCTCATGCTGCTGAAACGCGGGACTCATGATTCGATCTCCAATTCTTCAAACCGCTACAAAATTCTGCGACTCTCATCCTGCTGGCCGCTGGCAATCCGCTTTCGTTGTCGAGTCCGCCATAACCGCCGCGGCTGGAGCGTCAGAGTCTGATCGGACTTGTTAGTTTTCGGTCGCCAGGCTGGACAAATTCGATTTTCATTCGCTCTCTGTCCTCTCCTATATCACGTTGCGTGCCAAACTGGTCATCTTTCCCTAACCTTACGGATTCATGGGACTTATCCGGAACCGCCTTGCCCCTAATTCGTTACCAAAGGAACACAGCTGTTTCAAATTGAAATCAGCATCCGTACTAGTTGACCTGCAAACTCCTAAAAACAATACACTTATCCAAAATTTCTCAATCTGCCCATTTTGGGACTTGCTTCCCACTCCGGGATTTTTCCCAAAAACGCCGTCCCTGTCCCATTTCGGATGACTCGCCCGCGCGACAATTCCCGAAATCGCTACAATGGAATCGACATGTCTGCTCCCGTTCCCACCTACTTCCGGCCCGAAGGCCGCGCCACCGATGCGCTCCGTCCGCTTCGCCTGACCCTCGATTTTGTACCCACCGCCGAAGGCTCTGTCCTGATTGAGCTCGGCCACACCCGCGTTCTCTGCAATGCCACGGTCGAAAACGGCGTGCCGGGCTGGCTGCGCAATCGCGGCCAGGGCTGGGTTACGGCGGAGTATGGAATGCTGCCGCGCGCCACCCTCACCCGTACCCCGCGAGAGAGCGAACGCGGCAAAATCGGCGGGCGCACCCACGAGATTCAGCGCCTGATTGGCCGCAGCCTCCGCGCTGCCGTGGACCTGAAGGCCCTGGGCGAACGCACCATTATTCTGGATTGCGATGTTTTGCAGGCCGACGGAGGCACCCGCACCGCCGCCATCACCGGGGCTGCCGTGGCGCTCGGACTGGCCGTCGATCGCCTGGTCGCCGCCAAAACCCTGGCGTCTTCGCCCATCCGGCACCTCATCGCAGCCATCAGCGTCGGCGTGGTCGACGGCACGCCGCTGCTCGATCTCGCCTATGAGGAAGACGCCCGCGCCGATGTGGACATGAACGTCGTCATGACCAGCGCGGGCGATTTTGTCGAGGTGCAGGCCACGGCGGAACACAATACCTTCTCCCGCGACCAGCACTTCGCGCTGCTCGATCTGGCCGCGCGCGGCACACGGGAGCTGATCCAGGCGCAGCAGGCGGTCCTCGCCAGTCGAGCTCGACTATGACGCCCGTCACCGCTCCTCTTTTTCCCCCCAGCGTAAAATGAAGACGATCAAGTTGAAGTGATGTACTTCGAAAAATGAACCTGGCCTCTCGGGGCCGCGACTACCCACAGACCCCACAAGACAAAAAAACTAAGGAGTGTATGACGATGAAGCTGACCCCCGGCAAACTGGCCGGCATGAAAGCCCTTTCCGACGAACGCGGCGTGATCGCCGCCGCCGCCATGGATCAACGCGGTTCCCTGCAAAAGTCTCTGGCCAAGGAAAAAGGCGGCCCGGTCGACGACCATGCATTGATTGAATTCAAAACCCTGGTCACGGAAGTCCTCACCCGCCACGCCTCGGCAATTCTGCTCGACCCGGAATATGGACTGCCCGCCGCCAAGCACCGCCATGGCAAGGGCCTGCTGCTGGCGTATGAGAAGACCGGCTACGACGCCGCCACGCCCGGCCGTCTGCCCGATCTGCTCGATCACTGGTCGGTGCGCAGAATCCAGCACGAGGGTGCCAACGCCGTCAAGCTGCTGCTCTACTACACCCCATTTGAGAAAAAGGAAATCAATGACGTGAAGTATGCGTTCATTGAACGCGTTGGCGACGAATGCCGCGCTCACGACATTGCATTCTTCCTGGAAATCGTCGGCTACGACGCCGAAGGCGGCGACGAAAAGTCGCTGGCCTATGCCAAAAAGAAGCCGGAAATCGTCACTCGCGCCACCGCGGACTTCTGCGACGAAAAATTCGGCGTCGACGTTCTCAAGATGGAAGTGCCCATCCAGATGGAATTCGTCTCCGGCACCAAGGCCTTCAAAGGCACCGCTGCCTACACCAAAGAGGAAGCGCTGCAGCTGTTCCGCAAGGCGGAGGAAGCGTCCACCAAGCCCTTCATTTATCTTTCCGCCGGCGTCTCCAATCCAGTCTTTATTGAAACCCTGGAGCTGGCGGGCGAATCCGGCGCCAAATTCAACGGCGTCCTCTGCGGCCGCGCCACCTGGAAGGACGGCATCCCCGTCTACGCCAAGCAGGGCGCCAAGGCCTTTGAAAATTGGCTCAAGGATGAGGGCGTCAAGAACATCGAGAACGTCAACACCGCACTGAAGGCCGCTACTCCGTGGCATGAACGCTTCGGCATGTAGCGCCGCACGGTCGCATTGAACGGAACACTCAGAGGGGCCGCATTTCCCTGCGGTCCTTTTGATCTGGAAGCAACCACGGTATTCGCCGCCGAGAAAATGGGTTCACATCCAGTCGGGACAACGCCTGGGCAATTCGCTTCTTGACTTCACGCCTGCTTGTTCCTACAGTCGCAGTATGGAAGTGAACCGGTCTGGCAACGACGGGACAGGCAGTGATTCCGCGGGCGAACCAACCGAAGCACCCCCCATGGGACCACGCAAAGACCTCGTCCTGACCGCCATCGTCGAAAATTACATTGCCACCGGGGATCCGGTTGCGTCGCAAGCCATTGCCCGCCAGCAGAATCGCGAAGGCATGAGCGCCGCCACCGTCCGCAACGTGATGGCCGACCTGTCTGAGTCCGGCTACCTGGAGCAGCCGCACACCTCGGCTGGAAGAATTCCCACCGCGCAGGCCTTTCGCTATTACGTAGAGCAATTACTTCGTCGCAAATCCTCTCCGCGCCAGGCGCTGCCGCAACCGACACAGGAACAAATTGAAGAGAGCTTCAGCGGCGTCGCCAGCACCACCGATTTCTTCGCCCGCACTTCGCACATTCTGGCGTTGCTCTCCGGCGGCGTAGGCGTGGGCCTGGGCGCGCCCATCGCCGCCTCCGCCGATTGGGAACTGATGGAACACGTCCACTTTGCGCGGCTTGGAAATTCTCGCGTGCTCACCGTGCTGGTGACGACGGCAGGCGTGGTGCGCGACCGTTTGCTCATGCTCGAACACGATTTCTCTTCATCCGAGCTCGAAACCGCCGCCAACTATCTGAATCAGAATTTTCACGGCTGGGGACTGGAAAGCATTCGCAAGGAACTGACCCGCCGCATGGATCGCGAACGCCATGAGTACGACCAGGTCCACTGCTCGCTCGAACTGTGGGCGAAAGGGGCGATGAATCCGAGTACGGACGCCCAGGAAAAATCCGTCTTTGTCGACGGCGTTGCCAACCTGATGGTCACCGAAGCCGACCAGAGAAACCTGCGGGAGATTTTTCTGGCTCTCGAAGAGAAACAGCGCATCATCGATCTGCTGAACGCCTACGTCGATAGCAAGCAGCCTTCGGTGCGCGTGGTCGTTGGACTGGAAGAAAGCATTCCCGAGATGCGCGACCTGGTGCTGATCGCCGCCCCTGCTCGCCGCGGTGCAGAACATCTGGGAACGGTCGCCGTCATTGGCCCGACTCGCATGCAATATGCCAGCGCCATCGGCACTGTCACCTATGTCGCCGATCTCTTTGGACGCTGGGCAGCGCAGCCGTAGAAGCTGTCTCATAAACTCTTGAATGCCGGAAATGGCGCGGATGAGACCCGCCATCGAAGCGGGTCTCAGGTCTTCCCAGAGGCCAGAATGCATCGATGAGACAACTTCTAACCGGTTGCAGCATAAGCCCCTCCGCCGCCGGCGACGTGCAGGTTTCGCGCCGCATCCTAAGCTTTGCATCCCCGCTCTTCCCCAACTGGTTACAATAGATACAGGGAGCAGGGCCATCGATTGGGCGACATGCAAAGATGACGCGTTCCGAGCACCTGACGCATCTGTATTAAAGAGCGAATGCTGCAGGGACTTTGCCAAACGATTCGCCCCGCACTACATTCCACCAATTGACAAGAAAAATTATGCGACACGATGAAGCCTTGAAGTCGGCCAAAACGGCCAGCCATATAAAGAACGACAAAGAGACGCTCGCGCAGACTCCTGCGGTTGAGACTGCGGAACCTGAAGCTGCGCCCGTAGCCGCCATCGACGCGGCGGCGGCCCCGGCCGAAGTCGAGCGACTGCAGACGGAACGCGACCAGCTATTCGACCGCCTGGCGCGCTTGCAGGCTGAGTTCGACAATTATCGTAAACGCGAAACTCGGGAGCGTGCCGAATATCGCGACTATGCGCTGATCAATACTGTGGAGCAGTTTCTTCCGGTACTCGATAATTTTCAGCTGGCTCTCAGCACCCAAAGTACTGCGGAGCAACTTCGCTCCGGCGTCGAACTGATTGTCCGCCAGATGGGAGAAGTTCTGCGCTCCCTAGGCGTGCAGCCGATTCCCACACTCGAAACGCAATTCGATCCCCGCGTCCACGAAGCCATTGAAATGGTCGAACGCGACGATCTGCCGGACCACCAAGTGATGGACGAAGTCCGCCGCGGCTACACCCTGCGCGAGCGGTTGCTGCGTCCAGCTTTAGTCCGAGTTGCCACCAATCCCAAACAGAAAACAGCATGAGTCCAACTGCCCGCGTGATCAAAGCCGATTATTACGAAGTTCTGAATGTAGAGCGCACCGCCTCTGACCAGGAGTTGAAGAGCGCCTACCGCAAGCTCGCCATGCAACATCATCCGGATCGCAATCCGGACGATCCTGGCGCCGAAGATAAATTCAAACAGGCAAGCGAGGCGTACCAAGTACTGTCCGACCCGGACAAGCGCGCTGCCTATGATCGCTTCGGCCACGCCGGCATCAGCAACGGCGCCGGAGATGCCAGCGGTTTTGCCGGAATGCCCGATCTTGGCGACATCTTTGGCGATCTCTTCGGAGAGATGTTCAATATGGGCGGCGGCCGCCGCTCCTCGCGCGCCCAGCGCGGCCGCGATCTGCAGTATGAGCTGACACTCACGTTTGAAGAAGCCGTCTTCGGCAAGCAAAGCGAAATTGAAATTCGCCGGATGGAAAACTGCACCGTCTGCCAGGGTAGCGGTGCGGAACCGGGACACGGTCCCACGGTCTGCCAGCAATGTGCCGGTCGCGGCCAGGTTCGTTTTCAGCAAGGATTTTTTTCTGTCGCTCGTACCTGCCCGGTCTGCGGCGGCACCGGCAGCCTGGTCACGCACCCCTGTCAAAAATGCAAGGGCGAAGGTCGCCAGGCAGCCGACCACACCATCAACGTCACCGTTCCCGCCGGCATTGAAGATCGCATGCGCATCCGGTACCAGGGGGAAGGCGATGCCGGTCGTTTCGGCGGTCCCTCCGGAGATTTGTACGTGGTGGTTTCCGTCGAGCCCCATCCCTTCTTCGAACGCGAAGGCAACGATCTGCATTACGCGCTGCCCATTTCTTTCCCGCAGGCCACGCTGGGGGCAGAGATCGCAATTCCCACGCTGGAAGGCGAGACCAAGTTGAAAATTCCTGAAGGCACCCAGAGCGGCACAGAGTTCCGCCTGCGCAACAAGGGTGTTCCCTACCTGAACGACCACGGCCGCGGAGATTTAATTGTGCAGGTGGTCGCGCAGGTACCGCGCAAGCTGACCAAACCGCAAAAGGAATTGATGCGCCAGCTTGCCGAAACTCTCACCGTAGAAAACACGCCTTCATCGCGCGGCTTCCTCGGCAAAATGAAAGACATTTTCAGCTAGCGTCCTATCTCTGATGTCATTGATATAAACTCTGTCATCCCGACCGGAGCGCAGCGGAGTGGAGGGACCTGCTTTTCTGCAATTTACGTTTCACTCATCTCAACTTTATCCTGCGAACTCGCAGACAGCGCGGACTCGCTATCCGTTCCACCAAGCACCGATCAAACTCGCCGCTGCGATCGCTGCCGTCTCAGTCCGCAAAATGTTTTTTCCCAAGCTCACCGATTGCCAGCCATTCTCCGCGAAGCTCGAAAGCTCCGCCGAAGTCCATCCGCCTTCCGGTCCAATCGCAACATAAATTTCCCTCGATGGGCTCGCATTCCGATCTGTTGTCATCAAAGATTCCCACAGTGACCGAGACCGCTCTTCTTCCGAAAAAAGGTAGCGTAGCGCATTGCGGCTTTCCGCGATGCAATCCATCACCGACATTGGATCGGAAATTTCCGCCACCTGACTCCGGCGAGATTGTTGCGCCGACTCACGCGATATTTTTCTCCACCGCTCGCACCGTTTTGTCGCAGCCAGCACCAGATGTTTTTCGCTTCGCTGCGCCCTCAGCGGAACGATCCGCGCCACACCCAGCTCCGTCAGCTTTTCGATCGCCCATTCGATCCGCTCAAAACGAACGATGCTCACTCCCACGATCAGCGGAAGAGTTTCTCCTGCCTCCACTTCTTCGTGCAGCGAAAACTCGACAGCGTCGGCAGACACTTTTTCGACGACCCCTCGCCGCACCGCATGTCCAGCGACGATATCGAATTCCTGTCCAACCTGCGCGCGCAACACACGCGCCAGGTGTGCCGCCTGCTCGCCTAACAAGGCGGCGGAATTCTCGGTCCATCGATCTGCAATCCAGCGTCGGCGAGTCATCTCTTTACCGCTGAGCCTACGCGACAGGAACGAAAAACGACAACCCGTCTCCAGGCAATTTGAACGTCGCGCAAAACAGAAGAGGGAGCGCTTTGCGCTCCCTCTTCTGTTTTGCCTTTTGGGTGATTCGGTTAATTACTTCTTTTTGGTGGTCTTCTTAGCTGCCTTCTTCGTTGCTTTCTTTGCTGCTTTCTTGGTTGCCATATGAACTATTCTCCCTTTCGATGTGACATCGAGAACTGCAGTCTCGTACCGCAGTTACACGAAGGTATAGTTTTGCGCAAAATTAATGTCAAGAAAAAAATTACATTCATGTCGCTTTTTTTATAGGCGCGTGATCGTCATTTTTTCTAAAGGGGAATTCTTTCCTGTGATGCAGCGCACGCGAAATGGAAAAATCATAAGACTCGACGCTTACACGTCGCCACATGTCACGCCGAAACTCGAAAAAATCGTCGGATGAAAATCGTAGATCATGATCCGCGATCGCACTCCATCAAATGCCGCGCGAGGTTCAACCCACATCCTCCGCGCATCGTGATCCATGCCCCCACACTGGCGATTTCACGCTCTCCAATTTTGCAGCTTCCGCCTCTCCCTTTCATCCAATGGATTACAGACGGCTCCGACTGCCAGCCACGCCCGCTCCGCCGTATACTTTTTTGTTCGCATCCAGACGCATTCACGAAAGTTGAAGAGGTCCGTATGGAAGACATTGTCATCGTTGCCGGAGTTCGCACACCCGTCGGAAAGTTCCTCGGCTCGCTCAGCGATTTTTCGGCGACGCAGTTGGGCGCCATCGTAGTTCGCGAGGTCATGAAGCGCGCCGGAATTGATCCCGCATTGGTTGACGAGTGCATCATGGGCAACGTGGTATCCGCCGGTCTCGGGCAAAACCCCGCGCGCCAGGCGGCTATCTTCGGTGGTCTTGCACCCGAGGTCAGCGCCTTCACCATCAACAAGGTTTGCGGTTCGGGATTGAAAGCCGTTGCGCTCGCCGCTCAGGCCATCCAGACTGGCAATGCGGAGATCGTCGTCGCCGGGGGTATGGAGTCGATGAGCAATGCTCCCTATCTGCTGCCCGACGCGCGCAAGGGTTTTCGCTTGGGCGACAACAAGGTGGTCGACAGCATGGTGAGAGATGGCCTGTGGGATATCTACAACGACTACCACATGGGGATGACCGGCGAGAACGTCGCCGAGAAATATTCCATCACTCGCGAAGAACAGGATGCCTATGCACTTGAGTCCCATCGCAAGAGTGCCGCCGCATGGAAGGATGGCCGCTTCGCCTCACAGATTGTTCCCGTCGAAATTCCCTCGAAGAAAAAAGGCGGCGAGTCCACCCTCTTCAGTCACGACGAATCGGTCCGTGAAGACACCACGTTGGAGGCGCTGCGAAAGTTGAAACCCGCGTTCAAGAAAGATGGAACGGTAACCGCCGGCAATGCACCCGGGGTCAACGATGGCGCCGGCGCCGTGCTCGTCATGTCCGCGAAGAAAGCCGCCTCCCTGGGCCTCAAGCCCATGGTGCATATCCGTGCCCAGGCCAACAGCGGAATCGAGCCTAAGTGGGTCATGATGGCTCCGGTCACCGGCATCCGCAAGGTATTAGAGAAGGCCGGCTGGCAGCGGGATCAGGTCGACCTCTTCGAATTGAACGAGGCCTTCGCGGTCCAGGCACTCGGCGTGTCGCGCGAACTGGGCCTCAATCCCGACAAGGTCAATGTGAACGGTGGAGCTGTCGCCATTGGACATCCCATCGGCGCCAGCGGCGCTCGCGTCTTGATCACATTGATCTACGAAATGATCCGTCAGGATGCGAGGAAAGGTGTCGCCGCGCTTTGTCTCGGCGGCGGCAACTCCGTCGCCGTGGCGATCGAGCGCTGAAGCCGAACTTTGAGTATTGGTAAAATTTCGCTATGTCGTGGAAGTTTCTGATGTCGTGGCTGATGGGTCTGTTGCTGGTTTGCAGCGGACCGCTGGCTTCCGCCTGCGATGCGTCCTGCCAGTCGCGCGGACCCAATTCCTGTTGCCACTCTACCCTATCGAGCGAGTGCCGGATGATGCGGTGTTCCTCATCGGCCGCCTGCAACGGCACAATGCATCCGCCGACAGCGGAGACAGCTGCGCTCCGCGATCGTTTGCCTCTGGCTGCGCCGGTGAGCGCCGAACAAGTACCGGCGATGTTTCAGCCCTCAATCGCAGCCAGCCTTTCGACCGTGCACGTTCGATTGCACCCGCCTCTGCAAAATTCTTCGGGATTCAACCCTCTTCTCATAAGCCTGCAAATCTAGACCGCAATGCACACCTCAAATGTTGTGCGTTGAGTACGTCTCGCGACGTCCACTCGATTGTCAGCTGCATTCCAGCTGCCAACCCGCAACGTTCTGTCTCGGGTTCGGCCACAGGATCATCGAATGAAAAGAATTCTCCTCCTCTCGCTGCTTTCGTTGTTGGGCTCGTGGTCCGGCTCCGCGCAAGATTCGATGACGTCGCCTCCGCCTTCGCAACACTCCATGCAGCCAATGGCTCCCGCCGGCAGCATGCCAATGCAGTCCATGGAGTCGCGCACCTTCATTGAAGAGATTCTTCACCACGCCACCTCCGGCACCAGCGCCGAGCCAAACTCCACGCCCATGCTGATGATGATGACCGCGCGTGGACCGTGGATGTTGATGTTCCACGCCAATGTCTTCATCACCGACGAGCAGCAGTCCAGTCCGCGCGGCGGCGATAAATTCTTTTCGACCAACTGGTTCATGCCGATGGCCGAGCGGCGCCTCGGTCCGGGACAACTCACCGTTCGCGCGATGTTCAGTCTGGAACCAGCCACCATCACTGACCGCCGCTATCCGCTCTTGTTCCAGCAGGGCGAAACCGCGTTCGGCGTTCCCATTGCGGACGGCCAGCACCCTCACGATTTCTTCATGGAGCTGGCGGCTCTCTACGATTGGCAACTGAGCAAGCAGACGCTGCTGTCGTTCTCCTTCGCTCCCGTGGGCGATCCGGCGTTGGGCCCAACGGCGTATCCGCATCGTGCCTCCGCGATGGAGAATCCTGTCGGCGCTCTGGGCCATCATCAGGAAGACTCCACCCACATTTCCAACGATGTGGCTACAGTCGGTGTCACCTACAAAATCGCGCGGCTTGAGAGCAGCGGCTTTCATGGTCGCGAACCGGATGAATTTCGCTGGAATATCGACCAGGGGAAAATCGATTCATGGTCGACGCGCTTGACCGTCCAGCCGGGCCAGAACTGGAGCGCGCAATACTCCTACGGCAGGCTGACCAGTCCGGAACAGTTATTTCCAGATGAAAATCAGGCGCGCACTACGGCTTCTGTCATGTACAACCGGCCCTTCAAAACCGGCAATCTTGCCGCCACGGTTGTTTGGGGGCGCACCCGTTCCATCCCGGATAATGGAAAAGAGAACAGCTATCTCCTGGAAGCAACGCTGCAGTTCTTGAAACGGAACTACGTGTGGACGCGCATGGAAAACGCCGGACGATCGAACGAACTCCTGATCGGCGAAAATCCCTTGCCACCCGGCTTCACAGAATCTCCATTGACGCACGTGCAGGCGTATACATTCGGCTATGATCGCGAATTCAATTTCGTACCGCATTTAGCGTCGGCCATCGGATCGCAGTTTACTGTGTATGGCGTCGGCGCGCCGCTCCAGCCCATCTACGGCGCCGATCCCATCGGAGTGAATGTTTTTGTTCGCCTGCGGCCATATTAACTTTAAGATGATGCTCATTGGCAATCATTGATGTTGGAAGCGGAGACTTCTTCCCCATGGCTTTGTCAGGCGGCGACGGCGCAGACTCGAAAGAACGATTTTCCAATCGCGTCGATGCATATCGCAAATTTCGTCCGCAGTATCCGATCGCGGTGCTTCATCTGCTTCAGAAGCATTGCGGTCTCACTGCCGCCTCTGTCATTGCCGACATTGGCGCGGGTACGGGATTGCTGGCTGAGCTGTTTCTTGCGAATGGCAATTCTGTCCTGGCGGTCGAGCCCAACCGCGAAATGCGGTCCGCGTGCGAGGAGTTGCGCTCGCAATATCCCAAACTGACATGTATCGACGGCTCTGCCGAGGCCACAACCCTGCCCGAACATTGCGCCGACTTTGTGACCGTCGGCCAGGCGCTGCATTGGTTCCAACTTTCCCGCGCCCGGGCAGAATTCGTGCGCATTCTCCGGACTGGCGGCTGGTGCGCCATCGTCTATAACAATCGCCGCATCGCCGGCGACGTCTTCCACGACGCCTACGAACGCCTGCTCTGTGAATTTGGGATGATTATCAGCAGGTACGCAGCCGGTATATGGACAACAACGCGCTGGCGGAATTTTTTGCGCCCGCGCTCATGCATCAGACGTATCTGCACAACCAACAGGTGTTCGGCCTGGAGGAAATGGTAGGGCGCATTCTTTCTTCTTCCTACATGCCGCAATCGGATCATCCCCGCTACCCCGCCATGCTGCGCCGGCTCGAAGAACTATTTTCACAATGCCAGAAAGACGGCCATGTGCACCTGGAGTATGACTGCGTGGTCACCTACGGAAAGCTGGCGTAAGCTCAGGCCCAGATCCACCGCATTCGGGAAATTCGCCGACTCTCACTCGCTGGTCAGCACTCGATAATATTCAGCGCCAATCCAGCCTGCGACGTTTCCTTGTAGCGGCTCTGCATGTCGAGTCCGGTGCGGTACATCGTCTCGATAATCTGGTCGAGCGAAATTTTGTGCGTCCCGGTTTCGTTCATGGAGATGCGGCACGCGTTCACCGCCTTCACCGCCCCCATGGCGTTGCGTTCGATGCAGGGAATCTGCACCAGCCCGCCAATCGGATCGCACGTCATGCCTAGGTTATGCTCCATGGCGATTTCGGCGGCATGTTCCACTTCCTCGTTGCTTCCGCCCATCGCCGCCACCAATCCTCCAGCAGCCATCGAACAAGCAACACCCACTTCGCCCTGGCATCCCACTTCCGCGCCGGAGATGGATGCATTCTCCTTGTACAAAATTCCGATGGCAGCCGCCGCTAAAAAGTAGCGCACAATTCCTTCTTCGCCCGCGCCGGGAACAAAGTTGCGATAGTAATTCGCCACCGCCGGAATCACGCCGGCAGCGCCATTCGTCGGCGCCGTCACCACGCGCCCACCCGCGGCATTTTCTTCATTCACCGCAATGGCATAGACCGTCAGCCAATCCATCGGCGCCAGCGGATCGCCGGCCTGTTTCCGCAGCAACTTGGCGCGCATCTCCCGCGCGCGGCGACGAACGTTCAATCCGCCGGGCAGCGTGCCTTCCGTCGTCAAACCTCGCTCGGCGCACTGCTGCATCGTAGTCCAGATCGCACGAATGCCGGCCCGAACTTCTACCTCACTGCGCGCGACAGACTCATTTGCCAGAATCAACTCCCAAATCGCCAGCCGATTTCGTTCCGCGATCTCCATCAACTCGGCCGCGCTTTGGAATGGATAGGGAATGTTCGCGGATTCGCCTGCCTCGATCTCTTCGCCATCGGCGCGAATAAATCCCCCGCCGATGGAATAGAAAATCTGCTGCCGCAATACCGCGCCATTCTCGTCGAAGGCCGCGTATCGCATCCCGTTGGGATGGGCTGCCAGCGCTTCGGCGCGATGCCACACCAGGTCATCGGCTTCATCGAACGGAACAACATGCTTGCCAAGCAGCGGCAGCGCATGTGCGTCGCGAATTTTTTGTACGATTCCGTCAATGGCCGCCGGATCCACTTTGTCCGGCTGCTCCCCCAGCAGTCCCAGCAGAATCGCGCGATCCGTGCCGTGACCGTGACCAGTCAGCGCCAGAGAGCCATACAACTCTACCCTCACTCGCGCCGTCTCCTGCAGCAGCCCCGCAGTTTCCAGTTCGAGCACAAATCGACGCGCGGCCCGCATCGGACCCACCGTGTGCGAACTCGACGGTCCAATCCCGATCTTGAATAAATCAAACAGGCTCGTCATCATACTGGAGACCCACGCGCAGCACTCTCAGCATACCGGCAGAACCGCCGCGTTGGCTGACGATACCCACCACCGTCAACTTAGGAAGATTCCGCGGTAATGTGCCTGTGCGCGACGGGACATTCAAAATCTTCTCCGCAGTAGTACCATCGAGAACGGTGCTCCCCCACGATGCTCTTCAAATCTTTCAGCGCCGCCGTCTACGGCATCCACGCCAACATCATTGATGTGGAAGTGGACTTCTCCGGCATCAAGACGACGGAAGATCACTTCCATACCGTCGGTCTGCCCGATGCCGCCGTGCGCGAAAGCCGCGACCGCGTCCGCGCCGCCATCAAGAATTCCGGCTTTGATGTTCCGCCCACCCAGATCACCATCAACCTGGCGCCCGCCGACCTGAAGAAAGAGGGCTCCGGCTTCGACCTGCCCATGGCTATCGGCATCCTGGGCGCGTACGGCAGCCTGCAATTGCGCGACCTCAGCAACTTTCTGCTGGTTGGCGAGCTCGGCCTCGATGGAAGCTTGCGTCCCGTGCACGGCATGCTTCCGATCGCCATTGCGGCGCGCGACCGTGGCATCAAGAATCTGTTAATCCCGGCGGCGAATGCCCGCGAAGCGGCAGTCGTCGAGGGTGTCGATGTCTACGGCGTGAATACGCTGTTGGAGGTGCGCGAGCTGTTGAACTCAGCCGCCAACGGTGGCATCCAGGCGCAGCCGATTCGCGTGGCCACCGGCGAACTTCTCGGCGAGATGCAGCATTTTCCGCTCGACTTTAGCGATGTCCGTGGACAGCAAACCGCAAAGCGGGCCCTCGAAGTTGCCGCTGCGGGCGGCCACAACATTTTAATGATCGGGCCTCCCGGTTCCGGCAAAACTATGCTGGCCAAGCGTCTGCCGGGAATTCTGGCCCCACTCAATTTTGAAGAAGCTCTGGAAACCACCAAGATCCACTCCGTCGCCGGTGTCTTGAATTCTGAAACCGGCCTGGTCACCCAGCGGCCTTTTCGCTCTCCGCATCACACTGTTTCCGATGCCGGACTGATCGGCGGCGGTGCCATTCCGCGTCCCGGCGAAGTGTCGCTCGCCCATAACGGCCTGCTCTTCTTGGACGAATTGCCGGAATTCCCGCGCAATGTGCTGGAAGTGCTTCGCCAGCCCCTGGAAGATGGCCAGGTCACCATTGCCCGCGCCTCCATGTCACTCAGCTTTCCGGCGCGCTTTATGCTGGCGGCCGCCATGAATCCCTGAGGTTGCGTTGCCTTTCTGCCATGATTTCAGCGGAAGATGGCAAGTAGCAGAGGCTGATCGATACGTCCTCTTTGCCGATCACGATCTTTTCCAGAATGTTTTCAATGATTTTCCGCTTCTCTGTTTGCTCAAGTTCGAGCCATCGGGAGTAGATGTCTTTGGCTTCGGTGAAAATCTCATCGCTTGATAGGTATTGGACTTTGAGGAAATCGATCTCCCCCTGGAGATGGGGCATCTGGTCGGTAATCTGCTTCACCCGTTCCTCGAGCGGATGATACCTGCCTCCGAATCCCTCCCGGCTGATCTCATCTGCCAGATAGAGGTTGTAGAGTTTGTCCATCTCGCGTTTGGTCTTCTGGGCTTCCGCCTCCAAGGTGCCGAGCAATTCCTGCTTTTCCTTGATGGTCTGGTCGGCCTGCTCCAGGTACGCGGTGATGTCCGATGACGAAAAGAAGAACGATTTGAGCTGTTCGTGGAAAACGCCTTCGAGGTCGGCAACGGGAATCTTATTCCGGCATTGATAGCAGATGTATTTCGGTGAGTTCGACGGCACGTACATCTTCTGGCCGCAAAAGCAATACGCAAGTCCGGCGAAGAGATGCACCGGCTTCCGGGCGGGTTTCCTGCCGTTGCTCCTATCTTTGAGGCTGTGATTGCACTGTTCCCACAGTTCCTCCGAAACGATGGGCTCGACCGACGTGATTACCCATTCCGATTCCGGTTTTACGACCCAGCGCTTGCCATCACCGAGACTCTTCGTATAGTTGGCCCTCCGCTCCCCCTTCGCAGTAGGATCGCGCAGTAGACGTTCCACCGTCGTATCGGAAAATCGAGCGCCTGAGCGCGTGCGATGGCCCGCGTCATTGAGGAGCCGTGCGACCGTTTTCTTCCGTTGATGCTGGACAAAGAGTTCATAGATCAACTTCCGAACCGGCGCTTCCTTCGGATGAGGCACGAGTTGGCGATCCTTCCACTCGTAGCCAAAGGGTGCCTGACCGCCGAGAGGCTTTCCGAGTTTCGCGCGTACCGGAACCGAGGCCGCGACCCGCTCGGCAATTTCTTCCCGTTCCCACTGCGCCATCGCCGCGATCATCGTGTAGAACAGTCTCCCGGCAGGGGTCGTGGTGTCGATGGATTCGTGGAGCGAGATCAGGTCTGCTCCCTGCGCGAGAAAAATGTCCGCGAACTCCAGCAGTTCCCGCGTGTTCCGTGCGAGACGTGCGAGTTTGGAGAATACGAGACCGGTAATGTGGCCAGAGGCTATATCCGCAAGCATCCGCTGCGTTTCCGGATTTCCCATCACCGATTTGCCGCTCACGGCTTCAAGGTGATACACCTCGCGGACGCGCCAATTCTTGAGCGCCGAATAATCGCGGGCGCGCTTTTCGTGGTGCTCCGGGCTTTCGCCTCTCGCTTGATCCTCCGTGGAGACCCGAATCCAGATCCCCACGGGCTTCGTCTGATTCTCTTCGTGATGTACTACGCTCCGCATGAAAACCTCCATATTCAGAGTGGGGATGGTATAGCTGATTGCGCGCGGAGTAAAGGGAAATAACTATAATAAAATGAATTATTTACGGTCACCTTTGAGCTTCTTCAACGCCCCCAAAATGACCTGAGAAATCGCCTGCTTTCGTGCCTTCTGTTCGCCTTCGGCAACGGGCTGGTAGTCCACCTTCACTTTGTAACCGAGCACTTTCTCTTCCCGCCCCGCAGCGTGGGCCTCAAGCGTTTCCGCGAAGGCGAAGAATTCTTCCGTCGTGAGCACGTGGACCCGGGCGCGCTCCACTTCGCTCACTGCCGCCACAACCGCATCTCTCGCCTTCGCCATTATCTTCCGCTCCGAGAGGATCAGCACGACGTGCTCGAACCCTGCGGTAAGGCATTTCTGCACGTTGCCCATTTCATGTTCCACGGTTGTGGTGATCGAAATCTCGCACGCAATGGAGCGTCCGTCCTTTTCGAGCGCCACATCAACTGAACCGAGACCATCCAGAATTTCTTTTTCAATCGTCGTCTTATAGCCTCTGCTCGACGCCCAACGCCGCACAAGTTCCTGAATATATTTGTGTTGCGGCCCGCCCCGGCCTGAGGACGGCGGAGCGGATGGCAGTTTCACGCGCGCGCTGGGCAGTACCGGTGTACGCTTCTCCTCCGGCACCGACGGGGTAACCCTCGGCGGAGGCTCGGCAGCCGGGGCGTGTGGTCGCGAGACCTGACTGGGCGGCGGTGCCTCCTCCGGCATGAGCGCTGCTTCAACGACATGGCGAGGCGTCGCGTACCGTTCCCGCGAGAGGGCGATGATCCGTTCGCGACGCCGCTCCGCCTCCGCCCGGTCAATGGATGGGAGCGGCAAGATCTTCAGGTTGAAATCGAACTCGGCCCGCTCGACGCGGCAGATGGCTTCGCCCACCTGAAGGTTCTGGAGGTCCTTTGCCTCGAAAAAGGAGAACCCGTCAGCAAGCCGCTTCGCATCAAAGTCGCCCAATCGGAAGCAGATGCGGGTGTACGGGTTCGCGATGACGGCGCTCGCTACATCCGCGTCGCGGCTCGCGAGCTGCTGAAGTTCCTGATGGGCGAGGATGAGGCCCAAACGATACTTGCGGGCCCCCGAGAGTATCGCCGCCATCGAAGGCGTCACGAAGTTGTGGAACTCGTCGATGTACAGATAGAAATTGCGGCGCAGGGCGGCGGCGGTCTGCTGGCGGCTCATGGCAAGCTGCTGGAACTTGGAAACAAGGAGCGTGCCCAAGAGATAGGTGTTCTCTTCCCCGATGGCACCTTGGGAGAGCTTCGCAAGGAATATTTTTCCTTCGTTCATAACCGCGCCAAGGTCGAAGCGATTTTCTTTCTGGGCGACCATGTACCGGATGAGCTTGGGCCGCAGGAAGGTATCGAGTCGCGTAAGGATAGGCCCCTGAGGCTTTGCGACGAGCATCGGGAAGGTTTTCTCCCAGTAGTAGACGATCTCGTGATCCTGAACCGTCTGGAGAAACTTCTTCCTGAAGACGGGATCGACCAAGAATCGCCGGAGGTCGATCAGGCTCCCGCCCTCGGTGCTCTCCAGAAACGCAAGCACGGCGTTCCCGAGTACTGAGGTCATCTGGTCGCCCCAGCTCGTCGAGAGCCTCCGGAAGACGGCGACGAGATCGGACCCCAGGAGGTTCTTTTCGACCTCCGAGTGCGCTTTGAGAACGTTGAACCCTACCGGGTATGCTTCGTCCGAGGGATCGAGAAGCACCACATCGCCCCAGCGCGCCTCGGGGATGCGGCCCAGGATTTCGTCGATCAGATCACCGTGGGGGTCGAGCACCGCAATGCCCTCGCCGTGCTCAATGTCCTGCATGATGAGGTTGAGGAGCAGGGTCGATTTGCCCGTGCCGGACGCGCCGATTATGTAGCAGTGCTGCGAACGGGCTTCGCCACCGAGCGATACCGGAGTTGTCTTTCCCGCATGGGTATTCTCACCGAGGACGAAAGGATGACCGCGCACGATCTGCGGAGCGGCTTTCTTCCGGGCATCGTCGCGCTTGAGCTGCGGGACTCGGACTGATGCCGATGGCAGATGCGCCACGGAAACCAGTTCGTCGGCATTGAGGAGCATCCCGGAACGGTGTGTCGTGCGGGCGCACACGTCCCCCGCGTGATCCTCATCATGGTATCCGTCATTCGCAAGCGCAATGAGTCCGTTGCTCGTAGGGTTGGTAAATTGCGAGAGCGCAGCCCCGAGGTCTCGTGCAATAGCCCAGGCTCGCGCTTCCGTGTCGCTTTGGGCGGCGACGCGGAGCACTACGGCGTAGAGCGGCTGCGCAACTTTCTCGCGGGCCTCTGCCACCATTTCCGGTGCGTCCGCGAAGAATGATCGCCCCTCCCCGTTCGAGACAGCGCGCACCATGCTCTCCGCCCACGGAGCGCGGACGGCCTGGAAGAGCACTTGCAGCAATCCCATTTCCCCGTCGCGGATACCGGCAAGCGCCCCCGTGATGCCGATCAAGGGATCGATATCGAATCCACGAACCGTGCGGAGCGGCACCGTGCATTCGCGTGAAAGACCGAAGTCGATGATAACGGACGACTTCCTGCGTTCCCAGAGCCCTTCAAGGAATCGATCGCGTTCCGTGATGACTGATTCTGGGAAATGCGCGGAGAGCTGTTGGGCAAGCTGTGCCCGGTCGTTGCTCCCGCACGCGAACTGGGTGTAGATGGCATCCTTGACTCCCACCACTTCAAACCCAATGGGACGCGAAGCGTAAGTGAGGCTCGTGAGGAACCGCTCGGCGGCTTCTTTCGCCACTTTGGTTCCGGCAGGGAGAGCGACCTGGAATTCTACGAGGGGGTCGTCATCGTAGTACGGTTCGGGATCGGACTCGCGTTCTTCGACGAACGGCGGAGGCTGTGGAGGTGCGGCGCGTCGTCCGAGAATGCTGTCAACGAACGAACTGAGCGCGGTGGGTTTGCGTGCATCTTCCACCGCCGATCCCGGCTCAGCGTAGTGGTAGAAGAAAGGGCGGAACGGCGGTTCAAGTTCGACCGGAAAATCCCAAATCTGCCAACCCCGTCCGCGCCGTTCCCAATCGTAAAATTGCGCTGTGAGGCGCTCCTCCAGCGTGAGCGGGAGCGTCTCACTGGGCGGGATGATCTCACCCTCTCCGGACATGCACCACCCTAGCGCTCGTAGAACTTGCGCATGATCGGTTTTCTCTCAAACTCTGTGAGCGCACGGGCACCCTTTGCCGATAGCACCTGATCGACCACTTCAAGCACCGCCGTATGCACCATGGCCTGATACGTGAGCGTGGTGTCCGTCCGGTAGTAGGTAGATGGCTTGAATAAGTATTGGTAAAGGCTCCCAAATACCGGAACGGCGAGGACGATATCTTCCACGTCGGTACCGAGCCGCCCTTCCCTGAGGAGATATCCGAGAAGAAATATTCCGCCGATGCCGAGAATGAGTCCCCAGAAGAGGCCCGAGAAGCCGAACACTGTGACGAGCACAGCGATGAAACCCAACCCGCAGAAACAAATAAGGACTGCCCATAGGAGCGCGTGCGAGGGTGGGAGTTCGGCGAGCCACCAAGAGAAGAAGAACCCGGTGCCGAATGGTGCTGCGCAGATGTCGAAGGCGAGTTTGCCGCGCTTGATCCGGAGATATTCCCGCCGTGCGGTGAGTACCCCTCCCTCGCGCCAGTCAATCCGCGAAACTGAGTAGTCGGGAATCTGCCGTGGTTTGATCGCCCGTTCTACGGCAGCATAGAACTCCATCGTGGAAGTATTGAAGTTTTCGATTGGGTGATGCCAGTTTGAAATGACATTCGCGTCTTTCCCGAGTTTTGCCACGAATAGTGCCTCCTTTATTGGTGCTCTGCATTGGGGAGGGATGAAATCTGCGGATCATGGTACCACCGGACGAAGTGATCCCCGGCATATTATGTGGGCGATTGCTCACGCAGTGATCTGGGCTGGAGAAAGGGCGCGATTATCGGAGCGACTTCAGGAAAGGCTGTCAGTCTCCTCTATATATAGGGGCACGGCGCTCAAGAGCAGTCACCGCTTCACGGGGCTATCCTGATGATTGAATAGACATCATTGCTGGTTATGGTGTTCTCCGGGAACTGATGCAGATACTCAAATTGATCCTTGTATCGTTCCGCGTCTGCGGGCGTCCGATGAATCGTCTCATCGAGGTACAGGATGCCCGTTGTGCCTTGGGAAAACCCGATTTGCTGCATGACCGGGCCATTCACCGCAGGGAGACTGAGCACGTCGACTGTTGGCTCCGCGTACATCTGCGGAATCAGCGGCTCCATAGTGAGAATGTAATTCGGCTTCGTCCGATCATCCGTGGCGATCCGCAACGCGGCGAGCGATGGCTCAATCCGCATCCGGAACTCATCTTCTACCACGTCCTCTCTGAAATAGGTGGTGGCGCCGTAGCTCACGGCAACGATCACTACCACCGCGCCGACCGCGATCCGATTGGCTACGACGCGATGGCGCTCCCACATGCGAGTGCGCGATAGCCATCTCACAAGGGTAGCCGCGCCGACGCCAGCCAGGATGGACCACACACTCATGAGATTCATCGAGAACCGCAGCGCGGAACGCGGACTCGTGTTGCCCGAGAGCAGCTCATAGTAGCTGCGGATGTGAAACGCATAGAGGAGAACATAGGCGGCAAATACTATCAGCGGAAAGAGTCCGAGGGATTTTCTCCGCCACGTGATGATGGCTCCGATAAGTACGAGAATGACCGCGCCCCCGTACCATTCGACGATGAAGAACGAATGCAAGAACACGGGCAGCAGCGCGATCAACTGACCTGGGGTGGGCGGGAACTTGCGCAGGAGGTCCGTCTCATCGCTCATCGTTCGAAAGAGTCTCATCTGAAGGCTCAAAAAGAGCGCGAGCATCGCGCTCAACACCACCCCCCAGACGTTGCGCATCGGCAAGCGCGGCGGGCGCTTGGTCGTCACGTGCACAATGAGGGCGATGACCGGCAAGAGCACGCCAAGGAGGATATTCTCGCGCTTCACGGTGAGCGAAAACGGCAATATCGCGGTGAATGCGCACCACGTCAGAAGCGCGTGCCAACGGCCTTCGTCTCCTGGACGTGCAGAAACATGGCGCAGACAGAACCAGAGAATCAAACTCATACATCCGTTCGAGATTGGTTCGGCAGATGTTTCGAGTCCCCACACGGCGAAGACGGGCGTTATCGCAAAGATAAGCACAGCGCTACCGGCGGCGATGACGTCATCGGTGATCATCATGCATACAAGAAAAATGAAAATGTCCGCAAAGCACGCACACGCTACGTTCGCTATCGAACCGATGGACGGTTGGTACCCAAAGATATTTGAAAGCGCGGAGAGGATATACGGATATCCGATCAAGTGTTCTGGGTAGTTCTCGTATTGCTTGCACGAAGTCAGACTGCCGACTGCGCATACATTGATCGAATACGGAAGCGTCGCTCCACTCGGCTCAATCCGAATGTGTTCAGCCATCTGACGCCCAGCAACCGTGTACACATACGAGTCTTCGTACTCGATCCCATGAAAGAATTCCCCTTCTGGTGGAATGCGCCAGAGCAGAACCAGGCCAAGGGAAAAAAGGATGAGCTTCCAATGGGTCTTTAGGACGGAATGTAAGTATCGATCGGTCGAGACACTGGCGAGCGAGGTAAATGCGCTCGCCCAGAAAAGAACTTTGACGACCCCGAGCGCATTTGATTGCATTAGCCAACCAGCCATGAGATCCCGAATAAGTTCTGGAAATCGTTGTACGTCATGCGCTTGTGCCCTTTTTGGCTACATCGTCGGAGAATATCATCGACTACTGAGGCAATTGAAGAACCGGCAGAAAAAGATTAACGAAGCGCGGTCAAGTTATTGATATACAATTCTTTCCATCCAGGACTTCCTGTATTAGAGGGGGCGTATGCAGAGCGACAAGAAGCTGTTTCTCAGTGGTATCGCAGGAAAGTTGGCTGTTCTCGTAGGCGGCGCGGTCGCTGCAATGGGTGCGAACGCATCGCCCGTTGCCGCTGTCCTGCCCCACACCCAAACAAACACGATGTCCTCGCCAAGCGATGCGGCGCTCAAGCCGCTGGCTCCAAAGCTCATCTTGAAGCAGCAAAATGGGGGCTTCAAAATGATCGCGAGCCACGACTCCCACTCGTCGCATTCATCGCATTCCTCTCATTCGTCCCACTCATCCAGCGCATATTGACGATGGATGAGTCCGATTGCACGAGCAAGCCAGATGTACAGCAGGTGATGGTTGAGATAAACCTTGCCGTCATCAGCACTGAGGCGTTGCTCAAGACGTGCCATTGGTTCTCACGGGATTTTGTCTGTGAGATACGCAATCGCAGCGACCAGATAGCAGACGTAGTCTTGACCCCCCGAGGCTCCGCATCCACTTCGGATCTTTCGTCGGCGAGAGACGCCTTCACCACCAGCGCAATGGATTTTGCTTTGCGCGAAAAGATCGAGGCGAAGACTTCCGGTATACGTGACCTTCTGCTCGCGAAGGCATTCTCCGAATCCGGTGTCCTGGAGGATGCCCCCGAGGGCGTATTCGGCGATATGGTCGAAGAGACGAAGCCGGACGGCATGTTCAAGATTTTGAGCAACCCTCAACGCTGACAGAAGGTCAACCATGGCGCGTGCTTTCTATCCGCTTGAACGCTTTGCCCCGGCTCCGACAGCATTTCATCTGCTCCCATTCCGGTTCACTCGGTTGAGCGGGAAAGAACTCTTGGTCAATGAAGCCGGTGAATTCCTGTTTGCTCCGACCGGGACGGTCCAAGGTTTGACGGACGAGTATCTCGATACCGACTCAGAGCTGTACCGGGACCTCAAAGCCAAGCATTTTCTGTACGACGCGTCGTCATCCCCATTGCTCGACGTATTGGCGACGAAAGTGCGGACTAAGTTCGATCACATTACCGGCGGGACCAAGCTGCATATCTTTGTCGTCACCCTTCGTTGCGAACATTCCTGCGATTACTGCCAGGTGTCCCGACAGACGGCAACGCGCGGCCAGTTCGATATGAGCACTGCGACGGCGGATCGCGCTATCGCCATGATGATGGACAGCCCCGCACGCGCCGTGACGCTTGAGTTTCAAGGAGGAGAACCACTGCTCGCCTTTGATCTGATCCAATACGTCATTCCAAAGGCCAAGAAGCTGGCGCTCGAAAAAGGTAAGGACCTCGATATCGTCGTCTGTACCAATCTTGCCTGCGTGACCGATGACATTCTGAGATATTTCCGCGATGAGGGCGTGAAGGTTTCAACGTCCCTTGATGGGCCGGCATTTCTGCACAACAAGAACCGGCCCCGACCGGGAAACAATAGCTATGAAAAGGCCATCGAAGGGATTGAGCGGAGCCGTGCCATCCTCGGCATGGAAAGCGTTGCTGCGCTCATGACGACAACCGCAGCCTCACTCGACCACGCCGTCGAGATCGTGGATGAATACGTCCGAAGGGATTTTCATTCGATATTTCTGAGACCGATCAGCCCTTACGGATTCGCCATCAAAACCCGCCATCGTACGGGGTACGAGATGGGACGGTTCCTTGAGTTCTACCGGCAAGGTCTGGCGCACATCCTCAAGGTCAATCGGAACGGGTACCGAATCGCTGAAGTGTATACGCAGATTCTTCTCACCAAAATATTGACCCCTCATGGAACGCGATACGTCGATATGCAATCTCCGGCTGGCGAGGCGTGGAGCGTGCTGGTCTATAACTACGACGGCGATGTCTATGCATCCGATGAGTCGCGGATGCTGGCGGAGATGAACGACTGGACATTCCGTCTCGGGAACGTGCATAAGGACACGCGCCGCACGCTCTTTACCGGCGATCCGGCCCTTCAGATGTTTCAAGCATCCTGCAATCAGGCGCTCGCGGGATGCTCGGACTGCGCATTCCAGTCGTATTGTGCTGCTGACCCGGTATACCATCACGCAACCCAGGGCGACATGTATGGGAACCGGCCTACGAGCGGATTCTGCACTCGTAACATGGAGGTCATCAAGCAGCTCTTCTCCATCATTGAAGAAAATGACCGCGAGACCATGCGCATCCTGTGGTCATGGGTCACCGGCGAGCCTGCGGTACGGGAGGTTGTCGAATGCGTCTGACGACTATCGGGGTAGCGCGGAACTTCGATACCAGCATCGTCGGCACCATTACGACGGAGGACCTGCCTCCCGAACAGCGCACCCAGAGAATCCGCCTTCTTGCGCCAAACGATACGCCCACGGATGACAGCATAGCGGGATATCGTGCACTGCTTTATCACGATGAATTGAAGCGTGATATCGGCGTACCCTACGTTCATCGCCTCCGAGAATCCGATCATCTGAAAGATGGGGATATTGTCGTCCTGGAAGGGAGCGCTGGCCTTGTTCGCTCCCTCTATCGTCCATACGAGCTGCATCATCATCTCTTCGTCACCGAGCGCTGCAACAGCAATTGTCTGATGTGCTCGCAGCCGCCGAAAGATAAGGACGATGTTGAAGCACTGACGGAGCGCAATCTTGCATTGATAGATTTGATATCGCCGCATCCGCCGTACTTGACCATCACGGGTGGAGAACCTACGCTCCTCGGCGACCATCTTTTCAGACTGATTTCACAGTTGAAAATGTCGATGCCGGAAACAGAACTGCACATGCTCACGAATGGGCGGACATTCGCGTGGCCCGAATATGCACGACGATTTGCCGAGCTTGAGCATCCGAAGATCAGCCTCGGCATCCCGCTATATGCCGACTACGCCGGTGCGCACGACTATGTGGTGCAAGCGAAGGGCGCGTTCGATCAGACCGTCGCCGGTTTCCATCAGGCGGCTCGCAACGGCATCCGCTTGGAGGTCAGGGTGGTATTGCACAAACTGACGATCTCGCGCCTGACCAAACTCGTGGATTACATCTATCGGAACCTCACCTTTGTCGAGCACATTGCATTGATGGGTCTCGAATACACCGGATACACTCCTCGCAATATTGGGGAACTATGGATCGATCCCTATGACTATCAGGACGTGCTTGAAGAGGCCGTAGAGTATCTTGCCGTCAGGAATATGACGGTATCCATCTACAACCATCAGCTATGCGTTCTCAGGCCGTCCTTGTGGAGGTATGCGAGAAAATCTATATCTGATTGGAAGACGCTCTATCTCCCGGAGTGCGGGAAATGTAGTGCGCTTCCCGCCTGCGGCGGACTATTCCAATGGGCGGTCAAGAAGCACAGCGATCATATCCACGCTATTTCGCCTCCGCAACCGAGTGTCGCCCAAACGCCCTCGTGAGCGTGACGACCAGCAAATGGTTCTTTGACGGAGTGAACGTGCTACCTCAAGCGGTCAAGGACGAGATCGCCCGAGCGACTTCTCCGTTCGTGCGGAAGTTTGCGGAAGAGGTTATTGCGGCTGCCGTCGGAAAACCCATTTTCTACGTGGCGTGTGACTCTGGACGGAACGCTCTGTTCTTAGCACGATTGGGATGTGCTGTTAGCCGTCCAGGTCGGCGGCGATCACACGTGTTCGCTGGGGAAGCGGGCGAGGTGGTGGAGGCCATCCAAGCTCCTCGACCGTGAATGTCGGCGTGGCGTTCGGCGCCTATCGCAGCAGGCGGGCATTTGCCTGCTATTTTCCCTGGTTTGGTCCGCCAAACTCGCTTGTGATGACGAACTCCAATTGAATGTGATCTGGCGAACGAGAGCAAAGACACCCGTGACGCGGGCCTCATCCCAACCGGCGAATGCCGAATGAGGGTAGTTTCGTCAATTCCTCGTGGACGGGTCGGCGGGGCGTAAGCTGATTGCCGGAGGTGGCACATGGCAACAGAGCGGTCGCTTGTCTGTCGCTGCAAAGCCCCGCAGTACCCCGGCAGGCTCTTCAGTATTCTGCATGATCTGGCAACACAAGAGGATCATCTTGTCTGTGAGAGCTGTAGCAGCCCTCAGCGTCTGCACCTAACATTTGATTTCGCGCTCGGCGCAGGACCGCGCAGATGCGAAGTCTTGGCGGCATTCCTACCTGACCGAATCGAAATGTGGCTCGATCACGGAATGCCGGTCTCTTTCTATCCGTTCCTTGTGGTGTTGAGGCAGGAGAACGGGAAGCGCACCGTCTGGCTGCCGTATTGGCATGAGGCGAAAGAGCGCGGAAAGGTGCGATTGAAATACGGCCAGTGGGCGCCGTTCATGGACGACAGGCTCTTTGTCAGCCTCCTCGTGCAGGCCACGCAAGGCAGGATACATCCGCGGTTCGTGAGCACGCCGAACCGCGCAGAACATGATGATCAGGAGCGGCGATTCAACGCGTGCGATCCAGCTGAAATCTTGAGTGGGCTGCATCATCTTTCCTTTCCTGATTGTCCGTTGAGGTGCGTTGTACTCTTTTTGGCAATTCCACCAATTCATCGTCATGAAGCACGACTGCCGCGTGCTTCAGACCGCCTACCCGATTCCTTTCGAGTGCTCTGGAAATCGCTCGAAGGTATTCCCCTTCCAACGGCGGATCGTCGTCCTCATAGAGCATCAGAACCTCCTCTAGGCATGCATAAAAATCCGTTCAGAAAACGGGCGCAATCGTCCGCAACACTGGGCAGCAAATTGATTTTTATTTGGGATTTGGAACTAGCAGGATGGAGGAACGGGCTGAGTGGTTGAAGTTGTGGTTGTTCGCAGAACTCGGTGCGGATTTCCGCGTATCGACGGTTCGACCGAAACAGTGGCGGTCCCAGCCGCCCTCTGAATCGGCCTCGCCGCCTACGACGGAAGGGGCCCGGTGGAAACTTCCGATGGTGGTGCATGGTGCCTCCTTTAAGAGACTGCCCACGACAACCAGCAGTGAATGATGTCCTATAGTATCCTATATTTTCCTAGAAATGAAGCGTTATTTTCAAAGGTGTGCTATTCTGGCAATTCTTGTCATTCGAGATACGTCGCTACGGTCGGCGTTCCGATTGTTTCTTGACAAGTCAACCAGTAGCCTCATAATGAAATTAGCAATTCGAGTCACACATGTGGTGGCCTTCTCAGCTAGGACCCAGGATATTGGGGTGCCATTGCAGTTCTGCATTTGCCAAAGAAAGGAGGATTGAGGACAGATGGTGATCATCGAAGGGATCAAGCTTTACAACATCGAGGAAACAGCAGAACTTCTCGGTATCACTTCACGGACGCTCCAGCGGTGGACCGCGGAAGGCGAAAATGACCGCCCCAAACACATTTCGACTCTCCGCCCAGTTTCCGCACCTAACGGCAAGAAGCTATTCAAGGAGGAGGACATCCTGAACGTGGTATCTCACTGTCTCGAGATCAACGTGTCAGCGAAGTCGCTGGCCGATATCCAAAAGCTCGCCCACGCTTAGAATTCGAGCAAGGCCTCACGGGCATAAGCAGAGCCAATTCCAATGCTCTGCTTTTTTGTCTGGTTGCTTGTGATCCGATCCGCCGAAGAAATGTAGTGAATTTTGTCAATACGATTGCACCAAAACTCAACAAAGATCACCGCACTGCTAATGCGCGACCGCAACAGGTTCGGGTGGGGTAGATCGCCCGCAGTGTTGTCTCTTTCCATGATTGATTTAGATCGGCTACTTTTGGGAATGCAGGATACGTCAGTTGGCCAATTACGGCTCGGATTGACCGGAGCTTGCAACGAAGACGAGTTGACCAGTGTCGTGGAAGAAGTTTTAGGTGGATCGGGATATACAGAACCCACCGTTTCTAATTTGCAGGCGAGGCTCTGACCCCACAATATTTTTTTCGTAACCAAAGCGCATAGTGATCGGTCCGTGGAGAGTTGGCGGAATCATCAATGTCCATTTCTTGTTGCCGACACTCTTCCCGCTCTTTGCAAATTCACTAGCGCCAAGCGGGTATCTTCTTCTCGAAACGGTTGCGGGGCACGGAGAGAATTATCGGGAACTTCCGAAAAAAGGTGCATTGAAGGCTGCTCTCGAATACGCGTTCGATCTTGAGTTCTATGAGGAAAGATCGGTTGGGCTTTCAGAGCACAATGCCGTCGCAGTAAAGATGCTTGCCAGACGGAACGCGCTACACTAACTCTTCACTGATACAGAACTTCGGGCAGGCCAGGGTAACACCGGTCCTTATCATGAGGCACATGGCATCACACATCAGTGGCTCAACTGCTCGCCGCTCCGCACCACGATCTCTGGCACGCCTTTGTAATTCCGGATTACTCCGGAAGCGCAGACATGGGAGCCAAGGCGCGGCATTTCTCCTACGTTCTTCCTGTCATCTCCCCATACCAAGATGGTGAACACCTGATTCGGATATGCGGAGTCCAGATTGATAAACGTTGGTTCCCCTCGGCTACTCGCCGCTGTTTTCTCACCGGCTACCTTCCCGCAGACGGTTTCTTGCTCTCCCACATGGTTCTTGGCGTCCGTCGCTGTGATGGTCTCGGCTACTGCTGGCAAAATGGCAATCGACAGTAAGAAACATAGGACATGGAAAGTGCGCAACGTTCTCATTCTTCCCTCCGGAATGTGTGAAGTTCGCCTCAAACCGGCGTCCCAGCGGAATCCGAATCAAACAGCCGCAATTCGTAAAGTTCTTGATTGCACAGGGGAGCCTTTGGGTCGTCGGTTTCTGATAGGACTTCTTGCATAGCAAGAATAATGCTCTCGTGACCCCAGAAAGCGCAACTATGGGAGGCTGGGAGCTCCCCAATTGCCTCCCCGGTCTTTGCCACAGAGGGCACACGTTGAAACCAGTGAGTATCCCTCGAAACTGGAGCAATTTGCCGTATGGAGTTTGTCAAAAGAAAACAGAGGCCGCTCTGCCTCCCATTGTTCGCAGTAAACCCTGTGCGTGATCATTCAGCGCAGATACCCATTAGGACACATAACGGCCACGTCGCTCCCTTGTTCATAACATAAGCAATATGTACGGCTACTTCCGCGCTTCGCTTCGCAAGTAGGGATTGATGCCGACACGATTTGGTTATGCGCCACTCATGAGAAGTGGACTGCGGGATACGGCCTCCGATAGAAACTGCTGTACGGTCTCAGCGTCTTGCTGGGTCGCGAAATAGGTCAGACCCAAAGCAGCGGCATCAAAGTACTGCATACGCCGATCTTCGGGCATCCATATCTTTCTCTTTTGGGGCACATACCATCTGAGCGCGGAAAAGCACGCAGAGAGCAGCAGAGCGATTTGGTACTTTGTGGGCTTACAGTGCCGCCGAAACGTCTGGTCAATGAGACGTTTTTCGATGGATACTACCGGGATAGAGAGATGTCTCGCTTTGGAGCGGATACTCTTGATCGACGCCTGTACCGCTGGATTGTCCCTTTTGCTTCCCGCAGGGACTTTTCGTAGCACGATGACCTGTGGCTGGAATTTCCGGACGATCTTCTCGACGCGATCCGTCGGGAAGCCACGGTGCGTTGATCCGCTCACCCCAAAATCAAGCAGTTGCAGAGGGCCATCCAAGACGGCATAGGCCAGTGCCTTCGAGCGAACATCGAGAGATACGATGCGAGTTATAAGTGAATGGTGATACATGGATAAGGAAATGGTTATGACCGGCGTGTGGTGAGCCATTCAAGTTTGCGTGCGTTGCGGGTTGCACCTTTCCCGCGAGCGCCCCGCTGCTCCAGTGCTTTCTTGAAATCGCCGATCCGCTCTTCGACTACCTGCTCAACGGTATCGCGCAAACCGAAGAAGAGTTCCCCGACCGGAGCCTGGAAAATAATCTCGTAGGCGAGTGCGATCAAGAAGGGCGGCAAAGAATTGAATCGCTCATGGCGTGCGACGGAACCCTCGTCAACATACCCTATGAGCATGGCGAGTTCGCGTTGGGTGAGGCTGGCTTTCCGGCGGGCTATATAGATGCGGTTAGGAATGGGTTTTGATTGTTTTGGCATGGATGGTAATAATTTTCAAAGTACGACGCTTTTCGTTTTAGCGTACCAAGCCATGTTGCAACACTAAAGATACACAAACCGGAGTGGCGAGCCGGGTTTTGCCGAACACGGCCACGGTTCGTCCCCAGGCTATTGACATATTGCCCGCACTCCGTACTGTTAAAGAAAATGTTCCAATCCGAATCCTCCACCATGCAGTATCCCAGCCCCCCGCTCGGGTTTGTGCATCTTTTTCTCCGCGATCAGTTCGGATACCGTAGGCAGGATGGAATTCACCGAAGCCGATCTACAGGAGTTCATAGCGATATGGAAAGAGGAATTCCACGAGACGATTGCGGAGGCGGATGCCCGCCTCGCAGCATCGGCGCTCATGGAACTTTACGTGTTCCTTGCGTCACGAGAGGAGGATTGATCGATTATGCATCCCACCCATGAAATATTTTTTGTATTGCCGCAAATCAAGCGAGGACGAGGACCGTCAGGTGCTCTCCATTGAATCCCAGCGTCAGGAGATGGAGCGGTTGTCCGCCGGATGGCGCGACGTAGAGATCGTGGATGTCCTTGAGGAATCCTTCAGCGCCAAAGCGCCGGGCCGTCCAGTGTTTGACGCGATGCTCAAAAGAATCGCCGCAGGGCAGGCGGACGGCATCATTGCCTGGCACCCGGACCGTCTGGCACGGAATTCCATCGACGGCGGACGCATTATTTATCTCCTCGACACCAAAGGTTTGAAGGATCTTCGTTTCGCCACGTTCAGCTTTGAGAACAACTCTCAGGGCAAGTTCATGCTCTCGATCATCTTCGGGTATTCCAAGTATTATGTTGACTCCTTGAGTGAAAACGTCCGTCGGGGAAACCGGACGAAATTGCAGCACGGATGGCTTCCCAACATTGCTCCCTTGGGCTATCTGAACGAAAAAGAAACCCGGACGATTGTTAATGATCCCGAGCGCTTTCCTCTGATCCAGCGGCTGTGGCAGTTCATGCTCACCGGGGCATACGCGCCGCGCCGCATCTGGGAGATGGCAACGGAAGACTGGGGCTTGCGCACCGTAAAGCGAAAACGGATCGGCGGGAAACCGCCATCACTCAGCGCCGTCTATCGTATACTCACGAACCCCTTCTACGCCGGAATTCTCGAACGGGAAGGCAAGACGTATCCGGGAAAACATCAGGCCGTCGTTACCATCGAGGAATTCGAGCACGTCCAACATCTTCTCGGACGCCCAGGACGACCGCGCAAAACACGCTCCTTCGCCTATACCGGCATGATCCGATGCGGCGAGTGCGGATTCATGGTCACGGGAGAAGAGAAGGTCAATCGTTTCGGCACCCACTACACCTATTACCATTGCAGCAAACGGCGTCTCGACCGCCATTGCGGGCAACCGTATCTTTCGCTAGGTGACATCGAAGCGCAGATCACGGCGTTTCTCGCTGAGATTTCCCTACCTGACCGGTTCCACCGCTGGGCGGCGCAACGTCTGGAACGCACCATGAAGCAAAAACAGCAGGACCATGCGGCGCAGAAGGATTCGCTTCTCCGCGCACAGGCAGCATCGGCGAGAGAGTTGGAGAACCTTACGAAGTTGCGGATTCGTGACCTCCTCTCCGATGAGGAATACGTCAAAGAGCGTCAGGAACTTGAACGGAAGCAACTCGGCTTCAGCCAAAAGCTCGATGCTCTTACGCGGCAGGAGGAACGGTTCGAACCTTCAGCAAGTATCGTTTCCTTCAACCATTGCTTGATTTCTCGCTTCCAGACGGCCAATCTGCAACGCAGGCGCATGATCCTCACAACGGTCGGTTCGAACCTTGTCCTCAAGAACAAAAAACTCAGTATTGACGCGCGTAAACCGTTCCGCCGCTGGACAGATTTAGGAAATTTTTCCGACTTGCGGGCCTTCGTGAGGGATGTCCGCACCTTTGTTGCCGACGATAGCGCCGACCTGCATGCGTTGATGGAGAATATCCGTGAGATTATGGATGACTCTTCATCGGAAAACTCTTCAAGAGCATCCTGATCTATCCCACATTGCCATTCTACGGATTGAACTCACCTTGCATAGACGTATTGATCCTACAAACCGTGCGGGGTTTTTGTCATTCGCATTCATACACAGATCATTTATGAAAAAGAGGAGCGTCTTGGGAGATCGCTCCTCTATGTATACGTTGTATACGTTATTATCCCTCCAGGACTTTCTTGGCCTGTTGCAACTTGGTCAGTTCTTTTTCCTCGCGGGCGAGTTCCGCGCGCATTCCGGCAACTTTCTGTTCCTGTTTGCCGATCTGCTCTAGGACAATGGCGACCGGGGTCTTCTTGATCCAGGCCTTGCGAGCGGAAGCCGGTTCTGTGGCGGGTAACGTTGTTGGTGCTTTGGGTGGGTTCATAACTCCTCCTTGTGGGTTATGGGTTGGTTGTGAAAGTGCGATACTCCTACGCGAGCAGGAGCAGGAAACTGCGCATGGTGACAATCTGCCGCTCGATGCCATCGAGACCGCCAAGAGCGGCGCGGTGGCCTCCAACGTCGAGATCGTCCGCCACCGTCCCGAGTTGAGAGAGAAGCTTCGTGTTGATTGCCCTCGCTCGTTCGAGAATGCGCTGGCGGATCGCCTCATCGAGGTCATGGGGTTCTGTATTGGGTTCCGTCATTTTGTATTCCTTCACGTCTGTTGGTCGTTCGTTGATGGAGTGAGGAAGCGAACTGCCTTCCTCGCGGGTTTTGAAACTGCAAAGTCTGGCCGGGCTACGGCACATTTCGGTACTCGGCGGACCTAGGGCAATGCTGAGGGCAGCTTTGCCCTAGGTCAGGAAGCGAAATCGCTTGTATTTGCAAGGCGCGTGCGCGATCTGCCAAAGCCAACTTGCGTCTCTCACGGCTAGTCATCGTTGCGCTGCTTCCGCTTCCAGAGCGAACGCAGCAATTCCTGTAGCCAGTCCGGGAGCTTGCTATAGAGCAACCAGAGGCCAATGAGCAGGACCCCAGCGACGATGAGGAGATGCCGTAAGGCAGGCGTCCGCAGAAATGCAATGACGAGCGAAAGCGTTCCATAGAAGAGCAGGAGGCCGAGGCCGAGACGCGCGATGATGGCAAGCAATCGCCAAGTCATGGGAATCTTTGCTTGCGGCGTAGACAATTCGCGGCTGCCGCACCGCGAGCACACTTCCGCGCCGCGCCCGTTCTCATGTAAGCGTGGGCAGAGTTTCAGGTCATAGCTCCGTCCGCAGTGATTGCAGAAAAGCGGTTTTCCCGCCGTGGCCCGACCACAGGAGTAGCAATATGTCATGGGGGTTCGTCAAAAAGTGATTTTTGTATTTCCTCCGCAGGGCGCGACCATACCGGAGCAAAGAAGTCTTTCTTCGCTGATGCGAGGGGCGCGAACCAGAAAATCTTGTGCGTGATCTCCGCAACCGTCTTCCGAATTGAATGCAGTTTTCGTTCTGAGTGCGTGACGACGAGTACCCGGAATCGTTCCTGACCGAACTTCTTCTGGTACTCCCCTGATAGCGCGAGTTGTATATAACGCCGAGTTTTTTCCTTCCAGACCGTTCGCGATTCATGTCCGAGATCAACTTCAAGAAAGCACGCGGCAATCCCGGCGGGAGTCATAAACTCCACGTAGCCGTCCGGGATGAGATTGATTCCAGAGACCACCGGCTCGTGGAAACTCTGCCATTGGTGGAACGTCACATGATGAACCGGAATGGGGCGGAACTTGAGTATGCAATACAGTTCATTGATCGTGAGCTGGTGTTCCGTGAAGTAGTCCGCAACGAGCATGGTTTCCTGTGGCCGCCGTGGGCCACGGCAGGGAACTCCCGCTGCATTCGCCCCTTTCGGCGACAACGCATAGAGCGCTTTCTTGGCTCCGCTGAATCCGAGAAAGAACCGCCGGAGAAATCCTGCGCGGGTGAGGGCAAGCAGACGCCTGTTGGCGCGCGTGATGGAACCAAAACCCGCTGCGATCATCACCTGTTCGCGATCCGCGATGCGCATCACCGAGAGTTCCCGGAATAGCTGCACATCGCGCGGTTGAAGAATGATCCTGTTATTCCCATTCATGCAATACGGCGTCGGTTGTTTGCATGAGCGCCGCGTGGCGCAGGGCGATCTCAGTCTCGACCACTGCACGGGGACGTGCGCGATACGCGCGGGAGCGGTTCAGGAGATCAACGGCATTGGCCTTTGGATCTTTCACTATCGGCGTGCAGCCTTCCTGCCAATGGTCGGCTCCGCTCTTTACGACAAAATGCCGAGACGGAAGATTCTTGAGTCGTTCCGCCAGGGACTTGCCGCCATCGAGCGCCTGAGCAATCGTCGTGGCATCCACGGACGACAACTGAAAGAAAATATGGGTGCCGACCGAGAGAATCGCCGTGCGCATGCCTTCCGGGTATTGTCCGAGGAACTGGTTGGCGGAAACCACGGAGACCCCGAACTTGCGGGCCTCCGAGAGCACCGTTTCAAGGCCTGCGTCGTATGCCACGAAGTTCTGCACTTCGTCCACATAAATAGTGAAGAGCGTCCGCTTTGTGCGGGAGAAGAGCGCGTTTTTCCCGATGGTAAAAATGAGGCTCCCGAGCGTGACCGCCTGATCTCCCAGTTCGCCCTTCGGAAGATCAACAATGATCCAATGCCCTTCGTCCATCGCCTCCGTTATAGAGAACGTGGATTTCGTCTGCCCCACGATGTGACGGAAGCTGGGATCGGCGGTGAAAGCCGATGTTTTGTTCAAGATTGGCTCCCGCATCGTCGCCTGCATCGGTTCGCTCGCCGTGTTGTAGCGGAACTCGAAGTACTGACGCACCTCGGCATTCGGCGTTTTCTTGAGACATTGCGCGCGGAAGCCCGAGTGCGTGAGAAGTGGTGCGAGTTCAAGGAGTGTAAGGCCATTGGCAGAGAGTACGTACAAGGCATTCCGCAGTAATTCGTCGGTGCGAGCGCCGAAGTGCTCCAATCCCCAACGCCGTTTCAATATCTGCGAGAACTCCGTGATCCTCACGAAATTTGCCTCGGCCTGTTCAAGGGGGTTGAGGCCCACGGAGAACTCCCGGTCGGCGGGCGCGATCACCACCAGCTTTTCATGCAAGTGTTCCTGGAGCTTCCACTCGTGCGCGGCGATGGCGCGTAACAGAAATGGTCTCGCATCGCCGTGTAAATCGAAGTAGAGGAACCCGCGTCCGGCTGCAATATCCTGTTGAGCCATGTGGCGCAGCAGGAAGCTCTTCCCGCTTCCCGTTTTCCCGAGTACGGCAATGTGCATGGTGCGGCGCGTGTGACTGATCCCTATGCGCCGCTTGGTCACAGCCTCATCCGAAACCTGTTGCCCGAGCGTCACGCCCTGGCCTTCAGCCTTCGCGCCGCGCCGTCCTTGCAGACGGTTCCAGAGTGAAGCCATGAGTTGTTCGAGGAAGTGAAGCATGGGGGTAAAGAGAAATATATTTTTTGCGGGATATGTCAGAAGTTCGTGATGATGACTTCGTTGTAGCGGCGGCCGGCATGTTTCTGCGCCGTGTAGTGAAGTTCGATGTCACGGATCGAGAAATCCTTGAAGAGTGCGCGAACTTCCGGCACATCGTTCAGCGACAGGACGAACTTACCCTTGAGCGGTTTCAGCCGTTCGGCGAGTGTTGCAAATTCCTCCGGCTTCAAGTTGTAGTTGTACAGCTCACGCTTGTAATACGGAGGATCGAGGTAGAACAACGTCGTTGGCCGGTCAAACTTTGTGAGTATCGCTTCATACGGCAGAGACTCAATCTGCACCCGCATCAATCGCTTGTGGGATTGCTCGATAACCTCAGGCAGGCGCTCCAGATTGAAGCTCGGCGGTTGGGCGATGCTTATGCTGTAGTTCGGATTGCGGACGAGTCCCCCGAAGCTGTTCTTGAGGAGGTACATGTGCCGCGCCGCACGCTGGACATCGGTAAGCGTCCTCGGATCGGTCGCTTTGAGGAGCGCGAACCATGTCCGGCTCCGTACCATGAAGCGGAAATACCGGACGAGTTCCTCGTAGTGCTGCTGGCAGACCCGGTAGAAGTTCGCGACCTCGCCGTCGAGATCGTTCAGCACTTCGACCTTCGATGGCGGTTTGTGAAAGAACACCTGAGCGCCCCCGGCGAATGCCTCCACGTACGTCGTATGTTCCGGGAAGATCGCAATGATCTGCTTCGCGATGGCACGTTTGCCGCCAATGTAGGAAAGCGGTCCATTCATGTGCTCACGGGATGATGATGTATTACGCTTCGATTCGACCTTTATTTTTCTTGAAGCGTCAGGTCATCATAAAGCCGGGGCGAATGAAGGATAGATGCAATAACCAGTCGCACGCTGCCGGGTTTGGTCATGCCGTGCAGCGATACGCATGACGACCAGCGGATGTTTTGCGAGCCGCCCCGTGAGATGAAGCGAACGCTTTGGGTAAAAATTATGAGGGCCGGTCGTCCATACCGAGCACGGGGTACAAAACCACAACCCTATCCAGAAGGATTGCGTTTCAGCCAGCTTCGCTCCTCGAATGGCTAACACCCGTCGAACGGCCCCGATTGAATGCTACGCTCAGGAGTTTCGTGAAAAAAGATGCCATAACCGGAGCGGTGTGCAGGGTTTTGCGTTACGTTCCCAGCTCGTAATCGTGATCACGCCGACTCTGATAGACGCAGCAGATAGCGCGGGAAGTCTGCCTGCTCGACGGCGCATTGCCGGGCCATCTTTGTCGTACTCGCGCAGAATGGTCGGCAAACGTAGCGTTTTCAGGTGGTGCTCCAGCAGCAGTTGTTGCTGTATGCTATGAGGCGGTGGACGTGGAGAAGGACTGGGGCTTATACATGCCGATGAATTACGAGGAGCTTGACGAAGAAACCAGGAAATCCATGCTCTCCGAGTTCGAAAGAGAGCAGGCTAACACTAACCACTATGAAAGCAAGGCACTTTCTTCATACGGTCTCACTGTGTTCCCTGATTTGATGCGGATTGCCATTAGATCAGGAACCGAGGAGACGCTTAACACGGCTCTTGATCAGGCTGGTATGTGGCTTCCGGAGGAAGAATACACACGCAATGGAATCACACGGCTGAGGAGGAGGAACATAAATCAGTCCGCGATCCGGCTAGCAGTCACTGAGTTCAGCACTTGGTACGTCCGTGGTTTCGCAGCGCGCCTGCTCGCTGAAGGAGTGATGAACTGTCGAGTCTATAGAGCTGAACAACCAAAATGGGAACCGGGTGAATGTAGCGAGCACGATGGCCTGATCGTTTCGGTACAAATGATCCACGACAATCACCGCGTTCGATATTGGCCAGAACCGGGTGATTCGTCCGCATTTTCGATCCCGTTTGGCCCCGGCTGCCATCATGTTATCCGACGAGTGGCAAGATGAGCCCTCAGGGCAGATGGGCACGATTAGTTCACCGGAGCAGAACACCATAGTCTTGTTGACAACTTCTGGCGTGGGATCGCTCATATCGAGTCTGAATGTTCAGGTTTGGGGACAAGAGGCCTAGCCATGCACGTACCTCCGCTTCTTGACGTTCGCCGTTAGATTAACTTCTCCGTTACAAGTCTCCAATACTGATAGCCCAGCGCAGTCAAACGGCAGGATTTCGAGTTCATCGCGGCGAAATACATATGTTCTTCGCCTACAGGTACAACTAATCCAACACCGACAAATTTTTGCAGATCTTTCAATATTGCAACGTTTGCAGGCTTCGCGGCCTTTTCAGTAAACTCATAAGATGGATCAAGGGCATACTGGTCCTGCGGGTTCGGGAAATAGATAACGAGTTTCCGGAGTGTCTCCAAAGGTACAGGCGGGGTTACTGAACGCAACGACGTGAAACGGGTCACATTGGTTTTAAATATTGGGCGCTGTTCCCATGGACCTAGGGCTTGATCAACATATGCGTAAATACTGCCCGGCGTGACGTGCCCGCGCAAATCCGCCGCACCCCCTTGCAGTGCATCGACGACCAGCGCCGTAAAAACGCCCTTTCCGTTTACCTCAAGGGCCGATTCTGAATCTCGACTTGCCGTCAAAACGGAGAGACCTTCGCTCAATAGAGCGGCACCATTTCCCGTGATGCTCGGGGTTCCTAACGCCCCTGAATGGCAACAATCTAAAATGATGACTTTATTTTTTGCCTTCGATTGGTTGGCGATATTCAAAACGTCATCCATCGAGACGCCCTCATCGTATTTCTTCGCGTCAGGGGTAACAATGTACCCGCCTGTGCTTTTGATGAGGCCGTGGCCGGAAAAATAGAATAGGGAGATGTCGCAATCGCCATCGAAAAGTTTTTCAACTGCACCACGAAGTTCGGCTCTACCGATGGTGGTGCTCGGCGCAGTCAAAAGCCTTACGTTAAAGTTCGGGGAGCCAGAGCCGTCTCCATGTGTTTCGAGAATGCTGGCTACGGCATTGGCATCGTACACTGCTCCTTTGAGCGGTGCACACGGATAGTCGTTAATGCCTACAACGAGAGCTTTTCTCACGGCGTCAGAGCGATTCGATAAATGTCTTCACATTCGCCCAAGTCCAATCTTTAACGGGTGTGGTTCCAAGCTCTGAGGGTTTACCGCGCTTGTCATCTTTGCGAACCCAAAGAGCCAGAAGCGGGAGGCTTTCCTCTTTAGCACACTTTATTTCCCAGCATTCCCCGTCAGCTTTCGGGGTGTTCGCACTGATGAAAGCGATCACACCATCACAGCCTTTTATCTTTGTTCGACAATTGGTTTTCCAAGAACTATCCCACGGATCTTTTACAGAGAAGTCCTGAAAACTAAAGGGCGTTGTCTCCTGCTGTTGCGCCTGATAGACCAAATTGTCTCTGGCGAACTTGTCTTCAACTGCGAATGCTATGAAAACACGCTTTGCTGTAGCCATGCTGTTCCTCGTGCTCTTAGGAAATCCACACTATAGTACTCCAAATCGAAGGAGGTCTGCGATCAACTCCAGGCTCTTCTGGGTGGACTGATGCTGCCCGGCTTCCCAGCCCTGCACTGTGGCCGGACCGACGCCCAGCTTCTCGGCCATCTTCCGCTGTGACAGGCCGAGCGATCTGCGTGCCGTGGCAAGGCGTTCAGAAAACGAGCCGGTCGGCGGTTGTGGGTCGTTACCCCAGGAATTGGATACTGGCCGGTATGTAGCGGATGGCTGGTACGGTTGCGTTGCGTTCCCAGTTCGTAATCGTGATTTCGTCAACCCCAATGTGGTCAGTACCCTGCTTTTGTAGGAGCCCGAGGTCCAACCGCCACGTGATTGGAAATCAATTCAAAGGCGCTGATTTGCGAAGCGAACGGGGTATACAACCCGTCAAATGCAAAGGGAGTCTAAAAAGGGGTTGGGAGTTGCTTTGTAGGCTGCATTATGTAAAATTTACATAGTTCCACCAGCCCCCAAATCCCACCAAAAAGGAGAAAGGCTGAGCCTTTGGGTACGGATTGGGTTCCCGGTGGTCACATTACCGGCCGATTTCCCCCAAGGGTTCATAGGATGGATGTGGTAGACTTTTGCTTTTCAAGGAGATGTTCCACGATGGCAACAGCCTACCCGCCCGTTGCAGCCGAGTGTAATGCTATGCCGACACCCAGAGTGACCAAAGCGTATCATCCGGTTCGAAAGCTTGCCGCCAACCAACGATTTGCAAAATTGCCGAGCCTTAGCAAGGCTGCCGCAAAGAGAATTGCTCGGGCGGGGTATGAAAAGATCCTGGCCGACACCGGTTCCGAAGAAGTCGCAAGGGAATACCAGCGCACGATGGAGAAAATCCTGCCCGATTCGGTTTCCTGGTAGAGAAATGCTAGTACTTTGAGCTCCGAAACGTATCGGAGCTCTTTTTTAGTTATTGAAAGGCTTGCCGAATGAGCCCACGTGGTCCAAAAATTCACCACATTACCGAGGACTACGTGCTGGAGACCGGATTTCTCGCCGTTGAGTCGGCTCTGAAAACCATCGAAAGGCACCTCGCAGATGTGGACGCCTTCGAATTACTCTGGAACTATACTCTAAAGAAAAACCTCTTAAAAATTGACCAATTCGCTCAAGCTGCCGCCGAAGATATTTTGAAGGAGCGGCTACACGACAACGTCGAAATTCGCGGCGAAGAAAGTTCGCTAGCAGATGTAACCTTTCAAGGGCATGTTGCCGCGCTCCTTGATATGATCGACGGGACCGACTTACTAGAGCGCGGCCTTGGCAACTGGTGTTCCGCCATGGTGTTATTCAATCGGGAACGCGTGTGGGCATCCCTCATTGGAATGCCAAACGGTGAAATTTATTTTGAACAGCATTCTGATCCCATTGCATACCTGAGAGAACCCCGAAAGTCTGGCACCGAGCCAAGAATCCAAGCCGTAACTATCGCGAAACCTGACGTAAGACTCAGAGATGCAAGTGTCGCCTTCTACGGCCAAAAGCCCAAGAATTTCCTGACCGCCGCCCGACACAAAGGCTTATTGACGGCACTTGATCGTCTTACCGAGGAAGCGCAGCAAAAGAAGAATCAAACTGACGCACCGAAATTTCGTATCTACAACCTTGCCGGGAACCCAATGATGATGAAGCTCATTGAGGGAAAGATCGACGCTATTGTAGAACTGTCAGGGCAACGGTGCCACGACATCATCCCTGGTTTTGCCATTGCGCTTAAGGCGGGGGCTTGCTTGATTGATTTGGATACATCTCGCAAGTTAAGTGTCAACGACCTACCGATTATCCTCTCGAAGCCGAGTAACAAGTTCAAATATATTCTTGGCTACAATGAACCGCTCACACAGGAAATCTTGAACCTGCTAGTGAGCTGACTCTTGCAACCGTCCGGCACGGAAGCGCAAGTTGTCGTTATGCAAGAAACGTCGCGATCAACTGCAGTTTCCTACGGGAGGGCGTGTGTTGGCCGACTTCCCAGCCCTGGAGGGTTCCCGGATCGACGCTCAACTTCTCGGCCATCTTCCGCTGCGACAGGCCGAGCACCCTGCCCGCGGCGATTAGGCGTTCAGAAAATGAGGCGGTCGGCGACAGAGGATCGTAACTCAGGAACTGGATGATGGACGGCATGTAGCGGACGGTCGGGACGGCTGCGTTGCGTTCCCAGTTGGTAATTGTCTGCTCGTGAACGCCGATTTGGTCGGCCACCTGCCCTTGTAGGAGCTTGAGGTCTAACCGCCGCGTGCGGATATGATCGCCTAAGGTATTGAGTTGCTTGGGGTACTGAGAGGGCTTGGGTTTGGCGGCTCGAAGCTCGGCATGGCAGAAAGGCAACGCAGGGATGAGAGTCGCCAGTCGCGGTCAGCATGAACCGCGATGGCATCTTGCAATCAATGCCATTGCCGGCGCAGTGGCACAACTAAGTCTTCGACGACGTGAGTTGCGTCGAGTCGCAGCGCCGCGCGAGGACGATGTACGGAAACCGGTGAGTATTGTCCGCCGCTACCCAAGCTCATGCTATTGGGATTCGCCTCGCTCTCTCGCAACGTGCGCCAAGCCATATGGTCAGCTCCCACTAGAGTCACAGCGACAGCGATGTGCGTTAGTCGCTGAGTAGGATCGACATGATCAAACAACCAACAGCAATACTCTAATGCGTCCGCAATCTGCTCCTGAACCGATTCGTAAATTAGCTCCATGTTCATTCTCCCCGTCTGCCGAATAGGGATTGTCACGAAGACGGTTCCTTGCTCATTGAGAGAGACCTGCGTATTTTCGGCTTGGCTGATGACGAGGGTATTTCTATTTATCCTACGGTCCACGCCTTTTGAAAGATCAAACAGACGGCGTTCGCCGAAAAGAGCTTTCTGATGAAGAGCATCTGCCAGGGCCGGCTTCTCCAATTCAATCGGACGGATGATGGATTGGGTCGGTCCCCCCGAGACTGAAAGGGCTACTGTCGCGCCGCTTGATGAATAACCACGGCGCTCGGCAGGCAATGCCGCAACGGCTCGCGCCACCAAGTCTTTGTGATCAACCGGACCAACCGCATTCGCGAGTTCGTAATCGTGCAGCGCCCGGGTCAGCAAAATCCTTAGATCGGCGGGCGTCGAAAAGCTGCCTCGGAACAACCCGCCCTCCCACGCCTGCACTTCCGCAACAAATTCGATCTGTTGAGGGTCGCGAGAAACTCCCTCTTGAACGAAAGCGATTACGGGTTTGCGTCCCTTCGCTTCTCGGTATTCCTCGTGCGTGGCCGAAAGCGCCGATGGCTGGAGAGCGCCGTATTGCTCCCCCAGAATGAGGACCACCAGATCTGATCGGCGGAGCCCAGTTAGACATGCTATCTGCGGTGAGTGCGGTTGCGCTCCGAAGTCTTCGGCCATGACCGGTTCGCCGCGTAACGTAGTGACTACCTCGCGCGCGGCGGAGCGGATGGGGCCCATCCCGGAAATCAATGAGCTGATGAATACCCTCATAGGTTCAACCCTTATCAGGTCGAAGAATCCGGGCGGCTTGCCGAACCGCTCGCTCACTCACTTTGCCGGTTTTCTCGCGCATCGTTCCGAGTGTGGCATCTGAACGGAACTGGGGAATGGGTTTATCCAAATTTCTATTAAGCGTATCGCTTCGCTTCTGTTGAATCTCACCCGTCTTCGGTGGAGTCTTGTCACGGTGCCGACCGTCCAATCCTGGCTCTTTCATCCGATTCCTCCTGTTTGATGCTGAAGAAAGGATAGTCCAATTGCAGGCCCTCCTCCCTTGTGGCGTGTTATTGGCGGCAGCCGAATCCATACAGGAGTATGCACAGTGAAAAACATGAAATCCGTCTTATCAGGTCTGTTGCTTGCCCTGACGTTTGGATTGTCGGCACAGCAGATCCAGACGACAACGACGACAACGCCGCCGCCCGTCGTGCATCGCAACGCGCCTGCGTCGGGTCAGGCGTCTACAACGGCCCAATCACCAATAGCCGCACCCGCCGCCACGCCCGCTCCAAACACCGCCGCTCCCGTCCCCCTAAGCAACAACAATCACTACGTGAATAGCAGCGGAAATGTTGTTCACTCTCCGGCGAAAGCACCGTCTGTTCCTCAAGGGGCGACCGCAGTTTGCGGGGACGGTTCGTACAGTTTCAGCCAGCACAGGCAACGGACGTGTTCCCATCACGGCGGGGTTTCTCGTTGGCTGTGAATCCGACTGACCACGAGGAAATCCGCGAATGGCCTCTGAGGACAATTCGTCCGGTCGTAGATGAACCTGAGGACGTTACGATTAATGCTATTCCTGGCGAAGAGCGCACCACGTTCCGAATTAAGGTTAGTGCAGGCGACAAGGGGAAGGTGATCGGTAGGCAGGGGCGAACCTCCCAATCTCTTCGTGTCCTCGCAGGCGCTAGCGGATGTCTCGAAAGCACCGTCTTGCCGCCTGAGGAAGTGCCCGCTTCACGAACAGAACCTGCTCCGTGATCTTCACCTCGTGAAGCGCCCCGCGCGATGCCAGTTGCCGTTCAATCAATCTCACTGAAGGATAAAGTAGCCTTGACCTCTCGCGATCTGGATTGGCGTTCCCGAAGCAGATTGGTCAGCAGCGAGTGCACATGCCTGATATCCGCTTCCTCGCCCAGCCGCGGGATCCGAACGTCCAGTGCGATATGCCCAGGAAACGCTTCGCTGGACTTGCCAAACTCCACTCCGACAGTTGACCCAACTGCCGTCCTGAGATGATCGAGAGTGAAGTTGGCCACACGGGTTTGCCGGCCCACGCGTGACTTCGAGGAAGATCCACGCGCGTTATCCAGTAGATCCAGGACCGGCCCTACATTGGCATAGGCCCCCGATTGCGGCATATGAATTCGAAGCACCGAATCCGCCGTGGCCCGCGCCCTCCCCGTGGCCAATTCAACATTGGCAGTCCGCCTGGCCGCCTGCACAAATGGCTTGAAGTCTAGTCTGGCCGATCTGCCGACACTGCGAACGGTAAGCGCTGTCGGCTCCCACGTGTTTCCAATGCCGGTGAAAGCATCTTTCCAGAAGCTGTAACTCACCTTGCCAAGACGGATAAGGGGTCTCATCTTGTTTTTTGCAATACAACTGAATCCGATGGACGACTTTGCAGAGGCGCTGACGCCTCCGGCCACCTTGAATGCGTCCTGAATCGTGGGGTAATTCGCCGCAGCCTGAAGGTCTATATCCGCACCACGGTCGTTCGACTGGATTATGGTTGCCGCACCTGCGTCCACCACACGCGTAACCACAAAATATCCCAGGTCGAATTTCCCCGCCTCCGTCAAATCAAGTAGTGTCTTTCCCAGCTCATACAGATCGTCGATGGCTTGGCCTGTGCAGTTCTGAAGATTGAAGAACACTGAATTTGCGTTCTGGAAAGTGACTTTCATTGCGGCGCTGGCAACACCTCCGGGCAGGCCTGTGGCCGAAGAGTTTACGTCGATTTGCTTGCAGCCCTTCGATGAGAACTCATAGGAGGCATCGGCATCGCTGTCCTGCTTCGTCGTGAAGTTGATCTTGAAGTTCTTTCCAAGATTCCCTTCCTTGGTAAAGATGGCGTTCGATACCTTTCCGAAATCGCCAGGTTCCAGGCGCACGTCAGGCAACCAAGGCGAATACATCTTGAGTTGGTCATGAACCTCTTTGCAATAGCGTTCAGCGGCTCCAATCATAAGCGTCACCTGTCCTCTCTTGAAACTTGCAACGGCTTTGCAATCACTGTACCCCGAAGGCACTGCCGTAAAGTGCCATTTCCTTGAGAGGCCCCCAATTCACATCGTTGATGAGGGCGCCTGCATTGGAGAACGGCGATAAATCGGGGACTCTTCTTTGGTTCCAATTGTCCCGAATTGTACGCCCCCTGTGAGGAGCTGAGAGAAACACTTGGCATTTGCCGTAGGGCCAACAGCACGGCAGGATCAACGCATAGCCATGCTGCCACCTTCCGCTGCAACAGGTCGAATACCCTGGGCATGGTGGCAAAACGCTCCACGAATGCTTTGGCAGATTGCAGAGGGTCACTGCACTGGACTCGGGATGATTGCCAGGACGTAACGGATAGCCGGAACCGTTCGGATCTTATCCGCCTCGTGAACTTCCGACTTGCTACCCGCCCAATGTTTGTGCCAAGGCGTTTGCGGCAGCCACGATGGAAACAGGATTTCCGGCCGCAATCGCAGTTCCCAGGCTCAATGCAGAGGTTGCAATTGAGATTACTTTGAATACGTCATTCAATCTGCCTACTTGCTCCTTAGGTCATCGACTCTGAAGAACTCTCGCGATAAAATCTAAGCTCTTCCCAGTGGGCTGATGCCGCCCGGCTTCCCAGCCCATCAGTGTCGCCGGATCAATTCCCAGCTTCCCGGCCATCTTCCGCTGCGACAGACCGAGCCGTCTGCGTGCGGCGGCAAGGCGCTCAGGGAGGGAGATGGCGGGCGGGAGTGGGTCGTACCCGAGGAAGTTCAGAATGGCGGGAATGTAGTGAATCTCCGGAGAGGTTGCGTTGCGTTCCCAGCCGGTAATGGTCTGTTCGTGAACCCCGATCTGGTCGGCAACCTGCCCTTGTAGGAGCTTGAGGTCTAACCGCCGCGTGCGGATATGATCGCCTAAGGTATTGATTTTCTTGGGGTACTGAGAGGGCTTGGGTTTGGCAGCTCGAAGCTCGGCATGGCAGAAAGGCAACGCAGGGATGAGACTCTACAATCGCAATCATCATGAACTGCGACTGCATTCTGCTGCGAGTGAAGCTGGGCGTGGCGGAAATGCCTTGAACTTGTCCTTAGAGCAAACCCATATCTATCGCACAAGAAACGCCATCAGTCCATTCCCTCTGGGCCATAGGCGATTCGAACATCTCTTCCGTTTGAGAGAAAACGAAAAAATAACGCTCGCAGCGTCTTGCATTCTCCCTGGAATCTGATACTCTCACTCATATTTTCGACTTACCAAATACTCGAATCACTGAGTAGCACTTGTATTTGAAGGAATCGAGAAAGCCGACGGCCTCCTGCCGCGGCTATCCCGCCCTGTTGAGCGTTATCCTGGCCCCAGCATAGACCAAGTTCGCAGTACAACAGATTCGCACCACCTCACGCGATTGCGGCGAAGAAACACTATGGGCGCCACGCTCCGGCCTCCAACTCTGCCTGTTTCATCGCCCGATCCTTTGTGTGCTAACGATCATCGGGAGGTCATCACTCATGTCACTCGCGCCCAGTTCGTTCTTCGAGTCCGATAAGACCGGCAACACCGAGACTATTACTCTCGCTTCCGCTACATCTGGCGCGACAACGAACGCACTCATCGGCAGTGCGTTCTACGGGAAGGACACGAGCGGCACCCCGGCTGCCGCGACGGTCTCAGCCGACAAAAAAAGTGTCACTATTACCGTCCTCCTCGGTGTCAATGCGCTTGTCGTCACTGCCGTCTCCCCGGACTCGGGTCTTGCGATTGTCCAACTCGTGCAGGGTGCAACCGTCCTTTCCAAATTCACGATTGCCGGACACTCCGGCGTTAGCACCATATTCATCCAGGGCACCTAAACTGTCTCGAGCGCCGGCTCTCATCCTAGAACTCGCTCTTTATGCGTCACGAAGGATTTGACATGATTCCTTTGCGTTTCCGGTACGCCAGATTTCACCTCCTGACACTCTCCACGATCTTTGCCGCATCCTTTGCCGCTTACGCGCAAGCCCCGGATGCAGCTGGCCCACCTTCTCCGACTGCTCTAACCCCGCCCGCCGCAGGCCCTGCGCTGAACGATGCCGAGAAAACAATTTGCCACCACTATGGGGTGGGAGACCGGCGTTGCATTTTGCTCGTCCAAGACTTCTACGGCGTCCCATCCTACCGTTCCCTAGCGCCTGGGCAGCTCGTCTCGCTGGACATCCCAACAAATGACACAGCCGCGTTCGCCGAGGTCATTGGGCCGCTTGCGTGGCAAGCCCAACTACATAGTGAGCTGGCACAGCAGGCCCAGGCCGCCATGCAGTCCATATCCACTACTCTAGCCACGAATCAGATCGGCAGCGCCCCATCTGGCGGCGGTTCCACAAACCTCGTTACCAAGCCCACCACGACTGATTTCCTTTCAATTGCCGCAGAGTCCGGCGCGTTTACCAACACCGTCAACGGGAACGCCGTCACTCTTCAGGCCAATGCGCTTGGAATTGTCAAATACCTTGGCAACCGCCCAGTTTTTGCCCGTTGGGCTTCCGGCGATGCGGACGCCATCCAGCCACTGACATTCATCGTCTCGCTCGACATGGCGCAGGGCAGTTCGTCCGCTATCAGTACAGACGGCCCCGCCACCGCTGCTACCCCAACTTCCATCAGTTCAGTTCTTCTTCCCACCAACAACGTTTCGTTTTCTTCGTTCGGCGTCGGTTACGACTTATACCGCCGTCACACTCCGCAAGAGAAAGGTTTCCAGAGCAAGTTCCTCGCTGCGGTCAAGACTGATCAATCCGCAGTAGATGCCGCCGGTAAGAGCATCGCAACGGCGGTCAACGCACTCTTTTTGAGCAACCCTGACGACCTCCAAACAATCATCACTAAAGTTGCTCCGGACCTCCAGCAGTGGCATACCGCTGCTGCTACAACAGAGGCTCAGGGAGCTTCCGCCGATGCCTTTGCCCCGTTCGTTTTCGCTTACGCGACCTATGAGCAAGCCTTCGCCAATCAGGTCCTCGCTCTTCGCAACGGGCCTGCCAACGGGGTGCTTCTCGCACAGGCAGTCGCTGCCTTCAGCGACGTTGCCTATAAGGTCTTCAACGACGCACGAGGAACTCCGCTGCTCACCGCTAACTATCTCTATTCGAGCCCAGCCGACAAGCCAGCCACTCATGATTTCACCCTCGCATTTGCGCGGCTGTTCAAAGGGGGACTGCCCATTCTTGACGCCAACGGTAATGACACCGGTCAAACCGATGACACCCCAACGGCCATGACCGGCGTGCAGCTCACTGCCAACTTCACCGCTTCTATTTATGCAAGCCTGCCGACCGGCGCGCAATATGGGCGCCTCCGGGATATTCAGGCCTCGCTTGAATTTGACAAGCCCATCGGTAAGGATCCAAAGTCGCCTCGTGCTACTTTCAGTCTCGCTGGTTACGGCCAGTATCAATACGATCCCACTGTGCTCACGATCACCGCAGGAAACCTCGCTCCAGGTACAAACATCCCCCTGCCCTCGAATGCGCAGGTGCTGCTCGGAACCTCCGGTTGGCTCGGGATCGTTCAAGCCAAGCTGGCGGTCAATCTAGCCCAGGGCTTTACCCTTCCCATCGCGCTCAAATGGTCGAACAAAACAGACTTGATTGATGCAAACGACGTTCGAGGCCAGATTGGTTTGAGCTATGACCTCTCGGCACTGGCAAAGCTGATCTCGCCCGGGAAATAGGTGTCTGTATGAAGGCGCTTTCGCAAGCTACAGATTCTGCATATCACTCCCAAAGACACTCCCAATGACGTAATCGGCCACCTCCGGCACAGCGTGAAGACAGGGATACGCTCACGCAGGCGATCATCCAGTTGACCAGCCGATAACGGGTAGAATCAAAACTGGCAGTCCGGGCGAGATTCACGCGAGGAATACCTATGCGATCCGCGCTCGATAGTGAAACTCAGCGTAGTATTGGCCGAACTCAAATCAGCACCGGAGAACGCGCTATGAGAAGCACCATACGTCTTTTAGCGGGCCTTTTACTTGCGCTCTCATTTAGCGCCTCTGCTCAGCAGGCGCAGACTACAGCACCCACAACGACCCCGCCGCCCGTCGTTCACCACCGCGCCACTCATCCGGCAAAGGCACCCGCACCGCAGGCGGCTCCAGCCGCGAAGCCCGTGCCTCTGAGCAACGACAATCACTACACGAACAGCAGCGGCAACGTCGTTCATTTGCCGGCCAAGGCTCCTTCGGTTCCTCCCGGTGCATCGGCGGTCTGCGGCGATGGCTCATATAGCTTCAGCCAACACGCAAGAGGGACGTGCTCCCATCACGGTGGAGTTGCTCGCTGGCTTTGAACATACATGTCCTTCCCGACTCACCGTTCCCGATCCCGAAGAACTCTCGCAATCACGTCCATGCTCTTCTTGGTCGGTTGATGTCGCCCGGCTTCCCAGCCCTGTAGCGTCGCCGGATCAATGCCCAACCTCGCGGCCATCTTGCATTGCGACAGGCCGAGTACTCTGCGTGCGTTGGCGAGGCGTTGAGGAAATGAGCCGGTCGGCGGTAGCGGGTCGTGCCCAAGGAACCGGATGATGACCGGGATATAGCGGATAACCGGAATGGTTGCGTTTCCAGTTTGTAATCGTCGTTTCCTCGACGTCGATTTTGGTCAGCAACCTGCTTTTGCGTGAGATTGAGGCCAAGGCGATACGCGCGGATATGATCGCCTTAGGCTATTGATTCCTTTGGGATACTGAGCTGGCTTAGGTTTGGAAGCACGGCATGGCAGAAAGGCAACGCAGCGATGAGAGCCGGCCACGGCGATCAGCATGAATCGTGACTACCCCTCCAGTATGCCTTAAGGTTAAATATTTAAGCCAAGTTCTTCCGGATGATATTTTTTGCGAGGCACAACCCTGGAATGCATTCCGGAGTCAAGGCAACACTCCGGGCCTTGTGTGTCAGCCGCGAAATATTCTTCCGAACGCCCTTTATCACTATTCCAGGATAGGCGTATCGTTGCTAGAACTCAGAAATGAGGTGACACCATGAACACAACTGCCGAGAATGTTACGTTCATGGTCGTGCGCGGAACCGTTGCCCTAGCCATCGTAGGCTTAGGTTTTTATTGCATTGCCCAGGGAATTCACTTCTTTGTCCTGCCACAAGTGGAGGCATCTCAACTTCATATGCACGTTCTCGGATTGGATCTTACCGCAAGCGGACTGGGGGCGGTGATTTTTGGTACTGGCATTGCCCTATGTTTCATCGGACAACGAACGGTTCCGAGAACCGTTAGGATAACCAGAGATCGGGATCGGGCACCACAATCTGTTCCGCTTCCAGCGGAACAAAGGCCAATGCCAGCTGCCACCTCAACTCCAACGCCTCCATCGGCCTCGCAACATGTACATGAGGAAGTGATTCTGACAGAAGGTTCGCATCTACCTCCCATGCGAATCGACTGACTATGACCTAACCAGGACTTCAGCGACAGACCGCCAAGCCTTTGGTCGACTACTCGGAAGCTGCGCTAGCAAGCTTGGGATTGGCGGAATAGTAATTTCTCATCGCACATGTTTCGAGGAACCGCTCGATCAACTCCACGTTTCTGCCTATCGGCTTGTGCTGCCTAGCCTCCCAGCCTTGAACCGTGCTCTCGTCCATCCCGAGCATCTCCGCCAGCTTTCGCTGTGACAATCCGAGCATCATTCTCACCGTAGCAAGCTGCTCAGGAAGCGCCCCTGCCAGAGGTAGCGGGTTGTACCCAAGAAAATTGATGATCGCCGGAATGCAGTGAATCTCCGGAGAGGTTGCGTTGCGTTCCCAGCCGGTAATGGTCTGTTCGTGAACCCCGATCTGGTCGGCAACCTGCCCTTGTAGGAGCTTGAGGTCCAGCCGCCGCGCGCGGATATGATCGCCTAAGCTACTGAGTTGCTTGGGGTACTGTGGGGGTCTGGGTTTGGCAGCGCGAAGCTCGGTATGGCAGAAAGGCAACGCAGGGATGCCCCTGCGGGTATTTCAACGACAAATCCCGGCAATGCATGTGCACGCCGCCCATGATTCAACGCTACGTGTCCAAGGTTTCCGGGCCCTTGCTCGACCGCATCGACATCCATATCGAAGTTCCCGCGGTCCAATATAAGGAACTCCGCGGTGGCTCCGCTGCCGAGGGCTCCGCCGAAATTCGCGCCCGGGTGCTGGCCGCCCGCGAGCGCCAGGCCACTCGCTTCGCCGACGCGAAAGAGCGTATCTTCTGCAACGCCCAGATGAGCACCCGCCAGATCCGATCCTATTGCGGCCTGCCCGCCGATGCCGAACGCCTGCTGGAACGAGCCATGCAGCAGCAGGGGCTCACCGCTCGGGCGCATGATCGCATCCTGAAAGTCGCGCGCACCATCGCCGACATCGAAGGTGAATCCGATTTGGCGGTGAAACACTTGGCAGAAGCCATTCAATACCGCACCCTCGACCGCAGTTATTGGTCGTAATTGTTTTCATTTGTGATAGTTGGATGAATTTGCAGCGAGCGTCGCGTATCGTTCAGGATTCCTAAACCTCTTCTTCCGCTGGAATTGTGCAAACGGATGATAAATTTATGTTGACTGGGGATTCTTCGGACAGTTATTCTTAATAGTTGTCGAGTTCAACCGGTGGGCGTCCGTCGCTACGACAAGTGCCTTACCCCACAGAAAATCCCGTCCAGTCAAGGACTTCCAAGATAGGAAGCTGCCATTCGGCGGTAACCGTCCTGACTGTCGGCGGGAGTGAGTCGGTGACAATCTTCACTTCGTGAGTTGCCAGTATCCGCAAGAACGAACGCCTCAGCAAACCTCTGTAAAGAAGTCGGTTGTGGATCTCATCAAACGAAATTTGGGTACGATTTCCATATTTTCGATCAATCGACAGGTGTGCTTCGTGCGTCTAACTCGGTAGCAACGTTGGCTCGACCGGCTCAACACTTCTCGTCCCCCGAAGTAGAAGGTTTTGACGGCCATTACTGATCCAGGAGAGGTACTGAAAATTATGCGCTCCCAACTAATATTTGGCGCTTTGACTTATGTCCGAAATCGCTACGAGCTGTGTCAGCTCGCTTCCAAAGCGGCCCGCAAATTGCACAAGCCAACCACCCGTCTGCAGGATACGATGAATGATGTATTGATTCGCTTTCATCACTCGAATCCTCTAGGCGAAACCGCCGTCCCCGTTGAGCAGGTTCGTAAGCAGGAACGTCGCGCAGCGTAAGCTGCGTGCCGTTCCCCCACGGCCCGCCCCCATTTATTTTTCCTCATAACCATTACACCTCCTATCCGTAGCGCTTCCCGGTGCATTCCCCGATCAACACCATCCGAAAATCCACTAAAAAACATTTATGACGATTGCAGAACTTAAAGAAAAGAACATAACCGAACTGACGCGCATCGCGCGTACCCTTGAAATTCCCGGGGCCAGCGGACTCCGCAAGCAAGACCTGATCTTCAAGATCCTGCAGGCTCAGAGCGAAAAAGAAGGCCACATCTTCGCCGAAGGCGTCCTTGAAATTCTGCCCGACGGCTACGGCTTTTTGCGCTCCCCCGATTACAACTACCTGCCCGGCCCCGACGACATCTATGTCTCTCCGTCGCAGATTCGCAAGTTCGACCTGAAGACCGGCGACACCATCAGCGGCAACGTGCGTCCGCCCCACGAAGGCGAAAAATATTTCGCGCTGGTCAAAATAGAAGCCATCAATTTCGAATCGCCGGAAGAAACCCGCAACAAGATCCTGTTCGACAACCTGACGCCGCTCTACGCGCAGGAACGCATCAAGATGGAAACCGTGCGCGAAAGCATCAGCGGTCGCGTCATGGATCTGTTGACCCCGGTCGGCAAAGGCCAGCGCGGTCTAATCGTCGCTCCGCCGCGCACCGGCAAGACCATGCTGTTGCAGTCGATCGCCAACTCCATCACCACCAATCATCCCGAAGTTGTGTTGATTGTGCTGCTGATCGATGAACGTCCGGAAGAAGTCACCGACATGCAGCGCTCCGTCAAGGGTGAAGTCATCAGTTCCACCTTCGATGAGCCTGCCGTACGCCACGTACAAGTCGCCGAAATGGTCATCGAAAAAGCCAAGCGCCTGGTCGAACACAAGCGTGACGTCGTCATCCTGCTCGACTCCATCACCCGCCTCGCTCGCGCCTACAACACGATTGTCCCGCCTTCAGGCAAGGTACTTTCCGGCGGCGTCGACTCCAACGCGCTGCAGCGGCCCAAGCGCTTTTTCGGCGCCGCTCGCAATATTGAAGAAGGCGGCTCGCTCACCATCATCGCCACCGCTCTTGTCGATACCGGCTCCCGCATGGACGAAGTCATTTTCGAAGAGTTCAAGGGCACCGGCAACATGGAAGTCATTCTCGACCGCAAGCTGGTCGACAAGCGCGTCTTCCCTGCCATCGATATTCAACGCTCCGGCACGCGTAAGGAAGAACTGCTAATCCCCAAGGACGAGTTGCAGCGCACCTGGCTGGTTCGCAAAGTCCTCAACCCGCTTTCCCCGGTCGAAGCCATGGAACTGCTGGTCGATAAGCTCGGCAAAGCCCGCAACAATGCTGAATTCCTGCAAAACATGAACGCGCTGTAGGCGACATTAGTTGACGAAAGCCCTTAACAAAGGGGGCACATGCAAGCCCCTTTGTTAATTTAGTTCGGGAAACAGTACTTCCATCAGGTTTGGCTTCAGCTCGGAGGCCCAACCGCGCACGAATTCCACAAGCGGTCGAGAGCATCTTTTTGCAATTGATCCTCGCCGGGCATGAAACGCAGATAGACCTGTTCTATCCACTCGGACTCAAATAGCCCTAACCCTAGAAAAAGGGCGAAACATCCAACCAAAGCGCCGTATGCGTGTTTAATATCGACTGTTTCTTTTTCCATGAGCTGAGTGAGCGCAAAAGGGTCTTCTATAAGGTCTCGTCTCCCCAGCTTCGCCAACTGTATCGTTTGTTCCCTCCTCATCGAAACATCGAGCAGGTCAGGTTCTTGGCCGCGAAATTCTGAAACTACATTAGACACTTGTCGTCGAAGCTCCTCACGCAGATCCGATTCTGCTCCCTCCTCGCAAATGAGCTTCATCATTGGGAGGGGAACCTGCCGAAATCGAAGACCGAGAACCACACCTTGGCACGCCGCAGCAGTGTACGCCCCCAGATACTTCCCGAAAGTCAGCTTTCGCTCCGCTAGAAACGTCTTTTCACAGAAGCCGTCCAAAATTATTTGGACTATGGTTGAGCCGAACTCGCCTACCTTTTTCTGTTTGATGTTCATTCCTCCCCATAGCTACGAGATAAGCAGATGCGAACGCGTCGTAGTTCAGAATAATATTTGTTTAGGCTCACCACCAAAACGACCTCAGTTTTGAATATTTCCGCTCAGGATAAGGTAAACCAATGGAACGAAGAGGCTTTTTGAAATCCGCCGTGGTGGGAATCGCGACAGCATGGGTGCCACAGTCCGCTTCGGCTGCACCATGCCAGAACAATCCCGAGCCGCCACTGCACGACTATCCCCTCGGACCCGACTCCAAGCCGGAGCCCGGCGTTCCCGCCGGCAAGGTCTTCAGCTTTTCCATGGATCAATCAAGATTTTTTCCGGGTACCGAGCGCAGCATCAGCGTCTACGTGCCGTCGCAATATAGCGTCGATCAACCCGCGTGCGTGCTGGTCGCCCTCGATCATCTGATGCCCACACTCCCCGTTGTTTTCGATAATCTGATTCATCGAAAAGAACTGCCCATCATCCTCGCCATCGCCCTTTCCTCCGGAACCGATCCCTCCGCCGACCCTCCCCGCAATCCCCGCTTCAATCGCAGTTTCGAGTTCGACAGCCTCTCCGATGTGTTGGCCGATTTCATCCTGCAGGAACTTCTGCCCGCCGTCGAGCAACACAAAACTCCTGACGGTCTCCCGATTCATCTCTCCACCGACCCCAACGATCGCGGCATAATGGGCGGCAGCACCGGCGGCATCGGTTCATTCACCGTCGCATGGCAACGCCCCGATGCTTTTCGCCGCGTCTACAGCATGATCGGCACCTACGTCGGCATGCGCGGCGGTGATCGCTATCCCGTCCTGGTCCGCAAGACAGACCCCAAACCGCTGCGCGTGTTTCTGCAGGATGGCAGCCGCGATGGCTGGCCCGGCGGCCTGGAATTTGGCGACTGGTGGATGAGCAATCAGGAGATGGAGCGCGCGCTCACCTTTTCCGGATATGAAATCAACCACGCCTGGGGCGCGCTCGGACACGAAGGCAGCCACGGCGAATCCATCCTGCCCGACGTGATGCGGTGGCTATGGAAGGATTGGCCGAAGCCGGTCGAAGCTGGAACCAGCCAGAATTCCATGCTGCGAACAGTGTTGCAGCCGCGGGGGCAATGGGAGTCGGTCCGCTCCAGCCCTGCCGCTCGAGCGAGCCAAGCCACCAACGTGCCGATGTATCGGAGTCCTTCGGTTTTGAGCCCGCGCTCCAGCGCCGCCGCCCTTGCCAGCGATTCCTCCGGCCGAGTCTATGTACAGAATCCCTCCAGCGGCAGCATCGATCGTCTTCTCCCCGATGGTTCGACGGAACACTTCGCCACTGTCAGTCCCGGCAACAATGGGCTCGCCTTCGGTCCCGACGGACGCCTCTACGTCGCCGAAACTGCGAAGCAAAGAATCGTAGCGCTCAATAAACAAGGTCACGCCGCTGTCATCGCCGAAGGAATCCACGGCGTCGGACTCACCGTGACCCACGCGGGAAACATCTACGTCACCGAATCCAGTGACGCGACTCCCTATTCCGGCAAGGTCTGCCTCATTCGCGCCCATGGCGAAAAAACCGTCGTCGCCGAAGGCCTCAACGGCCCCACAGGAATTTCTCTTTCTCCGGATGGCTTGTGGCTTTGCGCTGCGGAAGGCAACGGTCACCACGGCGACAGCTATCGCGTGCAGCCGAACGGCGAATTGCAGCTTGGAGAGCCCTATTACTGGTTCCATGTTCCCGATACCGCCGACGACAGCGGCGCGGCCCAGATCTGCATGGATCGCGACGGGTATGCCTACGCCGCCACGCGCATGGGAGTGCAGGTCTTCGATCGCAATGGACGCGTTCGCGCTATTCTGCCGGTGGCCGGGCACCAGCTCGCGGGAATCTGTTTCGGCGGCGCGGACCTGCAAACGCTCTACGTCTCTACGGGAGATGCAATCTATCACCGCAAGCTCAAGTCGGTGGGATTTTCTCCCTCCGCGGCTCCTATCGTGTTGCCGGAAGGCTCAGCGGGATAGTGCAGTTCGCTTTAATCGACGATGAACACCCTCGCTCCAGCATCCGACGAAACCCGATGCCTGCCAGCTTGATCGCCAACATGAAAGCTCGAGCCTGCGCGCAAATCGAAGCTTCGTCCATCTCCCAAAGCGATGTTCAGCGATCCTGCAACAACCAATGCGATGTGACCCCTGGCGCACCAGTGATCTGCGCTGTACCCCGGTGTAAAGTCGACCATCCGAACGCATAACGTGTCGTCGATCACGGTCCGCATGTGCGCTGTCCCGCTCTTGCCCGGGACTTCTGTTACAGGTTCGCTCTCCCATTCAATCACCGTGAATGGCACCTGTTCGGTCTTCATCAGAGTCTCTCCACAACGGAAATCACGGAAATTTTTGAGCGGCGCATGCGCTACTCGATACGCTGACGGTCTTTCACCTTGCGCGCCGGAACTCCCGCATAAATCGACCACGGCTCCAGATCTTGGGTCGCCACCGACGCCAGTCCAAGAATGGCCCCGTCGCCGAGGTTTACTCCCGGCGAAACGCAGGCCCGCGCCGCAACCCAGGCGTAGCGCCCCAGTCGCATTGGAAACGACACTACGCGAAATTTCGGATCGTTGTAGTCATGGGTAGCGCCACACAGATATGCACCCTGCGACACAATGGCATGCGACGCCAGGAACATCGGCGCAGGATTGTAAAGTTCCGCGCCATCCGCCACCATCACCGTATCTTCGCATCGCAGGTTCCACGGCGCCCACACTCGCGAGGCGGGATAGAAGCGGCAATGCGGTCCCAGCTTCGCGCCAAAGCATCGCAGCAGCCACGCGCGCCACCCATGCGCGATCCGCGGCGACGGACGATAGAGCACGATCCACACCACACTCCAAAGCTGTCGTTGCACTCGATTGCCAAAGGAATATTGCGGCGAAGTGTAGGGATCTTTCCGCGTCTGCGCGACGACGCCTGCAGTCTCCCGATCCGAAATCGATGCCAACGAACTGGAAGACAGATTGGGATCCATGGGTTACGCTCGCTACTGCATGTATTGAAAGAATCGTACTAGCTCGCTGACATTTTGATCCAGATTATAGCGGGCTTCAAAGCAGGCGCGTGCCTTCTGTTGCATCTCTCGCCGTTCTTCGCTCGACAGCGCCAGCCATCGCTGCAGCAACTGTTTCGTGCCATCCAGCGTGTCCGGCGCAACCAGCCCTGCTCCATCCGAGTGAATCTCCGGCCAGATATTTACCTGATCGGAAATCAACACAGGCCTGCTGCAACCCAGGGCTTCGGCCACGGCGATCCCAAAATTCTCCTGGTGCGACGGCAGCACAAACGCCTCGCTGGCGTGAAACGCCCCCCACTTGGCATCGCCGGTGATTAATCCGGGCCAGTGCACGCGGTGGGTCAAGTGGGCAGCTTTGACACGCGCCTCCAAACCCTCGCGCATCCCTGCGTCCGGGCCCGCCATCACCAGGTCGACATCGGGCGCGCCGGCGGCAATCGAGAGGAAAGCATCAATCAGCAGATCGCATCCTTTCTTCGGATGAATCCTGCCCAGGTACAGAAAAAAACGTCTTCCCCGCGCCGCGGGACACGCCTCGTAAAACGCTTCAACTTGCTGCGCTGAATCACCCGGAGGCGTTTCCGCTCCATACGGCACCACGGCAGCATTCCACGGAGGCGTGTTGAAACTTTGTGGGGCCAGGCGCTGCTCCGTGTCACATGTGAAAAGGATCGAGTTGGCATCACGCAGCACGCGACGCTCCGCTAGGTTCCAGTAAATCCACTTCTTGATGTGCTTCAACGGATAACGCCGCTTGAACCAGGGATCCAGCATGCCATGTGGAAACAACACGTACGGTTTGCGTCCATGGATCGCGCGCCATGTGCCAAAACTCTGGTACTGCCAGATGCCGTGGATCACAACTCCATCGAAGCGATCGATGTTCTCACGCAGCCAGGGAATCCATGCGCTGGAGTAGCCATAAGTCCCTCTTCCCTGACCCAATGCATGCACTGGAAATGTAATCTCGCTGAGAAAATCCTCCGACGCATCGTCCAGGCACGCCACTTCGCCTTCCCAGCCCAGGCGCGGGCCTGCTGCCACAATGCAGCGCACCAGTTGCGCAGGTCCACCGTATTCCGGATGGAGGGAGCGAATCACATGCAGAATGTGCATGGCTACGCGGTCTCCTGGCGGGTCGGTTTGCTCATTCGGTCGACAGGCTGGTTCGCTTCCATATTTATTTATGTTCGCTGGCTGCCGTAAATGCCTGCATCAGCCCCCTCACATTGGCTTCGAAACTGAAGGCTTGAATGCGCTCCCGGCTGCGCTCGCCCATCTTACGACAAGTGGCTGGATCCACCAGAACTGTTGCCAGCGCATCGGCCAGCGCACCCACGTTTCTCGCAGGAAACACCACGCCGTTGTCTCCATCCTCCACCAAATCCGGCTGACAGCCTACCTGGTCTGAAACAACAATCGCCTTGCCTGCGTTCATCGCCTCATTCACCACCAGTCCCCAGGGTTCATGGATAGAAGGCAGCACGAACACATCGCACAGATCATAAAAGCGCGGCAGTTCCGACTGGTTGCGAAAGCCGAGCATGGCAATGCCCTCGCGATCTTCCCCGCTCGCCTGTTGCAATCGCGCTTCAATCTGCGGCCGTTGCTCCCCCTCCCCAACAATCAGCAAATACGGCAAAGACCGCGACGCGCCCTCCAATCTCAATCGCTTCACCAGTTCCAGATACGCATCCACCAGATCGATGCAGCACTTCCTCGCCAGCAATTTGGATGCAAACAGCAACACCGGCCGATTCGCTTCCAGGCCTAACTGCTGCCGCAACTGCTCTCTCGTAGCCGAAGCCTCACGGCATCGCTCCTGAAAAAAAGCATTATCCACCGCATACGGAATCGAAAAGACAGGAATATCCCGGCCCAGATGATGCCGCCAATACTCTGTGTTCCTTTGGCCGACACTGAGCACTCCGTAGATAAAGCGCTGCAGAATCCGAAAAAAAATATTCTTTACCGCCAGCTTCACCGGCCCACGCGGATGATCGATCAGTGTCGAATCGGTGCGTAGCAGCACCGGGATGCCCAGCACCTTTGCCGCCGCCATCGCCATCCAGGAGTTGAGCGTCGCGTAGCCGTGAATCCACAGCACATCGAACCGGTCCTGCCGCAGCCGACGAAAGATACCGCGATTCAGTGGACGAAAAAATGCCACGTCGTGGCTATCGAGCAGTCGCGGCAGAAACTCATGCCGATATCCGCCCAGCAGCGGCACATCCCACTCCACCGCCGCACCAAATCCTTTGTCGTGATAGCTGCGTACAGAAAAGTCGGAGGTGTACAGCACCGTCAATTCCAATCCGGGTTGCTGCGCCAGAAGCCGCAGCAGGGGTGACTGGTACTGGATCGGATGACTGAGAAGATAGGCGACTCGCAGCATAACGTTCAGCAGGTAGTACCACCGCAATGACAGGCGAACTCTAGCATGACAGGTCTGGAACTGTCTCAGCCGACAACATCATAGCAATGGAATTGCGTAGACCAGGCCGATCGCGATCCCCACTCCACCACCCTTGATGGCAGCCTTGATCATGTTGGTCGGGATCATCACGATGTCATCATTCTGCAGAATGGGATCAGGATCTTTTCCGGCGAGCACGCGCGAAAGGTTGACGCGAATCTCCCGCCGCTTCGCCCCGGTGGTGCGAATAATTCGGGTTTGCGTCGGCGCGGCCTGAAAGCCTTGGTTCCCTGCTAACGTCACCGCTTGCGTCACCGTCAACGGAGTGTCCGGCGTTATTGGATAGGCGCCGGAATGCATCACTGCCCCAACTACGTACACCACTCCCGTGCGAGGCACAATAACCCGGTCACCCGGATACAACGAAATGTTCTGCTCCACAGCGTTGGCCGGGTTGGAATTCAGCACCACTAGCAGCGGCTCGTTCACGCCATCGCGAAGAATGGAAATGCTGTGGCTTGCATCTGGTTTTAATCCCCCGGCGGCACTCAACGCATCGAACAAGTTCATCGGTGCGAACGCCGGAATCGCCCTGGGCGAGTTCACTTCTCCCATGACGCCAATAATGTCTACATTCGAATCCGTCACCGAAATCAACACATCTGGACTGATGATCATTTGGCCGTCGATCAGCTTCTTAGCAACCAACTGCTGCGCCTGCTCAACGGTCAAGCCGGCAACATGTGTGCTGCCAATCAGCGGCAAATCCACATTGCCGTCGCCCGCAATCCGCGCCGTTACTTTGTAGTCCGGCACACCGTAGACACTCACGCCGATCCCATCGCCGGGATGCAGAACGATGGGGCTACCCGGCAGAACTTCAGTGGGAGCCCGCTCAACCAGACCCTTGTTGTCCGGGTTCGGACTATCCGCCCTTGTCGGTGCAGGTCCCTGGAACTGCGCATACGCCTCTGCAGCCGGCCACACTATCGCCACGACGAGCACCAGGGGCACAATACCGCCCGCCAGCAGACGCGCCACCCCTGGGCAAAACCGTCGAGCCATCGTCGTCCATCTCACGGCGAACATCAGGAATCCTCCCTGCGCCAGAAGAATGGCCATTTGCGCTTGCCTGTTCCGTTGCCCGGAGCGCGGCCATTGGAATAGGAGTACCGCTGATATCCGTAGTACCCGTAATAGCGTTGCGAGGCCGCATCGACCGCGTTAATGACGGTGCCTCCGAGCCGGGTGCCGGCGCGCAGCATCAGATCGCGCGAGCGGCGCACCGAATGTTTGCTGGCGCGTCCATAGCGGACCACTAACAGCACTGCATCGGCGAAGGGCGCGAGAATCAGCCCGTCCGTAATTGTCAGCACCGGCGGCGAGTCGATGATGATGTGCGTGAACCGCTGCTTGCATTCCTCCAGGAATGTGATCATTCGATTCGACGAGATCAATTCAGTAGGAAACGGCGGAACGGGTCCACTGGGAAGCAGGAAAAGATTTGGCGCTTCGGGAATCGTCTGGATGGATTCATCCAGCGTCGTCGAACCGGATAACAGCGTGGACAGACCGACGCGACTGGTGATTCCGAAACGGCTGTGAATGGTGGGCCGGCGAAGATCGGCATCGATCAACAGCACCTTGGCCTCGCGGAATGCCAGCACTGCGGCTAGGTTGCTCGCAATCGTACTCTTTCCTTCCGCCGGAGTTGAACTGGTGATCAGCACCGTCTGCGGCGGCTGTCCCACGCCGGACAACAGCAGCGATGTGCGCAGCGACCGGAAAGCCTCAGCAAACTGCGAGTTGGGCTGGCCAATGACGTCGACATTTTTTTGCGCCGCCGTTCGCGTATCTTCCGTGATCGTTCGCGGCAGAACTTTTCGCGCACGCGGAATCACGGCCAGAGACGGCAGCTCAGAAATGGTTTCGATATCGTGCACGCTGCGCAGGCTAGTATCCAGACTGTCGAAGAAGAAGGCCAGCGCGACACCGCCAAACAGTCCAAACATCAGGCCGATCAGGACCCTCGAACTGCGGCGCATTCCGCTTGGCAACAAAGGCTTGCGGGCATAATCGACTACATCGATTTCGCTCGACTCCAGTCCCGCTTCAATCCCAGCTTCACGCAGGCGCCGCAGCAAACCGTCATATAACGTGCGGTTAGAATCGAATTCGCGCTGCAACAGCACAAACTGGATCATGTCGTCGCGCTTTTGGTAGTCCTTGGCCTCTTCGTCCTTCAGAACAGCTAACGTCATCGACTCGTTCACGGAGGCGGCGCGAAACGCGTTGTTCGACTCCGCCAGAACGCGGGTTTGCTCCTTGTCGATGGCCTTCTGATTCTGCGTCATCTCGGCTTTTAGTTGCTTGACGGCTGGATAGTTCGGTCCGAATTGAGAAATAAGTTGCGCGTATTGCGATTCCAGCGTGGCCTGACCGTTGCGCAGCGTGGCCAGCAACGTTCCCGATCCGGAACCCAGCACGGCCGGGCTGCCGTCGATTAAGTCCGGATTCATCGACGTCAGCATTCGGTAGCGCGCTTCCGAAACAATCCGGGCAATCTTCGCATCCGCGGCAGCCTTCGACAGATCATCCAATGTGTCCAGGTTCAAATTGTGCGCCTGGTCGCCAAAGCCGAGCACACCCAACTTTCGCTGCAACTCCGCCAGCTTTTGCTGCTCGGTTTCGACCGACTGTTTCAGGTCATCCAGCTGCGTCGACAACCACTGCGAGACGCGTTGCGTCGCCGCATAGCGAGTCTGGAAACTGCGTTCGATGTAATCGTTGATCAGCGTGTTGGTCACGCGCGCCGACAACTCCGGCGACAAGCTGGTGAAGTTGATGGAAATCAGTTCCGTCTTCGGGATGCGGCCAATCGACAGCCCGCCGCGTAGAAATCCAATCATCCAGTCCTGCACCGACGGATCGTTTGGATCGACGTGCGTCACCGTCGCTTTTGGTCCCAGAAAAATGGGGTTGTCTTCCAGTTTCAGCTCTTTCGCCACCTTCAGCAGCAGCGAGTCGCTCTGCAGAATCGCCACTTCCGTTTCCAGGCGCGTTCCCAGGTCTTGTGGACCGGAACTTCCATTGCCAATGCGGTACTCGTTCGAGGAGCCTGGACGAACCTGGATGGTTCCACCCGAAATATACGTTTTCGGGGTAGTAATCGCGCGCACCACTCCAAACACAGTTCCAATAAACACGCAGGTCAGAACGATCCACTTCCGCTTGCGCAGAGTGAGAAGGTTTTCCGCCAGGGCGTTCCCTTCCTCGTTCGTTACCCAGCCGCCACCGGTCTGGAACGATCGAGGTTTGAATTCTTCTTGGGGCGCTGCGTTGGTTTCGATTGGACTCATGCCAGGAAGGACCGCTCATTCATTCTTGCGCTAGATTGTTGCATGGAGATGCTTGTGGAACCTCGGAGCTCGGACAGCATTCGGAAAATGTTTCGCAGGCAGTTCTTTTTTCTCCACGGCAGGTCCAGATTCGCCTCCTCCATGGTCTTCCGATCCTCCACGCGCACGGTCTGAAGCTCTGGACTGCGCTCTGCCATATCCCTCAAACATACAACAAGCCGTCACCGATGCAATCTCAGTGTTGATGGATCCAAAACACATTGGCGATGGTTACTCTTGAGGATAGGTGCAAGCGCAGACGCGCGTCAATTGTCGCGGCAGCGTGCCCGGCTTGAATCCTCCGCAAAACAAAGAATACAGGAGATGCCCTTAGAAAGATGGCCGGAATTGTCCACGGGTTGGTTCAAGAAATCCAAGCCACTGGGGAGATTCGTAACGCATACTGTCCATAGGTTTGACCTCGGGGCAAGTAAGGTTCTCCCCCGTCTCACTCCAAAAGCAGGCCGCTCGCGCTGATATGATCGTCGAGTATTGGCGTCTGTTGCAAGCAGTCGCGAGGGTACCCCCCAAGGTATGGATGTCAATCGTCCCATTGTCGTGGTCGGCTCAGGGTATGTGGGCCTGGTAGCGGCCCTCTGCTTTGCTGAAATGGGATACCACGTGCTGTGCGTGGATAATGACCCTGCCAAGATGGCCGCATTGCAGGCCGGCCGTGCCACCATTCATGAGCAGTATCTACCCGAATTGCTGCGCCGGCACGGCAATCGCAATGTGGTGTTCACAACCGAACTCGGCGCCGCCGCCCGTCAGGCGGAAGTGATCTTTATCGCCGTCGGGACCCCGCAGGCACGTGGCGGTAAGGCAAACCTGACCTACATCGAATCTGCCGTCAAAGAAATTGCCAGAAATATCGGCCACTATACCGTGATTGTGGAAAAGAGCACGGTCCCGGTCTATACCAATGAGTGGATCGGCGGCTTGATCGAACGCTGTGGCGTTTCCCGCGATCGCTTCGACGTGGTATCCAATCCGGAATTCCTCCGCGAAGGCAGTGCCGCGGCGGATTTTCTTCATCCCGACCGCATCGTCATCGGATGCAGCAACGACCGTTCCGCCGCCTTGGTCAGCGAGGTCTACCGGCCGCTCACCTCCGGCGCCTACTACGGGCGCGCCGACATCATCCCTGGGCAATGCGTTCCAGACAAGCCGCCCGTGCTGCTTCGCACCTCGCCGCAAAGCGCGGAGTTGATCAAGCACGCTTCCAACGCCTTCCTTGCGATGAAGGTTTCCTTTATCAACGCCATTGCGAACCTGTGCGAAATTGTCGGTGCCAACATTACTGAAGTCGGCCCCGGTGTCGGCATGGACCAGCGGATTGGCACCCAGTTTCTTCATCCGGGCATCGGCTACGGCGGCTCCTGTTTTCCCAAGGATCTGACGGCCTTTCGCTCCATGGCTGCGGAATACGGCATCGATTTCAGCCTGCTGGGCGCCATTGAACGCATTAATGAATTACAGCCGCTGCGCTTTCTGGAGAAGGTGCGAAACGCTCTTGGCAGCCTCGAAGGCAAACACCTGGCCGTGCTCGGCCTGGCCTACAAAGGCGGTACCGACGATGTGCGTGAATCTCCCGCCATGCGCCTGGTGCAGTTGATTCTGGCCGAGGGCGCCAGCATCGTCGCCTACGATCCCGCCGCCATGACTCGCGCACAGGAGGTGCTCCCGCCCAGCCCCGCGTTACGCTATGCGGCGAGTGAACTGGAGACGGCGACAGATGCCGACGCGCTGCTGGTCCTGACCGACTGGCCGCAGTTCCTCGCGCTGGATCTCGAAGTCTTTTCGCGAACGCTGCGACGACCTCTGCTGATCGATGGCCGCAACTTGTTCGCGCCGGAAGATGTTGTCCGCCAGGGAATGATGTATCTCAGCGTCGGACGTCCTGCAGCCGGGGCCACGGAGTTCGAAGGCCGGCCGGAACTTTCAGAATTTGCCGAAACCGGCGGCTCCGTCCCGCGCGCCATCCCGTCAGAAAAAATCGTCGCACCCTACTTGGTTCCCCCGGTCGCTCGCGGCAAGAAAAAAATGCGCGTGCTGCTCACCGGCGCCGCCGGCTTTCTCGGTTCGCACCTCACCGATCGCTTGCTGGCCGAGGGCCACTCCGTCGTCGGCGTCGATAACCTGTCTACCGGGGTGTTTCACAACCTGGCGCACCTCGCTCGCGACCCGCGCTTTGAGCTGATCGAGCAAGATATCTGCGAATTCTTCGATCCCGGCCCCATCGACTACATCTTCAACTTCGCCTGCCCGGCCAGCCCTCCGCAGTACATGCGCCTCGGCATTGAAACCCTCCGTGTCGGTTCGGAGGGCACCATGAACATCCTCGACCTTGCCCGCAAATATCGCGCCAAGGTGCTGCATGCCTCCACGTCCGAGTGCTACGGCACGCCCGAGATCCATCCTCAACCGGAAAGTTATTGGGGCCATGTCAATCCAGTCGGCCCACGCTCCGTCTACGACGAGGCCAAACGTTTTGGCGAGGCCGCGGTCATGGCCTATCGCGCCCACTTCAACGTCGATGGCCACCTGGTCCGCATCTTCAACACCTATGGCCCGCGCATGCAGCCCGACGATGGCCGCGTCATTTCCAACTTCGTCATGCAGGCGCTGCGCGGAGAAGATGTTACCGTGTACGGCGACGGCTCGCACACCCGCAGCTTCTGCTACGTGACCGACCTGATTGAGGGCATCATTCGCCTATCGCGTATCGAAGAGCCGCTGCCGGTCAACCTCGGCAATCCCGCAGAGAACACCGTTCTCGACTGCGCCCGCCGCGTGATTGCGCTGACCGGTTCCTCCAGCCGCATTCGTTTTGAGATTTTGCCGCAGGACGATCCACCACGCCGCCGTCCCGACATTACAAAAGCCCGCCAACTCCTCGCCTGGGAGCCCGTAGTTTCCTTCGATCAGGGCCTCAGCGAAACCATCGCCTACTTCCGCGCCCTCCCCGCCGACCTAATCGTCGCCGGCTAAGCCGGTTCGCGCCTGCACGGCTCCGACGATCCTCCACCAATCCGATCACTTGCCTCGTCGGGTTTATCGGGCACGGCTGAGTCACTCGGCGATAATGCGCTTATCGAAGGTAGGATTTGAAGCTATCATCGCTTTGTCAGTCGGGAAACAGCGGCAGCGCTTGTCGACATCTGCGGCTAACCCTCATCCCCGCTGGAGAATCCAATGAGTTCCGATGAGAAAAATAGGCGACGCGAAAGGTTCCTTTTGGATCAATTCCTTGAACAACAAGGAATAAAGCCAAAACGTATAGATCAACGAAAGCCGCCAGATCCCGATTTCCTGTTAGACCTTGACGGGCGCACAGTTGGTATCGAGCTAACCGAGGTGTTCGTTCGGCCTGATAAATCGAAGACGCATCCGCGAGCCGCAGAAGAACCACTCTTGCAGGAAGTCGAGTCGATTACCAACTTGATCGTGTCCCGAGCGCGGGAGATTTATTCCGAAGCTAACAACCCTCTCGTCCTAGCGAAAATTGTCTTCTCGCAAATCACACGCGACAAGCAGAAGGGGAAACAGATCGCTGAATTGATTGCGGATAAAATCCGAGACATGGCCTCCCGGAATTCGTCAGAAGCAGTGGACTGGGAGCCGGATGTGCGTGATAACGGAGCACACCTTCTGTCTGAAGCAGTTGCCTTCATCCATATCCGCAGCGTGCCAGAAGAGCGGTTTGCTCCATGGAAAGTCGAGAGAGCTGGACTTGTTGCAAGCCTGACGCTAAAACATCTCCAGGATCGGATCAATCTTAAGGCGCAAAAATTGAGCGGCTACAAAAAAAACAAAAATTTTGAAGAAATCTGGCTTCTGATGGTTGCTGATCGCACGCGCCCGTCGCAAATGCTCCTTCGCAGATCAGACCTTCCTATAGAGTTGCTATCCAGCCCCTTCGCCAAAACGTTCTACTACTGCTATTCGTCTGATGAGTCGGTGGTTGAACTATGACCAGTAGACCCATGCTTAGTTCGAAGTGTTCGATTCATAGTTGTTGGTTCTGGTCGAGCCGTCGCCCACATAGAACTGCCCCCGCTCTTGTCATAGCGCGAACGAAAGTGAGTAGCGCTCGGAGATCGCCATCAACTGTTCGACGTCTCGCGGCACCGTGAGAACGGAATCCATTTCAGCTATCCAATGCCGCGCTTTGCCTCGCCCCTACCAGGCGCGAATGGTGTGCGTCTTCTTCGGATACCACGTGATCTGCACGTTCGTTGTCACGTCGTTCTGTCCGCCGGTCTTATATACGGGAGCTTTCCACCGCTCATACTGCACCCAGGCGTTCAACTCCACATCCGGCTTCAGCCGCTTCACCACCGTAAACGTGAAATCGTTCTGCGTTGTCCCGCCATCCACCCGCGGCACATCGGTCGAAAAGGTGTTGCCCGGAATAAAGTCCTTCGCCGCCTTGGCGTTCCGATAGGAAAGTTGCAACATCTCGCTCGGCGACAGATGATAGGTCAGCCACGCCTGGCCGCCTTTTGCTTCCCGCCCGATCCAGTCGCCGAAGATGTTGCCTTTGTTGGTGTAGCCCTGCCGCTGGATGGTTTCGTAGTACATGAAACTACCGTTATTGCTGTTCGAGCGGGCGACATCGGTATAGACGCCCTCCGCGCGCAGGTCGAACTTGGGAGCGTTAGGCAGCCGAGCTAGAAAGATTCCGGAGCGGATGCCCGCGCGCCGCGGAGCACTGACCGGCGTCACATCGTCGTGCGACTCTGCGTCGGTGTACAGCGTCACTAGCTTACTCAGGTAAGGCAACCGCCAGCTGAAATCAAAGGTGCTGAACCGCGCTCCTGGATCCTTGCGCGAAAATTTCACCGCCGGCGTAACGTTCTGGAAACTAGTAAAGCTGTTCCAGAAGCTGCCGAGCGTGATCGGAACATGACCTTTGCCACCCCAGATGATCGTGCGCGAGAAGCCAAACTCAAACGTGGGAGTGGGATTGAACGCAAACTTCTCCATGTGTACCCAGGGCTCATTTGGATAGGTATGGCCCTGCAGGCTGCCGACAAGAAACTCATACCGCACCGGTCCCAGCACGTAGGAAAGCAGCGGGATTTTCAGCGGTTCCACGCGGTTGATGCGGAATGAGTAGATGTTTTCGGCGTTATTGCTCCAGTCGAAGGCCCCGCCTGTCGCCGGACCATCCCACACATCGCTTTTCCCAATCGAGATGTCGTGATTGAAAAACGTGGCGGATAGGTTGGCTTCAATCAAGCGAAAATAATTGTGCGTTGGAATCGGACCGGCTGGAATGGTGTCCTGCGGTCCCGGTGGAATAGCGTCCACATCCGACAGCGTCGCCGCCAGGTCCGAAGAGTATCCATCCGCGCTGGGCACGTGCTGATATTCACCCCGGACATACAGCGCAAACGGACCTGAAGTCGCGCGCGCGCTGAAACCCGCATAGTTGTTGAATCCCTGTTCATACGGGCGGCCGTAATCGTTGATGATCGTCTGACCCAGGTGGAAGCTATCTCGCAACGGCGTTCCGGCAATCGGCATGGCGCGCTCATACAGCGACTCCAGCGTCGCGTTCGTCGTCCAATAGCCGGTCGTGTGGATGTCTCCTTCCAATTCCGCAAGCACGGCGTTGTAAATTTCCAGCGCCTGCTCATTGTTCGTGTCAGAGTGGATTTTTTCCTGCTCGGCAAACAGCATGCGCAGCACGCTGAGACGCGTCCATGGACGCATATCAACAAACGCCGTGCTCAAGTACCCCATCGAGTACAGCCGCATCAACGCCGGATAGATCCAGCTATCCAACGGAATATACGTTGACCCCAAATTGCCTGCGATTTCTGACGCCGGCACGATCGCAAACGGAGGAAAGGCTTCATCCGAGGTGTTCGAGCCATTGGACGGAGCGGGCGGCATGTTCGTATTTGGCGTACCCGGCTGCGGCTTCGGCGGTTTCGGAGCTCGATAGGCCGGCATGCTCTGGTCCTGCTGCGGACCAAACATCATCGTGGAACCCACTGGTTGCCACGATACATTTGCCAAAAATGTTGAACCCACCCCAGGAAGCGGTCGCGCCACCTGCGCCTCTGCGCTCCCACTTTGCAGGACCATTAAGCCAACTGCCAACCCCGTGCACAGCCAACCTGACCCAACTGTCCGAATGCTACGATTTTTCACTCGCACCTCAAAGAAACTGATCCTAAATCGCCCGCCACGACCCTACCGCGGCAACAATACAGCGGACAAAACCCCACGGAACCTCTCGCCCTTAAAATTCTATCGGGAATTCTGAAAGACTTCAGTTTCGGCAAGATTGGCTTGCCTTCATTATGATGCGTCCCGAGGGCTGTTTTGGGCAAAGTTGCCGAGCCCTGCAAACTTCCGCGGATGCCAGACTCGCTTCCGGTGAACGTTGCATCCCCAAAATACCCACATAACGACACTCCATAACCTCGATAAAAAATTTGTATTCGACCTTTCGCGAGCCACAGGGCAAAGTAGAAGGAAGTCTCTTTCCAATCCTCGAAAACTTTTTGGTTTTGCTCGGCATCATGTTCGAACCATGCGCACTCGGCAGCAATGCCGTCCAAATTCATTTCTAGACGTTCCCGTCTACGCAACGCGGGTCAGCCGCAAGTTCAAGATATGTTTCGAAATAGAAGGCTTCTTCATCTCATTCTTTCACCACGGCGGTCAATCGTTATGAGACAGATCCGAGAGCGGTGCCATGGTATGTGGCGCCAGGCCCAGAATCACGGGAATCAGACTATCTTGCAGCACGATGGGGCCCGGCGCAGTCCAGCCTCGCGCCTCTCGCATCGAACCGCTTTTGCACGCGCCATGCTTCTGCTTTTCCTTGTCGCAGGCTGCTTCGGCGCAAGTCTCCATGCCCAGGCCACCGCGACAGTCGATGCCCAGACGCAGCAACATCTGCAGCGGTTGGATGCGGCTGTACAAAATGCCCAGCTTTCGGCCGATAACGGCTGGATGCTGGTCTGTGCCGCGCTGGTCCTGATGATGACCATTCCCGGTCTGGCCCTGTTCTACGGCGGCCTGGTACGGAAAAAGAATGTCCTCAGTACCATGATGCATAGCTTCGCCATGGCCGGCATCATTTCGGTCGTGTGGGCATTCATCGGCTTCAGTTTGTGCTTTGGCTCGGGAACCAGATTCATTGGCGGATTTCACCATCTGTTTTTGCGCGGAGTTGGCTCGGCGCCCGACCCCGCTTATGCCGCCACGATTCCGTTCGCGACCTTCATGATCTATCAGTTGATGTTTGCCATCATTACTCCCGCACTCATCTCCGGCGCCTTTGCGGAACGAATGAAGTTCAGCGCCATGGCCTTGTTCACCCTGCTGTGGTCTCTGTTTGTGTACGCGCCCATGGCCCACATGGTGTGGGGTAAAGATGGTCTGCTGAATGCCGCTCTTTCCGGCGGTGTTCCCACGTTGGACTTCGCCGGCGGTACCGTCGTCCATATCACTTCCGGCGTGTCGGCCCTGGTCTGCGCGCTCTATCTCGGCAAACGTCTCCACTATCCCAAGGAGCCGATGCCGCCGCACAGCGTGGTGCTCAGCTTTATCGGTGCGGGCCTGTTGTGGGTGGGTTGGTTCGGTTTCAATGCAGGAAGCGCATTGTCTGCCGGTACCCTCGCCACCAGCGCTTTTGTCGCCACTCATTTTGGCGCGGCCGCCGCAGCTATCGGATGGTGCCTGGCAGAGTGGATTCGCAACGGCAAGCCCAGCGCCCTGGGCGCTATCTCGGGAGCCGTCGCAGGTTTGGTCGCCATCACCCCCGCAGCCGGTTTTGTCGGACCCATGTCGGCGCTTGCTATTGGTTTTCTCGCCGGCCTGTTGTGCTACTTTATGGTCGCCAAGGTAAAACAATGGTTTGGCTATGACGATTCCCTGGATGCGTTTGGCGTGCATGGGGCCGGCGGAACTTTAGGCGCAATTCTCACCGGAGTCTTTGCTTCGCGTGCCATCAATCCCATCTTCAAGGACGCGCACGGCAATGCGCTGCCGGTCGGCTGGCTCGACGGCAACTGGATTCAGGTACCGCATCAACTGGTCGGAGTCGCCATCGCCTGGACCCTTTCCATCGTGGGAACACTCGTCCTGTTAAAAATCGTCGACATGCTAATCGGTTTGCGCGTGGATCCCGCCGATGAACACGAGGGGCTGGACCTGAGCCAGCACGGCGAAGAAGGCTACGATTGGGAAATTGCGGCTTCGTAATACCGCTCTGGTATATCTTGGCGATGTGGAACGACGAATCAACGACTGGCCCTTCTTTTTTTGAGAAAAGCGAGGAAGCAAGACATGCAGAAGATTGAAGCGATCATTCAGCCGTCGAAACTGGACGCAGTGAAAGAAGCGCTGATCGAAATTGGAGTGGAAGGCATCACCATTCTGGAGGCGCGTGGGCACGGCCGCCAAAAGGGTCACACCGAGTTCTATCGCGGCCGCGAGTATGCCGTCGATGTCTTGCCCAAAATCAAATTGGAAATCGTCGTGACCGATGCCATGGCAGAACGCGCCATTCAGGCCATCCTTACCGCTGCCCGCACCGGAAAAATTGGCGACGGCAAGATTTTTGTTTCCCACATCGACGAAGCCATTCGCATTCGCAACGACGAACGTGGAGAAACCGCTCTATAGAGAAGCTCGTAGCTGCTAGCTCTTAGCTTTTAGCCAGAGGCTAACAGCCAGCAGCTAGAAGCTTTTTCGCGCAAAGGAGCCTGCCATCCCGATCTCCGATTCATCTTCGATCCAGCACTTGCGCGTGGAGTACCAACGGACTTCAGAACAGATGCGGCAGTTCTTTTCCGAATCGCAGGATGGTTCGGTTCTGGTGCAGCGCCGTGCGGAACTTGTCGACCATCTCATCGAGCGTTTGTGGTTAGAGCACATTGCCTCCGAGGAATACGGTCCCCACGGCCTTACCTTGGCTGCCATCGGAGGGTATGGAAGACGGCAGCTCTTTCCCTACTCCGACATCGATCTGCTTTTTATTGCCGCCGATGCCACCACGGAAGGCGCGCACAAAGCTGAAATTCGCAAGCTGTCCCAGGACCTGTGGGACATTGGATTGCGTGCCAGCGCCACCACCCGCACCCTGGCGGAATGCGAACGGATCAGCGAAGAGAATCCGGAATTTACTCTGTCCCTTCTGGACCGCCGCTACATTGCCGGCGATTTTGCTCTGTTTGAGGAATTGGACCTGGAACGGATTCCCGCGCTGGTCGAACGCCGGCGATCTCAACTGTTCGCCGCCATCGCGCAGTTGACGCGTGCCCGCCACGCCAAGTTTCAGCGAACGCTGTTCCATTTGGAGCCCAACGTCAAGGATGGCCTCGGCGGCCTGCGCGACTTTCATACCTGCGCATGGTTGAGCCAGCTGTTGCCGGAATCGGCGCGATTCTCTGCCAGCCGCTATGAAAAAGATCTGCTGGTGGAACGCCAGGACGACTCTGCCCTGGCACATCAATTTCTCATCACGGTGCGCAGTTTTCTCCATTACAGGAGCCAGCGCGACGACAACATGCTCTACTGGCAGGCGCAGGACGAGGCTGCGAAACTGCGTCTCGGTATGTCGACCGTCCGGTCGCGCCTGACAGAGAAGCGCCCCGCGGATACCGCCGGATGGATGCGTCAATATTTTCGCCATGCTCGCTCCATCGAGTGGCTCTCCCGCCAAATGCTGGACGAGATTCCAAGCGGACGTCGCGCCGTGATGGATCAAATACGCCAGTGGCGCAGCCGCACCGTCTTGAGCGGCTGTCCGGTTGCCGACGGCAAGATCGCACTGAAAACCGTGGCGGAATACTCCGATCCGGATCGCGTACTGACGCTGTTTCAGATGATCGCGGAACAGCCGCTGCAGTTGACCCGCGAAGCGGAAGGGCACCTCAGCGATTCGCTGGCCGTGTTGGCGGAGCGGCTGCCAGAAGGTGCCGCGCTTTGGGAGCGGGTTCGCCGCATTCTGCTTGGAACCGAAGTGGCTAACGCTCTCCGCGTCATGCATGCGCTAGGAATTCTGGAACTGATCCTGCCGGAATTTCATGGCGTGGACGCGCTGGTAGTGCGAGACGCCTACCATCGCTATACCGTCGATGAACATACATTTTTGATTCTCGAAAATCTGCACGCCCTGGCCCAGCCGCACGACGAGTGGGAAAACGGTTTTTCGTCCATCCTGCGCCAGGTGGAAGAGCCGGAATTGCTGTACCTGGCAGCCCTGCTGCACGACACCGGCAAGGCTCGCAGTGAGGGCAGCCATACCGACCAAAGCATGGGTATCGCCGATGCGGTCTGCGAGCGCTGGCGGCTGACGCCGACCCAGCGCGAAACCGTGTTGCGCCTGATTCGCAACCACCTGGAAATGTCGCTTGCGCTGCGCAAGGATATTTATGACGCGGAAACCATCCGCATGTTTGCAGACCTGGTTGGCACACCCAACAACCTGCAACTGCTCACGCTGTTGACCTATGCCGACATTCACTCCGTCAATCCGGAAGCGCTGACCCCCTGGAAGGCAGAAAATTTGTGGCGACTTTACATGGCGACTTCGAATTATCTGGATCGCAATGTCGATGAAGATCGCATTGAAGCGGATGCCGACACCGCCGCCGTGCAACAGGTCATCGCCTTGTCGCCCGACGATTCCGTAGCCATCCATCGCTTTCTGGCCGGCCTTCCGCAACGCTATCTGCGCACTCGCTCGGCAACGGAGATTCTGACCCACTGGCAATTGGCGTCGCAGTTAGGCGACACCTCCTCCAGCGCGGTGCTCACGCGTACCGATGCGTGGTGGGATTGCACATTGATCACCCGCGATCGCCCTTTCCTTTTTGCCGACGCCGCCGGCACGTTGACCGCTTGGGGGATGGATATTCTGAAGGCCGACGCATTTTCAAACGCGGCAGGAATCGTCATTGATCACTTCCGCTTCCTCGATCGTTACGAAACCCTTGCGCTCAACCCCGCCGAAACAGAGCGCTTCCAGAAAAGCCTGGCCGACGTGGCCAGTAGCCTGGTCTCGGTCGAGAAACTTCTCGCGGCCCGCGCCCACTCCGCGCGCACGCAAAACCACAAGACCCGCGTTGAAACGCGGCTCTCCGTGGACAATACATCCTCGACCCACAGCACCATTCTGCAAGTGATAACGCAGGATACTCCCGGCCTGCTGCGTCGCCTCAGCCTGGTTCTGGCACAGCAGAAGTGCGATATCTCCGTCGCCCTGATCGACACCGAAGGTGAAGTGGCGATCGACGTTTTCTATCTCACAAAAGGATCGGATCCGCACGGTACATCCTCGCCCAACAATCAAACGGAAAATGCAAAGCTCGATCCAGAATTTCTAGATCACTTGCAAAAAGTTCTCGCCGACGCTCTGCACGCTTCTGCCGCTCCACGCTGAAGTTGTCACACGGACTCCTCCACTCAGCTCTTCGTTTTTCGCTTCGCATGCGTTCCACCCGCCTATCGCGCCGGAGTACACTGGGGACGTTGTTCGCGACGCATCGATCCATGTCAAAAGTGCGAACACCGATCACCTCTTCCAGCGGCTGGAGCGCATTGATGAATCCGAATTCCTTCCCTCGCGCGCTGCGCCATTTGCTTCTATGCCTGGTGCTGGCTTGCATCAGTCTCCCGCTTTCTGCGGCTACCCGCACCAAGCGTCGGCGCGCAGCGGTCCCGCAGGGCAAGCCCACGGTACAGCAGGTGGAACCGCCGAATTGGTGGAGCAATCTTCCCAACCCGATGGTGCTGCTCTACGGAAAAAATCTCACCGATGCGCACATCAGCAGCAGCGTCGCCGGCATCTCCGTGCGCCGCACAAAGTTTTCGCAGAACGGCCATTGGGCCTTCGTCTCGCTGGATACTTCCAATGCTCCTCCGCAACATTTCGACCTGATCGTGCGCACCACTGCCGGCCAGACACGCGTTCCGTATGAACTGGATAAACTGCACGACCCCAGCCAGGGCTACCAGGGTTTCACCCCCGCGGATGTCATGTACCTCATCATGCCCGACCGCTTTTCGCAGGGAAATACAGCCCGTCCGCCGACACCGAAGCTTGCTGCCACCGTGGATCGCAGCAATCCGCACGATTATCACGGCGGCGATTTGCGCGGCATTCAAAATCATTTGGACTATCTCAAGCAGCTTGGCGTCACCACTCTCTGGATCACGCCGCTCTATGCGCCGGACCCGGTTTCCGAGGACTACAACGGATACGAGCCGGTCAACATGTACCAGATCAATCCGCACTATGGCACATTGCAGGATTATGAGGACCTGGCCGCCGACGTCCACAGCCATGGCATGAAGCTGGTGTTGGACATTGTCGCCAACCAGGTCGGCCCGAAAAGCGTGTGGGTCAACGATCCACCCACGCCCGACTGGTTCCACGGAACGCCGGCCGATCATCTTGCGGCGACGGAGGATTTTGCCTCAATCGCCAGCCCGCACGCCGCCCCCGCCGCCTATCAGCCGGTTGTCGATGGATGGTTCCGCAATGTACTTCCTGACCTGAATCAGTCGAATCCGCTGGTCAAGCAGTACCTGACACAGAACGCAATTTGGTGGGTCGAACTCGGAACCGTGGACGGCCTCCGCCTGGATACATTTCCCTACGTCGATCGTTCCTATTGGCAGGATTTTCACTCCGTCATGCACGCCCTGTATCCCAACCTGACCACTGTCGGCGAAGTTTACAACTCCGATCCAACCGTGACGTCGTACTTCGTCGGCGGACAGAAACACGTGGGCATCGACACGGGACTCGACACCGAGTTCGACTTCCCCAGCTACTATGCGTTGCGTTCCACCCTCACCGGCTCGTCCGCTTCCAGCTCATCCATGTCAGATCTGGAAAATGTGCAGCGTCAGGACTGGCTCTATCCTCATCCTGAAACGCTGGTGACATTTTTCGGCAACCACGATACTGCGCGGTTTCTCTCCGCGCCCGGAGCAAGCGCGGCCAGCGAGCGGCTCGCCTTTGGATTGCTGGCCACCATGCGCGGCATGCCGCAAATTTATTACGGAGATGAAATCGGCCTTTCCTCGGGGCCCAACGGCGACAATCGCCCTGACTTCCCCGGGGGATTTCCCGACGACTCCCAAAATGCGTTCACCGCCGCCGGTCGCACTCCGCAGCAGCAGGCGATGTTTGCCTGGGTGCAAAGCCTGTTGGATCTGCGCGCGCATCATGAAGCCTTGCAGACCGGATCCCAGCAGAACCTGTTGGCGGACAACAGCGGCTTCATATTCGCTCGCTTCGTTGTGCTTCCACCGAAAAGTGGGTCGGCACCTCCACCGTCGGAAATCGATCTCGTGTTGATGAATAAATCCGCCATGCCGCGAACCTTTCATTTAGATTTCACCCGCACGGCGCTCGATGGCGTCAACACGCTCACTCCGCTGTGGAATACAAAAGACACAGTGGCAGTTACACAAGACCATTGCGATGTCACCGTCGGCGCACAACAGTTGGTGGTCTTCGCCGCGCAACCATAAACATAGCGGTACCGGGCGAAATGAATAGCATGCGGAAACCCTTGCGTGTCGCGGCGATTGGTGAACTCCTGTGGGACCTGCTACCCGATGGTCCTCAACTCGGTGGTGCCCCGGCGAACTTCGCCGCTGTTCTCGCACAGATGTTTGCATGCGACGATTCGGACCGCGCCGGGGAAGTGTCTCTCGTCAGCTGCGTTGGCGACGATCCGCTCGGGATACAAGCGCGCGAACATTTGATCGCGCATGGGGTTCGTCCGGACTTCATCGCGGTGGATCGCAGCCGTCCCACCGGAACCGTTGAAGTCTGGCTCGACGCGGAACGTGGTCCGCGCTACCGCATCTGTAGTCCCGTCGCCTGGGACGCCGTGCCTGAAACTTCGCAGCTGGCCGCGCTGGCGCCTACGCTGGATGCCATTTGTTTTGGAACTCTGGCGCAGCGATCGCCCATGACGCGCTCCACGCTTCGCTCCCTGGTTGCAGCCACGCGCACGGACTGTCTCCGCGTCTTCGATGTCAACCTCCGCGAACCAGACTGGACTGCGGAAGCTATCCTCTGGGTTGCGCCCACGCCACCCTCTTCAAAATGAATCATGAGGAAGTCGCGCACATCGCCGATGCCATCGGCGCAGAGGGACAACAGACTCCACTCCAAATCGCGCATTCGCTGCTCGATCAATTTTCTATTCAGTTGGTAGCCATCACCCGAGGATCGCACGGCAGTCTTCTGGTATCGCGCGACGCCGTGAATGATCATCCAGGAATTCCCGCGCATCTGGTCGATTCGATCGGCGCCGGCGACTGCTTCACTGCGGCGCTCACCTACTTTTCCCTGCATCACCGGCCTTTGCCTACGCTGTCCGAAGCTGCCAACCGCTGGGGAGCCTGGGCCGCCTCCCAGCGCGGAGGCATGCCCTTTCTCGACCGCGCATTTCGGACCTATCTGGAAACCGCGATCGAGCCATCGGAAACATAACCGCGTCCGCGGCTACCAGCAAACACGGGCGCTCGCCACTGGTTCGGCGAACCGTACCCACGAAAGCGAATGGGCAATTGGTATAACACAGAGTCGGGAGTTGTGATCGAACACGCTCCTGGCAATTTTGCTAGTATTTCCTGTTGTTTCCAGGAGTAAATGCCATGTTGCGAATTCGATCTGTACTGCTCGCCGCCATCGTTGCAATTCCATTTTCATTAGCTGCGCAAAGCACCTCCATGCGTCCGCCAATCACCGGCATCGCCAGGGTTTCTGTCTATGCGACCGACATGAATAAGTCGAAGCAGTTCTACGGAACATTTCTAGGCTTCCCGCAGATCTCGTCCCCATCCGCATCGGCCCCGATGGAATTTCGCGTGAGCTCGAAACAGTCGATTCAGGTCCAGCCCGCACCCAACGGCACAACCGACTTCCTCGCCTACATCGCCTTCGCCACCACCGATCTCGATTCCATGCAGCGTTATTTAGTCAGCCGGAAAGTCCCCGTCGAAGGCGACATTCAAACATCGCCCGACGGCACCCGCTTTTTTGGGGTCAAAGATCCCGAGGGACATCGCCTGCAGTTTGTGCAGCTGCCGCCTCACGCCCGCCTGCTTCCCGTCAGCGGTGCAGCTTCGAAGAACGCGTCGCAGCCCCTCTCGCAAATCATTCTCCATGCGGGATTCATCATGCACAATCGCGCCGAGGAAGACCACTTCTTCCGCGACATTCTCGGCTTTGTCGAAGGCTGGCAAGGCGGCCGCGGCCACAAATTGGAGTGGGTCGACATGCGTGTGCCCGACGGCACGCAATGGCTGGAATATATGCTGCTGGATCCCACAGCCAAAACCGCGGGCGATAGCGGCGTCCTGAATCACTTCGCGCTGGGAGTTCCGGATATTCACCAGGCCGCGCAGATGCTGCAACACCGTCATTGGGACTCCTCCCAGCCGTATGAGAACCCCGAGATCGGTCTCGATGGAAAATGGCAGCTGAACCTCTACGATCCCAACGGCACCCGTGCGGAATTAATGGAGTTTGGCCCAGTGCGCAAGCCCTGCTGCTCCCCGTATACCCTGCCGGTGCCGAAGTAGTTCTCGTCAAGTAAACTGGTGTTCTATGTCGAGTCCGTCTGTCCCCGCGACCGCCCCTACCCTGCAAAAAACAGCGCTCAACCCCACCCACCGCCAATGCGGCGCCAAGATGGTCGACTTTGGGGGCTGGGGCATGCCGGTGGAATACGCAGGCCTGATCGCCGAGCACATGGCCGTGCGTACTGGCGTCGGCTTGTTCGATGTCAGCCACATGGGCGAGATCCAATTGCGCGGCCCCGAAGCGCTCGATGCCGTCCAGTTTGTCTCCATGAACGACGCCTCCAAGCTCGCCGAAGGTCAGGCGCACTACTCGGCGCTGCTCACCCCGCAAGGCACATTCGTCGACGACATCCTGGTCCACAAATTCAGTCCCAACGATTACCTGCTGGTTGTCAACGCCGGCACCCGCCCCAAGGACTACGCTTGGATCAAGCAGCATGCGCAGCGCTTCCACTGCCACGTCAGCGACTACAGCGAACACTATTCGCAGCTCGCCATCCAAGGCCCGCAGGCGCTGGCTACGCTGCAAAAGCTGACCCGCGTCGATCTGAATGCCATCAAGAATTACTGGTTTGTCTGGGGCCAGGTTTGCGGCATCCACAACGTCCTTATCTCGCGCACCGGCTATACCGGCGAAGATGGTTTTGAAATTTACATTCCCTCCGATGCCGCCACCACCACGCGCGTCTGGCAGGAGATCCTCGATGCCGGTCGAGAATTCGAAATCGTTCCCTGCGGGCTGGGCGCGCGCAACACGCTTCGCCTGGAAGCTTCCATGCCCCTCTATGGCCACGAAATCACCGAAGAAACCAACGTCTTTGAAGCTGGCCTGGATCGCTTTTGCAAGCTCGACAAATCCGAGTTCCTGGGCCAGGCGGCACTGAAAAAGCTACAGGAAGCCGGCGGCCCGCAGCGCAAGTTGGTCGGCATGGAAATGATGGAGCGCGGCATCGGTCGCGATGGCTATCCCATCTGCACCCTGGCTGGCGAACAGATTGGCGCCATCACCAGCGGCTCTCCTGCACCGTTTCTCAAGAAGAACATCGCGCTCGGCTATGTGCCGGTCACTCAAAGCGCTGTCGATACCGAGTTGGCCATCAAAATCCGCGGTCAGGATGTGCGCGCCCGCATCGTGCCGCAGCCGTTTTACCGCCGTCCAAAAAAACGCGCCTGAACCGTGCCTCCTGTGCAAAAAAATCTCTGCGGAGCGCGGGCTTCGGCTCCGCGATTCCCCGACAACATACAATGGAAGGGGACAAATCCTATGACATATCCAAATTCCTATCGCTACACCCGCGAGCATGAATGGCTCCAGGTGGAAGGCGCCATCGGCACCATAGGCATCACAGACTACGCGCAGAATTCTCTCGGCGACATCGTCTTCGTCGACGCTCCCAAAGTCGGCGATACCGTCGAGTCGGGCAAAGTCTTCGGCAGCGTCGAGTCCGTCAAAGCTGTCTCCGATCTGTATTCCCCGGTCAGCGGCACTGTCACCGCCGTGAATCAGGATCTGGTGACTGCGCCGGAAAAGATCAACACCGAGCCCCACCAGTCCTGGATCATCAAAGTGCAGTTGTCGAACCCGTCGGAAGTCGATGCGCTGTTAAGTTCCGCCGACTACGAAAAGTTTATTTCTGAAGAAACCAACGCCTGAGCATTTTCAGCGTCAGCGTAATGTCATGGGTGCCCCATCCTAGCGAAACCCGGGTCCCCGACGAGCGTAGCTCGGTGGGGTGGGAAGCTAGGGTGGGATGGTATGAAGCCCGAATTACACCAGCGGTGAAAATGCTTTATTGGAGATCAACTGAACCATGCGCTACCTACCCAAATCCCCGAGCGATCGCGACGCCATGCTGAAAGAAATCGGCGTGTCTTCGATCGGCGATTTGTTTCAATCCATCCCCGCCGAGTATCGCCTCACCGGTGACCTGAACATTCCGCCGCAGATGGGCGAGCAGGAAATCGTGAACCTGTTCCGCGTCGCCGCAGACCGCAATGCCAACGGCTATGCCAGTTTTCTGGGCGCGGGCGCGTATCGTCACTATCGTCCGGTGGTCATTGATGCGCTGGTGCAGCGCGGTGAATTCCTTACCTCCTATACCCCGTACCAGGCGGAAATTTCCCAGGGCACGCTGCAGGCCATCTTTGAATTCCAGACCATGATCTGCGAGTTGACCGGCATGGAAATCGCCAACGCCTCCATGTACGACGGCTCGACCGGCGCAGCGGAATCCGTGATGATGGCCGCGCGCGTCACCCGCCGCAGCCACATGGTTGTCGCCGGCACGGTGCATCCGGAATATCGCGAAGTCCTGAAAACGTACGCGCAGCACCAGGGACTCACCAAGCATCGCGTCGACTACGGCGCGGACGGTCGTGTCGATCTCAAGGCGCTGGAAGCCGCCATCACCGACAAAACCGCCTGCGTGCTAATTCAGTCGCCCAACTTCTTCGGCGTTATTGAAGATGTCGCGGCCATTGCCGATCTTGCCCATGCCAAAGGCGCGCTGCTCATCGTCTCCATTGCGGAAGCGCTGTCACTCGGAGTCGTTCGTCCACCCACGGAAGCCGACATTGTCTCGCTCGAAGCGCAGTCCTTCGGAGTGGCGATCAGCTACGGCGGACCCTACTGCGGCGTCCTGGCCTGCAAAGAAAAATTCATTCGCCAGATGCCCGGCCGCCTCACCGGCGCGACCGTCGATCAAAACGGTCGTCGCGGATTTGTCCTGACCCTTTCCACGCGCGAACAGCATATTCGCCGCGAAAAAGCGACTTCCAACATCTGCACAAATCAAGCCCTGGTTGCGTTGATGACCTGCATTTATCTCACTATCTACGGCAAGGCCGGCATGCGCGAACTGGCCGAACAAAATTTGGCGAAGGCGCATTATGCCGCGCAAACATTGGCGGCAACTCCCGGCAGCAAATTGCTCTTCGCCAACTCGCCGCGCTTTAACGAGTTTGTATTGGAGACTGCCGAAGCGCCCGAAGCCATCAACGCGCGCCTGCTGCAACAGAAAATGATTGGCGGCTTGCCCCTTTCCCATTGGTACCCGGAACTGCGAAATGCCTCGCTCTGGTGCGCCACCGAGCAAAATTCTCGCGCGCAAATTGACGCTGCGGCCGCCGTCATCGCAGACAAGCATGCCCCCGCATTGGCGTACGTATAAGGATGAAGAACGAAATGGTAACTGAAACAGTTACAGTAAAGAACACGACCGGTTCTACCGCCAAAGACGCCCCTTTTGTCGGCGACCGCTCCAAGGTCTCCAGTCACATCAGTCAGAATGAAGGCTTGATCTTCGAGAAATCCTCGCCCGGCAAAAAGGCCTACCGCCTTGCGCCGCTCGATGTCCCCGCGGTCGACCCTCAGGCACTGCTGGGCAAACAGGCCCGAGAAGATCTTGGCCTGCTGCCCGAAGTCAGCGAGATTGAAATCATCCGCCACTTCACTCGCCTCTCCACCTGGAACTACGCTATCGATCTCGGCATGTATCCGCTCGGCAGTTGCACGATGAAATACAATCCTCGCGTCAATGAAATGGTGGCGCGTCTGGAAGGCATCGCCGACGCCCATCCGTATCAGCCCGAATCGCTCTCGCAGGGCGCAATGCGTGTCATGGGTATGCTGCAGGAGTGCCTGAAAGAAATTACCGGCATGGACGCCATTACATTGCAGCCGGCCGCCGGCGCACATGGCGAGTTCACCGGAATTCTCCTCGTCCGCGCTTACCACGAGTCCAAAGGCAATCCGCGCAAAAAGATTTTGATTCCCGATTCCGCTCACGGTACCAATCCCGCCACCGCGGCCATCTGCGGCTACCAGGTGCAGAATTTAAAATCCAACAGCGACGGCATGGTCGACCTCGCCGAGCTGGAGCAGTTGGTCGACGAAGAAACCGCTGCGCTGATGCTCACCAATCCTTCCACCATCGGCGTGTTTGAAAGCGAGATTCACAAGATCGCCGACGCCCTGCATTCCAAAGGCGCGCTGCTCTACATGGATGGCGCTAACATGAATGCGCTGGTCGGCAAGACGCGCCCCGGCGATTTCGGCGTCGACGTCATGCATTTGAATCTGCACAAAACCTTCTCCACGCCTCACGGCGGCGGTGGTCCCGGCTCAGGTCCAGTGGCCTGCAAAAAAATTCTGGAGCCATTTCTGCCCACGCCGGTTCTCGTCGAAAAAGCAGACAACACCCTCACCTTCAACTACGATCGTCCGCAGTCGGTCGGCCGCGTGCGCATGTTCTACGGCAACTACGGCATGTTCGTCCGCGCCCTCGCCTACATCCTTGCCAACGGCCCCGACGGCCTGCGTCAAACTACGGAAGATGCGGTGCTGAATGCAAACTATATTCGCGCCAAATTGGAAGATGTCTACGAGCTGCCCTATAAAACTCCCACCCTGCATGAGGTTGTTTTCAGCGACCGCCGCCAGACGCGCAATGGAGTCAAGACCGGCGACATCGCCAAGCGCCTCATCGACTACGGCTTTCATCCCTACACCACGTCGTTTCCCATGATCGTGGCCGGCGCGTTGATGATCGAGCCTACGGAAAGTGAGTCGAAGGAAGAGCTGGATCAGTTCATCGACGCCATGCGTCAGATCGCGCGCGAGGCTGACGAAAATCCGGAGATTATTCTGCACGCGCCGCATGCCACCCGCGTCAGCCGCATGGATGAAGTCACCGCCGCCCGCAAACCGATCCTGCGCTGGAAGCCCAACGCCGCCACGGAATCCGCTGAAACGGAAACCCACGCGTCCCGCAAAAATCCACCGCTCGTTCCCGCCACTCCGGCCAAGGAGTACTAGATGGCCTCAGCCTTTCAGGACCAGCGTGAGTCTCTCGAAAAACATGAATTCATGATGGGCGTGCCGCGCGGCCGTCTTGCCGTCACCCTCGACATGATCACCGACGCCCTCATCCTCGTCGGTCAGCACGGCGTCTATTGCACGTCTGCCCGCAATCCCACCCAGCCTGCTCTCGATCTGCAAACCGTCATGCAGCAGCTCACCGGCGCCAAAGAACTCATCCAGTCCGTCATGCAGGAACTCACGCCTCGCGCCGACTCGAGATAGTTTCGAGCGAGCTGCAACCTCGCCTCAACGCAGGATCGCGTTGGCAATGTTCGCCCAAACCGGCGGATTGTTCAACATTGTGTACATCACGATGCTCTGGCAAACCACAAACACAGGCAGCCCCACGGCGTAGACACGATGGACACGCTTGTCCACGATCAGGTCGCGCATCACGCCCAGAAGCACCAATAGGTCCACGCCGACAAAGAACCAAAACCGCGGCATCAAGTCAGTCGGAAAGCGTGAGAAGGCCGCTGAAGTCAACGCACATGTAGCCAGCAGAATCAGGCGGCGATGATATTCCGGCTTTTTTCGCCACAGGATGGCCAGCGCAAACGCGACGGCGAAAGCTGTGACGTCATAGAACGAGAGCGCCAACTCCGCCTCAGCGCCTTTCCCCTGAAAGTGGAGAATCCTGAAACGCGACATCACAATGCCGGTCGAGACACCCACCACAAACACCGCGCTTCCAAGCGCAGCGCCGAACCATCCAACGGTCCGATGCAGCCGTACATTGTGCGTGCGAACCAGCAGCGACTGGAAAACAAAAAAGAGGATCCATCCCGAAAAAATCGCCCCATGTACCCACAGCAGAAGCGGCCGCCGCGGAACTCCATGGATCAAGCGCGTCTCAACCGTATGGCTAAAACCGAACACGACCACAGCGGCGATCAGCAGCGACATGAAGAAATAGAAGTATTGCTGCAGCAGGCGAACGGGCTTCGCCGTAACTGTTTTCAGCCTCTCGGGTTTCGTTGTCAGTTCGATGCGCCCCAGGTTTGTTGCCGTATCCGCCATGTGCTTTCAACCCCTCATGCGTGTCCAGTCACAATTGTGTGCGGACTCGTGGGGATGGGATGTCCGCTGATGTCTTTGAATCCGGCCTCTTGATACATGCTCGTCAGCTCGCTCAGCGTATACGCATCGCCGGCCGCGGTACTGGTCAGCATGGTCAGGGCAAAGCCGGCGGGCATGGGCGGGGACACGCGGTCTTCATTCGGCACAAACTCCAGCGTGGCGCACTGCCCTCCAGGACGAAGCGCCGCGTACACCTTTCGCAGCAATCCCACGCAAGTCGGCCTGTCGAAATGATGCAGAAAATTTGTCAGCAGCACCGCGTCATACGGCCCGTCGAAGTCCACATCAAAGGCGCTCCCCGGCAGCATGTTGTAGCGATCGTGTACTTCCGCTTTGCGAGCGTTATCCAGGGCTACCCGCAACACCGGCGCCCAATCCAATCCCGTCACGTGTGCCTGCGGATTCTGTTTCGCAATCTCGATTCCAAATAATCCGTGACCGGCGGCGATATCCAGCACCCGCATCGGACCCGACTGTCCCTGCAGCACCACCTTGCCCAGCGGCCCTGCCATCGGACCCATCATCGGCGCCATGGTCTCCGCAAACTGCACCCAAATCGGATTCTCCGGCTCCACAGTGCCATCGCCCGGCAGGTTGGTGCGGCCTGCGCGTACAATCTCCGCCAGGTTGTCATAGGCCCCATGCATCGCCGGGTTGCCCAGGAATTGGGCCACGGAAGCCAGGCACGCTGGCGACCGCGGATCCAAAAAGACCGCGCTCGACGGCGTGTGCCGATAGCGCCCCTCCTCTTTCACCAGCACGCCGTTGATGGTCAGAAAATCGCACAGGATGCGCACTCCCCGCTCCGACGCCGAGCAGTGGCGCGCGATGGAGGCTACATCCCCCGGGCCTTCTCCAACAGCCCGAAACAGATCCAAGTCGATCGCCGCCTTCAGCGCCGCCGTACGCTGATACGCGTTCAGCATGTCAAACACCAGCCCAGGATTCACCGGCGCTCCGGAGCCATTTCCAGGTTGCATCGCGATTCTCCTCTGACAGCCGTCAGGGTTTCTATTTCTTCAATTGTTGTGGGGACGGTCAAAACAGCGTATCACCAAACACGAAAACTGGTCTGTTCTTTTTCGTTCAACGCCCGGAGACCCGTACCGCAACATTGCGATCCCAACCAGCATCTTCGGATCCGCTCAGCATCTCGCCAGAATCCTGCCCTTAAATTTTTGGCCGAATCTCCATCCCGAAATCGTGCTCCAGTCGCTCATACCAGACATCGTCACTGGCTCCGAACAACGCCACCCACTCCTCGTCGGTCATCGATCTACGCCACACCAATAACGGCTCCGAATCAGCTCCCACGGGATGCCGCAATTGCCGGGTCCCGCTGTCGATGATCTCCAGAACTTTTTCCGCCACCACGCTGGGCTGGGCTGGATTTCTGAGAGACGCCGCAAACAGGTCTGCAAACCGACGCTGCTGTGGGTACACTTCCGGACCCATGGGTTGGTCCTTAACTCGTCGCGCCATCGCTGTGTCGATGATCCCCGGCTCGACAATGGCAACCCTCACATTGAACGAAATCATCTCTTGGGCGAGCGCCTCACTGATCGCTTCCAGCGCAAATTTCGACGCCGCGTAACTACCGCTGGGTGAATTGGCGATCTTTCCTGCAACCGAGGAGATGTTGATGATCCATCCGCTCCTGCGCTTCCGCATGTCAGGCACAACCGCCTGGATACAGCGCAGCGGCCCAAAATAGTTCGTCTCCATCACCGCCCGCATCCTGGCCAGCGGTAACTCTTCAACCGATCCGTTCTCTGCCAATCCCGCGTTGTTCACCAGCACATCGAGATGTTTCGCGTCCCGATAAATCGCTTCTATCCCCGCTTTCACCGAACTGTCCGAGTCCACATCCATCGTGGAGATGCGGATCGGCAGCCCTTCCTTCGCCGCCGTTTCCGCCAACTGTGGGCTGCGTGCGGGATTCCGCATCGTCGCATAGACCGTATGACCCGCTCGGGCAACCGTCAGAGCGGTCGTCAAACCAATTCCCGCGCTTGTTCCTGTAATCAAGTACAGAAGCCATGGCCGTTATCCTGAATTATTTTGGGGGTGGGAACAGCTTACACGTCGGCGGGCAACATCAGAGAAGTTCGCATCCCGGCAGCTCGATCTCTCTGACCTGTTCGCCAGGACAAACTTTGCGGGCGATTCCGCGAACCCGCTCCGGCGGACTGGACGATCAACACTAACGACCATCCCGCGTCAACGCCCGAACTCACTTGCCTTCCGACCCCGAGGAAGAAGTGGCGCCGGTACTCGCGAGTTGCTGCATTTGGACCTTGTAGTCCTGATACAGAATCGTCAACGTGGCGCTGCCTCCGAAGCGAATCCGGGATACGCTCTTGTTCTGCTCAGGCAACCAAAAATTCTCAACCTTTTCGTAGGTTTCGTGGATGCTGGTGCTCTTAATCCAGAAGGAAGGATTCTCCGCCGGCTCTGCCTGAATGCCGCACACCGCAAAGTCCCGAGCGTTCACGCGGATTTTCCCGCGATACAAATACTTGTTCGGCTTTTTCGGCTCGACCGACAAGACGTAGGAGCAGCCGTTCGCCTCCGGTTGATACTCCAGGTCGCTAAACTCGTAATTTGCCTGGTCCAGATTGACCGCTTCCCTGGTATTTTTCCGCTGCGCATCCATTTCCGTTTTTAGCAGACGCTTCAATACCTGATCGACCAGAAATTTCGGGCCGCTCTGGGAAATCACGGTGAATTCCTTGGTATTCGGCGCCTCGTACTGCATGGAGACGACCATCCGCGCGTCCAGGTCTTTCGGGAATCCGTGATATCGAACGGTATAAATGCGGTCGCCCTCATAGCTCTTCAAGCCTCTGGCCCGCTCTTCGTTCCTTGCCATCAGATTATCGACCACCTGCGCCAGCGTCATCGGAGATGCACTCGCATTCGCGCCATCGGTCGCAGCCGACACCCGGGCGGACGAAAACATATTCATCAGCAGCAACAGCATCGCCGGAAAAACAAATCGGCGAACCTTGTATGTATTAAGAAACCGGCTGGACGGGTACAGAATCATTCAAGCTCCGAGTGTCGCGGTTGAGTGCCGTGGCCTTGGCGTCGGCCAGGTGGGAACGATACGTTTGGTAGATGTTTTGAAATGCGTCGCTCCAGGAACTCTCGCGCGCGTGCCGCCGACCCGCTTCTCGCATGGAGGACACTATCTCCGGATCTTTCATAAACCCCGTAACGTAAGATGCGAACTCCTCGAAATTGTTTGCGACAAAACCGGTTTTCCCATGCTCCACTGTATATTTCGGTCCGCCCGTCGCCATGGCGACCACCGGTACTCCCGACGCCAGCGCTTCCAAGACCACCAGGCCAAAGGTTTCTGTCTCGGATGGAAATGCCAGCACATCCATGTTCGCGAAGGCTCGCGATAAGTCGTCGCCGCCCAAAACGCCGAGAAATTCTGCGTGGCGCATATTTTGACGCAGCCACTCCTGCTCCGCGCCATGGCCGGCAATCGAAATGCGGAAATTGCGAAGCCCCTTGCCAAGCAGCGCCTGCTCCAAACGCGCCAGCCAGCGAACATTTTTCTCCGCCGTCAGCCGCCCCACGTAGCCGATCGTGAAGGGACTGCCTTTGCTGTCGCGGAACTCCGGGCTGAACCTGCCTGTATCCACTCCATGACCCATCGGAAAACACGGCTTCCCCGTGGCCTCGCCCAAAGCCTGCACAATCTCCGGATTGGGCGCGAACAGAATTCGAGGGATCTTATAGAAGCGTGTCGTCGCGCGATGGCTCAATTGCTGCACCGCACGCGAGACATACCCGGCCACACGCCGCGGTAGAAACTTCATGGCCTTGGCGACCCGCAATCCCGCATATTGCGGAAGATTGGTCTGCCAGAAGGCCGCCAGTGGAATCTTCATTTTGTGAGCGCACAGTGCGCCCAGAATTCCAACATCGCTGGGTCCGGTAATCTGAATCAGGTCTGGCTTGAATTCGCCCAACAGCGCCGCCACTTTTCGATAGCGCCGCAGCAGGATCAGGTCAAACTCGTGATTCCGGTCGAGTGGAAATTTGATCCGGCTGCGTCGCAGCTGCATCCGGGTCACAGATCCTTCCTGAACCACCTCATCGCATGGCCCGGCATGAACCATCAGCAGTGGAATATCGCATTCGCGCGCATACGCGGCGAAATTTCTGGCAACAACCGCAACCCCATCCACTTCATGAAACGCGTCCGGGAAAAAAGCCACCCGAGGAGGTGGGCCGTTCACGAAATGGCCTCAGATCGTCCCTCTGAAAGCGCATGTAGATCCATCTCATCGGCGTAAACATGTTTTGCCGCCCACTGTACCGTCGCGTTTTCCGCCAGCCGGAAGACCGAGAAAATGCGCTCAACAAATTCCGGCGGCGATTTCCAAAACGCCGACAGAGGCAGAAATCCTTCCCCGGTTTTGTCCGGATGAAACACCCGATCGTCCCAGCGGCGAGAACCCTCCGGGTATTCGGGATAGTAGCGGATCACGTCCAGCACCGCATGCGCAACACGAACGCACATGGGATCGGCATATTGGTGCATAAATAAAATATGGCTTCGCTGCTGCTTGCGAATTTCATCGACGAACTCCGCAAAGCTCTGTGCATGGCTTAGATTGACCGTGGCGCTCGGCTCGCACGCGTGACGGTCACCCCCGGAAACGATCGGCAGCCCCCAACGTTTCGCCAGCGGGACCACGCGTTTATTCTCGTCCCACTTCCGCATCCCGTTCAGCTCCATGGCGTGCAAAAAGGCGCCGTTCTGCCGCATAAACGTATCCAGGCAGATCGCGTGACGCTCCGCTCCCAATCCGCCCAGGTCCCACAATGGATGGTTGAATACGATCAAGACTTCCGGAAACGAATGCAACGCCGCCAGCAATTCGGTCGCGTCCGCGGCGCGAGGCTTGTGCGTGTACTGCTCCAGCGCCTGCGTCAAATCATGCGCATGCGCGACCGGCAGATTGTGAATTCCCAGGTGAAACACGCTGCCGCAATCATAAGGAACGGTCCACTCCATCGACAGGGGCACCTCCGCCGTCTCTCTCGCCAGGCGCAACAAGGATGGAGCCTGAATCGAATCATGATCGGTCAGGCTGACCAGGGCCGCCAGATCGAGCCCGCGCTCAATCTGATCCTTCTCCACTTCGTAAGCCAGCTTCGGCGTCAGCGGAGAGGTCCAATAGGCGCGAGAAAAATCAACCGGTACGACGGATTTACGATACTGCCGGTCCAGCGCCCGTTGGATAATGGGCCATTTTTCCGTGAAGGCCGGAATGAACTGAAGCTTCTCTTTCGAGTGTCGCGTGTGGCTATGGAGGGATAACCCGGTGCGATATCCGCGCGTGCAGTCTGTACTTCTCCAGATACACGAAACTTTAGTGGATGCCAATGGAAATAGAACCTCTCTGATCTGTGAACACATTACACCCCCAGACCGATTGTCGGCACTCGTTCTGGAGAAAAAGACTGGGCTGCCATATTCGACTGGATTTCAACAAATACGTCATCGGGGCCATCCTTTTCGACCACGAACAGGGTCCATCCAGATCGTCTCTTAACATGTTAAGACGTTGATGATGATCTACGATAGTCTACCCCAACCGCAACAATCGTAAAGGATGACGCCGCCAACCGCCATAGAAAAACCGTGAAATTCCACCCCCAATTGGCCTCCGCGCCACAAATCCCATCGTGATAATCTCAAGAGGGATGCGCCCGTAGCTCAGCTGGATAGAGTGAACGCCTCCGAAGCGTTAGGTCACAAGTTCGAATCTTGTCGGGCGCACCATTACTTTTTCAGCCGGAGTGGCTCGGTCGCAAATTGCCGCACACCATTCATCCAACTACGTAGCAGGATTCGCTTCCCCGACTTCCAAATATGAAGGAGATGCACGCGGATGAGTTATGTTCCCGACGAAAAACGCTATCAGCAGGCGGAGTTTCGCCGTTGCGGTCGATCTGGAATCGTATTGCCTCCCATTTCCCTGGGCCTGTGGCAGAACTTCGGCGGCGCCGACGTTTTTGAAACCGGCCGCGCCGTCATCCGGCGGGCGTTCGATCGAGGCGTCACCCATTTCGATCTGGCCAACAACTACGGCCCTCCCTACGGCTCCGCAGAAGAGAATTTCGGGCATATCCTTCGCAAGGATTTTCGCGATCACCGTAACGAACTCATCATCTCCTCCAAAGCCGGTTGGGATATGTGGCCCGGCCCCTACGGTGTCGGCGGCTCGCGTAAATATATGTTGGCCTCGCTCGACGAAAGCCTTGAGCGCATGGGCCTCGATTACGTCGACATCTATTACTCCCACAAGCCGGACATGACGGTGCCGCTGGAAGAAACTATGGGTGCACTGGTCACCGCCGTCCACCAGGGCAAAGCTTTGTACGTCGGCATTTCTTCTTACGATGCCGACCGCACCCGCGAAGCCGCGAACATTCTGGAAATGGAAGGCGTTCCCCTGCTGATTCATCAACCCTCCTATTCCATGCTGAATCGCTGGATCGAAAAAGAGTTGCTCGGCACCCTGGCCGAACTCGGCGTCGGCTGCATTGCCTTCTCTCCGCTGGCGCAGGGTCTGCTCACCAGCAAATATCTCAACGGCGTGCCGGCCAATTCCCGCGCCACCGCCGAGCAGAGTTCCCTGCTCAAGGAATTTCTCAGCGAAAAGAACATCCAGCGAGTGCGCTCCCTCAACGATCTGGCAAAAGGCCGCGGCCAGACCCTGGCCCAGATGGCCATTGCATGGGTACTGCGCGATCCTCGCGTCACCACCGCTCTGGTTGGCGCCCGCAATGTGGATCAGCTCAACGATTCACTCGATGCCGTCAAGAATCTTCAATTCACCGATGCCGAGTTGAAGGAGATCGACCGTTTCGCAGAAGACAGCGGGATCGATCTGTGGAAGGATGCGCGCGAAGGACGCGAGTAGCCCGACCCGGGTTCTGCTGCAATTCCGCGCATCTTCGACGCTCCTCACAGCATCCACTGCATGAGACACTTGGCAGGTGCGCTGCCGTCCGGAGCACCGGGATCAGCCGCGCAACCCACCCATTCGTCAGGAGCGACGCGCATTTGAACGCAGATTGCTATCCCGTTACGGCGCTGCCGCACGTCAGCGATCTCTATCGCGACTATGTGTCCGGCAATTGGGAAAAATTGCGCGCGTTTTATCCTGAGGCCGCCGCCAACGACGGTCAGTGGATGAAGAACGCGCCGCAGATGGATCCGGCCCGGCGCTACGCCATTGTCGAATTGCTGAGGCAACAGAATCGGGAGTTCGGTTCCGGCCCTGAAACGCAATCTAATCTCGATCGTCTCGCTGCCGGAGCAGGCGCCGTTGTCACCGGCCAGCAGGTCGCGCTCTTCGGCGGTCCCCTTCTCACGCTAATGAAGGCCGCAACCGCAATTCATCTGGCCGCGGAAGCGACCCGCGCCGGCCATCCGCATGTTCCTATCTTCTGGCTGGCTACTGAAGATCACGATTTTGACGAAGTCAACCAGGCGAGCTTCCTTTGCGACAACAACGTTATTACCCTACGCCTGCCACATCATCCCGCGCTCGGCCAACCCGTCGGCAATTTGCCGTTCGGCAAGGCCATTGTGCCCTTGGTCGACGAACTGCGCCGATGTCTCGGCCAGACTGCGGTCACCGATCTGATCGCCGCGCTGTACACGCCCACCGCGACCTTTGCCTCTGCATTTGCGGCACTCCTGACGCGCATCTTCAACCGCCACGGCCTCATCGTCATCGACGCTTCGTCGCGGCCATTTCATGCGCTGGCGCATTCCACCCTGCTCGCTGCAATTCAGAATGCCGACGAACTGCACGCCGCCCTGCTAGAACGTGCCCACGCATTGGAGCAAGCCGGCTATCACGCCCAGGTCATGGTCGGAGAGTTTTCCAGCCCGCTCTTCCTCACCGATGCAACCACCGGCATCCGCACAGCCCTGAAAAAATCGGCTACCGATCGATGGTCAGCCGGTCCCGCGCAAACCACCACAGACGATCTCATCCGAATTCTCGACACCGCCCCCGAGCGCCTCAGCCCTAACGCCTTGCTGCGGCCGGTTCTTCAGGACACGCTGCTCCCCACCTCCGCCTACATCGGTGGCCCCGCGGAGGTTGCCTATTTCGCTCAATCGCAGGTTCTCTATCGGCATATTCTCGGTCGCACCACGCCGGTTTTACCGCGCTATTCGGCCACTTTGTTGGAGCCCGCGATGGCGCAGTTGCTGCAAAAACATGCCCTCACCCTGCCCGATGTTTTCACCACTCCAGACACGCTGGCGCATCGTCTCGGCGCGCGCGCCATGCCCGTCGAAGCCAAGCGCAAACTTGCCGCCGCCGGCAACGCCCTGCATGAAGAGCTTGCCTCCGTCACCGAGTGGATGCGCGCACAAGATGAAGGTCTGGGCCACGCCGCCGATATCGCCGCATCGAAAATGCTCTATCAGATGAATCGGCTGCGTCGACTCTCCGCGAACTTCCAGTTGCAGCGCGACCAAAGTTTGCGCCGCGACGCCGATGCCCTGTGTCAGAACCTTTTTCCCAACGCCAATCTCCAGGAGCGCGTCTTTGCCGGCGTTTCCTTTCTCTCCCGATTTGAACCGCCATTGATTGACACACTCGTCGAGCAGGCACGCACCGGCCATTGCGGCCACCATGCCCTCGACCTCTAAAGCAAACGCGGCACTGTGTAAATCAAAAAAGAGTTGTCATCCCGAGCGAAGTCCTTGCGAAGCAAGGACGCAGTCGAGGGACCTGCTTTTCTGTCCACACTACGGTAATTCCGGTTTTGTCCTCATGCATTTTTTCAGATAGAACGCAGTCAAAGATCGCGCTGGAGCAAAAGTTGTATCCTGATGCGGAGCCGAAAATCGCAGAAGGGATGCGCCCATGACCGCCAAGACTTCCAATATTTTTGATATCACCTGTCCCGACTGCGGTGCCATCGTCAAGGTGGATGCGACCACCCACGCCGTCATCGCTCACACGCCTGCGCCGCGAAAAAAGACGTTTGAAGATTTCGAGGCAGCCACCCGCGCGTTGAAAGATCAGGAAGAGCGCAAGCAGGCCCTTTTCCGTCAATCGGTAGAGGCAGAGAAGAACAAGGATGATGTGCTGGAAAAGAAATTCTCTGAAGCACTCCGCCGCGCCAAGGAGTCGCCTAGCGAATCCCGCCCGCTCCGCGACTTCGACCTGGATTGATTGAATCGCTGTTGGTCGATGCGATCGTGATCTGTTTTTTGCGTCGCTCTACTTCAATGCCCGCATCACCGCAGCCAGTGAAGTCTTCCACTCCGGCAACTTGCAGTCGAACTCCCGCGCCAGCTTCGCGCAATCCAATACTGAATTCTTAGGCCGCTCCGCCGGCGTCGGATAGTCCGAGGAAGGAATCGGCACCAGCCGCGCGAACTTCGTTCCTTGCGCCGCTGCCGACATCGCCCGCAACCGGACCGCCTCTTCCGCAAAGCCGAACCAACTGGTCTTCCCCGCCGCCGTCATGTGGTACACGCCCGACTTCGCTGTCGCAAACTTCTCGTGGTGCCATTTCTCTGCAATCGACGCAGTCGCCTTCGCAATGTCGCGCGACCATGTCGGCGCGCCAATCTGATCGTTCACGACATGCAGCTCCGCCCGCTCCATCGCCAGCCGCAGTATGGTCAACAGAAAATTCTTCCCCTCACCGCCATACACCCAGCTCGTCCGCAAAATCAGGTACGGTACGCCCGCCGCCGCCAGCGCCTTCTCTCCATCCAGTTTGCTTTTTCCGTACACGCTCAGCGGATGGGTTCGGTCGCTCTCGACATACGGCGTTTCCTTGCTTCCATCGAACACGTAATCCGTGGAGTAGTGGATCACCGCCGCGCCCACAGCTTTCGCCGCCGCCGCCAACGTTACCACCGCCTCCGCATTGATCCGATGCGCAAAGTCCGGCTCGCTCTCCGCCTTGTCCACCGCGGTATACGCCGCCGCATTCACAATCAACTGCGGCCGCACTTCATGCACCACATCGCCAATCGCATAATCGGATGTCAGATCGAGTTCTTCGCGACCCGTCGCCGTCACTTCGCCCAGCTTTGCCAGCGAACGGCTCAACTCCCGGCCTACCTGCCCGTCACGCCCGGTCAGCAGAATTCGCAGGCCGGCAGAATGTTTTTCTTTCATACATCCGCCTCGCGCAATACCTGCAACAGATAATTTCCATACCCGCTCTTGCCCAGCTTGGCCGCCAGCCGCTCCATCTGGCCGGCATCGATGTAGCCCAGGTGATACGCAATTTCCTCCGGACATGCCACCTTCAGGCCTTGCCGCTTTTCAATCGTCTGGATAAAGCTGGCCGCCTCAATCAGCGAATCCTGCGTGCCCGTATCCAGCCAGGCAAACCCACGCCCCAACACTTCCACATGCAGTTGGCCGCGCTCCAGGTACCAGCGATTCACATCGGTAATCTCCAACTCCCCGCGCGCAGAAGGCTTCAGCGACTTCGCAACTTCGACCACTTGCCGGTCGTAGAAATACACGCCCGTCACTGCGAAACGAGATTTCGGCCTCGTCGGTTTCTCTTCAATTGAAATCGCTCGCCGTTTCCCGTCGAACTCCACCACACCATACCGCTCCGGGTCCTGCACCGGATACGCAAACACCGTCGCCCCTTCTTCCCTGCGCGCCGCTGTCTGCAACATCCCAGAAAGATCGTGTCCGTAAAAGATGTTGTCGCCCAGGACCAGCGCCGATCGCTGGCCATCGACAAACCGCTCGCCAATCAAGAATGCCTGCGCCAGGCCGCCCGGCTCCGGCTGCACCGCATAGGTGAACTTCAACCCCCACTGCTCGCCGGTTCCCAGCAGCGCTTCAAATCGCGGCGTGTCTTCCGGAGTGGAAATGATCAATACGTCACGAATCCCCGCCAGCATCAGCGCCGACAGCGGATAGTAAATCATCGGCTTGTCATAGACCGGCAGCAATTGTTTGCTGGCCGCAATTGTCAGTGGATATAACCGCGTTCCCGACCCACCGGCCAGAATAATTCCGCGCACGCTTGCTCCTTTATTCCTCGACTCTACGCTGTCCCGTTCGCGCCTGCCCGGTTGCTCGACCGTCATAATTCTGTTCGATCCATGCGCGATATTCTCCGCTCAACACGTCCGCAATCCAGTCTGGATGCTCCAGGTACCACTCCACTGTCTTGCGCAGGCCCGTCGAAAATGTTTCTTGCGGCTGCCAGCCTAACTCCTGCTCCAGCTTGGTCGCGTCGATGGCATAACGCCGGTCATGCCCCGGCCTGTCCTTCACAAAACGAATCAGTTGCTTGTGCGGGCAATGCGGCGACCGCGGTCGCAGCTCATCCAGAATTTCGCAAATCGTTTCCACCACTTCGCGATTGCTACGCTCATTTCTGCCGCCGACGTTATACGTTTCCCCCGGTCTTCCCTTGTCCAGCACCAGTCGCAGCGCAGCACAATGATCACCCACATACAACCAGTCACGCACATTCAATCCATCGCCGTAGATTGGCAGCGGCTTGCCCTCCAGCGCATGCGTAATCATCAGCGGAATCAGTTTTTCCGGAAAATGATACGGCCCATAATTATTCGAGCAATTCGTAATCATCGTCGGCAGCCCGTAGGTGTGGAAGTAGGCCCGCACCAGGTGATCGGAAGCCGCCTTGGTCGCGGAATAAGGACTGTTCGGGGAGTACGGGGTGGTCTCACAGAATGCCGGATCGTCTGCCCCCAGCGAACCATACACCTCGTCGGTGGAGACATGCAGAAATCGAAATTCCGCCTGCCCTGGCTCCGGCAATTTGTTCCAATACGCCCGCGCCGCCTCCAGCAACACAAACGTTCCGCGCACGTTCGTCTCAACAAAGGCGCCCGGTCCCAGAATCGAGCGGTCAACGTGGCTTTCCGCGGCAAAATGCACAATTGCGCGTGGACAATATTCTTCGAACAACGCCTTCATCCGGCCTTGGTCACAAATGTCTGCGCGAACAAACGTGTATTGCGGATGCGTCGACACCCGCTCCAGATTTTTCAGGTTGCCGGCATACGTCAGGCAATCCACGTTCACCAAAGGAGCAGCGGACTCGGCATCTTCCAGCCAGTCCAGCACAAAATTCGAGCCGATAAATCCAGCCCCCCCGGTCACCAAAACCGGAGATTGCGTCCAGGAAGATTCCGTCAAATCATTCATCCTTACCAGGTTTGAGTTTCCACTTGGCCGGCGAGAGTCGATCACCCACGCAACCACCGTCCTGCGTTCGAGATCCTGAAAGCTCAGTCTACTGGATGGGGAAGGGTCATCGGTCTCGAAACCACGGTACACTTTTCTTCATGGAAGTTCTTTCCACCCGACTGCCAGGCGTGCTGCGGCTGCGCCCTCAAATCTTTTCCGATGACCGCGGCTGGTTTGCCGAAACCTGGAACGAGGCCACCTTCCAGAAAGTCGGCCTTCCCTCCCACTTTGTCCAGGACAATCAGTCCCGCTCCCGCCAGCATGTCTTGCGAGGCCTGCATTTTCAGCTGCAGCATCCCCAAGGCAAACTCGTGCGCGTCGTCGACGGCCGAATTTTTGACGTTGCCGTAGATGTTCGCCGTTCTTCCGCCCATTTTGGTCAGTGGGTGGGCGTCGAACTGAGTGCGGAGTCGCCGGAAATGCTATGGATTCCTCCCGGTTTTGCCCACGGTTTTCTGGTTCTTTCCGAGTCCGCCGATGTGCTCTACAAAACCACCGACTTTTACTCCCCCGCCTCGGAACGCACGGTTCGGTGGAACGATCCGGCGATCGGCATCGAGTGGCCGCTGACCGCCCCACCCATCGTCGCCGCCAAGGATGCCGCCGGCACCCCGCTCGACCAGACCGACGTGCCCGACTAGCCAACATTACCGACGGAAACTTTACCTGGTTACCATCACGGCCTTCCCTCCACCCGAAAAACGGACCACCCCATCCTGATGTACCCAGCCAACTCTGCACCACACATTGGAGTAGTTTTCGCAGGAATCGGCTGCTAAGCCATTTTCAGCCAGCCGACGTTTTGAATCCGACAAGTGATGTATCTGATTCCTCCTGTTTTGTACAGATGACGGAAGTTTTTTTATCGTCTTCTTGCCCGAAATGGGATAGACTCAGTCAGATAATTCCATCACTTACAGTTGTTTGTTGAGTCAAGCACTAGAAACTAAAGTGCCCGGATTCCGATAGGTATGTTCGATTCATCTGTAGATATAGGCAAAGAAATAGGCAATAAGTTGCACACTGTTTTGGCTCTTCTGCCTGCGGCTATAGAATCCGCCAGGTGTTTAGTCACCCTACGGGGCAGGAAGAACCCATAGGCCCTGCACTCGAGCGGCACAGGTTGGGAAAGGCACCACTCGCTCACCTGACTCAATTCCAGCCGCAACACTGAACCCGAAACCTGCGGCCTGGTAGGCCAATGTTTCGAAATAATTCTGGGTGGTCAATCCGGCCGGCGCTGACGCAAAACCGACCCTTCTTCCACTCAAGTACGTGACGCAGTTTCACCGTTTTTTTTTGAGGTCAACATCATGTCCCGATCCTCTCGTGTATTCGCCAGCGGTTTCTCTCTCCGGTTCGCCTCCATCACCGTCGCCGCGGCCATGTTCGCAGGCCTGCTGATGCTTCCCAACTCCGCCCGCGCCCAGGGGCTGCTGCAAGCGCCTTCACCGAACTTGACCACGGGTACTGTCCCTCAAGGCGTGGCCGCCGCAGATTTCAACCGCTCTGGCTGGACCGGGTTGGTGGTTACTGACAGCACGAATAAAAACATCAAGGTCTTCCTCGGCACCGGGCCCAACACATTTGGGGCGGCAGCTACGTATGGCGTTTGCACCAACCCCACAGCCGTATTGGCCACCGACATTAATCACGACGGATATCCCGACATCATCGTCGCCTGCACCAGTTCTGCCATCATCGACGTGTTGCTGAACGATGGAACGGGTAGCTTTGGCGGCGCCACCGCCTATGGTCCTCTCAGCGGTCAACCGGTCGCTCTGGTCGCCGGAGACTTTGTCGGCAACGGCTACGTTGATGTCGCCTCCGCGGACAGCAACGGCAATGTTTCGATTCTTCTGAACACAATCGGAGACGGAACCTTTTCCGCAAGCCACGTCACTCTTAGCGGTGCCCTGACAGGGATCTCAGCAGGCGATTTCAACAAGGATGGGCACCTCGACCTGGCCGTCTCCGATAACACCAACAACACAGTCCACGTGCTGACCAACAACGGCACCGGCACCTTCGCCCAATACGGTACCTATGCAACGGGTGCCGGAACCAATCCCAGCAGCATCGTGGCTGCGGATTTCAACCAGGATGGCAACATGGACGTTGCCACATCCAATCCCGGCACCAATACAGCGACCGTCCTGCTCGGGAATGGCACAGGCGCGCTCGCGGTTCAGGCAGCCCAGCCGACCGGAACTGACCCCATCGCCCTCGCCACCACGGATGTGAATAGCGATGGCTATCCTGATCTCGTGGCGTTCGATGAACTCTCCGGCTCGACCGGCGCCGTGGCTATCCTGTTAGGGAACGGCGATGGCACCCTTCAGCCCGCGCAGACTACCAGCCTGGCTTTCCTTCCCGGTATTCATCCCACCGTTGCCGACTTCAATCGGGATGGTAAGCCCGATATCGCGCTGACCCAGCAGGGCAATCAACGCGCCTCGGTGATGCTGAACAATACCCTGCCCACACAGTACCCAGACGGCCGCAGTTTTGCCGCGATGCATCAGCTCCTCAACGGCTACGGCAATTTCGCCGACAGTGTCGCGGTAGGCGACTTCAACAAGGACGGACTGCTCGACATAGCCGTCAGCTATCTGCAGGACAACGCTGTGCGCGTGTTGCTCAACAATGGCTCAGGCGCAAGCAATTTCAACCCAGCCACCGTATATGCAGTTGGAAACCAGCCGTACTCGGTCGCTTCCGGCGACCTCAACGGCGACGGTTACCCCGACCTCGTCACCGCGAACACCAATGTGACTGGGGCGACCGGAACCATCAGCGTCCTGCTGAATAACAAGAACGGAACTTTCGCCAGCGCAGCCACCTACACAGTCGGCAAGCAGCCCTACCAGGTTGCCATTGGCGACGTCAACGGCGATGGCTATCCCGATCTGGCCGTCACCAACTACGGCGCCAACACTGTGACGATTCTGTTTGGATCCAGCGCCGGTACGTTCACAGTACAACCCACGACCCTGGCCACCTGCGCCAATCCGTACGGCGTGGCCATCGGCGACTTTGAACACAACGGCTTTCCGTCCGTGGCCGTCACCTGCTACAGCGCGGCGCAACTGGAAGTCTTCCCCAACAATGGCAATGGCACCTTCGGCGCGCCGTTCATCACCGCCACCAACACGAATCCCTCTTCCCTGGTTGTCGGTGATTTCAATCGCGACGGCAAGCTGGATATCGTCGTCGGAAATACCAGCGCGAACAACGTCTCCTTCTTTGCAGGCAATGGCAACAATACCTTTGCGGCCAACGTCACCAGCCCATCGCTCAACTTCCCTGACTCCATCGTTGCGGGTGACTTCAATGGCGACGGCATTCTCGACATCGCTGGTGTGGCTCCCAACTTCAACGCAGTGGAGGTCACTCTTGGTGTCGGCGACGGCACGTTTGGCACCTTCCAACAGCGCGCCGCCGGTCAATTCGCTGCCACCAAACAGCCCTGGGCCCTGGCCGTAGGCGACTTCAACAACGACGGCCAGCTTGACATCGTCACTGCCAACACCTTCCACCAGGTCAACATTGCCAGCCCGGCCTACCAGTCGCGCTATTTGGGCGAATATCCTGCAATTCCAGCGGGAAATCCTAGCATCGATGTCTTGACCAACGCATCCGCGGCGCAGATCAATCTGAGCAGCTCGCCAGCCTCGCCGCTGCCATACAACAATTCCGGTGTGACGGTTCAAGCCAACGTCCAACCGGCCTACAGCGGCGGAACGCCAACCGGCTCGGTCGTCTTCGAGAACTCGTCGGGATCGCCTCAAGGTGCGGGCCCATACACTCTTTCTGGCGGCGTGGCCACCTATGACATTGGGCACCTCGGGAGCGGATCGTACCTGTTCACCACGCTCTACTCCGGTGACAGCAACTTCCAGCCCGCGACCCTGTCTGGGGCGGCGTCCACAATCACGGTGACAGGAACGCCCGTCTCTCTGACGATAAGTCCGGCTTCCGTCGTCTACTCCAATACTTTCACTGCCAGCGCGGTCGTCAGCGGCGTTGCCAGCGGTACAGTCACGGTCGAGGCTGCGCCCGCGACCTACAATGCAGTTACAGGCGTCATTACTCCCACCGGAGCCTTTGCAACCGTTGGTACGATCACCCTGAACGCCAGTGGCAACGGAAGTACCACGATCACAGCTCTGGCGCCAAATTTGAATGTCGGCACGTACGCAGTCGAAGGTCTCTACAACACCAACCAAGGCAGTTCCGCGTACCAACTTCTGACTGTGACCCCGGACCCGACCACCACTTCCATCTCTTGCTCGTTTAACTTCGGCCCGTCGCCCTGCACCGCAACCGTCAGAATTCCCACCGGCTACGCTCCCAACGGCGACACTGTGACTTTCACTGCAACTGGAGTAGGCCCGCAAGTCCTGCCGATCGTTGCGAATGGACAAACCGCGACTTACAGCTACTACACAATTATTGGAGGCTTCACCGTCACCGCAACCTTTCCCGCTCAGGGCAATTATGGAACGTCCAGCGCTTCGGTCAACGGCTTCTGCTTCATCTTCTTCTGCCTCGACCGTCGTGGGCCGCCCGTCACTTTCAATTCCTTTACTGGAGCAGGCTTTAACAATGGTTTTGGATCTCCAAGCGCGAGACACAACACTGGCGCGAACGACAGGTCCATGCCGTTCACACTTTACTAACGCACCACCTCCACTCCCCCCAAGGGCTGCCGCTTCCAAGCGGCAGCCCTTTTTTTTCGACTGGCCTTCGCCTCGACTGCCTACTCCCGGTGTCCCCTGCCCCGAGAAATCTCCGTCTCCCCGCCCAATCGTGAAAAATCCTGAAATATATTTCCCGTTTCGGGATTTTCCGGCATCCAACCAATTGCCGAATTTTCTCCGCTCCTTTTTTGCGGATGCTAGAGCCTGTGACATGATTGCAACACTTGCTAGAGATACTGAGGCGTGACTTCTGAAACTCGCCTCTCGGGTCTGAACGGTCGAGAAACACAAAAAATCATTTCAGCCCTCCCCCTGAAAGCATTTGTCTGTTCACTTTTGCCTGTCATCAGCACGACCGCACTCATGGTGCGGCAACCCCGGGGACCGGATCGCAACGCGGGCGAATCCGAATCCCTTGAGTCACTCCGCCAATTGAAGTTGTAATCGCTGAATTTCAGTCGAGGTCCTGGCCATGAATCCTGGTAGTGTTCGCATGTCCCGTCTTTTTGTCTTCGTCGGCATCATCGCACCCTTTCTTTTCTCTGTCGGCGCTCACGCGCAGGCCATATTTCAGCCGCTAGGGGGTTCCGGCTCCCAGAGCCAGACATTTACCGCGGGCACCATTCCCCTGGGCGTCGCGGTCGCCGACTTCAACCACGACGGCTACCCAGACATGGTGGTCGCCAACAATATTTCCAATACCATCAGCGTCTATCTGTCCACCAGTACCGGCGGCTTCCAATTTCCCGCCAGCTACCCCACCTGCGGCGGACCCACCGCTGCGCTGGCGGAGGACCTGGACCTGACCGGTCTGCCGGATATCGTGATTACATGTAACACGCCAACGTCGGACGTGATCCAGGTCTTCCTGAACCTTGGCAACGGAACCTTCAATCCCACTCCCGATGGAGTCACAAACATTGTGCTCGGAACAGGAAAGGGGCCAGTTGCGATTACCTCTGGGGATTTCAATAACGACGGCCACCCAGACTTGGCCGTGGCCGATAGCCTCGATGGCACCGTTACCCTGTTTCTCAGCAATCCCGCCAACGACTTCACCTACTACACGGTCAAGACCCTCACGGGTCTCGGCATGCCGACCGGGATTGCCACCGGAAAATTCACCCCTTCCGGCAATTTCGACCTCGCTGTTAGCGACGCCTCCTTGTCGAGGGTCAGAATACTGAAAGGCGACGGTACCGGAAACTTTACCCGGTTCTTTTACAGTGCTGTGCAGACCGATCCCACCGGCCTTGCCGTTGGCGACTTCAACCATGACGGCAACCTCGATCTTGCCGTCGTCAACGCCGGTTCCGGCACGGTCAAATGGCTGGAGGGCAATGGCAATGCCACCTTCTCCCAGCCCAACGCTCCAATACCCATAGGCCCGGCCACCGGAACAGGCTCCAGCTACCTGCTTGCATTGGATATCAACGGCGACGGCAATTTGGACCTGGTCACCGGCAATCCCCTGCAAAATGAGGTCGCGGTTCTCATCGGCCTTGGCAACGGCAATTTCCAGGCGGTGCAAGAGCTCCCAGTTCCCAACGGACCTGTCTATGTTGCCCCCATCGATTTCAACCGCGACGGAAAGCCGGATCTCGCTGTCACCCAGTTGACCGGCGGCGCCGTGTCCGTGCTGATCAACAACACTCTGCCCACTCCAGCGCACGGTAGCCTCAACTACGTGGCCCCGCACACCCTCATCAATGGCCATGGCAACATGGCCGACAGCGTGGCCGTGGCCGACTTCAACAATGACGGCTATCCCGACATCGCCGCGACCTATCTGGAAGACAATTCCGTGCGCGTGCTCACTGGCTTTGGCGGCGGAAATTTCAACGTTGCGCTTGAATATCCGGTCGGCAAGCAGCCCTATTCCGTGGCATCTGGGGACCTGAACAACGACGGCTATTCTGACCTGGTCACCGCTAACACCGGCGATAACACCGTCAGCGTGCTGATGAACAACGGGGGCGGCAGCGGTACCTTCGCCGCGGCGCAGAGCTATCCCGTCGGACATCTGCCCTACCAGGTCGCTGTCGGCGATTTAAATGGCGATGGAATCCCTGACCTCGCCGTCACCAACTACGGAGATAACACTGTCTCCGTTCTCTACGGTCAAACTGGCGGCGGATTCACTGGCGGTCAAACCCTGGCCACCTGCACCAATCCCTACGGCGTCGCCATTGGAGACACGCGCCACACCGGCCAGAATGATATCGCCGTCACCTGCTTCCACACCGGCCAGATGGAAGTCTTCCTCAACAACAACATGATGCCCTACATGCCGCCGCCGGCGCAGTCCACCTTCCAGTCGCCGGAAATCTACTCGACCGATTCGTATCCGACCTCCCTGGTGATGGGCGACTTCAACCGCGATGGCATTCTCGATATCGTCACTGGCAACTCCACTGCCAACGATGTCTCCTTCTTCGGCGGCAATGGCGACGGCAGCTTCAAGCCCGCCGTCAATAGCTTTGCGCTCAACTTCCCTGAATCCATCGCCGCCGGCGATGTGAATGGAGACGGAATCCTCGACCTGGTCACGGTGGCACCCAACTTCAACCAGGTCGCTATCCTCCTCGGCAAAGGAGATGGCACCTTCGGACAGCGCGTGGAGTTTGCCTCCGGCCAGCAGCCCTGGGCCGTTGCCTTGGCGGACTTCAACCTGGATGGCAAGCTCGATATTGTGACGGCCAACACCGTCAACCGGGTCAACCTCACCGTTCCCGCCTACCAGACCATGTACATGAAAGAATTTCCGCCGACCCCAAACGGAGGACCCAGTCTGAATGTGCTCCTCAACGGATCGGGGACGACGATCACCCTGACACACTCTCCCACGGGGACAGTCGCACCCGGAACGCCAGTTACTTTCACCGCGAACGTCTCGGCGGCCCTGGCATCCAGCGCCACAGTACCCACTGGGACTGTCACCTTTGAAGACACCGACGGAACCGTGCTTGGCTCCGGCCCGGTTACGTTGAGCGGCGGTACAGCCACCCTCACCATCCCCAACCTCGGCACCGGACTGCATGTGATTACTGTTCTGTATTCCGGCGATACTCTCTATCAGCCAAACACAGCCAGCGGCTTTGTGGTGCAGTCGTCCGGTACACCGGTCGTCATCATCACGCCAAGCACGGTGGTGAGCGGCGGTCCTGAGCCTTACACCATAACGGTCGGAACTGTCGGGTCCGCCCGGGCCCCTGTTGGAACCGTCAGCGTCTACGAGGTTCCCGCGGGTGGCACGCCAGTCCTGGCGGCGGGACCTATACCCGTCGTCGATAACGGAAACGGAACCTCCGGAATTTCCGGCACAGCTACCGCCGGACCTCCGGGTGTTTATTCCGGTTATGCTGTCTTTACCCCAACGGCGGGCGGCTCTCTGCCGGGTAGTTCGCCAAGCGTCACCGTCACCGTAACACCAGCGCCATAAGGATAGGGTAAGCGAACCGAATCACTCGACAAATAACCGCCGCACGAACCAAGGCCGCATACGAAAGTATGCGGCCTTTCCTTTTGCCATAAAAACCCCCGGCCGACCCAGGCGAATAATCGGCGAAACGGCCTCGGTAGAACTAGTTGCCTTAGCAACCATATTGACGGTTTTAGTTGCTAAGGCAATTATATTTCCAGGAGCTTAAACTGCACCATTTTTGCGGCGATCTTCCGTGAGCTTACGGCTTCGGGGCCAGCACCGTTCGCAAGGCATATTGCACTCGCGGAATCATGTCGCGATATTGCATCGGCGAGGCGTTCGCTAGAAATGCATGGAAGGCCGTCCTCCCGCACGGAGCATCGCCCGTCTGCATGCACAACACGCCCAGGTTCAATTGCGACTGCGCGTCCTTGGGATCGATTTGAATGGCACGCTCAAAATTCTTCCTTGCGGTGATGAAGTCATGTTGCTTCACCGCCACCAATCCCAACCCGTTGTAGGCGGGAATGTAGGGTTCAATCGCCAGTGCGCGCTGAAACTCTGTTGTCGCGTCCGCAAGCTGGCCATTCGCGGAATACGCGGACCCCAGACCGTCGATGGTTCCAATATCTGTTGGATCCATCTTCACCGCCGGCTCATAATATGCGATCGCCTGTTTCGCATCACCTCGGCTCAGGTAAAGCTGCCCCAGCCGCGACAGGATCATCGGCCCGGTCACGCCATGATGCAGCGCGTCGAGACAGAGTTGCAGGTTGGCTTCGTTTTGCCCCGTGCTCTGGTATTCATCGCCAAGTGCGTAATAGAGGGCAGGATTCGACGGATCTTTCGCCAGCGCCTCCCGGTATAACTCCACCCTGCGCGAAGACGACATCGCGGCTGCGGGTGTGTCCTTCGCCTCATGCAATAGCTTCAGAATTTCAATCTGATCTTTGGGGTCGGCACCCGTGCTGTCCAAACTCGCCGACTGCTGTGATGATCCTCCCAGATATCCAAGCGAGCGCAGCTTCTCCATGGTCTGCTCGTCCATCTGCTGCGAAACAACTTTTTCTGTTCCCTTGTTGCCGATCAACAGCTTCAGTTGCTGGTCCAGCTCGCGATACTCCTTGGGGTGCGCATCGATGACGTTGTGTAGTTCACCCGGATCGGTCTTCAGATCGTACAGCTCCGGTTTCGGAGCGCGAACATACATCCACTCCGCAGTGTGAATGCCGCGCAGCGAAGCCCAGTTCATGATGAACTTCGGATACATGGTTTCTTCATAGGAATATTCTGTCGTCACCGGCTTGCCCGTGAAGGCCGGCACCAGGCTGGTTCCCTGCACTGCGGGAGATGTCTTGCCACCCAGCAAATCCAGAATCGTCGGCAGCAGGTCGATGGTACGGGCCTGTTGCGATACGCGAACACCCGCGGGAACACCCGGTCCAGCCATTACCCACGCAATGCGCAGCGTGGAGTCATACAGAAATACTCCATGCTGATATTCGCCATGATCTCCCAGACTTTCCCCGTGATCGGAAAGCACTACAAACAAGGTATGCTGCGCGGGCGATCTCTTTTTCACCGCGTTCACGAAGCGCCCAAGCTGCCGGTCCATGTAGGCGATTTCTGCGTCGTAGGTATCGCTCGGATATTGCCGCTGAAATTCTGCCGGCGGCGGAACGTACGGCTGGTGCGCGTCATAAAAATGCAGCCAGACAAAGAACGGCTGCGAAGGTTGCCCAGGCTGCGAGTTCAGCCATGCCAGCGCGTGATCCACCGTGACACCGGCATTCCGCATCATGCCTTCGCCACCGGAGCCGCCGGGCATGCGATCGTCATACACAGAGAAGCCCTGGTTGAATCCGAAAGCGCGCTTCAATACCACCGCGCCGACGAACGCCGCCGTATTCCACCCGTTCTCGCGCAGGATGGTCGCCATGGTGACGGAGGAAGGTTGCAGCACAAATCCGCCAGTATCCCGCACGTGATGCACATTGGGATTGGTTCCGGTAAACATGCTGGCGTGAGAAGGAAGCGTCAGCGGAGCTTGCGCCACTGCTTTTTCAAACAAGACACCGCTGTTCGCCAGGGCGTCGATGGTGGGAGTTTTGATCTTCGCGTTTCCGTAGCAGTGCAGGTGGTCGGCTCGCACCGTATCCAGGGTGATGAGCACAATGTTCGTCGGCTCCATCACGCCGCTCGACATGGACGCGGTCGCTTGCGAAGATTGCGCCGCCGAAGGAATTTCTGTGGCCGCCGGAGTGGGTTGTTTCTCTGCCGATTTACATGCGGTTGCCCCTAGCAACACAACCGTGCAGCAACCTATGAGAAGCACGTGTCGCGTACGGGATCGCATGGACTTCTTTCTCCGTCAAAAGCAGCAATGGATGGCTTCCTCCAGCATTACCCAATCCACCCGCTCAGGGCAAATACAAGGCACAGGCCCCTTCACCCCGGACCCGGTTCTCTCAACATGCAGGGAACGCGCTGGGAATTTTTAATTACCGGCGAACTTATCCGCCGCAACAGCCGCCGCCGGCATGCCCGTCGCCATGTCGATGCTGGCAACCGCAGCCGCCGCCCGAATGTTTTTCTCCGTGCTCATGCTGGCCGCAACCTTCGCCGTGCTGTTTGGTTGCGGACACTGGCTGCAACGATCCTGCCGCGAGCATCTCAACCAGGCGAGGCGCGGGAATGTCTGCGGGTGCAAGCCATCCATGAATCTGCGCACGCTTCAGGTTCTCGACTGCTCCCTGTCCGATCTCACTGCAGATTACGTCGGTGCATCCCTCGCGCAGCAGTTCTTCCACCACGGTCTTCCCGTTCAGTCCGTGGTTCTGTACAAAGTGCGAGGGACCGTGTTCGGTGTCGCGAATCATGATCCATTTGGCTTTGCCAAAGTGCGGCGAGAGACTCGAGTCTTCCCGATTCAACAATGTCATCAAAGCAATCTTGCTCATATATTCTCCATTTCAGTTGTTCCTAAAACGCTTCTTGCCGTTACGACGGCAACAAGGCTCGGCCCTGCTGGGTGGGTGTATACGAGCCGTCCTTCAGCTCCACCAGCCCAGCTTCGGCCATCTCTCGCAATCCTGCGCGAACGCGAAACAGCGGCAGATTCGTGCGCGCCGCAACATCTTCCGGCGTTGCTGGATGTTCCATTGCCGCCAGCATCCTGCGCGCGGAGTCCGATAATTCTCCTTGACCGTTGACACACGCCATTGCAGTTCTCCCGTCACACTGCTTTCTTGCAGAAGTACCAGTCGGCGCATTCGAAGCCCGCCTTCATGCGCGCTTCTACCTCTTCCATGGTGCTGGGAGGCGGCACGATTACTTTCTCTCCCGGCTTCCAATTCGCAGGCGTGGCGACCCCGTGCTTGTCGGTGGTCTGCAGGGCATCGATCAGGCGAATAATTTCGTCGGTGTTGCGGCCGGTTGTGAGCGGGTAATAGATCATGGCGCGCACAGTCCCGACAGGATCGATCACAAAAACGCAGCGGCTGGTCTCCGTCTTGCTTTCGCCGGGCATCACCATGCCGTAGAGCGTGGCGACTTCCTTGTTGGAATCGGCAATGATGGGAAAGGGAATGTCGATTCCGAATTTCTCTTTGATGTTCCGCACCCAGGCAATGTGCGAGGTCGGACTGTCAATGCTCAGACCCAGCAACTCCGCATTTCGCTTGCGCAGCTCCCCGGCAATGGCCGCAAAGGCTAGAAACTCGGTGGTACAAACGGGGGTGAAATCCGCCGGATGCGAGAAAAGAACCAGCCAGTTGCCACGGTAATCCTCCAGGCGAATCTTGCCGTGCGTGGTGACTGCCTCGAACTCAGGCGCGGCCATCCCCAGTTGCGGCAAGGCTGTTGGAAGTACAAATTCCGTAAGAGCAAAAGATGATGTCGCCGACGTTGGATTTTCTACTTGATTCGTCATAGGATTCCTCTTTTCTTTCGGAACCGTTTCTAACACTTTTCAGCCGTCAGCAAAGGTTCCTGGTGCGCGACGCGCTACTACCCGCAGCGAGTCACGCCTTTCTTCGACTTTCCTTATAGGTGATGTTTACATCTAGATGTATACTACACCCATCCTCGATTCTTCGATGCCATGCCAGAGGTTGGGGAATTTCAGGGAAGGGGTATATCGCATGCCTAAGTTTTTCTGTCCTCGACACGCCGGCAGTTCTACGTGCTCCTGCTCCATGGGCAATCTCTATCGCTACATTGAACCCGTCGTTCTGTTAGTGCTGAAAGAAGAGAAAAAGTCGTATGGGTATGACCTGGCGGACAAGCTGACGAACTTCGCCCTGACGGACGCCCGAATCGAACGCGCATCTTTGTATCGAACGCTGCGGATGCTGGAAGACAATGGCCACGTTACGTCAACCTGGGATGTGGAAGGTTCCGGCCCGGCGCGGCGCGTGTATGCGCTCACAAAAAAAGGTCGTCTTCATTTAGAGGAGTGGGCACAATTGCTGCGACGGATGGGGCACGCCATGATTGCATTTTCTGAGCGCGTCGAAGAAGGGGTGGGCCATGGATCGTCGACATCGCGACACTAACACCGCACTCGAAACGTCTGGCCTGGAAGCCCAGTCATGAGCCTGCCCATCACTCCGCCCACCCGGCTCGCCGCAACACTGCCGGAGGAAGACGGTCACGCGTTGCAGTTGGTGGCTGCGTTGAATCCGCACTGCGTGGTGTGTGGCCATCAAAATCCGCATGGATTGCAACTCACCTTTCGCGTCGACGGGAACGGCGTCACCGCGGAGTGGGTTCCGGGGAAAGACTCGGAGAGCTTTCAGGGCGTGATCCACGGAGGCGTTGTCTCCACCGTGCTGGATGAGGCCATGTCGAAGGCCATCATTGCTCAGGGCCTGGAGGCCTTCACGGTGGATTTGCGGGTACGCTTCAAGCAAAAACTGCGCACCGGAGAGACGGTATGGGCGCGCGGTTGGATGGTGCAACATCAGAAACGCAGGATCACAGCGGAGGCGAGTATCCGCAACGGCTCCGGAGACGAACACGCCCATGCGTGGGGCGTATTTTTGATTCCTCCGCGACCGTCTGGAGTCTCGAGCGGAATCGAGCCTCCCGTTGCCCATACGATCGCCTAAACAGCGGCGGTAGGACCCGCCCCCGAATCAGGCGACTGAAAATTGGCTGGCGCAGGCGATGCCGCAAAACGCTGGCTGCCACACCACGAACAGAATCGCTGTTCGGCGGCAATCAACTGCCCGCAGTTTTGGCACGGCGATCCCAACGGGCGACGTAACGCAAAGTACAGCAGAAATCCAAGCAGGTTGGGAACGAAGATCGCGATCAAAACCCAGAGGACAGCTGGCATGGCGCGCCGCCGAGCATCGGCATACACATATCCCAGGCAAAGCAACCAAATGGCGATGACAGTACCGAGCAGCAGGCCCAAGCCCAATCCGATCGCGGAGGCCAACACACTTGGTGGGATGCCGTTCAGAGTGTTCAGGCCGGCCACGTGTCCCTGGCAAGCACCGAGGAAGGAACCAATGATGAGCGCACACAAAAAGACGATGGCGGCCGCTACTTTGACGCCTTTCGGCACGAGACTCCAAAACGAATTCGTTTTCACAGGGAGACTCCTTTCGCATGCAGCCACCTCTTCGACATCATGGGTAGCGTTGGCAATAACAGACAGAAGCAGACGGACGGCACAATCCAGATCGCGATCAGTCCCAACTGCACTTGCTGATGCGTCGCGGAAAAGGCGGCGGCAAATCGATCGCCCAGCTGCATGGCGGCGAACGAACCGACCAGAGTGAGAATCAGCGCGGCAACATAGCTCCACGCGAGCTTGCGGTGACTGAGCCGCTGCCTTTCAAGCTGTGCCGCGCGGATTGTGAGAGCCGCGAAGATTTTGTCGGGCAGGCCTGGATCGGTCTCGAACGCAAATCCTCCCAGGCCGGCAATGGCTCGATCGGATGTGTCCAAATATTCCTGGCATGCGGAGCACGTGAGCAGATGCTGGCGGAGAGATTGTTCTTCCTGACCGGAGATTTCGCCCGCGAGAGATTTGTCGATCAGGTGGCAGATCGATTCGTGACCATCAATTTGCATGGGATCCTCCGTCCATCTGTTGTCGCAGTGCCGCCAGGCCGCGATAAATTCTTGACGATACTGTCGAAACCGACGCCCCGACAACGCGACTGATTTCCTGGAGCGATAAGTCCTCTTGAAAGCGCAGCACCAGCGCTTCTCGATAGGCAGGATGCAGCGACTCCAGCGAGTGCGCGAGATGCCGCGCATCTTCCGTTCGCGCCGCCTGCTCGAAGGGCGAAGCTGTGCTGGAAACAGGCGAAAACGAGGCACGCTCGCAGTTGTCACCCTCCTCCGAGTCGAGGCTAAACACACGGCGTTTGCGAGTGTGGTCGATGGCGAGATTCCGGGCAATCGCGAACAGCCACGGCTCAAAGCGCGATGCACCATCGTACGAGCGGCCGCGCTCCAGAACCCGCAGCCACGTTTCCTGCACCAGGTCGTCGACCGGATCACGAGTGCCGAGAAGAAAAATAAAGTAGCGCACCAGCCGGTACTGGTATTGCTGGACCAGGGCCTGCAGCAGCGCGACATCTCTCTGACGAAGGCCACGTGCAATGCGCTCGGGTTCGGACTCTGTCGCCGCCAATGTCATCTCAGACTCGAACATACGATGGGGATACGTATGCGAGACGGAAAATTACGCACGAATCGCGAGAAATACGGATTTCGCGTGGCGCGCCCGGCTGAGTGCCATGCGTTGCTTGTCATTTCATTTTCAAAATGGTCCACTAAACCCGTAATGAATCGCAGAGAGCTCTTAAAAACTGCTGGCGCGGTCGGCGCAGCGTCGCTGATGGACACAGCGGCTTTCAGCCAGGCGAAAAAGCCTCGCCAGGCCGTCATTATCCTGGGCGAATCGGTCCGGGCAGACATGTTGAACTGCTACCGCAAGACCGGACTCAGGACTCCAAACCTCGACCGCCTCGCCGCCCAGGGAATCCGATTCGACAAGGCCTACAACTGCCAGCCGGTATGCGCTCCGGCGCGGTCCGCCATTTGGACCGGGCTGTTTCCGCACACCAATGGCGTGTGGGGAAACAGCATGCCGCTGGGCGATACGGTGCACACCCTGGGCCAGCATCTGCATGATCGCGGCGTGCATGCAGCCTTCGTCGGCAAATGGCACTGCGACGGTTTCGATTACTTCGGCACCGGTCGGCCCGCGCCCGGCTGGGACCCCGCGTACTGGTACGACATGCGCGACTACCTGATGGAGTTATCGCCGGAAGACCGGGTGCGATCGCGGCAATCGAGCACAGGCAACGATCCCACATGGACTGCCGACATGTGCTACGGGCACCGCTGCGCCAACCGCGCCATCGATTTTCTCGCCAAGCATAAGGATCAAGATTATCTGCTGGTGCTGGCCTTCGACGAGCCCCACGGACCCTGCCTTTGCCCGAAAGAATATTCCGACAGCTATCGCGGATTCATTTTTCCCAGCGCGCCAAACGTGGACGATCCGCTGACAACCAAGCCAGCGGAGCAGAGGATTTGGGCGGACAGCCTGGGATCGTTGCATCGCAAACAGCCGCCGATTGAGTCGCATCAATTCTTCGGCTCGCACACCTTTGTCGATGATGAAATTGGCCGCGTGATGAAAGAGATGGAAGTCAGCGCCCCCGATGCCATTGTTCTCTACACCGCCGATCATGGCGTGTTCCTTGAGTCGCATCGCCTGCAGGACAAGGGTCCGGCGATGTATGAGGAGATCACCAGGATTCCTTACATCGTTAAGTGGCCGGGAGTCGCGCCCGAGGGGGCGGCGTGTCCGCACCTGGCTTCGCACATCGACCTGAGCGGAACCATCATGGATTACTTTGGCCTGCAGGTTCCGAAGACGATGGAAGGCACGACCATGCTGGCAACGTTTCGCGATCCCACCGTCGCCCCGCACTCAGAAGTTTTTATCGAGTGGGGACGGTACGAAGTGGACCACGACGGATTCGGCGCGTACCAACCGATTCGCTGCGTTCGCAATGATCGCTATAAGCTTTCCATTCACCTGGTCACGACGGATGAGCTGTACGATCTGGAAACCGATCCCGGCGAGTTGAATAACCTGATCGATTCCGCCGAACACGCCGCCATTCGAAATCAATTGCACGACCAACTGCTGAACTGGATGAACGTGTCGCGCGATCCTTTCCGCGGCTACTACTGGGGCAATCGACCGTGGCGGCCGGATTTTCCCGAGACCTGGAAGAATGCCGGCATGACCCGGCAAAGAGAAAACGACGGCTATCTGCCCCGCGAACTCGACTACGATACCGGCCTGCCAATGGTCCACGCCACGCGTCCGAAGTAAGGCTGCGACCACCTGATTCCGTCAGAGAGCATGGTGCCGATCCGCGCCGGCATCCACAAATCTCAGCGCAGGAGGGCAATGTCCCTACACGCGCCAATCTGCTGCAGAATCTCATGCCGCCGCGGATCAGCCAGCGCCTTCGCAATCAAATGAATCTGCCACTCCGAAAGCACTTTCTTCTTCGCCACGACTTACTCCGGATGCTGCGTCGCGATCAATTCGCAGCAAGATCCATCTGTATCAGGTTTATGCCGGGCACGCCAAGGCGCGGCTTCGGTGTTCTGCAACCTAGTGTAGTGTCTCAAGCAGATCGTCTTTTATTGAGAGCGGTTTGAGCGCGAGTCACCTTTTCCAGGATGTCGGTGGCCTTGGCGGTCCAGATGAAGGGCTTGGGATTCTGGTTGTGACCGTCGA
>JBAVOQ010000056.1:0-30106 GCA_049692235.1 Acidobacteriaceae bacterium | reverse complement strand
CGATCAGCGAGCGTCTGGCGTACTGTTCTCGCGGGAAGTTCTCCCGCATCTGGGCGCGCACGCCGGTGGCGCGGCGGCTGGTGAAGCGCTTGGCGGGGATGATGCTGTTGGCCTGGAGTTGTTGTCGGCAGAAGATATGATTGCGCTCGGATCATCTCATTCAGCCTACTTCAAGAGTTTCGTAACAGCCTCGAGGATGCCGGTCTTTTCACTTGCAATCGGCTAACCGCTCTTTTTTGTGCCGCAGCAAGCCTCCGTGGGATTGCACGCGGGTCCGCAGGTACACGTGGGAGCGCATTTGCACGTGGAAGCGCATTTGCATTCGTTGGCACTGCATTGGCATCCACTGCAACAGGTCGTCGATTGGGTGGTATCGGTCATGTTGTTCTCCTTGATGAGGCTTGTTGCCTCAGTTATGCGTGCAGACGAAGACGGGTCGAAAACATTACAGTGAAAGATTGGAGGGACGTGATGCCGCAGGCCGCTTCTTCCGGTGTTGTGAGCACTCTGCTGCAGCAGCGGGCGCGCTTTTTAAACTTTGTCGAGCGTCGCGTGGATTCGCGCTCCGTGGCCGAGGATATTCTGCAAACGGCCTTTTTGCGCGCTGTGCAGCAACAGGAAAAGCTGCGGCAGGACGAATCGGTTGTGGCCTGGTTCTATCGCATTCTCAGGAACGCGGTCATTGACCACTATCGCCATCAGGCAGCGTCGGGACGCATGCTGGAACATTGGGCCCGCGAAATGGAAACAAGTGTCGAGCCGGATGCTGCAACCCGCGCGTCGGTCTGCGAGTGCATTCTGGAAGTCTTGCCAGAATTGAAGCCGGAGTATCAGCAAGCGTTGCGCACGGTCGATCTGGAAGAAAAAAGCCTGAAGGAGTTTGGAGAGCAAGCCGGTATTTCGCCGACGAATGCCGGGGTCCGCGCGCACCGGGCGCGTCAGGCCCTGAAGAAACAGGTGGTGAAGGCATGCGGCGCGTGTGCCAGGCGTGGATGCGTCGATTGCGATTGTGCGCGGGCATCCAGGAAGGAGCGCGGTCGCTCCGCCTAGCTATGCTGCTGCATCTGATCCATCTTGGTCGCGTCGGCTACGTGGAAGCGCTGGAGTTGCAGCGCCAGCTTGTAGCGTTGCGCAAGCAGCAGCGGATTGGCGACGTGTTGCTGCTGCTTGCGCATCCACCCGTGTTGACGCTGGGAAGAAACGCCCATCGCTCCAATATTCTGGCTAGCGATGAGGAGCTTGCGCGGCGCGGGATCAGCGTCCACGAGATCGATCGTGGCGGCGACGTCACGTATCACGGGCCGGGACAAATCGTTGGCTATCCGATTCTCGATCTGCGAGGAGAATTTCCGGGCAAGAACGGCCCGCATCTGGGCGCAGTCGAGTACGTGCGCTGGCTGGAAGAGGCGATGATTCGAACCTGCGCCGAGTACGGAGTCTTGACCCAGCGCATCGCCGGAAAAACGGGGGTATGGACGCTGGCGGGCGGCAGTATTCCGGAGAAAAAGATCGCGGCGATCGGCGTCCACATCTCTCAAGGCATCACTTCCCACGGATTTGCTTGGAACGTGACCACGGATCTGCGGGATTTTCGTCTGATCGTCCCCTGCGGAATCACGGATTGTGCGGTCACCAGCCTGGAGGAGGAAATCGACGAACATTCCGGCACCATGCCGACGATGGAGCAGGCGGTGCACGCCGTCGCCAGAAATTTCGGCCGCATTTTTGGCAAGCAGATCCTGTGGACTGAGTCTGTAGCGGCGCTGACGGAAGCATCTGTGCAACACAATGACTAACGATTTGCGTTCAGAGAAATATGGCTCGCATCGGCGCACAAAACCGCCTCGCGGAACGGTAGCCGCGAGATCGCTGTTCGGCATCTTGTCATATAGAATGGTGATTTTGGGGCAGTTCGACAGCAAAATCGTCTCCTGGCGACAAGGAAAGCAGACATTCCATCCCAGTTCATCCTTAGCATCACGGGCCGCCGACGAAAATCAGGTCTCGCCCTCGCAACACCGGAGCCATAGGCCGTACGAATGTTTTGAAACCAGCGAAATCTGAAAGCGAAATGAAAGCAGGAAGGAATCCATGCCAACCAATGTAGTGATGCCGCAGATGGGTGAGTCAATCTTCGAGGGAACGATTACGAAGTGGCTGAAGAAGGCCGGCGAGACCGTGCAGCGGGATGAGCCCTTGTTCGAGATTTCGACCGATAAGGTGGACGCGGAGATTCCCTCGCCCGCCTCCGGAGTCCTGACAGAGATCAAGATCGCTGAGGGCGCAACGGTCGAAATCAACACCGTTGTCGCGGTGATTGCCGAAGATGGAATCGCGGCGGCATCGAATTCCACAACAACGGTCGATGCGAAGAAAGAAGCCAAAGAGGAAGCGGTTGCGACCGCGCCGGAAAAAGCAAACGAGCCGGTCCCTGCTCCCGCAGCGGTCAAATCGGAGCCTGTGCCAGCGAACGCGGCGGCAGTGGCGCCAAGCCAAAGCACGGGCGGCACCGACATCGTCATGCCGCAGATGGGCGAATCGATCTTTGAGGGAACGATCACTAAGTGGCTGAAAAAAGTTGGCGACACCGTCGCGCGGGATGAACCTTTATTTGAGATTTCCACCGACAAGGTCGATGCGGAAATTCCGTCTCCTGCCGCTGGCGTGCTGACGGACATCAAGGTCCCCGAAGGGAGTACGGTCGAGATCAACACAGTGGTTGCGGTCATCGGTGGAACCGCCGGCGCGGCTGCCTCTACGACCCCAGCCCCGGCCTCTGCCGAAAAGAAGGCAGCCCCACCGCCGCAACCCAGCGCTGCCCCTGCACCGGCTCCCGCGGTTCCACCCGCGGCAGCGACAACCGGAGAACGGCAACGTTCCTCGCCGCTGGTGCGACGCATCGCAAAAGAAAACAACCTCGACCTTTCCCAAATTTCCGGTACCGGAGCCGGCGGACGCATCACCAAGGACGACGCTCTGGCCTACATTGGCCAACGTGGCAACGCTCCAGCTGGCGTCGCGGCCACTCCGGAGGCAGCCACTGCCGGGGCCTCGGTCGCGCCATCGATTGCGGCGTCTGCCCCTGCAGAAATATCGATTCCCGGCGATTTGGTTCCGCTCAGCAAGATGCGCTCGATCATCGCCCAGCGCATGGTGGAATCGAAGCATACCAGCGCGCATGTCCACAGCGTGTTCAAGATTGACATGACCCGGATCGTCAAGATTCGCGAGCGCGAAAAATCGAAGTATGAGCAGCGGAATGGCGTCAAGCTAACGTACATGCCGTTTATTACCAGCGCCATTGTCAGTTGCCTGCGCAAGATGCCGATTGTGAATGCTTCGATGGAAGGCAACGCGGTTCGGTACCACAAACATATCAACATCGGTGTCGCAGTCGCGCTCGACTGGGGCCTGATCGTTCCCGTCATCAAGAATGCCGAAGAGCGCAGTTTCCTTGGCATTGCTCGCGCCATCGTCGATTTGGCGGCCCGGGCACGCGGCAAGAAACTCAAGCCCGATGAAGTCGCCGAGGGCACATTTACCATCACCAACCCCGGCATTTTCGGAGAGCAATTTGGCACTCCCGTGATCAATCAGCCGGAGACGGCGATCCTCGCGGTCGGCGGCCTGTTCAAGGAGCCAACGGTGGTGACAGATGCCGACGGCAACGACAGCATTGCGGTTCGTCACATTATGCGACTCACACTGGGATTTGATCACCGCATTATTGATGGCGCCGATGCCGGCAAATTCATGGCCGAGTTGAAGAAGACCCTGGAAAACTGGGACGGCGATATCGGTTAAGCGATTTTCTTATCCAATAAAGAACAGGCAGGCCATTGGCCTGCCTGTTCTTTTCGCTTCATACAGACCTTTGGTTTTTATCGCGGGAAACTCGCCGACTTCCATCGAAGAAAATTCGTCATTCTGAGCATCGCGAAGAATCTGTGCATCGCGAAGAATCTGTGCATCGCGAAGAATCTGTGCATTCGCCTTCTTCGGAAAAATGCAGAGATCCTTCGCTTCACTCAGGATGACGGATCTGCAAATTATCCCAATTGTCACCGCGACAGTTACAATCTGCTCTTTGCTTCCACAACGTGCTGCACGGCCTCTTCCGCCGTTTTTCCAACCGCGGATAAATGGCCCATTTTGCGACCCGAGCGCGGCACGTGCTTTTCGTACAGATGCAGTCGAACCCCGGGAACCGCCAGCGCAAGATCGAAGCGCGGTCCGGTCTCCGTATTCGCATTCAGCCATACATCTCCCAGCAGGTTGACGATGGCGGCGGGTTGGACCACCTCGACATCGCCCAGCGGCAGATTGCACACCGCGCGAATCGCCTGCTCAAACTGGCTGGTCACGCAGGCGCGCTCGCTGGAGTGGTAGCTGTTATGCGGCCTAGGAGCCAGCTCGTTCACCAACAGTTCACCATCTTTGGTGATAAACATTTCAACCGCCAGCAAGCCTTCCAGTCGAAATTGCTCTGCAATCGATAGCGCCAGTTCTTGCGCGCGGGCAGCGGTCGCAGCGGGTATGTTCGCCGGAATCGCGCTCCACACAAGGATCTGCTGCTCGTGAAGATTGACGGCCGCAGGATACGCCTTCATTTCTCCGCGAGGCGAACGCGCCACCATCACCGAAATTTCCATGGCAAGCTCGACGGCCCGCTCCACGACCAAGGGCCGCTGCCCCAAAGATTTCCAGGCCGCTTCAATCGCCGCCGCATCTGCGGGCTCGGAGAAGCCCAACTTTTCCTGGCTGCGACCGTCATACCCGCCCTGGGCGCTCTTCACAAAGCATCGTCCACCCAGATCCTGTACCGCCGCGCCAAATTCAGCAAGGTCATGGACCGCACGATAGTCGCCGACCGGCAACCCGTGCGCCACCAGCCATTCTTTTTGCAAAATGCGGTCCTGAATAATTGCCAGCATCGCGGAGCCGGGGCGAACCGGCGCATGCCGCTCCGCAGCTTCGAGCGCGGCCACAGAAATCTGTTCGATCTCGAGCGTGACGACGTCGCAGCCGCGAGCAAGATCCCCAGCGGCACGGGCATCGTTCCAGCCCGCCTCAAAGCAGGCGTCAACAACGAAGCGGGCGGGACAGGAGGGATCAGGATCGAGCACCTGGATGCGATAGCCCAGTGAACGGGCTGCCATGGCCATCATGCGGCCCAACTGGCCGCCACCGAGGATGCCGATCGTCGATCCGGGAAGAATCACTTGTTGCGTCTGCATCAATCGCCTGGCTCCGGCGAAGGAAGCGTTTGGGCCAGCACTTCCTGCTTACGCGTTTCCCGCCACGCACACAGCCGATCGCGCAATGCTCGATCTTCCAGCGCGAGGATGGAAATCGCCAGTAATGCCGCATTCGCGGCCCCCGGCTTGCCGATGGCGAGCGTGCCGACAGGCACGCCCTTGGGCATTTGTACGATGGAAAGAAGTGAATCCACACCCGCCAACATGGTGGCCGGAATCGGCACTCCCAGCACAGGAAGATGCGTCTTGGCCGCCAGCATTCCGGGCAAGTGAGCGGCACCCCCGGCACCCGCAATCAGCACCCGAAGCCCACGCCCTTCCGCGGTTGCAGCGTATTCGAACAACCAATCCGGAGTGCGATGCGCCGAGACGACACGCGCCTCATGCGGTACAGAAAATTCCTGCAGAATCTCAATGGCGGGTTGAAGGATTTCGTAATCGCTTCGGCTACCCATGACCACGCCGACCAGCGGAGCTCGCTTCATCCGCTGATTATACGATTTTGCCTCGCTTCGGCCAGAAGCCATAAAATCCCCAAGAGACAGTCCTCATCCGTCGTGATGGAAATCTGGGATCACCGCAAAAGCCTTCCGCAAAGCGAAGCGGCTGCCAGCACCGAGCTGACAGCCGCCGATTGAATCCAAGGGTCAGAGGACTCGCGGACTACCGATGTCCGCCGCCACCATGCCCACCACCACCACCGTGGAAGCCGCCACCGCCGCCGCCGTGGAAGCCACCACCGCCGCCGCCGTGAAACCCACCACCACCGCCGCCATGGAATCCACCACCACCGCCGCCACCATGGAATCCGCCGCCGCCGCCGTGAAATCCGCCACCACCACCGTAGGCCCGGTTGCCACCATAACCGCCGCGTCCACCATATCCGCCGCGTCCACCGTATCCACCGCGACCCCAGCCACCACGGCCACCGTAGCCTCCGCGACCCCAACCGCCGCGGCCCCAGCCGCCACGTCCCCAACCGCCACGGCCCCAGCCGCCGCGGTAGTATCCACCGCCCCAGCCCCAACCGTACCAGGGACCAATGCCCAGAAAGACGCCGTTATTGAACCACTGCGCGCCGTAATATCCGTAGGGAGCGCATGCATAGGGATAGTAGTTGTAATAACCATAGACGCAGGATGGCTGCGCATAATCGCCGCCATCGTCATAATCGCCGCCGTAGACAGGGCCGCCGACGCTAAATCCAAGTGACACCTGGGCGCGTGTATAGCTCGCCGGAATCAGCAAAATCCCGAGTAACGCGATGTACCGTAAATATCGCATGTTCATCCTCCTCATCGAAACCCTGTAGCAGTCGCACTTCGCTGCGGAGGGGATTCAGGCCAGCCATGGGTGCCTGAATTCCTCTACCGTTAAGAACGTTGCTTCAAAGGAAAAGTTGCGTGTTCTCTATTGCACGCCAGACAAAGAAGTTGCGGCACAAATATTCCGCAAGGGAACCCGTTCCGGCAACCCTGAGATAAGCGCGCATCACCAACCTACAAATGATCAGAAGAAATCGAGCCGGTGGGAGGGCCTGGTGGCCTGTGTAGTCAACGGTCGATTCAAGAATTCAATCAGCGGCGCGGCGGCACGGAAGCGCGAGACGATCTCCCGGCGCAAGGTTGGTTTGAGCGCCGTTTCTGCGGGTAAAGTCGTCGAAACTCCCCACTGACGGCAGGCAATCAAGTCCATGGCCGGATGGTCTTTGGGAAAGCCCTTCGGCGGACGAGTCAGGCGCAGCCCATCAAAATCTGACATCAGCCGCTTCAGGTTGCGCGCCTTCGATAAACGCCGAAATTCTTCGTGATGCTCCATCAGGTGGTTGCGAATGGCCAGCAATTGCTCTCGCTCTGGCATATAGACGCCTGCCGCAATCACCAGTTCTTTTCCAGAAATATGAAAGTAATATCCGCCCCCGGATTTCTTCTCCAATCCCTGCCGCGCCCACCAGGCGGAGATGTGTTTCTTGTACGGAGTTTTGTCGGGAGAAAAGCGAGTGTCGCGGTAGATGCGGAACATGCACTTCTGCGGCGGCCGAATATGTTCCGGCGCAAAGTCCATGAATTCGCCGTTGATTTCTTCAATCAGGGCCAGCAGCGGCGCTTTCAATTCTGTTTCATACACTTGCTTGCGAGCATCGAACCAGTCGCGACGATTGTTGCGCGCCAGACCGCGCATAAACTGAATGGCTTGCGGAGAAAAGTGCATCGGCATAGGTCGATTGTAAAGAAACCGGACGAGTGCAGGCAGCCCGGCGAATAGGGTCCAGATTGATACAATCAAGGCTCTATGGCTTTTACTGAACAATACGATCTGGTCATCGTCGGCGCCGGCCATGCAGGCTGTGAAGCGGCGATGGCGGGTGCCCGCATGGGTCTTCGGACGGCGCTGTTTGCGCTGAACCTGGACCTGATCGCGCAGATGTCTTGTAATCCCGCAGTGGGCGGAATTGCCAAGGGTCACCTGGTGCGGGAGGTGGACGCACTCGGCGGCATTATGGGCGAGGTCACGGACGCCGTCGGCATCCAATTTCGCTTGCTGAATACTTCCCGCGGGCCTGCCGTCTGGTCGCCGAGAGCCCAGTGCGACAAGCAACAATATCGCGTGAAGATGCGCGAAGTTCTGGAGTCGCAGCCAAATCTCTTCATCAAGCAGGCGGAAGTCGTCGATGTGGTGCTGGAAGAACTGCCCGACACCGGAGCCGGTGCGCCGCATCGCATCGTGCGAGGTGTAAAGCTGCGCGACGGGCACGTCGTGTACGCGGGCGCAACAGTCATCACCACGGGAACATTCTTGAATGGCCTGATCCATTGCGGCGAAGAGCATTATCCAGCGGGGCGCAGCGGTGAACCCGCCGCTGTTTTGCTGGGAGAATCCTTGAAGCGGTTGGGCCTGCGCAATTGCCGCCTGAAGACGGGAACGCCGCCGCGCATTGATGGCCGCACGATTGATTGGTCGAAGTTCGACGAACAGCCGGGCGATGCTGAGCCGACGCCGTTCAGCTTTCGAACGGAAGCCATCACACGGCCGCAGATCAGTTGCCATATCGCGTTCACCACACCGGGAACGCTCGCCATCATTCGCGAGAATGTGCATCGCTCGCCCATGTATTCCGGTCAGATTCAGGCGACCGGACCGCGCTACTGCCCCTCGATTGAAGATAAAGTGGTCCGCTTCCCAGAGAAATTGCAGCATCAACTTTTTCTGGAGCCGGAAGGATTGCACACGCATGAGGTCTACATCAACGGTATGTCGACTTCCCTGCCGATGGACGTTCAGGCTGCCGTGCTGCGTTCCATTCCCGGCCTAGAGAATGCCGAAATGCTGCGCCCAGGGTACGCGATCGAATATGACGCCATCGACGCGACGGAGTTGGATCATGCGCTGGCGGTGAAGAGTATTACTGGTCTCTATCTCGCCGGGCAGATCAATGGCACCTCGGGATATGAGGAGGCCGCCTGCCAGGGCCTGATGGCGGGAATCAATGCCGCGCTGCGCGTCAAGGGCGAGCCGGCATTCGTGCTCGATCGAAGCGAAGCCTACACCGGCATCCTGATTGACGACCTGATCAGCAAGGGGACGAACGAGCCGTATCGCATGTTTACGTCGCGCGCGGAGTATCGCCTGCACCTGCGCATCGACAATGCCGACCGACGACTCACTCCGTACGGCCGCAATCTCGGATTGATCGATGATCACGCGTGGAGCGCCTTCCAGACCAAGCAGGCCCGCATGCAGGCCTTCGCAAAGATGCTGGCCGCACAAAAGCCGGACCTCGAACGCCTGGCAGCGATTTCGCCGGAGCTTGGAGCGAAGCTGAGCAGTGCCGTGGGTCAAAGCTACGCCCAACTGATGAAGCGGCCAGAGGTCACGATCGAAGCCCTGCGCGCCATCTTGCCAGCCAACTTGGAGCAGGCGATCTCATCCATTTCGAGTGACGATGCGATCCATTTGGAGACCATCCGCGCTGCCATGCTGCAGGATCACATTCCGGCACACGTGCGAAATGAATGGAAGGCGGTCGAGACAGAGATCAAGTATGCCGGCTATCTGGATCAACAGCGAAAGTCGATTGAGCGGATGAAGGGCGCCGAGCATCGCGCCATCCCTGCCTGGTTCGACTACACCGCCGTCAGCGGCCTCTCCCGCGAGATGCAGGAAAAACTGCTCCGCGTTCGTCCCGGAACCATCGGCCACGCCGGCCGTATCCCAGGCGTGACGCCGGCCGCGCTCTCACTGATCAACATCTACATTGAAATTCAGGGCCGCAACCCCGAGCCAGCCACCGCGTAGAGCAACCAAGCCACGTAATTATTGTTGCGGTTGCGCGGTGGTGCTCGATCCAGAGCTGGAATCAGAGTCGGAACTATGATGCATCCCGGGGAGATGGAATCCCAGGTCGTGGTTCAACGGCTTCTCCGTGGCGTCTTTGTCTGACTTTTTCTTGCCTTTGACCACCGGCTCCTGGATGATCGTGCGCTGAGAATTGATGCACTGCCATGTATTGCGCGCCCGCACATAGACCTGGCTGAACACTCCGCGTTCCGTCTTCGTTTTGGTGCGACTCAGCTTGCTGCCCTGAAACACGCGCTCGTAGGTTCCGTTCACCACCGCAGCATCCCCGACCAGGCGAACGCTCACCACCTTCTGCGTCAACTGGAAACGGGGCGCGTCCTTCATCATCATCTCGGAGATCTGCTGATCCCTGTTGGTCACGTTGCCGGTGTCGGAAATATCGATGTACTGTGGCGCCAGCACCAGTTCCAGCGCATATTGATCGTGCTGATAGACGGCTTCGTCCCAGCGGTCAGCGACCTTCTGCAGTTCCGCGACCAGCTGCGCCATCTGCCCCGCCGACTGCTGCGAGTTCGATTCCATCGGCAATTGTGCGCGTGAGACGGAAGAGGTTGCGAGAATGACTCCAAAGACCAGGCCGGGCAAAATAAAATGCCTGCGAAAAGATAGAAACCGCTGCATCGTCAATCGAAAACTCCTGGGGCCGCAATCGAGCCAACGGATCGGGGAATCTGTCAGAATGCTCAGTTGCCAGGCACTACGAATATGATACTGCCGACGCCTGCTTTTTCCACTTCGCGCGCTCGAAATCCACTGATGTTTGTATTAGCTGACCGAGGCTACACTCATAAACAGTGGCAACCCTATCTCAAATCTCGCTCGAACATGGATTACCAGCCAGCGTGGAGGCGGAGCGCACCATCCTGGGCGCCATCCTGCTGGACAATGCCGCCTACAGTGAGGCGGCCGAGCGTCTGATTGCAGACGACTTTTCGCTCGACTCGCATCGCCGGATTTATGCCCGCATGGGCGAGTTGATCGACGCCAATCGCGCGGTCGACATTATTACCTTGAGCGAAGAACTCGACCGCCAGAAGGAACTGGAGTCGATCGGCAATCGAGCCTACATTTTTTCGCTGACAGAAAATCTTCCGCGCCGCCTGAGCATTGAGGATTATGTCCGCATCGTCAAAGACAAGTCAATCCTGCGACAGATGATGGGCATTTGCTCGACCGCGCAGGCAAGGTGCGCCGATCAAAGCGAAGATGCTCTCGAAGTACTGAATGCAACCGAAACCGCCCTGCTGGAAGTCTCCGAGCGTGGCATCACCCAGGGATTTTCCAGCATTCCGGAGATCGTCAAAGGCTCCTTCGGCTCGATCGACAATCTATACAAAGAAGGCCGCGAAATTACCGGCCTGGCCACGCACTATGTCGACTTCGACCGCATGACGAGCGGCCTGCAGCCGTCGGAACTGATTATCATCGCGGCCCGACCTTCGATGGGGAAAACCGCCTGGGCGATCAACATTGCGGAAAATGCCGCAGTGCGCGACGGCAAAGTGGTGGGAGTGTTTTCGCTGGAAATGTCGAAGGAAGCGCTGCTGCGACGCATGTTGGCTTCACAGTCCATGGTGAACATGCGCCATATTCAGACCGGATTCTTGACGCGCGACGATCGCGATAAGCTGGTCAGCGGACTGGAGCGTCTGGCAGCGGCAAAGATTTTCATCGACGACACTCCCGGCATTTCTTTGGGCGAGATGCGAGCCAAGGCGCGGCGCCTGCGCCAGCAGGGAGGCGGCCGGCTCGATTTAATTGTCATCGACTATCTGCAGCTGATGAGCGCCAGCAGCGGTGGGCCAAATGGTCGCCGTCCGGAAAATCGCACCCAGGAAGTGTCAACCATTTCCCGCGGACTCAAAGCCCTCGCGAAAGAAATGCGCGTGCCCGTGATTGCGCTCTCGCAGCTAAGCCGTGCCAGCGAGCAACGCGGCGGCGACAAAAAGCCGATGCTGTCTGACCTGCGCGAGTCCGGCTCCATTGAGCAGGATGCCGATGTAGTGGCTTTTATTCATCGCGACAGCTACTACAATCGTGATGCTGAAGGCGAAGAAGACGCTGAGTCAAAAAATCAGGCCGAAATTATTATCGCCAAACAGCGCAATGGTCCCACCGGAGTGGTTCATCTGATGTACATGCCTGAGTTCACGCGATTTGAAAATCCTTATAAGGGCGAAGATGCTTCCATCCCCAGCTACTAGGGTAGAGATTTCCCGCTCGCGACTCATTGCCAATTTCACATATCTGCGGTCGCTGCTCTCTGTCAACGCGACTCAGAAACGCGCGCAAGAAATCGCCGCGGCGACCGATCTGCTGGCCGTCGTCAAGGCGAATGCCTACGGCCATGGCCTGTCGCCCTGCGCTCCCTGGCTGGTCCAGGCGGGGGCGAAATGGCTGGGCATCACCTCCGTGGAAGAAGGTGTGGCGCTCCGACGACTCTGTCCTAATGTCCGCATTCTGGTGATGCGCGGGTTGATGCCGGGCGAGGCCGACGCGCTAATTGACGCGCAATTGCTGCCGACCGTGTGGGAACCGCAGCAGATCCTCTGGCTCGCCGACGCCGCGCACAAACACAAGCTCGCTCTCGGCAGCGTGCCCATCCATCTTGAAATTGACAGCGGCATGAGTCGCCAGGGAGTAGGTTTGGCTGACCTGGCGAAACTGCTGGATACGCTGGAGCATCTGCCCGCGATACGACTGTCAGGCGTCTACACCCACTTCGCCTCCGCCGATATGCTGGATGCGGAGCAGAACCGGCTGCAGCGAACCGCGTTTCGACAAGCGGTGGAACAAATTCTCGCTGCTGGCTTTCATCCGCAATGGATTCATGCCGGGAATTCGTCAACCCTGCTTGCGCGGCAGTATGAAGACCAGGGCGGCATACCCCCGACACCAGGCGCCAAGTATCTGATCCGACCCGGAATCGCGTTGTACGGATACGCCCCTCAGTTTTCAGGGGCTGAATGCGAAGCCGCCGAAGAAGCACGCGCCCATCTGCAGCCCGTCCTCGCCTGGAAAACTGCCATCGCATCGACCCGGTCCGTCGCACCGGGAACTGCCGTCGGCTACAACGCCACCTTCGTCGCGCCGACTGCGATGCAGCTCGCGCTGCTCCCCATTGGCTACGCCGACGGATTGAATCGCAAACTATCCAGCACCAATTCCTCGGCAGGTGGCCATGTTTTAATCCACGGAATCGCCGCCCCTATCATTGGCCGCGTTTCGATGGATTTAACCGTCGTCGACATCACTCATATTCCGAACGCGGTCGCCGGCGATCAAGTCGTGATCCTCGGCGAGCAGGACGGTCAACGCGTGACCGCGGATGACCATGCACGCTGGGCCGGAACCATTCCATACGAAATCCTGTGCGCCATCGGAGCGCGCGTGCCCCGCGTCGCCTGCGAATAGAACATAACTCCCATCGTTCGAAAAACCCGCGAAGTACGTATGCCGGATTCGACCTGCAGTCCTCCCGCGGCATCTACATGTATCATGTTGGTCGCCACGGAAGACCTAACCTCCTTGCAGCCGAGGGCGACCAGTAGAATGCGTGTCCATAAGCTGGTGTTATCTGCGTTTCTATTGGCAAGTCTTACTCATCCCGCACTCGGCCGTGATTCGAAAAGCCAACCTTCGAGTAAAGCTTTGCGAAACTCCAAATCGGCCGATTTCAACAGAGCCATCTTCTACAGAAACAAGCTTGAGTTTTCCTATGAAGTGGGATGGCTTCCCTACAACGTACCGCTCATTTTCGACGTTTTCTTAAGCAGCCCCTATACGACATGGCCGCTCAAATACACCCTGGTGCCCAACATCGCTTCTTTGCGACGGCAGGTGGACGGCATTCACGGTCCGTCAGTCCTACGGGGCAGCACGGACTTTACATTCAGCGGATCGTTCACTGCGATTCCGAGAGGGGCTGAAACACGGTATGCGGCTTTCGACTTTGGTATTCGGCGTAACTTCATTCCGCGTAACTGGAGAATTGTCCCCTACTACGAAATGCGCGGCGGCATTGGCGATATCAACGCCAAGGGACCGGACGGGGTGCTCTATGCGCAGGGACAGGACCTGACATTCACCTACATGACAGGGAGCGGCGTGCGGTATAATTTTAATCCGCGATACAGCATTGAAGCCGGAGCCACCTATATGCATGTGTCGAATGCCTTCCTGTCTCAACCGAAGTATGAGGATTTCGGAATCAATGTCTGGGGTCCGATTTTTGGATTCAACGTGTGATTGGGCAAGCCAAAACCATCTTCCGCGCCCTAGCGACAGTGGCAATCTCGCATTGGGGCGCATCGTGGCCAAACGCACTGCTAGCATTGAAGCAGCATGCTGAAAAAGTTGTACGCACGATGGATGTACGCCTGGGAAACGAAGCTGACGACGCGGGACACCAATCGCATTGTCCGCCCGCTGGAATGGGGATTTGACTGGCTGGAAGACTGGATCGCCTCGCAAAACCTGCCCGCCGTGGCGGGTCTGCCCATTCGCGACGCCATCGCCAGCGACGATCCGGCGCAGTTACACGCCGCAATGCTCGCCATCAATGAAAGCATCATCGCCGAGTCCGAGCAGTTCTACGGCTACACAACTCCCACGGATTTTCGTCTGGAACAACGCTATCCGCAATTGTTTCCGACCAATGTGCGCCCGGAAACGCTGCGCCAGGACGCAGAGTTGAAAGAACTGGCCGCCGAAGGCAAGCTGCCCAAGGCGCAATTTCTGCGCTTCACTTCCCCGCTGCGCACGCCCTATCCAGAAAACGACCAGGTGAACGCGCGCTGGTATCCCGCGCCGCCAGAAAAGCAACGCGGCAAGCCGAAGCAAGCCATCCTCGTCATGCCGCAATGGAATGCGGACGCCTTCAGCCACAACGCGTTGTGCACCCTGTTCAATCGCTTTGGAATTTCCGCACTGCGACTCAGCAAGCCTTTTCACGACATTCGCCGCCCCGCGGAACTGGAACGCTCCGACTACGCCGTCAGCTCCAACATTGGGCGCACGCTGGCCGCCTGCCGCCAGGCCGTCGTCGATATTCGAAGCTGCCTCGATTGGCTTGAGCAGCAAGGCTACGAGCAGTTCGGCGTGCTCGGCACCAGCCTCGGTTCCTGCTACGCGTTTATTGCCAGCGCCCACGACGCGCGCCTGCGTGTCAACGCATTCAACCATGCCTCGCTATGGACTGGCGACGTGGTGTGGACCGGCCAAAGCACCCGTCATGTTCGCGCCGCCTGTGAGCAGGCGGGACTCACGCACAACGATCTCGTCCAGCTTTGGAGCGGCGCCAGCCCCATGGTCTACATGGATCGCTTCGCCTGCATCGCGCCCGAGCAACAGCCGCCGCGCCAACCCGCGTGGCCGAAGAAATTGGTGCGCGTCATCTACGCTCCCTACGATCTCACCTTTCTGCGCGAATTCTCAGAAGGCGTGCTGCGCGAATTTCGCGCCCGCGGCGTCAACTTCGACGCGAAAATCCTGCCCTGCGGCCACTACACCACCGGCGAAACTCCCTACAAATATATCGACGGCTGGTATCTGGGCTCGTTCGTCTACAACGCCTTCAAAAACCTCGCGCAAGAGCCGTATTGGCGAGTGTGATGACTGCTTGCGTTGTGTGTCTTGGTATATATGAATCGTTCTCAGAACATAATGTTCAAAGGGTCGATACATAGGACACATATTCTTCCGGCAAACATCGGGACTTCGCGCCATCAATTACAAGTTGACGATATTCGGTGCTTGGACCGCATCTTTTTGAACACAAATTTTCCGCAATGAAGGTGAATGCTTCCACTTGGTTCAGAGCGCCAGAACCTTCCTTAAAGACCGAGAGCCCTGATACCTCTTTATATCCCTGCTCGCGCCTCCTTAGATTTTCCCTGGACTCCTCGTTTATGCGATAGATGGCACCCCATACCATACTGGTCTTGTCCTCCACGATGGTCGCGGCGTCGCCGTTCCGGGAACACGCGTGTTTCGCAAATGCGAGCCGATAACCCGGCAGAAAGGCCCTTCCTTGGAACTCGGCGTCCGTCACATCACGCTTGAGTTCCTCCTCAAGCAAATTTGAACCGTAAGCGAAATACCGGTAATAAAGCGGTTCTACTGTACGGCCGCAAAGTGCATCCATTCTCCGCAAGAAAAATTTCCTAAGTTCAGTATTTGGCGATTTCAAATCACGACATAAACGGCGAAACTCCAACACCACACGGGAATGGAAAACTCGTCTGTTTATTATTCGAGCATCCCCGCATTTTGTAAGAAGCGCGGTATAATCCCTTCTGATTCGCCACCCGCCGCGAGTTTCACCATTATGGAATAGACCATTTCGGACAGAATTAAAAAAATCGCCGGCGTCGTTCGCAGTGAACTCCGAAAAAGCTTCAGCTCCTAGGAAATTCTTGAAGGATCTAGCAGGACTCAATTCCACCGTCGAGCCTCGGCCCTCTCGAAAGGACTGGATGGTATCGATCAGCAAACAATCAAGCGTCATCATTGCGAACCCCGGAACGATTTTGTCGCCTTCACGCTTATCATTCTTCGCAAGCTCGTTTATTGGACGAAGGAATCTCTCCCGAATCCGGCGGCGAAATGCATTGAGCACCTTCTTCCATTCGTCGCTTGAATCAGCCTTGTAGAGGCTTTCGCGCATTTCAAAGTAATCTCTAACCGTGAACATAGAGGCGAGTTCAGTAGCTTCATCCATGCGTTTCTCCCTGAAGCAAAAAAATTCTCTGTCTAAAAATACTGCATCTATTAAATGCCGCCAGGTAAAAAGAGCCAAATTATATTCTTCGCAACCCGTTTCTCTGGGCCTTCCCGCAAACACGCAAGCACTCGTCCTGCGCGATTATGAAGTCCGCAAGAAATCCAGCCTCTTCGCTTACATCTTCTAGTTCTTCTTTGGTTTTCACTACCTCTACCTTGACGCATCGGGATTCAGCTGATCTACTGGCTGACGGTCGGCGGATTCGGCTTCTGGATGCTGATCGATCTGTTCCGCATTCCCGGCATGGTGGAACGCAAAAATGAGGACATCGCCCGCGAACTAATGGCCCAATATCAAGCCATTCGGGTGGGTTAGAAGTTCATTGTCAACAGGGTTAAAAGAGTTCGCTGTGCGAACCCATGCGCACAAGACGCAAAGTTTCCGCGTCGGGCTTCGCGTAGATCAACAGAAGGTCGGGTTTCAGGTGGCATTCGCGATGATCGTTCCACTCACCCGCTAACCCATGGTCGGAATTCTTTTCAGGCAATGCGCGATCCTGCACCAACAGGCCCACAATCTCTTCCAGCAGTGTCTCGATGTTTCTGTGTCGGGGAGCTGCCTTTGTCCGTTTGTAGTCCTTCTTGAAAGCGGAGGTCCGCTCAGTCGTCCGCATTCAGGTCCGCCATCAAATCCTTAACGGTCTTGAATCTCGCGACCTCGCCTCGTTTTCCCGCCTTCATGGCAGCGAGAGTGGCGGCGTTCGGCGCATGAATTTCAAAAGGAAGGGTCTTTTCCGCAGCGACTTTGACCAGCAGTAGCCGAAAGGCATCGGACACCGTCAGCCCCATCGTCTCCAGAACAGCGGCGGCTTGATTTTTGACTTTTTCGTTGATTCTTGCCCGAACCACGGCATTGGCGGTTCCATGTTTCTTCATGGGCTACATTGTAGCACGAATGCCTCCCGGTTATGGTCCGGGAGATGAACTATGGCTTCCAGCCGCTTAGGTTAAAATTTTGGTATGCCAACCAACCGGATGCCCCAAACGCTCGCCCAGTCCGACCCCGAAATTTCCGCCGCCGTGCAGCATGAAGTTCAGCGCCAGCATGAAGGCTTGGAGATGATTGCGTCAGAGAACTTTGTCAGTCAGGCGGTGCTGGAGGCGGCCGGTTCCGTCTTCACCAATAAATATGCGGAGGGCTATCCCGGCAAGCGCTACTACGGCGGTTGTGAATACGCAGACGTGGTGGAAAACCTGGCGCGCGACCGGGCCAAACAACTCTTCGGCGCCGACCACGCGAATGTGCAGCCGCACTCCGGCTCGCAGGCCAATGCCGCCGCCTACATGGCGATCATTCAACCAGGCGACACCATCCTCGGCCTCGATCTGGCGCATGGCGGTCACCTGACCCACGGCCACAAATTGAATTTTTCCGGCAAGCTCTATCGCGTGGCCAGCTACGGCGTCCGCAAGGATACTGAAGTCATCGACTACGACGAACTGGAGCAAATCGCCGAGCGGGAAAAGCCGAAGATGATCATCGGCGGCGGCAGCGCCTATCCCCGCACCTTCGATTTTCCGCGCATGCGTCAGATTGCCGACAAAGTCGGGGCGTTCCTCGTCGTCGACATGGCGCACTTTGCCGGTCTCGTCGCCGCCGGTGTGCATCCCTCCCCGGTGCCGCATGCGCATATCACCACCACCACCACCCATAAAACTTTGCGCGGCCCTCGCGCAGGATTGATTCTTTGCCAGCAGGACCTCGCAGCCAGCGTCGATCGCAGCGTATTTCCCGGCCAGCAAGGCGGCCCGCTCATTCACATCATCGCCGGCAAAGCCGTCGCCTTCAAAGAAGCGCTGCAGCCGGAATTCAAAGACTATGCCAAACAGATCGTCTCAAACGCGAAGGCGCTGGCCGAATCCTTGATGGCAGAAGGCTATCGCGTCGTTTCCGGCGGAACCGACACCCACCTGATGCTGGTCGACGTCTTCGTCAAGGGCATGTTCGGCAGCGAGGCCGAAAAGGCTCTCGGCGAGGCTGGCATCACGGTCAATAAAAACGCCATCCCATTCGACGTGAATCCGCCCATGAAACCCAGCGGCATTCGCGTGGGAACACCCGCGCTGACCACCCGCGGCATGCGCGAAGAAGAAATGCGCGTCATTGGCCGCTGGATTGTCGAAGCCCTCGATCATCGCTCCGACGCTGCTCATCTGGCGAGGATTCGCGCCCAGGTGCTGGACATGGCGGAGCAGTTTCCGCTCTACGGATGGCTGCGCGAACCCGCGAGTGTCGGTGCCCGCTAGCGGTTTCAGCTCGACCGACTTGCTCTGAAATCCGCCTGGAACTCGCGCAATCGCGCCTGAATTGCGCGAAAATTGATCTCGCTTGACCGCCGCGCTATTTACAATTCATCTCTAACAGGGAAAGATGGTGCGAAGCGGCCGTTTTCCGCCCACCCATCATCGAAATTGCGTGGAGGACTCTATGTCGAATAGCATTTTGCCGGTGCTTCTGATTGCCGTTTGCCTGGGAGGATTGACCGGGCTGCGCACCTTCACTCCCATCACCGTTCTCGCCTGGGCCCTGCATCTGCGCTACATGCATATTCCCGGCAGTTCCCTGCACTTTCTCCACACCTGGACCGCGGTCATCATCCTCACCATTCTCGCGTTGGGAGAAATCGTGATGGACAAATTGCCATCCACTCCCAGCCGCCTCAAGCCGCCCGGCCTCATCGGTCGCGTCATCTTCGGATTTATGTGCGGGATGGTCAGCGGTCAGGCCTGGGGCGCCAACTGGGAAACCTGCGCGGCCGTTGGCGTCGTGGGCGCAATCCTTGGTGCGCTGATAGGATATGAAATCCGCAAGGGATGGGTCCATACCTTTCACTGGCATGACCTTCCGGTCGCGTTGATTGAGGATCTCGTCTGCATCGGCGGCAGCATCCTGGTCGTTTCTCGCGCCGTCTTTCTCGCGTATTAATCTCGTTCTCAGGATCATCGAATGTCCTGGGTGCCCCATCCTAGCGAAGCTAGGGTGGGATAGAACGATGTCCGCGCCGCAGCAGTCATCAAAACACCTGGATTTCACCCCGGAAAGTCCCGACAGATTGGAGTAGACCACATGTCTCCAGCAACCGCAGCAACGCACTACGACGCCGTAATCCTGGGGTCAGGACAAGGCGGCAACCCACTATCGAAGGCGCTCGCCGAGGCAGGATGGCGAACCGCAATCATCGAACGCAAAGATGTCGGTGGCACCTGCATCAACACCGGCTGCACCCCCACAAAAACCATGGTCGGCAGCGCTCGCGTCGCTTACATGAGCAGCCGCGCAGAATTCTTCGGCATCCATGCCCAGGTCACTGGCGTGAACATGGCACGCATCCTCGAACGCAAAAATCAGATCGTGCTGCAAGGTCGCAGCAATAACGAGAAAGCAATCCTCAGCACCAAAAATCTCGACCTGATCCGCGGTGCAGCGCGCTTCACCGGACCCAAGTCCCTCTCCATAAAGAAAAATGACGGCGATGAAATCAATCTCACCGCCGACAAAATCATCATCGATACCGGCGAGCGCCCGGCCGTGCCTTCGATTGCCGGATTCGACAAGGTGCAGTCGCTGCCAAACGTTCTCGACAACGCTTCCATCATGGAGTTGGATCGACTTCCAGAACATCTGCTTGTCCTCGGCGGCGGATATATCGGCCTGGAATTTGGCCGGGTGTTTCGCCGCTTCGGCAGCCGGGTGACCATCGTTCAGGCCGACGCGCAACTGCTGTCGCACGAAGATACAGACATCGCCGACGAAGTCACAAGAATTCTTCGCGAAGATGGCATCGACGTTCTGCTCAACGCAAAAGCGCACGCGGTGAGCGGAGACGAAAACAAAATCGCCCTGAAGATTCAAGTCGACGGCGAGCCGCGAACCGTCGAGGGAACTCATCTTCTGGTCGCCGTCGGTCGCACGCCGAATACCGATGAGCTCAATCTGCCCGCAGCCGGAATCGCGACCGATGACAAGGGATTTCTCCGCGTCAACTCCCGACTGGAAACCAACGTCCCGGGCGTCTATGGCATCGGCGACGTCAAGGGTGGCCCCGCTTTCACCCACATTTCCTATGACGATTATCGCGTCCTGCGCGACAACCTCCTCCACGGCAAGCACGTCACGATCGACGGACGCATGGTTCCCTACACCGTCTTCATTGACCCGCAGCTCGGCCGCATCGGCCTCACAGAGAAAGAAGCGCGCGCACAAGGCAAGAAAATTCGCGTCGCAAAAATGCCCATGACCTACGTGGCACGCGCGCGCGAGTTCGGCGAATCGCGCGGCCTGATGAAGATCATCGTCGATCCAGATTCGAAGCAGATCCTGGGCGCGGCCATCCTCGGCATGGAAGGCGGCGAGATGGCAGCGATGGTGCAACTCGCCATGATGGGAAAAATCCCCTATCCCGTCTTACAAGAAGGCATCTTCAGCCACCCAACCTTATCCGAATCCCTAAACGTAATCTTCGGCCACTTCGAAAATTGACCCCGAACTGGAAGGCCCTCGAAGGACGCCTGCAAGAAGAATGAGGAAGCTAAAGCATTTTCTATGGGTGTAGAGGAGCGGCAAGACGGCCTGTCATCCTGACCCTGAGCTTGCCGAAGGGGAAGGATCTCGGCATTTCGCTTTCATCCCGAAAAAAGAATTGTCATCCCGACCGAAGGCCGCCTGCGCGGCCGGAGTGGAGGGACCCGCTGTTCCCACTCGCGCCACAAAAATCTGGGTGCCCCATGTCTCGCCTCTGAGACATGGGATGAAGGAATCGCCGTCATCCTGAGCGCAGCGAAGGATCTCGGCATTTCGCCTTCATCCCGAAAAAAGAATTGTCATCCCGACCGAAGATCGCAAGGGCGGCCGGAGTGGAGGGACCCGTTGTTCCCCCTAAGCACCAAGACAAACGAGGGTGCCCCATTCAAGCGTCCTCTGCTTGAGTGGGATGAGGAAAGCCGGGTGCCATGTCTCCCAACCGAACGACCTCCGTCGCGTTCGTTCAGTTCTACTTCGCCCGGCGCTTCTTTATCTCGCCAGTTGGTAAACACTACGGCGTTTACGAGGAGTAATCCTGAGATTGTGCATAACCGACGCTAACTGAGTGCCTTGGCCTGCTGGCAACAGTTCATCCAGATAATTCGGCGCTAAAATGTCACAAATGTCGACATATCATCAGCGGTTTCAGGAGAGCATTGCAAGTTGGTCAGAACACACAGATAAGTTTGCAATGTGCGGGTTCGAGCTCTCGCAGGCACGGGATCTAATCTCGCAGATTGGAGCACGTACCGAAATTTTCCTGAAAACAGTGCTGCTACCGGGCCTTTCACCAAAACTGGAGTTTGACTCATGTATCAATGCTCTGAAGCGTGAAGGCGTTAATAAATCTGATCGAGATACGCTGCATCGGCTTCGCACTCTATATAACGACAATAAACATAACGCCGCTTGCGTCCCTTCAGTTCTTGAGCTGCAAGAGCTGATTCCTGCGATATCCGAGGTCTTTCGAAGGTTCGCGCAACAGAACATCGGGCTGCTTAACGCTGACGCCGTCTCGAGGTACCACCAAGTCTTCTGGATCGCAGCCTGGGACAATTTGATCGGAGGAGATACGGAAGTTCATGCCATCGCGCCTTCAAGAAGTGCATGGCCTCCTGATCTTGACCTTGCGTATGTAGATATGTCCTCATGGGATCAGGTTAAGTCTTCTCTTTCAGCAATTGGCGTGTTGAGAGATGGTCAAGGCTGCATTCCAGACTCAGTTCTAAGATCCTTTAGCGAGGAACCCGACTTCCTGGACGCATTGGTGTTTGAAGGTGCGTACAGGGATCTCATTGCAACTCTGGCCTCATACGAACGTCGCGAAGACCTGATCCCCGGATTACGGCGAGAAGATAATGCGCCCTCGATGATGCAAGCATTTACGCTCGCTTTAATCGATGTAAGTCTCCATGCCAACAACCTAAGCACGGTCGAAGAGTTAGGTATCGCAATTGCCGACCGCGCAGTAAATTCATATGCGGTGCCCAAGGGCTACAATCTGCTTTGTTACATGGCCACCAACTTCGCCGAAATGCTGCTGGGTGTTCAAGAAGCGAATCGAAACCAACTTGCTGGACCGATATGGATCAGCAAAGAGGACTTTGAACGTGAGGAGCCATTCGCACAGTCCAAACATTACTACTTGCCGGTGCTTGTGAGCGCAAATAATACGATTTTCTTTGAGCTTCCAAATTGATCCACTAATCGCGTGCGAATGCGCCCGCCGCTACATGGCTTCGTTCAAATGAGTTCAATCCCTCGCTCTCGCGCCGGCCGTCAATGGACGACAAATCGCCAATCCACTTATCTACTCGGATTACTACCGCGATGTCGGCCTGTGTTGATAGATGGCTGGGTGACCCGCACCTGTCGCGCTGCCCACGCTTCCGATGGATACTGTGCGCCGCGCCGCACAGTATCCATGCTGGTCGCCCACCACTAGGAAAACGCTTCTCGTTGGCGCTTCAATGATTCCGAAATTGATAAAATGGAGGTAAGCACTCCGAGCGCCTTCCTCAAAATCAGCGTATTTCCCGAATCGCACGGAGTTGCCGGCGGCAGTTTTTCGTTTTTTGCAGAATAGTTGCAGCGAAAGCGAAAATACTTGATGTTTTCACCTCATAGAACAGCAATCAAAGCGCTTGCCGCAAAAACAACGCCGTATAATCATTCAACTATCCTGCATAATCCTTCAACTATCCCGCATAATCCTTCAACTATCCAGGCCGCGGCATCGCGAACCAGCGCTCGGTTGGCTGGCCCATTCAAGCGTCGCCGCGGCGACTGATCGACTCAATCAGAGCCCCCTACGGTTTCAGATCGAAAGCCGGCCGCAAACTGCCATCCATGTAAAACGGCACCGATGTGTGCTCGTGCACGATGTGCCATTCTCCCCCGTCGCGTTCCAGGCATAAAGTCTCGCGCATCCAGAAACTCACTGGAGTATCGGCGCCCTTCTTCAACCCATCCATCCGCATGTAGCCGTGGCAATATGCAATCTCTCCCGCGACATGAACCTCAAAATCCTGCGGTGTAATCTCGATCGGCCCATCCCAGGTATCGAGCCATGCCTCCATTTCCGCCATGTCGATGCCGCGATGAACCAGCGGCGGCGCGAGGCTGAAAATCGCGGCGTCCGCACGATACGGAGCAGCGAGAGCGTGAACGTTCTTATCGTGGCGCGCCTTCTTCATGCCATCGATGACAGCCAGAATTTCGGCTTTCTCTTTCGTGACTTGGTCCTGCAGAACTGCGGTTGACATAAGATTTCTCCTTTCGAACGTGTTGGACTTCTCCGAACATCCGGCGGCTCGTCGACCTCTTCGTCGATCGAGGAACATCATCTCAGCCGCTTCTCAAGCCGAACGGTCACTGTTTCGCCCGCCGATTTGCTGATCGCCTCTTGAATCTCTGCCTTGACGGGCAGCTTGTGAGTGCCATCGCCCAGGGCCATGAAGCTGCTTTGAAACGCCTGCCATCGATCGTTCCCTTCACCTTCACCAGCCCGCGAGTGCCGAAAAACTCGACCGACTTGGGCCAGACCACATAGGTCCAGCCGTTCTTGTTTGGGCTTTTCAGCAACTTCGCTGTAAACGACTGGTCCAAATCATTGGAGCTTGCAGTCTTTCGATCTTCCCTGCGCACTTTCTTCGTGTCGGTAGACATCATGCGTTCTCCTTAGGTTGATTGAAAATCGCTTGCAGATGCAGCAAGTGCATGCTGCAAGTGAACTGTTGAACCGTGCGCGCAATCTCAGTTCAATTGCACCTGCGAGGGCGTGCCGTCCGACCACTGGAGTACCGGAATCATGAACTCAGTGATTGGTTCTGGAGCGCCTCTGAATTGGGGGTTCAACAAAACCGGTGATCCTGGCAGGTCCGCTCCCCAACTCGCGGGATTCGTGAGCGGAATATAAAACATCAGATGCGATTGCCAATGTCCGACGGAATCCCCCAGGTAGCTTTCCTTGGACATCATGTAACTCATGGCGCCCGGTTCTAACGTAGGGAGTTGCTTCGCTTGCAGCGCAGCCCGGATGCCGTCCATCACTTGCGCTTTTGAAAGTCCGCTCAGGATCAGGTTCGTCCTCTTGATCGTCAGCGGCAGAACGGAGCGTGCCGCGGGCGGGTTGAAACAGATCGGGCCCCTCATCTTCGGATTCCAGAACTGTGGTGCATCGAAGGGAGACATCCATCCCCGTTCGACAACGCACACAAAACCGTTTTTGCCTTCGACCGCGGTTGTGTAGCCATGCCGCCCCAGAACCATCACCGTGGCATCGCGAGAGATTGCCTGCGGTGCCGCAGTTCTTGCCAGTGCAATCTCCGCATTTCGGTCGGCCATCAAATACTGTTCAACCGGAGCCATGCTGCGATAGGGCGTTTTGGCGGCCTGTCCCCACGCTGCCAAAACAGCGCTCAGGACAATGACAACTACGAAGGCTCGCAATGCATTTGTCTCGACTGTTGTTTTGTTCATGCCGTTTTCCTTTTCTCCGAGCGATTGAAAAGCATCTCCAGATAGCGCCGCAGATGGTCCAGGCACGCCGCAGCCACTTCCGGTCCGCCTTCCGCTTTAGCCAGAATGAACGAGCCCTGAATCACCGCCTGCATGTACTGCGCCAGGCTCTCTTCGGTCCAGTCCGCATTCATGCGGTAGATGTGCGTCGCTTTGGTGATTTCCAGCTCGAGCATGGTGACGTGTTCGCGGATGCTCTTCTCGCAGGCATCTCGAATGGGTGGATGGGTCTCGTACACTTCCTGCACCATGGTGCCGACCAGGCAGGTAAACTCCGGCAATTCACCTTGCAGAATCGCCTTGCGAAAATCCACATACGCCAGCAGACGATCGACAGGATCGGGCAGCATGGTATACGGCGCGGACCGAAACAGCTCCCGCGTCATCACTCCCCAGTACTCCGCCGCAGCCAGCGCCAGATCTTCCTTCGACTTAAGCCGACGGTTTTCGTGGGGAGCGGTCGGCAAACTCAGCAGGCGGCCTGTAAGCCGAATTTTGTCGAGGACGATCATTCCTCTAGGCGTCGCATTACTGCGAGCGCTCATAGCGACCTACCCGCGGGTTTAGCGCACCGGGCCAGCACGCGCGCTGCCGCTTGCGCGGCAACGCTTCCCGCCTATTTGGTCTTGCTCCGTGTGGGGTTTACCATGCCTCCGACTTTACAGCCGAAGCGGTGCGCTCTTACCGCACCTTTTCACCCTTACCGCAGCCTTGCGGATGCGGCGGTATTTTCTCTGTGGCACTTGCCGTCCCGGAGCCTTGACGCTCCGGTCCCGGACGTTATCCGGCACACTGCCCTGCGGAGTTCGGACTTTCCTCTCCCGGGGAAACTTTGCAGCTCCCCGGCAGCGATCGCCCAGCCGCCTGCCATTACCCATGGTATCTGATGCGTAACGGAAGTACCTCGCCATACGACGAGGCTTTCGTCGAAATGTGACAGTTCCATTGCTATCATGGTGCCTTGGGTGGCGCTTTTGGCCGCGAAACCCAACGCATCCCCCTAAACGAAGGAGCAGTATGGCCACCTATTTGGTGACAGGAGCTGCCGGATTCATCGGCTCCTGGTTGACACAGGCACTTGTGGAGCGAGGCGAGACGGTTCGCGCTCTGGATAATTTCTCAACCGGCAAGCGAGAGAACCTTGCGCCCTGGAAAAACGACATCGAGATTCTCGAAATCGACTTGCGCGATGAGGATGGTGTCGCGAAGGCCTGCGAAGGCGTCGACATTATTTTCCACGAGGGCGCGATTCCTTCGGTGCCCCTCTCTGTGAAAGATCCTCGCACCAGCCACACCGCAAACATTGACGGTACCTTTAACCTGCTGGAAGGCGCTCGCCATGGCGGCGTCAAGCGGGTGGTCTATGCGGCGTCGTCATCGGCGTACGGCAATCTCAATCCTTTGCCGCAGGTGGAAACGATGTTGCCCGGACCGCTGTCTCCGTATGCGGTGCAGAAATTGTTGGGCGAGTTGTATCTGCGGAGCTATTGGGAAGTGTATGGACTGGAGACGGTGGCGCTGCGCTACTTCAATATTTTCGGTCCGCGGCAAGCTCCGGATTCGCCTTACAGCGGCGTGATGGCGAAGTTCGCGACCATGATGCTGGAGGGCGAGCAGCCCACGATTCACGGCGACGGCGAACAGAGCCGCGACTTTACTTACATCGAGAATGTTGTGCAGGCGAACTTGAAAGCGGCTGCGGCACCGGCGGAAAAAGTGGTGGGGCGGATGTTCAATTGCGCCTGCGGTCAGCCGTACACGCTGAACCAGACCTATAAGCTGATTGCCGAGTTGACGGGATACAAGAATCCGCCGAAGTATGGTCCTCCCAGGGAAGGCGATATCAAACACTCCTACGCCGATATTTCGGCGGCGCGGGAAGCGTTTGGATACGACCCGAAAGTCGGGTTCCTGGAAGGGCTGCAGCGGACGGTGGATTGGTACCGCGAGCAGCGTCAAGCGCAAGCGCGAAAAACCGTCGGCGCAAGAGCCTAGATCGGTTCCCCGGTTACTGTACCTGGCCAAGGACCCGATAGGGCAGTTCGCCGCGACGACCGCGAAGGAACAATCGCGCGAAAAACAGCAATGATCCAGACCTGGAAATTCTGCAAATTTGCGCCATTTTTCGGGGAGTCAGTCGCGCGAGTCGCTGCGGAAGCGGCGATTTGCGACTGGAGGATTTCGGTCGAGGATTGCGCTACAAAGTTGAAGGATTATGCTGCATAGTTGAAGGATTATACGGGGAAGTTGAATGATTATGCAGAACCCGATGCGGTCCAATATCGAGGTAAGTCGTAGATTACATTCGGTTGCGGAGGCCCAGGCGGGCTTTTTTACCGCAAAACAGGCAAAAAACGCAGGATTTTCTGCCAGCAGCCATACCTACCACGTGCAGAAGGGACACTGGACACGTGAGTCCCGGGGAATTTACCGGTTGACGGGGTTTCCGGCGGTGCTCCATCCGGAGCTGGTGCGGTGGCATTTGTGGGCCATGGATCGGGCCGGGCGCGCACAGGGGGTCTACAGTTATTCTACCGCTCTGGAGCTATATCTACGCCACGAGAAGCCGCCGGAGTTGCACATGACGGTGCCGACAAGCTTTCGCCGGATGGGCGCGACGCCGGAGGGTCTGACGCTCCACTATGCCAACCTGGCGGAGAGCGACATTGCCGAGCGGGAGGGGTATCGGCTGACGACACCGCTGCGGACGATCTTAGATTTAGCAACGGGGGATTTGGCCACGGGGGACGCGATGCCGCAGGCGGAATTGTCGAAGGCGTTGTCGGAGATCGTGAAGCGGCGGCTGATCACTCGCTCGCAGATGAAAAGCGCGAGGATAGCGGAGGCGTTTCGGCTGCAGTTGGAGGAGTTGTTGGGGTGGAAGAAGGGGTGATACTTCTGAAGGTGGGATGAGTTCAATCCCAAAGCAAGCTAAAAAGAGGCTTGAATGAGGTAGCCGCCGAAAGGCTTTTGGTACGCTGGCCGTGTGCGTTTTGGGACAGTTTGGGAATACGGAGACCCTGATTTTAGGGCTTTGCGATTTCGTCCTTAAACTTACCCCTTAAGAGACTGATCAAACGCCTCCAGGTGACAGATAATACTTATCAGCTATGCCCATTGAGTGGAAACGCTTTGCTGTTGTCGGCGCAGGCTTCGGCCTCGCCGTTGCGGTGGCCCTTATTGCCGCTGCCGGATTGTTTTACTGGTACAGCTCGCGCCCTCAATCCTGGGACGCCAGCACGGTTAAGGGCATCAGCACCACCGTTTCCCAAACCTTCGACATCGATGAACAGCGAAAGCAGTTCACTGCTTCGGGCTTCATGCTGGTTTTCGTCCTCGAAAATACCGGCCGCAGGGACTACACGGTTCCGCAAAACCTTCGCCTCTTCGAGAGGTCCAGCAAAACAGGAGCGCTACAGGAAGTAAAAGCCAAGTTCGACCATTCATTTGTGGTCCCGGCCAAAGATAAAACCGAAGTCAACGCAAACATCGAGTATGGATGTGGTGATGAAGATATAGAAACCGGCAAAACGACAGAGCGCGACGGCCCAACCTGCTTCAAAGATGCTTTCGGAGACGTGACCGATTTCGTGGGGTTCGATGACGCCACGCACACCCGCTTGAATCTTCCAAAGCCGGTTTTCTATGGGGGGAGTTCTCAGCCTAAAGAAACCTGCAACGGCATAGCGCCAGATCAGGGAAAGCCCTGGGAGCGCTACGGAGCATGCGAACAAGCAACAAAGCTCGTGCCGGTCTGCAAACAGAAAGGCATTGCACTCGAGGATGCAAAAGCAGCGGCTGACGGGTGGACCTCGGCAGGCCGTCTTCCTGAAATTCCACCTCAACCGAAAGGGTTCAATCTTGGCCCGGGCGAGGCTAACTGCCGCATGGTGTATGAGTGGGACTACTATTGCCGAAAGCAGGGGATGAGCAGATAGCCCCACTATGCGACAGCAAAGTAAGACGCCCAATGATAGCTTGGAACTGCAATGGAGAATTGGAAGAAACTTTTACTTAGAGCTGCTGGGTTTGGAGCCGGGTTTGCCGTCATCGCTGGTGTAATCCTCGGCGGGGCACTTTGGTGGTCTAGCCGCCCTCCCAGGCCGAAGCCGTGGGACGAGAAAGCTATAACGGCCTCATATGAAGGCTTGGACACGGAAGACGCTGCCAACACGCTCCGCTTTGTCTACACCCTTCAGAACAACACAAATACTGACTATCGAATCGAAAACGATTCGAGCGTTCATCTGGCCGCGTTTTTGGAACGTTCTCAAGCTCTCAGCTTTGGCGATACAGAGCACCTTCATACTGACTACCCCGTATACGTTCCTGCAAAAAGCCGCGTTCGGTTCACTGTTCATCTTGGCTACCCCTATCCGATAAAGCCGAACTATGAAGCGTCGGATGATGAGCAGCACGACTTCAATACCAAAGTCGCTCAATACGTCACGAAAGAGCTAGGCAACGTGGACGGCTTCGTGTTACTGGACGATAACAGCAAATACAAAATTGTCATGCCGAACGGATGGGCCGAACGAGCAAAGCTGCCCATGAAAACCAAACAAGCGCCGACCAGCCCCGCGTCACAGTGAGAGACAATCGAAGAGAGAAAGAAGGGAGCCACGCCGCATGGAAGAAACTCAAACTAAGAAAATCGCCCTCTGGTTAGAGGTCATTGCTGATGAACTGTACGTTGCCCGCATCGATAAAGAAATGGAAGGAGCAAGCGGTAGCGGCCCAGACATTTGGAACAGCCAAGGGCGCGACTACATGACAAACGGTATCGAGCGGATGCGAGAACTGGCCGGAAAACTCGACTAGCTGTGAAGTTTCAATAGGTTGTCCATTCGAACCGGAACGTAGAAGCTGATAGTGACGAAACCCCAGCGACTGCGGAGGAACGAATGGACTACCACCAGAATGCCAGATTGATGGTTCATCAGCGAGAGCAATTGGCCAGAAAAGTTCTGCATCAGGGATGCACGTTGAAGCTGGCCGCGGCCAGCTTCAACGTGAGCGCCAAGACCGGTGCCAAGTGGGTCCGCCGCTATCGGGAGGGAGGATTGGAGGCGCTCGGAGATCGCAGTTCCCGGCCTCATCGGCTGCATCGACCTACGGTTGCTGCGATGATCCAGCGCGTGGAAAACCTGCGCCGCCAGCGTTG
>JBAVOQ010000055.1:0-2742 GCA_049692235.1 Acidobacteriaceae bacterium | reverse complement strand
CAAAACGGCACAGAAAGCTTGCTATAACCCACCCACGGATTACTGCTTCCGCGCCCAAGTTTGAACACCGCCATGCTAATCACTGAATCGGCCCTGGCAAAACGCTATGCCCGACACACACCTAGAGATTGCTTCGAGCGCATCGATGAGATGGGAGTTTCTGACTTCATTGACAGAATTCTCGCTGGTGGAGGGGAGATATCGCTTCCGCAGCATCAGAATTAACACGAGCAGACTCAGGTCAAGTAGGATAGCGACCGGATAGGCTTTACTGGAAACTCGGCGACGACGCAAGCGTTCATCCCTCACATCGACGCGGCATTGGTTGTCGTCGGAGCTGATCCGCCCATCGCAGGCGAGGAGCTGGCGCTAGTGGAAGTCGTTGGAAAGCAAGTTCAGGATTTAATCCTTGTTATCAACAAAGCCGATCGCACCAGCGATCCGGAGCGGGCAGCGGCGGCTAAGTTTACGCGCGAGGTTCTGGAAAAACGGCTGCATCGCCCCATGGGTCAGGTGTTTGAGGTGAGTGCCTCGGAACGGTTGGAAAACCGCGGTCCGATGCGGGATTGGGAAAAACTGCTCGAGCGTTTGCACGAGCTCGTTGAAGATTCGGGCAGAAACCTGGTTCGCGCGGCATGCGATCGCGGGCTCCAGCGCCGGGGCGAACAACTGCTGGCTCTTCGCCTTCTGAGGTAAGTACCCTGGGTAAATCCCGAATTGATTTCTCCTTCTATGTTGAGATTGAGTGCATGGCATGGCCAACCAGGACGGGATCATTGTGATAGAGGCGACGGAATAATGCGGTTGTGCGAAGCATTACCGAGAGGGCTATCTGCTTTGTAGGAGTGGGATGGTTCTCATGTGCGCCGTGATCTGAAGCCGGGTGGTCCGATCGAGTGGAAGCTCTTTTTGGAACTTAGGCCAAAGGGTCATCATCTTCTCAGCGGTTTCGCGGGCAGTATCGAGTACCAGTTTGTTCGGAACTTGCGCTTTACGAGCAAAGCGTTCGAGCAACTCCAGATTTAATTGGTTGGGCGCTTTTTCTTTCGCAATCGAGAGTGCCAGCCGGTCATCGGCGATATAGCGCACGGTAGACACAAAATCATAGGCGGGGGCCAACTGCGGTGTTCGTCCATCAGGGTAGATAAGCGACCAGTTCTTCAGGTGCATGTCGTTGTTCCCGATGCCCGCATTGAAGATCAAACGCCGGACGAATTCGGCAAACTGCACCTCATCGGTCAGACGCCATAGATCGGTGGCCATATTTGTGTAGCTGTAGTTTTTGTACTTGGCCTCTGGGAACTGCCCGTAGATCTGATTGAAGTCTTCGATGTGAATGCGTTTGCCGTTCGGACCACGATCGAATCGCCGAATGTAATAGGCATTTCCTTTGAGCTGCTGCCACGACACCGGGATACCCGGAATCTTGTCGAGGGGTATCAGGCCGATCTCCGGAACCTGAATGCCGACTGCACGCGCAAACTCCATCATAGAGAATTCGTTCTCCGGCAATCCGGGGTACGCCGGGGAGGGGAGCTTGACGATCCAGTATCCGCCGACGCTGGAGGCGGGAATCGAAAGCTGGCGATGCGGGTTCCCGATGGCGGAAAGTTTCAACTGCACGCCAGCAAGGGAGAAGCGCAGCACATCCCGGCCGGCGCGCGCGCGGGCAACGGTGGGGTTCTTCTCTGACGGGGGCAGGGAGCGGCCCTCTGCATCCCGCACAGTGACGGCGCCAGGGAGGTCGTTCCCTAAAAGCCAGAGCAGAAAGAACTCTCGCTGGGCATTCACCTCGCCCCGTTCGGCGATGAACTGTCGCAGTGCGCCTTCGGGGAGAAGATTGGAGAAGAACGGCGGCAATCTGCGCGTGACGGGCCGTACATTCGGAACGAGGTTACGGTAGGCGTCGTAGAGGCTCAGACTCAATACAGGCCGGTTCTCGTCGGCGATGTAATTCGAGTCGAAGACGAAGAGATTCTGGTCATTTGGAGGTTGGTGAGCGTACCCACCAGAGTCTCGCCAAGACGTACCTCCAGCACCGAAGGCCGGTTCGGACTATTGGTTGTCTTCGGCATCTTCTGGCGCTCCGCCCACCAAGGGTATGCTGTTGAGACCTGACATATGGTCCTCGCCCTGACCCAGGGCATGTCCGAGAAGGGCATGTACGGCTGGGACAAGGTGCTTCGGAACCAATATGGGCTCCATCTCCAGGACGCGGGCCATCTCCAGTAGGGTGGAGACACGGAGGTCGCCGCCGCGCTCGATACGGGAGACGGCGCTCTGCGGCTGACCGATGCGCGAACCCATGTCGGACTGGGTGAAGCCCTTCACTTCACGAGATTGGCGGAGTTGATTCTGAATAGATGCCATGAGGTATATCCATAAAGAATTATATCTCAAAGCATATACAAGCTGGACGTGGGCACAATGATGCCATTTTTCGCCTAATCTTCGACACCGCGGAAAATACTCGATTTGTCTTCGCTTTCTGCTCGTGAGACCTCTGCCGCTACGCGTCAGGAGGAAAGGCTCGAATTGACCGCAAGGAACCCTGGATGGAGTGTGTGTTCAGCAATGAGTCCAACACCCGCGGTGATAAGGCAGACGAAGGGAATTAAAGCAGGGCGTTTGATCCAGCCTGGAACGTCCGGATGCCCGAAAAGTTCATAGGCCATCACGATGAGAGGCGGGAAAAGTATGAACCGCAGGCCCGTGAATTGAGCTGCGGCGCCGACGACAAGG
>JBAVOQ010000054.1:0-1641 GCA_049692235.1 Acidobacteriaceae bacterium | reverse complement strand
CGACTCTTGCGGTAACGGCTGTGGGTAAAAACATGGTACGCGATGCAAAATATTTCAGGCTTGCAACTCGCATCTGCGCCGAGCTTGGCGCGCAGTATGTTAAGACTTATTATGTCCCCGAAGATTTTGAAACCGTTACGGCCTCGTGCCCAGTGCCGATTGTAATAGCGGGCGGGAAAAAGATCCCAGAGCTTGATGCCCTCAGCATGGCTCATAATGCCGTGCAGCAAGGTGCTGCAGGTGTGGACATGGGAAGAAATATTTTCCAGGCAGAATCACCTATCGCTATGATAAAAGCAGTAAGGGCGGTTGTTCATGACAACGAATCTGCCGAAAAGGCCTTTGAACTTTATAATACTTTTAAGAATGAAAAATCATAAGTGATAACCTCTTCAATACATCCGGCAGATACTTTTAGAAGTAGCGCGGGAGGCAGTCTATGAAAGTATCCATGTGGTACAATAATAATGACATAAGATTGGAAGAAGTACCAACGCCGTCGCCCGGCGAAGAAGAGATGCTTGTAAAGGTAATTTCATGCGGTATATGCGGCAGCGATGTAGTTGAGTGGTACCGCCTGCCGAGAGCACCTCTCGTTCAGGGCCATGAAGTTGGTGTTGAAGTTGTGGAAACAGGTGAAGGAGTTGATAAATTTAAAAAAGGCGACAGACTTTTTATCGCACCCAAAGTACCCTGTCTTAAATGTCGCTATTGTTTAAAGGGGCATTATCCGCAGTGCACCGGCGTAAAAGAAAGGCTGCCCGGCGGGTTTGCAGAGTACATACTTGTTCCCAAAATATTAGTTGAAAACGGTTCGTATTTGCTGCCCGAGAATGTAAGCTATGATCAATCTACGTTTATTGAACCTCTTGCATGTGTGGTAAGATCGCAAAGGCTTGCATCTATTGAAGAAGGTCAAACAGTCCTTATATTGGGATCCGGTATATCGGGGCTTTTGAATATTCAACTTGCAAAGTTTAAGAATTGTAAGGTGATTGCAACAGATGTAAATGATAAAAGACTTGAACTGGCAAAGCATTTCGGAGCAGATTATGTTATTAATGCCCGGGCAGACGTTTTGAAAGAGCTACTTCAGATAAACGGTTCTAAAGCCGATACGGTTATCGTAACAACTTCCGCCATGCCTGCATTCAAGCAAGCCTGGGAAGCCGTTGACATGGGCGGCACAGTAGTTTTATTTACCGTCCCGGGACCGGATAAAGACGTAATTGTTCCGGTAAATGATTTTTGGAGGAAGGAAATTCGAATACTTACATCTTATTATTGCGGTCCTCCGGATATTAAAGATTCACTCGGTTTGATCTCCAAGAGGAAAATCAATGTTGATGAACTTATTACGCACCGGCTGCCAATAGAAGATACAGCCAGGGGATTTAAGATGGTCTTGGAAGGAAAAGAAGCCTTAAAAGTAATTATAAAGCCGAACGAAAAATAAGAGGATGGTTAAATGGATTTTATCCATGCAGGCTTAGCTGCAAGCAGTGAAGAAAAGGCCGACCGTTTTTATGCCGGTATATTAGGGCTTGAAAAATCACCACCGAAAACTCTTGGTAAAGACCTCGCTCAAAATATCTTCGGAATTGATGATGAGCTTTTAATATTACATTACCGGGATAAGAA
>JBAVOQ010000053.1:0-1552 GCA_049692235.1 Acidobacteriaceae bacterium | reverse complement strand
GGTTCCCTGCAGCGTCAACAGGGCGCAGATCAGAAGACTTCTCATACTACTGTTTTACCTCTGTGGCCGCGTTTCTGCCCCGCTTCGGCTGCAGCGCGCCATCTTCGTCTGCGCCGGTGCCCGGAGTTCCGGAAACATTGTCGCTCTGTACTCAGTCGATTAGCGCCGCTCGACGCCCGCATCGCCCCCGCGGCGTGCTACAAGTTGGTTGCCGGTTCACTGTTCGGGAGAAGCGATGCTTCAGTGCGTCATCGCGGACGCAGAGTCAGTTGCGCGGCATGTGCGGCTGATCTTTCTCCAGTTCACATACCGATTCGATCAGGTCGGTATCCGGCAGCAAACGGAGACGCACGCTGATGGTCACCGGCTTCGCATATGTGACAGGATCATCCACCGTGATCTGCAGGTTCATGTGGCCGAAATCGACCCTGCGGAACCGCTCCGTGATCTTCATGGCCTCGCTGTGCGGATGGCCCATGGCGTCAAGTGCGGCGAGATTGTTAAAGCCGTTCGTTTCGACGACAAACGTATCGCCCTCCCATCTGCCGGCCGAATATCCGAGGAAGCTCGGCTGCGGATCCTTCGGCAGACCGCGCCCGTCGGTGTGGATCTGCCGGAAGTTCTCAAAATCCTCGTACAGGATCAGCGTCAGCCCTGGCGTCTGGAGCAGCTTGAACGGAACAGGCACCAGATCGGAATTCGGAAGCCGTGCCGGCGGACAGGAGGCATCGGGAGGCGAATGCTTTGCATGATACGCGGCAGCCGCGGCGGGAGTAAATGGCTCCTCGCCGAACTTATAGTCGGCGAAGAAATTGGCGAAGTACACCGATATATCTGTCTCGCCCAGAATGGACTCGCCGCCGGGATAAGTGTAAGGTTCAATCACCTTCTTCTGCGAACTTTCGACCTGCCACATGCCGGAAAGATCCGGTTTGCCTGCCTTTTTGGGCGCCGGCGCGCTCAGGTTGGGTTTGCCGCCCGCGAGACGCGGTGTCCCCGGCGCCGGGTAGTTCAGCCATTGGCCCTGCAGGCAGAGGGTTCCCGCGAGGGTGACAAGCAGCAATCGCATGGCGGCAAGCATACCACTCCGGCGGAACCGCCACAACGGGTTTCCGGATTAGTGCGTCATCGCGTACGTCACGTAATTGACTGCGATCTTCATGCCGAGCGAGGAAAACTTCTCGTCGTACTCGGGATTGTCGGCGTGCTCCCACGAATCGCCCAGGTCCATGTTGTGGCAGATGGCGACCATCAGCCGTCCGTGATCGTCGTAAATACCGCGCCAGCGCGGCTGCGTGCCGTCTTTTTCGTAAACCCGGTGGCTGTATACATACTGCAGCCCCGGCACCTGAAAGCGTTTGTCGAGATCGTAAATGGTGTGGAAAATCGGATCGGAATCGGGAATATCGACCACCGCGCGGTCGGGAAACACGCGGCTCATGCTGGCCATGAAACCCGCCCATTCCTGCGTGCCGTGGAAGTCGTCACACATGAAAAAACCGCCGCGCAGCAGGTACTCGCGCAACTTCGCCGCCTGTTCGTTGGTGAGGTT
>JBAVOQ010000052.1:0-1669 GCA_049692235.1 Acidobacteriaceae bacterium | reverse complement strand
CATAAACCCAGGAATACTGTAATCCAATTACGTCGGTCGGTCAACATAATAATCTATTGCCAGACCTATTTACCCAGATGCCTCAGCGAACAATCGCCCAGGCAAATGTAGAAACTCCAGCCCCAGGAATAAAGTGCGGGGTCTGCGCAATCTTATCCCGCGGAATAAAGTTCGGGGTCGAGCGAAGCGGAGAATCCGGCCTGATGTCAGTTTGTGAATTGTTGATTGACAGAGGTTTCTGTAATCGGCGAAGCTTCTGCTAACGACAAATTGCGCGAATTTTGCGGGAACAAGGACAACGTAGGGCAGCGTCTGATGTGTGTCGGACGGTTCCCTGATTCGTTACTCCTATGTTTTCTCACAATTCGCAGTCGAACCGCTATGATGTAGGCACGTCCCTGTGGAGATTCAAGAAAATATCGTTTTAGCCCCGTACACCACCTTTCGCATCGGTGGCCCGGCGCGTTGGTTTATGGAAGCGACCAACGAAACCGAGCTGGCGGAGGCGGTGTCGTTTGCGCGCAACAAGAGTGCGCCGCTGTTCGTCTTAGGGGGCGGCAGCAATCTGCTGGTCTCGGACAAAGGTTTTCCGGGAGCGGTGGTTCGGGTGGCGAACCGCGGAGTCCGGCAGGATCTGGATGGGGCGTACAGCGTATTTACCGCGGCCGCGGGCGAGGACTGGGACGAATTTGTCTCGACCGTGGTGGAGCAGGATTTTGCCGGCGTGGAGTGCATGGCGGGAATTCCGGGCACGGTGGGCGGAACGCCGGTGCAGAACGTGGGCGCGTATGGGCAGGAAGTTTCGTCGACGATTGTTGCGGTGCGGGCGCTGGATCGCACGACGTTGAAGATGGTGGATTTTACCGGGGCGCAGTGCCAGTTCGGCTATCGCAGAAGCATATTCAACAGCACCGGGCGCGATCGCTACATTGTGACGGAAGTGGGATATCGGCTGAAGCTGAATGGCGCTCCGAACCTGAAATATCAGGACCTGGCGCACGCATTTTCTGACTCGACCGAGGGTCCCACACCGAAGCAGGTCAGCGACAGGGTGCGCAGCATTCGACAGCAAAAGGGAATGTTGCTGGTGGATGGCGACCCGGATTGCCGCAGCGCCGGATCGTTCTTCAAGAATCCAGTAGTGTCGGAGTCGCACCTGGCGGACATTTCCGCGCGGGTGGTGAAAGAAGCGCATCGCGCGGGCTTGATGCTGACCGAGCCGATTCCACATTTCGCCGCCGATCCCGGATCGGTGAAGCTGCTGGCTGGGTGGTTGATTGAGCAGGCCGGATTTCCCAAGGGATATGCGATGGGGTCGGCTGCAGTGTCGAGCCGGCACACGCTGGCGATTGTGAATCGCGGGGATGCGACAGCGAAGGAGATTCTGGCGTTGCGGGATGAGATTCGCAAACGCGTACTGGCGCAGTTTGGAATCTGCCTGGAACAAGAGCCAGTCTACGTCGCGGGTTCCTGAGAAGCAACCGCATTGAAGCCAGTCGCCTCGGCGACCGGATTGGATGGGGCACTCGCAACCCCATTCAAGCTAGTGTAGTGTCCACGAATTAGCTGGACATTCGTTTCCTGTTTTTTGGGATGGTGCATCCAGGCTGGATCTGTTCCAGAGTCTGGCGGCATCGGGCGAGTTTGGCGACGATGGAATCAACCGTTG
>JBAVOQ010000051.1:0-2222 GCA_049692235.1 Acidobacteriaceae bacterium | reverse complement strand
TGCATACTGTCGCCCGCGACACTTTATGTCTCTTACCAACGTCAGTCAGACTCAATCCAGTCAGGCGGTCGCGAACAATTGCCTCACGATCGACATCCAGGGGAGTCCTACCGATGCGGCGCCCATCAAGCTTGGCGCGGCGCATACCTGCTCGGACTCGCTCTACGATCAGCGATCGTTCGAGCTCGGCGACGGCAGACACGATCACAACGATGGCGCGTCCCAGCGGGCCGTCCGTATCGATTGCTTCGCGTTGTGACAGGAACTGGATTCCCAGGTCATTCAATTCATCGAGCACTTGAAGAAAATGTTTTGTGCTTCTCGCGAGCCGGTCGCAGGACCACACAAGCGCCACGTCGAAGCGATGGCGGTGGGCGTCTTTCAACATGCGATCAAGCGCTGGCCTCCTCGCCTTCGTTCCGCTGATGCCCAAATCGGTGTATTCTTCCACGATTTCAAATCCTCGCTGGCTGGCGAACTGGCGAAGTTCAAGCAACTGGGTTTTTGGATGTTGATCGACGGTGCTGACGCGCATATACAGAGCGGCTCGCTTCAACGGTTCACCTCCTGGAGTTCTGGTCAGTCCGCCGACGCGGGCCAACCCAGACAGTTCACTTTTCTCACCAGGTAATCTACAGAGCTGAATGGAAAACTGCGGAAATTATTTTTTTATATAAAATTTCCCCCATTTGGTATCGAGCGCTGTAGATCATGTGTATGAGCGCAATTTCGGAATTCGACATCGAAGGAGTTGACATCGGTCTCGCCGTGAGTTTGGGCACGCTTCGCGAAGTTCTCGAGGGCCTGAGCGTCGGGGGAAAACGATGGTGGATCGCCTGCGAGGCTTCGAGTGCATTCGAAATGCGTGCCCTGACAATCGGACACGGAGACCCTGGTTGTAGCGATCGCTTGAACACCCTGTATTTCAATGTTCCGGTGTTGAATGAGCAGAAACCCCTTGCAGGGACCGATGGACTGATTCTTCTCCTAGACTCAACCGTCCTTTCAGCGGTGGATCCAGGCCTCTATATAGAGGGCGGCCGAGTGTTGCAAGACGGCTTTACCGACATGGAATGCTTCTTTCAACCAATTCGGAAAGCGCTGATCGCGAAGCTGCAGGAGTAGTTAGGATTCGTGGAGAGTGCAATGAAAAAAGACGAAATAATTCAGACGACCCTGCGGGCCATGCGCCAAGATCGCGGCCTATTCCCTAACGACGATTCCGGTGACGATGATTGGGACGATCAACTAGACTTAGTGATTGCCACGCTGACGGAGAGACTGCCGGACCTAGACTTCAGGACGTGCGCGGATTTCGGCGAGCTTGGCGTGAAGTGCTGCCCTACGTGCCACACCTTTACCCCTCATTGGGAGATGTACATCGAAGATCTCCCAGACGGTAACAAGGCATGGCTCTGTTGTTCCATCCGTTCTGCGCTGCACGGCCCAAAAACTCTGGAAGAATTGGAGGAATTGATCGAGCTAGAAGCTGCGCTGGGTGGCGGGAAAAGGAACAGGACCGCAGACGAACCCGAGACGCGATGAACCAGAAGACCAACAGGATAGTAGCGCCTGGGCACGAAGAGCCCCGCGTCGGCATCTTTTGGCTGCTCGGAGACGGCAGGCTGCTTGTAGACAGCACCCCACTCGCCGAGGCCGAACCGTACGGTGAGTGTCTAACCCATCCCCGCAGCCATGTCGACCAATGGGAAGAATTACAGCGGCAGGGAATCGCCCCTCGGGACGTCGAGTACGAGGAGATGCCTCGTGGCCGCGTCGTTTACGATGCCCGACAGAAGCGGTTTACGATCTACGGAGATCGCTGCATTTTGCGCGGGAAGGCAATAGCACGGAAGGTTATGTTGGCTATGAGACTGGCGGAAAGCCAGACAGAAACGTCCTCAGATCCACACTATCGATGTTCACGATGTCTTCAACGTTGAATTGCAAATTGGGCTGTAGATGAGACGAGAACCGGAGCACAAGCTGATCCAGCGGTGGCCGACATGGTTCGATTTCAGCGGCAACCTGCAGCACACGTTGATGCCGCTAGGTTTCGAGCACGGCGATGGTTGGTTCAGTCTGCTCTGGCGGCTATGTGAGGATCTTGAGCCACTGGTCGCCGAATATGAAAGTGAAACTGGGCATCAATTCAAGGTGGTGCAGGTAAAAGAGAAGTTCGGCGGCCTTCGGTTTTACGTTGAAGATGCAAACGAAGTGAT
>JBAVOQ010000050.1:0-1736 GCA_049692235.1 Acidobacteriaceae bacterium | reverse complement strand
AACATTTCCTGCAGGCATCTTCGACGACAAAATTGTCTCAGACCATTATTCCGAATATATTGCATGGTGAGCGAATAACGCACCTGCCAACCGTTTAACAGAACCAAAATAGGGAGAATATTCCCTTTGGAACTCCCTTGCAGCCTATGCGGAATAAAATTGCCCGTGAAGGCCTGGAGGGATGTATGCGGGAATCTCCGCTTCGGCGATCTCCTCCAGGTTTCCGGCGTCCAGCACGAGGAGACGGGTCAATCCCGCGCCCGGTTCTGATACCATACTGAGCACGACACCATCGTCTTCAGCGGCAGCACCGGGGCGCTCGACAAACATGGGTTCCGACGGGTAACAGCCTTCCCGGGACCATGTGTCTGTATTTCCGGTTGTAAGATCGGCTTTCACCAGCTGGTTCACAAATGGATTTTGTTTTTCGTGGAGGAGCCCGGCGCCATAGACATACCTGTACTCGCAAAAGGAATAGCGCATGTTGAACCGTGGGAGGTCGAGGGGACATTCAGTGAGACGGCGTTCACCTGCAGTCCTCCTGGCGAGATCGAGCGTGACCCGGGTTAAGCGGCTGGTTTCCCTTGCATCGAGGCCTTGTTTGCCAAGGCTGTCAAGGTAAAAGGAGCGGTTGATTGAGAAATCGTCAAAACGACAGAGATCGATTACGATAGTCTGATCGTCCGGCTGGAACGCATTTACGGTATGGAAGAAAAAGAATGCCGGACCGGTAATGGTCTGCACCTGCCCGGTCCGCCGGTCGCAGATATGGTAGCGGTTACCCGTTCCCGGCTCCCAGTGAAGGTTTTCTGCAAACGGCCTGTTGTAAAGCCGGGCGAAGATGAGTCCAAGCACATCAAGCTGCAACGGCTGTTCGATCACGATGACATAATTTCTTGTCAGGGCGAGGCTGTGGAAGTAGACCGGGCGGGGGATGTTAATGCTGCAGAGTACTTCGCGCTTCGGACTGCCGTTCTGTAACCGGTATACGTAGACTTTTCCTCTTCGTCCGGGAGGCTCAATCACGTTGAAAATCTCGCCGGTCTCCGGGTCGATCGACGGGTGCGCAGCGCTCAGCATAAACTTCGGGCCGAATCTATCGGCAAAGCCTAACTTCCCCTTGGTCGCGAGCGTTTCCGGGTCGAATTCGACCATGGTCGAAAAATCCGACAGTGCAAACATCCTCGTTCCCGCCCGTAAGATATTAACATTCGTATTGTCAGGAGTCGTTTGCCGGAAGGTGCTGAAAAATTTTGTCAGCACAGAGTCCCTGGGGCCCGGGAGGGTTCCCCACTGCTGCCCCATCACTCTTCCCGCGGCCTGGTCACTGCAGAAGTCTTCGCTTTCGAGGAACCGGTTCCGGTATGAAACCTCACCACCATCGTGTATTCTGAATCGGTGCAGGAGTGCATAACCATCGAACCAGTGGTTCATGAGGCTGGTACCGGCACAGAACCGGGCCGGACCGTTCCGCAGGAATTCTCCCTTGAGCCATCCGGGGATCTTCCCCCGTATTTGAAGCGGTATCGGCCCGGTTTCCTGCATCACTGACGCAAATAAGCCGCCAGCCCGGGTCAGACTTTCGCGATACGAGACACTGCCGGTTCCTTTGTCCATGAATTATCCTGATTCCCATGAAACTGATAATAGTTTCGATGTTACCCAATTGATGACCGGATATTAGTAAATGAGGTTCGGTTCTGTCAGGTCTTTGGCAGGGTGGCGCTCTTCTCCGG
>JBAVOQ010000049.1:0-4851 GCA_049692235.1 Acidobacteriaceae bacterium | reverse complement strand
TCCATATCTCATGCCCCAACCGTTCTAGCAACTGGACAAACCACTGACTGTTGCCTACCGACTCCACGCCAATCAGGGCTGGCGTGACAAGCCTGCGATAGAACTGCTCTGCCTCCTCTGTTGCATGCATCAGCTTGTGCTCCTGCAGTTCGCCGCTCTCTGTATCGAGAACTGCCACCTGCTGAAAGCTTGGATGGAAATCACAACCAACTATCATCATCTCGGGCTCCTTCCTCCCGCTAAACCTCGGTCTCCAAACCAACCAAAGTCTACGGGATGCGCTGGACCTTTGCCCTTATCCAATCAGTTGAGAAGAGACGAAACTGGAACAAGAGGAGATGGCGATGGCACGAGGGAAGAAGCATACGGCAGAGCAGATCGTGAATCTGCTGCGGCAGGTTGAAGTGGGAGTTGCAAACGGCAAGACCTTACCGCAGGCTTGCAGAGAAGTTGAGATTGTGGAGCAGACGTATTACCGATGGCGCAAGGAGTACGGCGGGTTGAAGGTGGACCAAGCTCGGCGATTGAAAGATTTAGAGCAGGAGAACGCGAAGCTGAAGCGGCTGGTGAGTGAGCTGAGCCTGGAGAAGCTGGTGTTGAAGGACATCGCCTCGGGAAATGTATGGTCCGCTCGGTTTTTGCAAGCGTAGAGGTTCGTCCGACACAGGGCGGTTTGCGTAAATGTATCCGGCCTCTCGCGAGTCAGCCGCTTTTGGCGACCAGGCCATGATGAGATTCGCGCTTGCCGTTCCCAATAACTTCGTTCGGTCTTGAGAACAGACCGGTTTCCCGAACCGGGTTTACAGCAAGCCGATCAACCGTTGTGTCATCAGTTCTCTGCGCAGCAAACTTAGGAAGAGCTCTTTGTCAGACGTCGGCCCAGCGATAGATCTCCTCGGGTTTGATGAGAATCTTCCATGCTACCCGGGCGATCTTGTTGGCCAGTGCGACGACCAGGAGTCGCCGTCGTTCGCACCATTCAACAATCGGTTCGCCTTGTGTAAGACAGGTTTTACCGGAATGCTAGCTCTCCACTGGCCGCGGGATAGCTGGATCAATCGGTGTGTTCCACACTCCTCTTTGAGATCGTGATCGATCCAATCCGGCGTTAGTTGCTTGCCGTGATCCCTCCCGCGGCGTGCTCGAGAAACTCCGAGAATCGGCACTTCCACGCGAGCTCCCAGTAGTTTGCATGGCTTTCGTCAGAGAGTGCGTAACAGCTGCTCGATTATTTCTGTTCTCCAATATCAATTCCACATGCAGAACAGTTGCTTCACCTTCCAGTGTTCGCGGAAGAGGCGGAGGTTGGGGCCCTTCTGATTTCTGCATTTCCACCAACGTCAATCGGGTGCACTCAATTTAATGTTCGTCCGCAACCTTCGCGTCGAGCGGGTCCGGGTCGCATGCTTAGTTCCCGATGAGCCGGGCGTAGGACCGCAGACGTATAGCTCAATGGCAGTACCTGTCGGGACCATCAGCAACTTGGCGCAGAAGCTTTACCGTGAGTGGGTGTGGAGACGTGGGGTTTGACTGCTCACTGCGCACGAGCGCTCCCATTTTGCGCTCGTGACGTCAGCAGGCACAATCTCCAGCTACTGAAGCGTGTCAGATTGGCAAAAATCAGGCGACGCGGCAGCTTTTCCACTTATCGGCAAAACATCATCATCCGCGGACCAGGATATCGACTGCCACAATCGGATCAGATCAATCCGAGCCGCCTGTTCCACCTCCCAGAATCGCTCCATCGCCCAGAGCAGGGCATCACTGAGCCGGGCTTCATCGATGGAGTCGGCGGAAATGAGGCCGATCAAGTCTTTGTAGTCTTCTGTGACCCAGTGAATGTTACGGTCGAGGTTCCAGATGGTTGCGCTCACGTAAGGCAACGGCAGGCCAAGATGTCGAGATATCTTGGCGGGATCGTTGGTGAGTAGAGTGGCTGCTGCTAGCATGGTTCGGGCGGCGCCCATCCACGACCCTGCGAGTTGGTCATTGTGTCGGTTGTCAGTCCAGTTATTTCGGCTGAAAAAGGCTTCTGCCCATTCAGCGTTGGTCGATGTGTTAATCCACGCCTTACATGAGGAGATCGGGGCGTCTACCATCTGGGCGGGGCCGTGCTTTTTGCTACTAGAGAGTTTGGACATATTGTGTTCCTTTCAGCTATGGCGGCCGATGCCGCGGTGGAACGAAGCAGAAGCACGTTTTCGCTTCCATATGTAGATACCCTTTAATTCGAGTTCGCAAAGTCTTGTCCGGCAAAAAGTGCAGATACAAAAAGGGCCGGAATTATGGGGCGATTTATTAGCCTAGGTCTTAACAGATACGGAGACGACCGAGCCGAAGGATTTGCCGACGCGACACCGCAGCTCGCCGATGAATAGTTCGGCCAACGCTGGAGTGGTCAAGATTCTGCTCAATTTCGGCCACAGTGCGTGTACTTATTTCTGGATCGTGATTTCTACAGCCTCGGCAATGTGCTCACTTGAACAATTGTTTCCTTCTACGGAAAGGTTCTTTTCGTGAGCGCGAACCAGTCTGTCAGCTGTTGAACGCGGGATTCTTTGCGCATTGAGGAAGCTCGACCAGGCCCCAGCGCGTCCCGGGTGAGACAGGACGGATTTCAGTTCATGAAGGCGGTGGGAAAGGTCTGCGCGGACGGATCTCAGCTCTTCCCGATTTTTCCGGAGCGACGTCTGTCCTTGGATGTGAATGTCCCACAGCGAACTAACCTTACTAATAAGGTGGGCTTCGTGCGGTCCCACAGGAGTCGGATTTGTTACCGCGCACGCGGCTGGTAGAGTTTCGTTTTGCATGGTGGACCTCATTCAGAGGAAATGTCCTCTGCAGATGAAATCGAAAGTCGGATTAACGCACATTGGATGAAATCAGGACAAAAAGTCACGCCGCGGGCCGGTCGCAAATAAACAAACTCGTCGGCATAACCCTCCCGGAAAGGGCGCTACTCCAGAGTGTCACTTGTGTAGCTTCCGCGTAATGCATCCGCCTCTCGTGTCCCAACTTGGTCGCTCGCTGGATGTGAGCTGTGCAGCAGCCCGAATCATCCACAAGTTTGACCCGCCCGGCTCAGAGCTGCTCCCCAAATGGTCAATAATCCGGCTGAAGCTTTGAACAGCCACAGACGATCCCGTCGACTTGAAAGCAACCACCACACGTCGTTGAGACGTTTGCTACGCAGAACCGGCAGATGATCACTCAAAGACGGCGACGCGAGTCTTGCAGCTGCGGCAGGTTGTCCGGCCAAAAAAAATAGACATATTTTCGATCAAAATTTTTGAAAGCGCCTAAGGCGGGTATATATACCCAGCGACCTGGCACGCTGGGACGCTTTTGGAGGCAATATGACCACTAAACTGGAAAATTTTTCCACTTTGGGCGCGCGGCTTCGAGAGATCGAGGTCGAGCACGTGGAGGTCGATGACGGAGGTGCGCTGGATGCACGCCGGGCAGTCGTCGAGACTCTGGAGAAGTATCACACGAGCCGGTACCGGTTCGGCGAAGCGCTGGCAACATACAGAGCACATTTCATGGAAGAACGCGGCTGGATGGAGGTGGCCCAGGCTATCGGGGCGGCGATGGGGCGTGATGAGCGCACTGTTCGGAATATTCTCGCCGACTATCAGCGTGCGGCCACTCTTCCCGAGACAGTAATAGCGGCCGCAGAGGCGGAGGGTATAGATCTGGCGGAACGGAAGCATGCTCGGCTGCTCGCGAGCATGGAGGGCAAGCTGGCGGTCAACGATGTTCCCACGCTGCCCGAGGCTCAGCAAATTCTGGGCAAGGTGCTGGAGATGCGTGCTCCAGGCGCGCCGAAGGCGAAATTGGACAGGGCTGAGAAGATTCGTTGGGCGATTCGGATAAAAATTCGGACCGCATTGACCAACGTCCCTAATGATCGCAAGTTGACCGAGTTGATTGCGGCGCTGGAGGAGGAGATGTACGAGGTGATGGGCGAGACAGAGCCCATCACGGTCACCATCACCCCACGGCAATCATCCCTCACCATCGACGGCCGGAAGCGGGTGACCGCATGATTAACACAAAGATCAGCTGGGCCCATGCAACCTGGAATCCTTGGACCGGATGCAATAAGGTCAGCGAAGAGTGTGTCGGCTGCTATGCCGACGCGCTCCTCTCCCGCAACGGCCGGATGTTCAACATTTTGTCTCTGACGCAGACCTGGAAGACGCCCACTGAACTGGATGCCATGGCGAGGAGGGATGATGCGCAGGCGATCTGTTTCGTCTGTTCTCTTTCCGACTTCTTTCATCCCGACGCAGATCTGTGGCGCCATACCGCATGGCGCGCGATCCGCGACTGCACGAGCGTGAACTTCATGTTGCTCACGAAGCGGCCGGAGCGAATCGCGGAATGCCTTCCCGCGGATTGGAATGACGGGAAGAACTATCCCGGCGCATGGCTTGGTACGACATGCGGTGTGCGCAAGTCCTATTCTCGCGTGGACATGCTCCGGTTGATTCCATGTTCACTGCGGTTCCTCAGCGTGGAACCGCTGCTGGAATCCTTGGCCGATATTGACCTCACAGCTATCGGCTGGGTGGCCGTCGGTGGGATGTCCGGTCCTCAGCACAACCCTCACCACATGAGGATGCGGTGGGCAGCGGAGCTATACGATCTATGCCGCGAGAGAGGCATCCCGTTCCTGTTCAAGCAGGCGAGTCATATTTACACCGAGCGCGGGATCAACGGTACGCGTCCGGGGAAGGCCATGGTTGACGGGGCTGGGCAGCCGGGGATAGGCTACTTTGCCATCTTGGCGGCGTAGGCAGCCGGGGTGAGTTCGGTCAGGGAGTGGATGGAGCGGTCGGCCAGGCC
>JBAVOQ010000048.1:0-2488 GCA_049692235.1 Acidobacteriaceae bacterium | reverse complement strand
GCGCGTAGCCAGTGGCCGCTAGGCCCGTGGCCGCGCGCGTATCCCATCTTGTTCTTTTTCGGTGGGAGTCCGCCTTTGGGCAAAAAGAGCATGGCTCAGTAGCTCCCGCAAGTGTAGGTGAGCGTGTACGTGGTGGAGGCGGCTGGGGTGAATCCGTCCGAGGCAATGACAAGGCCGCTGGTTGAGGATGTGGCGTCGTAGGTGGTGAGATGGCCGGTGCCTGCAAGCTGGAAGTCCGTCGCGCAGTCGAGATCGTTGTTTTGGGTGTGATTGAAGTTGACCGTTACGATGGTGCCTGTCGTCGTGGCCGTGCCGGTGTGAATGCTCACGGTCCCCTGAATGTTGGTGCAGGTGTGGCCGGACAGGCAGCCGATAGTTGGGCTGGAGCCTGCCGCCGCGCCTGCGGTGAACGTGGCCGCGTAGTTGCCGAACCATCCTTTCGACGCGAGAAAGCCGGTGGCGGTGGTGTTGCCTGAGCCGGTGACCTGGAATTCAGTTGTGGGGCTGCTGCCGGTGCCGTTCTGCACGACAAAGCCGGACGTGCCGGTGTTGTTGTCGCAGTTGATGCAAACGTAGTTTGCTCCGGCGCTGTTGTCGATGTGGATGGACGCGGCCTGTGTGATCCCGGCTGCTGTGCCTGTCGTGTTTTGGTTCCACGTCGTCACCGTGCCGCCAAGCTGCGAGTACTGGACCGCGCCGCAATTGGCGGTGCCAGCTGCAGCGATGCCCGTGGCGTAGTTGCCGCTGGAACACTGGCCGGGGGTAGCGGCGAGCGCCGTGGCGGTTGCCGCGTTGCCGGTGGTGGTGGTGGCCGTGGCCGCGTTGCCGGTGGTGCTTTGGTTCCACGTCGGCACAGACCCTCCGAGTTGGCTGTACTGGACCGTGGCGCAATTTGCGGCCCAGCCTGTGGTGTCGCCCTGGCTGTAGAGGCCGGAGGAGCACTGAGTCGGGCTGTGATCGCTGGCGGTGGCTGTGGCGGCGTTCCCTGACGTGCTTTGGTTGAGGGTGGGCACGTCCGTCGCGGTGATAGCTCGGAATGTTGGGGTGGTGCCTGGGCCGGATGTTGGGCCGGCGAAAAAGTAAGCTGCTGTCTCGTTCGCCCAGTTAGCAGTGAGTGTGCCTGAGCCGGTCACGGGCGAGCCGGTCACGTTGAACTGTGTCGGGAGGCTCAAGCCTACGCTCGTGACGCTGCCTGAGCCGCTGCCGGTGCCGCAAGCGGTGCCGGTGTTGCTGATGTACCCGCTGTTGTCGATTTGCAGGCAGTTGTGGCCGCTGGACGTGGCGAAGCCGGGGAAGCGGATCGAAGTCGAGCCGGTGAAGGCGGCGTAGACCGTGGTGTTGTTTCCGCCGTAGACCGCAAAGCCGGTCCCGCTGTTGGTCTCGTAATTCACTCTGACCACGCCGGTGCTCTTCTGGGCGTTCACGTAGGTGTCGCCGCTGTTGGTGGACTGGTACGCCTTGAAACTGTCGATGGTGCCTGGGCTGCTGTTGAGCGCCCAGTCGTTCGCTGTGCTGTTGACCATGAACCACTGACTCGCGCCGGTGTAGTCACGGTACGTGAAGCTCTCCTTCTGGCCGGTGGTCAATCCAGCCTGCAGAAAGCTATCGATCTCGGCGTCGGCCTGGTTGCGGACATTCGTTGACCCGCCGAAAGTGGCGGTGCCGCCTGTCGAGAGTGTTCCGGCGAGATAGGTGTTGCCGGTGTTGCCGATGCTGGCTACCGTCGTGATTGTGGGACCGCCACTGCCGACAACAAATCCGCCGCTCCCGGCGCCGGTGGAGCACTGGACGCAAACTGCGCCGGTGCCTGCGCCGTTTAGATACGTCTGGTTGTTTCCGCCTGCGGTGGTGTACTGGATTGCTCCCCAGCGGGGCACAGAGTTAATCATGTCGAGAAGCTGCCAGACCTGTGCGCCGCTGGTTCCGTCTCCCGGCCCCCACTGCCAAGCGTTTTGGTAGGTGCCGGGGCTGCCCGGTACGTCTGTCTGCCACTCCTGGATGCGCCCGCGCACGTTGCCCAGTCCGATGCCGGTGTAGACGCGATTGGTGATTGTGGCGTCGCTCTGCGAGCGCCAGAGGTCGCCGTTTAAATTGTTCCATGAGCGGTGAAAGGTGTCCGCGAAGCTGTTGTGCGTACCGGCGTCGGTGAGTCTGCCGGTGAACATGGTGCCGCCTGTGAGCCAAAGGTTGTACTGACTGCCAGGGGCCGCGTTCACCTGGCTGTTGCTGTTCTCGTTCCTGACGCCGTTAAAGGTGTTGTTGCTTGCGCCCGCGCCGAGGATGAGCATGGAGTCGCAACCCTCGATGTCACCGCCTACGAATGTGTTGCCGTCGCCGTAGGCGAGATTGATGCCGATGCCGCCGCTGATCGGACTGCCGCCGCTGGTCGGGCAGTTGACGTGCATCCGGGTAAACGTGCTGGCGTTGGCCGCGCCGGTGCCGTTGCCGGTCATGAGGAGCGCGGTGCCGAAGTTGGAAAGGCGGAAGC
>JBAVOQ010000047.1:0-9276 GCA_049692235.1 Acidobacteriaceae bacterium | reverse complement strand
ACCTCATTACCCTGCTGCGCATAGAGATGACGCAACAAACCACCATCATCAATCCCTTTGCACTCAAATGCAGCTCCACACAATGGGTGCAGGCCGCCGCCGCTTGAGAAAATGTAGAAACTCCAGTCCCAGGTCTCAGAAGCGAGACCTGGGGGACCCAGATTTTTTCGCTGCCGGGCTGAAACAGCAGGCCCTCCACTTCCCCTTCGACTGCGCCGAGGGGTCCGGTCGGGATGACAACCTTATATAACGAACTTGAGGGGCGCCGAGAATGTGATACCGTGCAGCCATGATTGTTGGCAGCGGCGTGGACATGATTGAAATTGCGCGGATTGCGGAGACGCTGGCGCGCTATGGAGACCGATTCTGCCAGCGCATCTACCTGCCCGGGGAAATTCTCTATTGCCGCAGCAAGCGAAACGGGGCGGAGAGCTTTGCCGCGCGTTTTGCCGCCAAGGAGGCAGCCGCCAAAGCGCTAGGCACAGGGATTCATTTCGGTGTCTCCTGGCGCGATATTGAAGTGGTTCGAGCGTCGAGCGGACGACCGACTCTGCTGTTTCACGGGCGCGCAGAGGCCATTGCCCGCAAGCTTGGAGTCCGAAATGCTGTCATTTCGCTAACCCACTCCCGCACCGACGCGTTGGCCCAGGTGGTACTGGAAGACTGAGGCAGGTAGCTTCGCAACCCTTCTAATCCGCGGCATCTCCAGCAGAAAAACACTGCATCGATGTTGATTTTCGCAGCCGGCAATAAAAAATCGCATCTATATCGAAGATTGGCTGTTCTGCGGGCATCCGGATGTGTGGACTCCTCTGCTATGCTCGACTGTATTCAGTCTCGAGGCGATTGCATCCTGCCTTCCGGTCGACCCGCTCTAACCAGGAGAAGCTGTGCCAAATCAGCACGAGGTTCGTTGGTCACAATTGAAGGTGGGCGTCCTGGTGATTGTCGCCCTTACAGCGCTCTCGCTGCTGATTTCGCTGATGTCCGGCAGTTCGGGCGGAATCTTCAGTCGCCGCATCGTGGTGCACTCCTTCGTTGGAAATGCTTCCGGACTGAAGCCGGGTGCGCCGGTGAACCTGCAAGGCGTGACCATTGGCTCCGTCAAGAAGATCATCATTGTTCCGGGGCGGAAGTTGACGCCTGTCGAAGTGATCATGAGCCTCGGCCTGAACTATAAAGCCGCACTCCACACGGACACATCCGCTTCGCTGGCCACCGCCGGGGTGCTGGGAGATACCTTTGTCGATCTGGACAGCGCTCACGCGACCGGGCCGCCGCTGAAGAATGGCGATGAAGTTCCCGTGGTGCAGACGCCGAGCTTATCGGATGTGATCATGTCCGGTCAGAACAGCATCCAGCAGGTAAATGTGATTCTTGCGAAATTGAACAAGATCATCGATTCGCTGGGCACCAGCAAGGGCTCTCTGGGCTTGTTCATCAACAATCCTGATCTGTACAAGCATGCGGTGGGCACTCTAACGGAGCTGCAGGGGACCGTCGCCCAGATCAACCATGGCAAAGGTACGCTTGGGAAATTGGTGGCGGATGACGAGCTTTACAAACGCGCCAACGATACCGTCACCCGGCTGCAGGACATTGTGAATCAGATTGACGCCGGCAAAGGCACGGTGGGCAAGCTGGTGAAAGACGATGCCCTGTACAACAACGTGAACCAGACCGCAGCGAAAGCCAACCGGCTGATGACCCAGATTGATGAAGGCAAAGGAACCCTGGGGATGATGGCGAAGGATGAAGCCTTCCGCAACAAGGTCAGCCGCACCGTTTCCGATCTGCAATCCATCCTGCACCGCGCCGACGCGGGCGAGGGAACCGTGGGCAAGCTGCTGCACGATCCATCGCTCTATAACAATAGCGATCAGGCGGTGGTGGAGATGCGAAAACTGCTTGCGGCGGTGCGCGCCAACCCCAAGAAATACCTTGTCATCCGGTTGCACATCTTTTAGAGCGCGTTCTTTGCGAGCGAATCCGTGGCGCGTTCACGAGCCATGCTTCCGCTCCTGTGCGTGATGCGCCACTTGCGGGGGAAACCCTCGTTTTGGTTGCGACCGCCAGCCCGCTTGCAGACCTCCGCTCGTCGTCACGTCGAAAAATCACACCCAATCCATTCGCACGTGTCATGGTGGATCGTTGGCCGGAAGCACGCCGACCCTGCCGGGCTGCGTGGAGTCATTGTTTTAAAGTTGGGGGTCGGCTGGCACAAATACGCCGAGGCTTTTACAATTGGAGAGCAAGCAATCCAGACATCAAATTCTGCGTTGGCAGTCCTCTGCGTCGCACCCAAGACCAAGAGGTTGAAGGATACACATGAAGTTTTGGAAGTATAGCCGTGTCGCTCTGGCTTTGATTGGTTCAGTGGTTCTGGGGCTGAGCATCACTTGCTGCGGCGTCTACACCACCGGTTACATGTACGTAACCGGGGCGCAGTTCAATCAGATTGGCGCCTACAAGATTGACCACGACTTTGGTTACTTGACGCCGGTGACAGGCTCGCCATTTGCGAACGCCGGCGGCACACCGGTTCAGGAAGCGATTATTCCGGGTGGCCGCTTTCTGGCAGTCGTGAGCCAGGGAACGCCGGGAGTCGCCGGAACCGGCAGCGTATCCATCTATTCGATTGGCGGCGGCGGCGTGATTGCGTTTCAGCACAGCTATTTCACTTCCGGCATCAATCCCGTGGCCATTGCACTGGCCCCTGCGGGGAATTATCTCTATGTCCTCGACCAGGTGGCCCCGCCGGATGTGATCAATAACGTGGATCAGAATGCCGGCCGCGGCGATGTCACGGTGTTCGCTATCGACGGTAGCAGCGGCAAACTGACGCTGATCACCAACCAGAACACGTTCAACACCAACGGTACGCAGTTGCCCTATTTCACGGTGAACTACAACCCGGTGCAGATGGTGACCGCCAGCGGCTACCTATATATTCTGGACCAGGCGTACAACCCCAATCTGGTCACGCCTCCGCCCGCCTGCGTGAACGCGCCGCCGACCTCAGCCTGCGTGACGCCGGATGTTTTCCTGTACGCGATCAACACCTCGAACGGGCAGTTGACGTTGACCCAGAATGCACCGTTGACCCTGGGCATCCAGCCCGGTGCGGCCAGCACCATCGCACTCGCGGCGGGTGGGAAATACGTCTACATCACGGATAATGCCCTTGGCGCCAACTCCGGCCGAATCCTGCCTTTCACCATCGGCCCCGGCGGCGTGTTGCAGAGTCTGGTGGGCGGCCCCACCAATAACATCGCGAACGTGACCTATCCGGATGCCGTCATATCGAACTCCAACGCCCAGTTCTTGTATGTGGCGAACTATGGACCCAACGTTATTACACAGGGAAACAGTTATATTTCCGCCTTTACGATCAGTACCGCGAATGGTCAGTTGCAGCCTTTGCCGGTTTCTTCCGGCAGCAACCCATTTCCAACGGGGTCAGGACCGATCTGGATGGTGATTGATCCAACCAACCAATACCTGTACACCGCCGATCACAACAGCAATACGGTTACAGGAAGGATCATGGGCGCAACCAACGGCCAGTTGTCCAGCATGTTCAAAGGCACTACGTTCCCTACAGTTGGGCAGCCAACCTTTGCGGTGGTATCAGGTCGCACGTACTAACAGATGCATGAAGGATTGTTGGGGCCTCTGTGAGGGAGGCCCTTTCCGCTTCTCTCGATGGTGAATCCAACGGTTGCAATTGTCGACACTCTGCCGGGAGAAAGTAGTTTGCAATAGGCCGCCATTTCCGGCGGAGCGCTAGCAGAAAGCCGCTTGGCGCTTTTACAATACAAACGGGAACAACCCCACAAGGTATAAGCAAAGAATCTACCCCTCGTTGCTGCATCCAAAGCCGGGGACAAAGGAATCGCATGAAGTGGAGTCAATACGGCCGGCTCACATTGGCCTTGGTTGCATCGCTGGCTCTTGGATTGAGCATGACGGCCTGTAATCCAAGTTTCACGCTCGGGTTTGTCTACGTCCTGAACACTGCGAACACGGCGGGATCGATCAGCGCGTACACGATCGATAGCGTATCGGGCGCCATTACACAGACGGCGAATTCGCCTTTTCCGTCAGGCGGCGCGTTTCCGATTGCGGCTTCGGTCAGCAATAACAGCAAATGGCTGTATGTCGTTCATGAAGTCGACAATTCTCTGGTCCAGTTCACCATTGGAACCGATGGCAAACTCTACCAGGCGCACACCTATAACACGCCCGGCACCTATCCGATTTCCATGACCATCGATCCCAGCAGCAAGTACCTGTTTGTCGTGGATAGCTATGCGCCAGGATTCAACGGAGTCGCTCCTCCCAACCTGAACCCGCTGCAGACGAACACCGTTCCCACGCAGGGATGCGTTGCGGTCTATCCCATCAACCAGACGGACGGATCGCTCGGCACTCCAGTTGCGGGAAACGATGGAAACTGCTTCACCGTTGGAACGCCCGTGCTCGGTGCGCAGCCCATTGGTGTGACCGCGACTGCCTTCGTCAATTATCTCTACGTGGCAGACCAGGGCACGCACTCGGTCTACGCATACTCCGTGAACTACACCACCGGCGCCCTGACTCCGCTGGCCGCCAGTGTTCAGGCGGGTGTCAAGCCGAGCGCGATCATTAGCGATCCAACCGGCCGATTTGTCTACGTGACGGATCAGTATCAGAACCTGATCCTTGGCTACAACATTTTGACCGATGGAACCCTGCAGTCGCAGGTGAACGGACCCTTCCCGACCGACCTGTTCCCGTATGGGATGGTTGCCGACCCGCGCGGAAAGTTCCTCTACGTCACCAATTACAACTCGAACGATGTGCGCGCCTATAACATTCAGGCTTCGACCGGGAATCCTCTGGCGACCGCGGGCGCCGGCTATGGCACTGGCACGGGACCGACCTGCATCGCGCTGGAGCCGGCCTATGGACGGTACCTGTATACGGCGAACAACCTGGACAATTCCGTCACGGGATTCAAGCTGGATCCAAAGACCGGCGTGTTGGTGACTGTACTGAACAGTCCCTTCCCCGCGGGCGGTTTGCCGGACTGCGTCGCCACATCGGCCAACGGAACGCACCCGGTCCAGAGCATTACTCCGTAGCGACGCCGCAGTTTCGGGAGATCGACGTTGCATCAGAAAAAGTCCGCATTCGCGGGCTTTTTCTGTTAGAACGGATGGGCCGCAATCTCTTCGCAAGTGTGGCGAAGAGAATTCTTGAAGATGGATCGCTGTGTCGGGGCAAACTCGCACATCTTCAGCGACTTTTCACTTGCTTGTTGCGTCCAATAAAAAGGCTGATCACAATCCAGATTGAAACCCCGATTGTTTCGCGATGTTGATTTGAAGTCCACCCAGAGAGCTAGTGCGTCGTTTGAATCATTGAGCAAGGGATGCGGACAATTTGACTGCAACGCTGACCCCGTCCATCGCCTACACTCGCAGAGCGCTGCGATCGGCAGTTCTTGTCCTGACACTTTTCTGTTGCCATCGAATTCTCCGAGCCCAGGATAACTATGAAATCCAGGTGTACCCCTCGGAGACGATCGCTCCCAAGACGCTGCTGACAGAGCTGCACAGCAATTACACGGTGGAGGGCAGCACCACTACCCAATACGGGATGCTGCCAACCCAGGGCCAGGAACACGAAACCATTGAGCTGACCCAGGGCATTACGAACTGGTCTGAGGTGGGGTTCTACATCTTCACTTCGGAACGAAATGGCAATGGCGTGCAATGGGTGGGCGACCACATTCGTCCGCGGGTCCGCGCTCCACTCAGCTGGCATCTGCCGGTCGGCCTCAGCCTTTCCAACGAAATTGGATACGCGCGGGCGGCCTATGCCAATCCAACCTGGTCCTGGGAAGTTATGCCCATCGTCGATAAGACGATGGGGAAATGGTACTGGTCTGTCAACGGAACCATGGACTGGGGCATCCATCCAGTCTCATTGCCCCCGGGTTCGACTCCAGAGGAAGTCCAATACTACTATCGTTATGTTTCTCCCCATGGAATGACATTTGGACCCGCCGCCACCCTGACCTATCAGCCGAACAAGTATTACAACTTTGGCCTGGAGTACTACAGCTATTACGGCGAATTCGGGCACTTCGCACCTCTCCATTACCAGCAGCAACAATTCTTTCCTGTGGTGAATCTATTCGTCTCTCCCAAATGGGAAATCAATATTGGCGCGGGCTGGGGAGCGACCGCCTCCACCGATCACCTGATCGTGAAGGGCATTGTAGGGCGCTATTTTGATTGGGGCGGTTGGAGAAGACACCGGCCCATTCCGCGGCCCAACTAGAATTCCGTTTATCCTGAGAAGCATGGCATATTTTCTAGGGCTGGATGCCGGAGCGACACGAACCCGATGTGTGCTGGCCGACAATGACAACATTCTCGCTCGCGCCTGCAGCGGCCCCATCAAAATCATGCGGATGCCGGTGGAGGATGCGGAGAGAAATCTGGATGCTCTGCTGCAGGCCGTCTCCGCGGAAGCGGGCGTCGCGCTCAACTTGATCGCCTGCACCTGCGTGGGGCTGGCCGGGATTTCCGTGCCGCGGGTTGCGGAGTGGGTGCGCAGCGCCTTGCAGGCCCGCGTGGGCGGCGATATTTTGCTGGTGGGCGATGGAGCGATTGCGCTGGACGCGGCTTTTTCCGGCGGCGCAGGCGTGGTGGTGGCGGCGGGGACGGGATCGAACGTGATTGGGCGAGCCAGCAACGGAAAGCTGGTGCGTGTGGGCGGCTGGGGTCCGGCGGTGGCCGATGAAGGGTCAGGGAGCTGGATTGGGAAGCGGGCGGTGCGCGCGGTGTTCGATGCGCTCGATCGTGAAGGGAAAACGCTGCTGCTGAAGAAAGTTCAGGAAGCCTGGGAGCTGGAGCGCGTCATCGACGTGGTGGACGTGGCGAATCGAATTCCTGGGCCGAAATTTTCCACGCTTGCGCCGGTCGTGGTGGAATGCGCGCAACGCGGCGATCCCGATGCCATTCGCATCTTGCAGGAGACGGGACATTTTCTGGGGACATTCGCGGTGCTCGCGGCGCGCCGAGTCGAGAAGTTAGAGCCCGAGGGCGCGGCGCTGCCGGAGGTGGCCTTTACCGGCAGCATTTTGAGCCAGATTGCTCCGGTGCGCGAGGCAATGTTCGCGTTGCTGCTGCGGGAACTTCCCGGAATACGAATCCGGATGGAAGTGGTGGACCCGGTGCTGGGAGCGCTGTGGCTGGCACGTTCAGCTTAAGGAGCAATATGGGACTACAAGTAGCCGGTATTGAAGTCAATCCTGCAATCATAGCGCCCCTGGATCGGGGCTTCCTTCCGGCTTCGCTGTTTTCGCGGAAGTACCGCGAACTGGCTGCGGCAACCGGCGGTGTGTCGTTGCGTCTGGCGCTGGAGCGCGGCGGCGGCGAGATTTCAACCTTCGCGACTACGGTGGTTCCACCCCATGCGGGTCATCTGGAAGCCACGCTTCTGTACGTCGAACGCATCGTGAAAATGCTGCTTTGGCAACGCGGCGGATGGAAGGTTACCGTTGGCGGCCCGGCCGAAATCGGCAATCATATCAAGCAGGTCTATTCGGCCACCGGCGCGCGCAAATTCGACTACGAGTTCATGGGCGATGTGTACGAGCACGCGTTTGAAGTCGTCGTTACCACAGCCGAGGCCGTCCCGGAAGCCAAGGAAAGCGCCGTGCCGCTCGGCCGGCACCTGGAAGGCTGCCGCGTCGGGTTCGATTTGGGCGCCAGCGACCGCAAGGCCAGCGCCGTCGTCGATGGCGAGACGGTGTTCACCGAAGAGGTGGTTTGGGATCCGCGCAATCAATCGGACCCCGAGTATCACTACCAGGGCGTGATGGACTCCATCCAGCGCGCGGCTTCGCACATGCCGCGTCTGGATGCCGTAGGCGGCAGTGCAGCGGGCATTGTGATCAACAACCGGGTGCGCGTCGGCTCGCTCTATCGCGGCGTTCCGAAGGACCAGTTCGAAAAAATCTCATCGCTATTCGTTCGCATTCGCGAAGAACTGGGCGTTCCCATGGAAGTCGTGAACGACGGTGAGGTGACTGCGCTCGCCGGCTCCATGTCGCTGAAGGACAACCCGGTGCTGGGTATCGCGCTCGGTTCGAGCACGGCCGCCGGTTATGCCGACCACGCAGGCAACATCACCAGTTGGCTGAACGAACTGGCGTTCGCTCCAGTCGATTACCGCGCCGACGGACCCGTCGAGGAGTGGTCGGGCGACACCGGCTGCGGCGCGCAGTATTTCTCGCAGCAGGGTTCGAACCGCATCGCTTGCGGAGCCGGAATGGAGTTTCCGGCGGATATGCCCCTGCCGGAGCGTCTTATTGTTCTTCAAAAAAAGATGGCCGCGGGCGATCCGCTGGCCAGGCAGGTGTACGAAACCATTGGCATCGCACTCGGCTACGCCGTTGCGCACTACGCCGATTTCTACGAGTTGAAGCACGTGCTGATTTTAGGCAGGGTGACGACAGGGCCAGGCGGAGAAATTATTCTGAAACGGAGCCTCGAAGTGCTGCGCGCGGACTTTCCGGAGCTTGCCTCCCGCGTTTCCATCGCGCTGCCTGACGAAGCCAATCGCCGCGTCGGACAATCCATCGCCGCCGCCAGTCTACCGGCAATTCACCGATTTGTTCGTTGATACGCTGCGCCATATGGTCACCGCCGATCCTCTGACGCTTGAAAGGCTGACCGCATAGAGACTCCGCGCATACTGGCCTTCTTCACTCCTCGTCCTTGATAAGTAGCTGATCCAAGGATTTAAACGACGTGAGGATGAGACACAAACGATCCAGCGATTGCTGGATCGTTTCTCGGTCAATCTCGGGACTGTCCATCCCGGCTTTTACGATGTCAACTAAATCAGAGACCTTTTTATACCTCGCCTGTACGGTGCCGTTTGACGCTTCGCTGAGAAGATTTTCTTCGTAAAGTTGCTTCGAGGAATTCATGATCATTCGTGCAGCTAAAGAGAAGCCGCCCACTGCCAACTTGCTCTTATGATTCTCAGGAATCGCCGGAACCTTGCCAGCCAAAATCAGCTTCTTTCTCTCCGCAAGGAGATTTAACCATTCTGGTATCTTCTCAACCCACTTAGTCTTCGGTTCTCCTAGGTGTGTGTCGGGCATAGATTCTTGACGAAGCCGAGAGTGTGTGCGCAGCAGGTTCTGTTTTAGATTGGATTCATGGGCCAGAACTTCATTGCTGACACGGTCAACCAGACGCTGCTGTTTCC
>JBAVOQ010000046.1:0-2561 GCA_049692235.1 Acidobacteriaceae bacterium | reverse complement strand
GATCACTGGATTCAACGCCACCGACGACGTGTCTTTGAACGGATCGCCGACCGTATCGCCGATCACGGTTGCGTCGTGCAGCGGAGTGCCCTTCTGCTTCAGTTCGACTTCAACGATCTTCTTGGCGTTGTCCCAGGCCGCGCCAGCATTGGCCATGAAGATCGCCTGATACAGCCCAAAGATCGCGATCGAGATCAGGTACCCGACAAAGAAGAAGGAATCGACAAACGCGAACGCCAGCGTCCCGAAGAACACCGCAATGAAAATGTTCAGCATGCCTTTCTGCGCGTATTTGGTGCAGATAGCCACCACCTTCTTGCTGTCCGCCACAGAGGCTTTCTCCACGCCTTCGAGTTTGATGTTGGCTTTGATGAACTCGACCGCGCGATAGGCGCCGGTGGTCACGGCCTGCGTCGAAGCGCCGGTGAACCAGTAGATCATCGCTCCGCCCGTGATCAATCCCAGGAAGAACGGTGCATACAGCAGTGAAAGTTTGGCCACGCCCTCGGCATCGGTGAGTCCGTTGGTCAGGGCCATGATGATGGAGAAAATCATCGTGGTCGCTCCCACGACGGCCGTTCCAATCAGCACCGGCTTGGCTGTGGCCTTGAAAGTATTTCCGGCGCCATCGTTGGCTTCGAGCAAGTGCTTGGCGCGATCAAAGTTCACGTCCACGTTGAAGTCTTTCTTGATCTCACTCTGAACGTTCGGCACACTCTCGATCAGCGACAACTCATAGACAGACTGCGCATTGTCGGTCACCGGACCGTAGGAATCGACCGCGATGGTAACCGGTCCCATACCCAGGAATCCGAAGGCGACCAACCCGAATGCGAAGACAGCCGGTGCCAGCATGCCCGCCGCCAGCGCCAAGCCCATGGTGCTCATGTAGTAGGCAATGGACATCAGAAACATCATGGCCAGGCCCAGATAGTAAGCGGAGAAATTGCCTGCGACGAATCCTGACAGAATGCCCAGCGACGCTCCGCCTTCCTGCGCCGAAATCACGACTTCCTTCACGTGCCGTGACTCAGTCGAGGTGAACACCTTCACCAATTCCGGGATCAAAGCGCCCGCCAGTGTGCCGCAGGAAATAATGTTCGAGAGCTTACACCACTGGGTGTTGTCCTGGCACAGCATCGGGATGATGAAGTACGAAATCAGGTACGTCAGCCCAATCGACACGATCGATGTAAGCCAGACCAGCGAGGTCAGCGGCGCCTCGAAGTTCATCTCGGCCGCCGAGCCATACTTCGCTTTCGCAATGATGCCGTTCAGGAAGTATGAGGCCGAACTCGAGACCAGCATCATCACGCGCATGACGAAGATCCACACCAGCAACTGCACCTGCACGCTGGGATCCTTCACCCCAAGCAGAATGAAGGCGATCAAGGCCACGCCGGTCACACCATACGTTTCGAAGCCGTCCGCCGACGGGCCAACCGAGTCGCCGGCGTTGTCGCCGGTACAGTCCGCGATGACGCCCGGGTTGCGCGCATCGTCTTCCTTGATCTTGAAGACGATCTTCATAAGATCGGCTCCTATGTCGGCGATCTTGGTGAAGATGCCGCCGGCAATACGCAGCGCCGCGGCGCCCAGCGATTCGCCAATGGCAAAACCGATGAAGCATGGGCCCGCATAATCGCGCGGAACGAACAGAAGGATGATGAGCATCATGAGCAGCTCGACGGAAATCAGCATCATGCCGACGCTCATGCCAGCCTTCAGCGGAATCGCATACACGGGATACGGTTTGCCGCGCAATCCTGCGAATGCCGTCCGTGAGTTCGCAAATGTGTTAACTCGAATTCCGAACCACGCTACCCCGTAGCTGCCTCCCATGCCGATGAGCGAAAACAACAAAATGATCGGCAACGTAACCGCAATCGGTTTTCCCTCGACCGGCGCCAGAACGCCAAAGTAGAGCGCGATAATGACCGCGATGAAGGCCCAGAGCAGAAGAAGGAACTTGCCCTGCGTTGTCAAATACGTCTTGCACGTCTCGTAGATCATCTCCGAGATCTCGCGCATCGAGCGATGAACCGGCAGGTTCTTCAACTGCATGTAGATCACCAGGCCGAAAAGCAGACCGCCGACGCAGAACAGCATTCCCCACATCAGCAGGGAATGTCCGTTTAGCCCAAGAAAATTAACGGTCGACAAATCCGGGAGCGTCAGGTTGGCTTCTCCTCCGCCCCCGTGTGCCGGCTCCGCGCCGGCGAATGCGGGAAGCAGCAGGCCCAAAACAGCCACCACGGTTTTGTACTGGCGCTTGAAAAAAGCCACAATGGACGAGAGCGCGCTCACACCCAGGAATAAACACACCCAATACGTTGCAGTCACAGATCCTCCCATTTCAATGTTTTGAAGCCGAATGAAGGAAGACCCCAATACGGACTTCGATAAAATACAGGGAAATGCCTTGTGAAGGCTATCATCCGGAAAACAGCGCTGTCGAGTGATTAGTATCACTATGCAATAGGGGTTAAGATGCCTTTTTCACGCCTTTTGTCTGGGCGCAACCCGCCACCGGGAGAGTAAAGTACTCGTCAGGGGGAAAC
>JBAVOQ010000045.1:0-19527 GCA_049692235.1 Acidobacteriaceae bacterium | reverse complement strand
ATCGGGCCGTGCTTGCTTCGCACGATCGATCTTTTGCTTGATCGCACGACACAGTTCTGGAAACTTCTGTTGGATGTATCCGTCATTGGAGTATCCAAGGTTGCGAGCAATTTGATGAGGCGAGGTGGGAGCATCCGACTCGATCGACTGCTCCAAAATCTCTTTCAAACGGGCGGTCTCGCAAATCCTAACGGCACCTGGTCTTCTCCACCAATGGCTTCTACCCGACTTGCGATATCGCAAAGCGATCTGATGGCAGAGCTTCCGGTCTGCTTGATACAGCCTTTCTGTATTTGTATAGCCTAGCTTTCTGGCGACCCCTGACAAGCTAAGAGGTTCGTCTTCACAAAGAGCTGACAGTAGAGCTTTTCGGATTTCGCGCGCATGCCGGGACGGTTGTGCTCCACGGCTTCCCATGAGAGCAACTGCATTCTTTGCGGCAGCGACATTGATCGGGGACGGACCCAATTCAGAAAATAGGCTTGAAGCGGGGATATTCAAGCAACGGCAAGTTCGCAGCAGGTTCCCGAATCGCGGAACCGTCGCGCCGTCTAACCAACTCTGCAAAATACTGCGTGGGCACTGAATGTACTCTGCCATGGCGAGGATATTGCCGCCTGCGACATGATCGAGATATGCAATCAAACTCAGGCGCAGCGATTTCCGAGCGGCCAGCGCATTCAGATGAGGGAGCATCGTCAGGAGACCTCCCACCTGTCTCGTCGACCACATCTCGTCGTCGATATTCGTAGCGCAAGGCTGTGATCGATGGGAGTCAGCCTCTGGCATACCCAACCAGGCGTTACAACGTTGACAGTATCCCGGCCGTGAGAAAACACCAAGTGGACTCAGTGATTCGGCGCAGTGGCGACAAGTGCCGTCGAGGGGCCGAACATGAACCGGGCAATAGGATGCTATAGAGATCGTCCAGAGAAGTGGTTCGTACACGGTCTGCCCTGCCGCTCGCCACTGGTCGAAACAGGCAGCGCATCAAGCCCGCCGACGCCGAAACAGACCATCGGGCAGCACGTTGCGAAACGGAAGCAGAGTGAGGCACTGCAGGTCTTTGCGGCTGGTTGCGGATTCCAGGGCGTGCACCCATTGCATCGCCTTCTCCGAAGCTCCATTGATTGCGTAGCCGCAAGCGTGAAAGCCATGCCCTTCGGCCCTTTGCCGCTTCCATGATTGAGCAATGATAGCTCCATATGGATTCTGGGAACGTGAGAGAAACCGGCCTACAATATCTCCCACAGAGAGTGAGTGGGCATCCGCCAACCGGGCGACATAGCCACTCAGACTTTCGACGATCGCTGTGCCGATGCCAATGGGCTCAAGCGCGTAAAGCTGGCTTCGAGGCGGCAGGGGCTGCGACACGCAGTCCCAGGAATCAAACACTGGCAGTGGTTGCATGTTCTGTCGCCAGAAAGCCGATGGGATCGCGCACAGGCCGCCGCTGTCCCGGCTTTCTGCGTCGTTTTTGTGGAGGCGTGTTTTCGATGCGAGCTCGTTCCACCATGCCCATTGAGGCGTCTTTCGGGGAAGCTTCTTGAACGCTTAAACCAAGTCGTGTCCGCAGGCGATTGCAGTGCTCCTTGCTCTCTACCAGTCTGGTCTCTCCCTCCAAAGCCTCCGAAAGCATCTTCTCGCACTGGGAGACGCTCAGAGCATGTGCCCGAAGGTCTTTGAGCGTCAAGCACGTTGCGTTTCGTTTGAGTGCTCCGGCGAGGATCCTGGTTAGCCAGTCCTTCAATATTCCGACACAACCGATGCTACGCTCGTACAAGAACTCCCACTCCTGTACCAGGTCTGTCGGTTCGGACAGAGGGAGTTGTTGTTCGAACGACCGCAATACTCCCAAAAACGCTGTACGATCATTGGCATCATCGGCACGGTAGCGCGGAAAATGGATATCGACGCTCCGGCGGCTAAGTTGCGCGCTCAGATTGCGAAACGCCAGAAGTTCGTAAGTGCCGAAAAGCACATGGACCGTACCGGTACGATTGGCAATGGATTTAATGACGTCCAACTGGTCTGAGAGCCTCCGCCCTGAACCCATTCTGGCCAGGTGCTGCGCCTCATCAAGCAGCACAGCCGCAGGACGTCGGAACCGAAGAGCCTTCTCAACGGCGTGTTGGTATTCTGGTCCCACCGCTCTTGTACTTGGCATGAACCTTGTGACTCGCTCCCCGCTGTGAACTGGAGCTTCCGAGCGGAGCTTGTAATCCACCAATGGTTCGTCCATCTGATGCAAAAGCCGCCGAAAATGATCGCGCCAATTGAAGATGCCCGAGTCCGGAGCGATACATTCCACGCTGACAACCGGGAGCCTACAGGAATCAGTTGCCAATTCCGGTATCATCTCGGCCGTCAGCGTCTGCTCGGCTTTAGCTCGCAGAGTCGTCTTCCCTACGCCTGTCGGCCCTAAAACCAGAACCAACGAGTTGGATTCCATCTCGTGAATCGCGCTAAGAAGAGATTCTCGAGCCGCAGTCAACCGTGGATGGGCCATCGTGTATTTCCGAAAGTACAGCAGTCTTTCAGCCCAAGGCCAGTCAAGCAGTTCACGCGTAAATCCGATCGCTCCTGCATCCATCAAAATGCTCCGTAAATTTCGATGCCGGCAATCCCGCTCACTTTCAGTCCGGCGTCCTCCGGCGTCATCTCAGAGGAGTGGCCTTGCGTGGAAACACATTCTTCTTTGCTATCCCCATTCGCAAGCACCAGCCGAATCCCCCTGCTCTCCAGATCGCTCAACCGTTGGGACAACAGTTTTTCCTCCGCCTCAACGGACTGCAAGAACTCAGCCAATTGCCGGGCAGTGACAGAGAAGGATGCGGAATGACCGCGTTGACGCTGGTGCAATTCGCTGGTTGCGAGCATGATCTCCCGTTGCGAGCGGCCTTTCAATACGGCGTGATACTCGGAGTGGCACTGCGACCACTGCTTGCCCACAAAAGCATAAGCGATGCCTGCATCAAAGGGGTCGTATCGGATCGGAACCTCTGTGCATTGGACCTCTGGGTCCCGGAAAGCGTCGCACCAATAATAGACATGGTTGATTTTCACCCCTCTCGACGGCATGACTTTAGCTGTGCCCTTGGCCGTCGTGGGCAGCGTCAGCATTAGAAACTCTTCATTGTAGAGAACGATCCGATGAAGGCGATTCCCGCCTCGCGCCAAGCCTGCCTCAAACTCCTGCCGGGGACTCTGTCCGAGCGCTGGATGGCGAAGCGTGTCTCGAACCTCGTACAGATATTGCGACAATCGCTGATGCAACTCCGCCAGGGTCCACGTCGCAAGCGACTTGGGATTAACACTTTTGGTGACTTGCCGGACATTTCTGGTGATCTGGGTATTTCCCCTCAGATTATGAACGAATTGTGTGTTCGCGACCCCAAACATTCGTTCGCAAATGGACCCGAATCGCGCCTTGGCAGGTGGTCTGGTCTTCTTCGTGCATTCATATCTCGCGAGCAGTGTCTCGAAGTACGTGCTTTGAAACTCTCGTCCGCCATCGACAATCAAAATTTGTGGAATCCGGCTGAAGCGTCGAACACACTCCCGCATGGCCATCATGCAGGAGCGGTAGCTCGGTGCGTCGAATGTCAGATAGAACGCTAAGATCCGCCGGGAGAATGCGTCGGTAACAATGGTCATCCAAGGGCGTCCGAGAATATGGCCAGTGCTGGCGACCAACTCGACATCGAGCTCCGTATGATCGATGTGCGCAATTTCAAAAGGACGGTCACCATGCCGGGGTATTGTTTGATCCAACTCCCAATAAAATGTCTCCAATGGATAACTCGCGCGACGGCCTTGACGCTTGAGAATCTGCCTGCAAATCGGCCGTTTCTTGACTGCGACGCAAAAACTCTTGTAACTCGGGACAGGTATACTTTGTTTCTCGCAGGAAAGTTTCAGTCCTATCCATGATGCGTATCTGGTCTTCTGCTTCAGCGTCTCGTAATCCTCATCCAAGGACACTTCTATCAAACGGCGAGACGCATCCGACAGTCGCGGTCTGCGGTTTCCCCTTCGAACCGACTCCGGCAGCAGGCCCAGATATCCGCTTCCATAGCTCGCCTCCGCCTTCCGGTACCGGTCAAGCCAACGGTAAAAGGTGCGGCCTTTTACGTCTGTTTCTGCCGGGAGTTCCCACTCTTGCGGTACTGCTGGATAAGCCTGTCCCGCTCATTGGCGACATGAAGGTCGCTCAATCGCGCTTCCGATAGTCTTTTGCAAACGGAAGAATCGGAATCGTGATCAGGGTTGAGGCACACCACTTCGATGCGATTCTGGAAGATCAGACTCTCGACTGCGGCTATCGGCAACTCGGTTAACCGCCGATCTTCCGAGAGCAGCCCCACGGAGTTTTCTCCAAGGTTCACCACGTTCCAGACGCATCCATCCCATATGATCCTGCTTCCAACATGCAGATCGAAAAACGAAGATGGTTGCGGTTTTCGAATGCCCCCACCGTTCCTCGCACCCGCCAGCTCCGATGAGGTGTAAACCGCTACTCGCGAGGGATCGGCGAGCGGTGCGACGTGAAGGTCGACATAGATCCCATTCGTTGCGATCATCCCGTAGATCTCGTCCGGCGATACCGTGCCTTTGGTCAATCTGAACAAATCGTCCAACTTGAGGCCCGGCTTCGCCGACACATGTGCAGTGGCGACTTCGCGGCTTCTGCTTGAGATTGTTATGGAGTGACGCAGGTAGTCTTCCAGAAACTGAAGGTTCCGCTGAAGCACCCAATCGATTTCGGTCGAAGAGCGAACGCGATAATAAAGGCCGAGACCTTCCGCATAAGCAATCCCAGGCCGACAACACCACTGGGCATCATTTCGAGCAGAATAACGATTCGGATTGTGCGCGGCGAGCCGGTGTAGCTCCTCTTCTGTTTTCCATTCCTCCCAACCCGCTTCTTCTTTGCGGATAACGAAGAAATCAGGCGTATGCAAAACGCCCATCCTCTTTCCTGCGGCGCTCTGGTAATTCAGTTTGATGGACGGGGGCTGATCGAAATATTCGATAACTGCTTTGTCGTACTCCATCTCGTAAATTCCGGCCAGTTCGACTCGATGACTTTCAAACTGGATGGTGACGCCCATCTTGCGGCTCGGGTAGCGGCCGCTCACATTCGAGCCGCCGCCACCCACGCGACGCGAGGGGTCTGACGCCCGAATGTCCATGATGAGCGAACGTGTTGGCTCTGGAATGCGCAGCCTTTGGAACCATGCCGCCAAGTCGTCTTGCCCAAGCATAGTGCCTCCCCTCTCCTGGAGTTGCACGCAACTGATGACGTCCAGCGTTTCTCACTTTCGCAGTTCCGAGCGCCTCTCCCGCTTCCGGGCGCGTAAATAACGCACTCCGGCCTCCTTGAGTAGGACTTGTAATCGGCGACCCCTGTCGACGGCCGCTTGCATCTCGGGAGCCAAATCGTTCGGCAGATAGACCGAGAACCGGCTGTTCCCCTGGTATCCAGACAAAGCGTAACTGCTGTGCCCTTCACCCGATGCGCAGGCTGAACAGTTCTCCCGAATGCAAGGACTCTTCCGCAAGGAGACGGAACCCATGGCAACTGGCCACAAATCCCGAATAGCGTTCAAGAACCAAAGCCGGACATCTTCTGAGTTTTCATTCTTGCCCATTGTACGGGTGTAATATAGCACCTATACAGCCTGTGGTCAATGGTCAATTACTATCCTGGTTCCGCTTTCTTTAAGAGAACAGGTCGGCAGACGTTCCGGCGCCACAGTGTTCGACGCGCGCCTTCCGGCAGGTTTCTGGACACGTTAATAAACCGGCGCACTTCCTGCCGCTTTATCCTTCAATTTCGTACTCACTGCCACTTTATGCTTCAAACGAGGGTTGTCGCCCCGGAGGACGCGCACTGACCTGAAAGGGATTACAAGCGCAGTCGTGCCAGGTTATGCTTCCAAAAGTGAGTGCGGCCGGCGCAGTCATCTGATGGTCGCACTGCAAACGTCGGTCGATACAAAGCTGGCAGAATTGGTCCTACGCGGGGTATCGCGCTGTGAGGCCCAATGTTCCCTGTCCGCCTATACAGCAACAGATACCATTGAAACTGCTTGCGGCGGCAATTGCACTTAGTGCCGATTTATGCTTCTCTTTTGCACTTACTGCCACTTTATGGTTCAAACGAGGCTTGCCGCCAATGAGAACACGGGCTGATCTGAAAGGGATTACAGGCGCAGTGATGCCACTTTATGCTTCAGCCCAGTGCCAATTTATGGTTGATTTGAAACGGTAATTGTCGGAGTCATGGCCGCATCGAAGCCCTCACGAGGTCTTCCGCAAACCGGTTGGTTTTGCGTTGCGGCATGCTAGGGCGTTTATCGTTACCAATCTTCATGAAGGAGCGACGGTCTCTCATCCTGGTTCTGAGTGAATCTGACTGTTCGAGGACCCGAAGGTTCAAGAAATGGAGCCGCCCCTGTTCCGCCCATTTCCCCAGCCCTGCCATCCTATGCGTTCACGCTGTCGACCAGGACGGCAGGAAATCCGGTTATTGCTGGTTAATCCGGACTCGTCTAAGATCCTCACGATTAGCTCAGGCGTTTTAAATCATCAATCTGTTTGCTTTACTTTCTGATTTCATCCTGTTGCGATCTTATTTGCTAACCGCAGTATCTTACCCTGTTCGCCTTGTCACGCTCGATATTTGTGACCCCATGGCCTTCGAGATGGAGACGAGACTTTGTAGCCACGGAATCGCTTCAGGATAATCGTCGCAGTTGAGAACAAACTCTTGGCCGCGAGACACAGACGACAGGAACACCCCGCCTTTGCCTGTTTCCCAACGTGACGCATCGCTGTGAAAACTTAGATTGGATGCTCGTTGTTCCGGGTTGAACCATTCCGGCAGAAGCCAACGACCGGGTCGAATTGACTTCGGGTCGGTCAATTGAAGTTTGGGAGAGTAGAACCGAAATATGCCAGCACCGGCAATTCCATTTGAAGGGAGATTCGGCAGACACAAACTCTTAATAGAAGTGTAGATTACATTGCTCGGATGAGGGCTTCGTACAAAATGTGGATGGTACAAGGCCCAGCGTTCGGTTGAAGGCCATGACGAAACAGGTATTCGCTCCGCGACCTGAAGCCAACCAAATAGCGCATGTATCGGTCTTGTCCCCCTAATATAACGCCATCCCTTGGGGGACTCTTCGATTCTTCGGAACAGACCAAAAAATAAGAACACATCGCCTCGTCCGACATGTTGATTTTGAAGGTGCCCTTCAGATGCCCCAACCTGCCCGAAAATGGGTCGCCAGCCGTTCAGTCTCGGTATGCTTTGGCTCGACAGGTCGGGGTCTAGGTGAGCACGATGAGTTCGGGGCATGGGCGACAACTGCTCCACCAGTACGCCCATCGTTGCAGATTCACATCCACAGATTTCTTCGTAGCAGATGTGCGACTGCTTGTCCGGGATGGGAAGCGACAGCATTCTGCCATCGGGAAAGATGGGACTGGGCACGCCGCCCGAGGTCGAATCGAAGCCTTTCCGACTCAGGATAATTTTCACTTCGCTCTCACCTTGAAGCCACAGCCTCCGGATTTCCAAGAAGTGTCGCCTTGTTTCCATGTGTGGGGTGCTGCGTGAATGCCGAACGTGACCGCTTGCGTGAAACTGATGAATGCTTCCTTGACCTCATCTGGAAATCGTGACCGATGTCCACGCCCCGGAATCAGGGGAGTGAGTTCGTGCGGCAATTCAAGTGGTTGTGACCCAAAATATGCAAACGTCTCCGAGATGAGGACATACTTGCCGCCAAGATCATGCGCTTTGTTTTCGTGATTTTCCAGCAACCCGTTCGAATGCATGGATTGAAGCTGACGATGGCCGGAACCCTGCGGCTCGTAAATGTTATCACCACACTTCGCGACAACATCGGCATCGTACCGAGGGCGCTTGGCTTTGAATCTCTTATCCTGCCAGTATTCAGCAAACGTCTCGGGGGGCTCGTCTACGCGCATTAGATAAACGATGCGGTTTCCATCCTCCTTTGGCGTAAGGCCGATCACCCAGTCACCTTTCTTCGCCGTACGCCGGATTGCGGGTTTGCAGCACGCCAGTGTGCAGCAGCCGTGAAACGGATTTGGCGAAAAACCAGTATCATGTTTGACGATGTAGGAGAAGAGCCTCACCTCTCGCGCCTTTCTTGACCGTGGGCCGACAGTCTGAATCGGCTATTCAGATTCTTGTGCTGGCTTATATGACATCTTGGCAGACGGAACAGCACTGATTATTTGATCGATGAGTGGTAAGCTCCGCAAGCCCCACTGATTGCTGAGCGCGATGGTTTTGTCGCCAATATCGATGAGGTACTTATCATCCATGAACAAGCGATCAGGACGAAATACAAGGCCTGAATCCTCCTTTGCTTTTTGTGCTGCTGCCATAAATTCTTCACCTCGGGGGTGACCATCAACAATTACCATCTTTCCTGGAAGCATAATGCTTGTCAGTGTTTCCAAGGTTAGACCTGCTGCTGCAGCGGAAGAAACTACGCGCAAGAAGAGGTAACGCTTCGAGAGGTTACTGTCAGTTTGGCCGTTCACGGTCAGATCATACCGTGTCAAATCCATAGACGATTCGGCTGCTTGACGGGCTTCTTCTTGCTTCTCTTTAAGGCGAACCGTATAGTCTTGCGCCTCTTTGAGAGGAATAATCTGATCAATTTCCAGCAGTGTGTGCTCCTCAAGCTGATAAGGCTTTATTCGAACACAGCGGATGTCAAGCTTTCTACTATTTAGCCAAAGCACAGTCGTCGTCACCTCAGGATCAAAGCCTGGTGCAACCAAGATGATTCGCACGCTTTGACCGAAGTCTGCCGGTTGTTCATCGACTCCGAGAAAAGCTAAAATCGCACCTTCAGCTTTCGCCTTGTCAATACCACGAAATTCCGCGTGTACACTTACGGCCTGTTCGAATTTCAATGTTGAAACCATGGCAGCGTACCGTAGCGCCTGCAACTCCATGTGACCGCCATCTTCGGTCCGTTTCAATTCAATAACGACCAACGATCCATTTCGATCCAACGCCAATAAATCGATTCGACGTTTACTGTCCTCCCATTGTGAAAACTCTTCCTTAATGAGGAAAAGATCATCTCCAATGACTGACAGGTCGTCCTTCAATAGACGTTGCAAATCATCACGCTCCTTGAAGGATTGTTCATGGAGAGTTGTTCGTTCGACCTTACTCAGCGATTCGTGTGTTAACTCATACAAAGGCATAACGGCAAATACCTTCCTCTCAATGAGAACATCATTCATGTATTGCACTATGTCGTTGCATCATGAACTTCGTGATGCTCAAAAAACCTCGCGCCTAAAGTTCCCTAAACCCAACCTGCGCATTCCACCGTTTATCAGTCTGCGTCATGCTGGCCGTCAACTGCATTGCAGCATTTCCGGCAGGACCTCGCGGCCATCTTCGATTGCGGCCTGGCTGGTCATTATAAACGCCTCTCGCATCTGCCTGAAAGTGAAGCCTTTGTTAGGCTTCAAATCGAATTGTTGCGAAATCGCAACACGGTCGCTGATGATGGATACGTCCTCAAAAGTCGGCTAGCCGGAAAGTTTTTTGTCAGCTATTGCCAGCAGGCAATGCACCGCCCACATCCGTATCCGGTTATTCTCCTCTGAGGTTCTGGATGAGCAGACGCAAATAGGCCTCAGCGCCGATTTCCTCGATCAGCTTGGCGCCGGCCGCAACCCATTCTTCGACAGGAACCAGCGGTCCCGGTGGTTCAGCGATCCAGGGAGCAACTTGGTCCAGGCAGTAGACGGGGTTGCACACCATCTTCCTGATATCCTCGGGCGACATCTCCCCGAGGATCCCTGCGGTTGCCGCCGCGCGCCCAGCCAAATGTTCAAGCACAACCCGGGGCATTTGCAACTCATCTTGAAGGCCGGCAACCGAGGGATTGGAAGACAGCTCCGGTGCCTTGCGGTATATGGGGTTCTTCTCGTGTTTGAGGGCTTCGGTCAACTCCTCAAACATAGGGGCCGGCTTGGTGCGGACCTCGTTGTACACCGGGTATGCCCGCTCGTAGATAGAGGACTCCAATTCCTCGCTCATGCCTTCGAATCGCAGTGGCAGCGTTCCTTCTTCACCGGGCCTCGTGCCGAGCTTGAAGTGGACAGCAACAGCGTGGTCTAACTGCATCAACTCGGCGGCATCGGGATTGTCGACTTCATCCAGAACATCGGCAATCTCAATTTCAGACTCCCCGGCAGCAATTGACACATCTCCGCTGGACCAGCGGCATAAGTATATGGGCATTGGTTTTCCTTTCTGCTCAAGGCAAGGGCACCGTTGTCCACGTACAAACTCGTTACCGCTAGACTAACCTGTTCGATCCGGCTTCGACCGCTTGCCCGGCACGATTCCGAAGATATGCCTTTTGCTCAGATAAGTCATAATCATAGCTGATATGAGCCGCATTTCCCGTGATGCCCTTTTTCGCGCTATTGCCATTGTTCAGAAGATGGATGGCTCGCAAAAGATTCAGCTTGCAGACGAGATATTCGTCAGCCAGCCAAACATGCTTGGTTCATTCCTTGTTCTGCCCACTCTGGGCGTTCCGACGAAAAAGACCGGCCTCGCCTTCGATACCCTGCTTCTCTGTTTTCAGGCGATGAAAGAGTCCGGCTTAACGTGGCCGGTGATCACAGAGGACGACTTGGAGCGGCAGTCGGCGCGCACAACGGCAATCCTCAAGTTCTATGATTCCTTTTCTGACGAGAATCTCAGAAAGAATTCCGCCCAACAATATATAGATGACCACACGGAGAAAGAACTTTTTGCCTGGGTCATAACGATGTGTAAGGACTGGTTGCAATCGATCTCTCCAGAAGAGACCGACAAGTACGTCATCCATGTTGCTGTCAATCTGGTGAACTGCGTCGCTTCCGTTCCCATGTAGAGAGACGGTCGGGTTCTATCTGCCGCCATAACCTCCGCCAAGGAAGCCGAGCAGATGGGATCGAGCTTCGTCCGAGGCCGGGAGCCTGCTGGCGACGCGTACCGTGACGCCGAAGGACTTCATGAGCGGGGCCAGGCAGTCCTTCAACTTTTGGCTGCGCACTCTGACTTCCTTGGGCAGCGCCCGGCTGGTTTGAATCGCCTTGAGAAACACCTTTGCCAGCGCGTTTCCGGCAGGAACGCTGGATTCGGTTACTTCGGGAGCAATGACTATTCCACTCTCCGCATCCACAGCTATTGCAATCGTGGCGCAGGCGTTGCGCTCGCCCTTCTTCCCAATCGCTGCGCCGCTGTAAGTAATGTCGAGTTCCATCACTCCCCGAACGGCATAGTCCTGGGCGCGTACCGCCAACAGCGTCTCTTCCGCCAGCCGCACCGGCACAACAGGTGCCTCCGGGGGGAGAATTGAATGGAACATTTCTACGTGGTATCGCGGTTCCGCGCCCTCCACGCGGGTGACCATCGGATAGGTATCGGCCAACTCCCAAAGCTTGACGCTTTCCTGGCTGGCAACAGCGGTGCAGATCACAATTGCGGCACGAATGCACTCGGCCAGCATTTGTGCCTCCTCTGCGGTGACAAACCAGGGGAGAAAGCCGGGACGCATGGTGCGGAAAATGGGCGAGGCCAAGCCTCTGCCCTGCGGATGTCCCAGCTCAGCTAGTAACTCCCGATCCTGCCGCAGCAATTCCTCTTTGGGTGCGAATTCCACATAAACGCAATGCGTGGATGCGAAGAATTCGCCGGGATCGGCGATCTCTTCAGCTTCCATCTTGCGAAACTGGCGAAGTCCCTCTGTTCCGATATAGGAGTGCATGGAAAGAACCTCGCCGAGCGCGCCCATGACCGAGCAGTAGCAGAGTTCGCCGTTGACGCTGTCACGGATCACGATCAAGTTGTCCTCGTCCAGGATCCGCCAGGGCCGTAAACCATACAGGTCGGAGGCTAATTGATAAAGCCGTTCCATTGTCTGGAAAGATGGCGGAGTCTCTCCTGCAAGCTCTTTGACAAAGCATCGCTCGGGCTGCACTGGGGCGGAAGCGGTTCGTTTTTTGGGCATGATTGTGGTTTAAAACACCTGTTGGGGTAGGCGCCGCTATTCTTTCGTCTTGAGCTTGCTGTCGTTTTCGCGGATGAACGTCTCAATTTCGGTGGCGCTGGCAAGAATTCGAAGCCATTGTTCCTTGTAGAGCGTGACTGGGAAACGTCCCATGCCATAGAGAGAAACGGCACCCTTCTCACTGACCTTAAGGCTCAAGCCGTCAACACCCTTGTTCTTGAGCCGTGCGTTCTCAGCCCGCAGTCGTTCCAACTCTGCTTGTAGTTCCGAATCGCTCATCCTGTTCCTTCCAATCAGTCTTTCGCTTCAACCGCTTCGTCGCCCACTGGCCGCGAAGAGATCGAAGGTTCCGTTACGTTCGCTAAGAGCGTCTCAATCCGCTCGACTTGAAGCCGCCGCAGTTTAGCCGTACTGATCCACTGCTCCATCCATTCGCTGTCAGAGGAGAACTCCGGGGGCATTCCCGTCCACCGGCGCTCGCTCTCGCAGGCCGCATGGAGCGCGGACTGAAGTACTTCAGCACATTGATCCCTCTGCGAATTCATTCAGAATCAGTCTACAGCGCCATCCTCGGATTGATGCGTGGAGGACAGCCGGCAGTCTGGAGCCTGCTGAGTTTCCAAGGGCACGGGCTCTACAGGCTGCGGAAAAACTCCGAATGTATGGCGAAAGGACGAAATTTGCGGGATGGAAAACAATCAGTCAAGCCTCGCGGATCGTTCCTGGGGCATCCTGGCGCGATCCATTTTTCACCCCTTCCGAGAAATTGAGTTTTCCGCAGCCTGTATAGCCCGATGCGATCATTTACCGCATTCCGGAATCGTTGTTTGCATCCGAGATAGCGCTCGGTCGTTTGTACGGAAACGTGGCCGAGCAGAAACTGAATCTGCTCCAATTCGCCGCCGGCCTCGTGACAGAGGCGGGCGCAAGTTCGCCTGAGGTCGTGTGGCGCGAGAGATGGGATCTCACAGTCCTTTGCCTTCTGCTTCACGACACCCCAAATGACCTTGGGGCTGAAGCCGGTTCCCCAAATTCTGCCTGCCTTGTTGATCGAACGAAGAAGAGTACCGGTCGTGATTCCAGAGGCCTTCGTCCAGGAATCAATCCCAGCTTTCACCCAATCCGGGACTGGAATGGTTCGTATGTGGCCGCCCTTGCCGATGAGATCGGCGATGACCCAGTGTTCTTCTCTTTGCTGCAGGTCCTCAACGCGCAGCGCAGTCAGTTCCGCCCGGCGTAGCCCGCACCCCAGCATTATCGCCAGTATGGCATAGTCGCGCTTGCCTCGAAGGCTTGCGCCGTCCGCCGTCAACAAGAGGCGCTTGCCCTGTTCCGCAGTAAGCCAATTGCCAACAGGAACCCCCAATCGCTTGGCACCCTTCACCCGGCGGATGCCGGCAGCCAAGTCTGCACTGAGCAGACCGCAATCGGCAGCCTCATAGGCCAGCCTCCGGACGGCAGCCAGCCGCAGATTGATGGTGGTTGAAGCGTAATGTCGCTGTTCCAGAGATATTCGGTACCGGGTGACCACTGTCTTATTGAAAGCAAGTCTGGGTTCTGAGCAATACCATTCGATGAATTCTCTGATCGCATGGTCGTAAGTTCGTTGTGAACTGGGAGAGGTCAGGCTGTTCAGCACCGCTGACTTGGATTGCTCAAGGTCCGGGAGCTTGAGAATCGATTTGGGCATCCGTTTGCGCTTTGTCTTGCTCTTTGCCATGGGTACGGCCTCCAATCGCCGTGGCAAACAGCATGATCCAGATCGCCCTCTCGGTCTATCGCACCCTATGGCGTTTCCCGGACCTGAACCCTTGGAACCGCCAATTGGGGTTCGCGGGTAGTGTCGATTAACTATTATCCCTACGAATATCGTGCCTCTTCAATGAACGGTCTATACTCTGACCGTGATTTCTGCGGGAGACCGTCTCAACGATGAAAAGACAAGGAATCCATATCATCTATTCCCCAAGCGATCTTGTTCGCTATGCTCAATCGCCATTTGCATCGTGGATGGACCGGCATTACTTGGAGCACCGAGATGCGATAACTCCCGATCAAGAAGCCGAGGATCAGAAGCTCATCGCTCAGACGGGAGACCAGCACGAGCGCGCCGTGCTTAAGGAGTTCAAATCGTCCGTTCCCGAGTTGATGGAGATTCGAAAAGACGATGCTGCCAGTGCCCATTTGGAGACGATTGCAGCCATCAAGGCGCAGGCCCCCATTATCTATCAGGCGGCGTTGGAAGATCGGGAGTTCGCTGGCTTCGCCGACTTCCTCATCCTCGATGAGGCGGGACGATATCAGGTATGGGATACGAAGCTTGCCCGCTCACCGAAGCCGCATTACGCCATTCAGCTCTGCTGCTATTCGGAGATGTTTGCCGCCATGACCGGGGAGCAGATTCCGGAGAAGTTTGGGATCATCCTCGGAAGCAAAAACCGAGTTGAATTTCGAGTAGAGGACTTCATTCACTACTACCGGCGCGTCAGGGCAAACTTCCTTTCTATGCAGGAGAACTTCACGGGGAACATTGCAGATTGTCCCGAACCGCTCCCCATGGCCGATCATGGCCGCTGGACGTCATATGCGGAACAATTCTTCGACGACTCAGATCACCTCGTGAGAGTTGCCGGAATCACCGTCGGTCAGATCAAGAAGCTCAAGGAAGCCGGCATTGCAACGATGGCCGCCCTCGGTGCGGCCTCTGGAGCATCTGTTCCAAAACTTGCCGCTGACTCGTTTGAAAAGCTTGTCGCCCAGGCTCGCCTCCAATGCCAAACGCGCACTGATCGCTTGCAGCGACCGGATGCACCAGCGCGATACCAGATTCTGCCCCAGGTAGGCGCGAATGGCGAATCCGTGGGGCTTGCCGCATTGCCCCCCGATCATCTTGCCGACGTGTTCTTCGATATCGAAGGCTATCCTCTGTTCCCAGGGGGTCTCGAGTATCTCTTCGGGGTCTGCTTCGTTAATGAACAGACGGGGGCACTAGAGTTCAAGGATTGGTGGGCTCATGACCGGACCGAGGAAAAACGCGCATTCGAGGGATTTATCGACTGGGTCTCTGAGCGTTGGAGATCGAACCCAGATATGCACATTTACCATTACGCCGCATACGAAGTAAGCGCGGTAAGGCGACTGAGCACTCGCCATGACACCCGTCAGGATGAAGTGGATACCCTTCTCAGGAATGAGGTGTTTGTCGATCTCTATCAGACCGTCCGCCACGGTCTACGCATCGGTGAGGACAGCTATTCGATCAAGTCGGTGGAGCATCTCTATAGGCCAGCGCGTTCTACCGAAGTTGCCACCGCTGTTGATTCCATTGTTCAGTATGCACACTGGTTGGAGAGCGGACAGCCGCGCGGTTGGCCGGACAGCACAATCCTCAAATGCATCCGTGATTACAACGAAGATGATTGCATATCTACGGCAGAATTGTTGCAATGGCTAAGAACGGTTGCGGAAGAAAGCGACATCAACGTTTCACACTCGCTCGCCCTCGCGGCTGCTGGTGCGACGCCCGCTCCAACGCCGCCGAAAGTTCTGTCTCCGGAGGTTATCGCGAGACTTGCAACCATAGAGACACTTCGGGAACGGGGCGATGAGTTCTCCCTGGCTCTTGCTGACCTGCTCGACTTCCACCGCAGGGAAGAAAAGCCAATGTGGTGGCGGATGTTCGACCGCGCTGCGGCAACAGCAGAAGAGCTTCGTGACGATTCGGGTTGCATTCAAGGCGTCCGGGCCGTTGGCTTTCCGACATCAGAGAAGCTATCGCAAGTGCAAGCATACCGCTTCGATCCGTCACAGGAATGCAAACTCACCGCTGATGGAAAGACCTCTGTCATGTTCACGTATGACCTTGAGGGAAAATTCACCCTGGCCGCACTTGATGCGTCCGAGGGCACGCTTCAGCTCAAGATCGGCAACAAGGGGTTGAAAGAGAAGTTTGGCGGTTCCTTCCCTCGTCAAGGATCACTCATTCCGTACGAGTACGTACAAGCAGCTGCAATTCAGACTGCCCTTACCGAAGTCGCCATGAAGCACCTGGCGGGAACCCTTCACTCGCCCGTTGCGGCCCTTCTCGGGCGAACGGCACCCGCATCGGTATTGCAAGGTGCAGGCGAAGCCACAATTGATGCCGCCGTTCGCGTCACAAACTCAATGTCAGGTGGATGTCTGGTGATTCAGGGGCCTCCAGGAACCGGGAAGACCTATACCGCGGCGCGCGTCATCCATGCGCTCTTATCTGCGGGTAAGAAGATCGGCGTTGCATCCAACAGCCATAAGGCCGTGGTCAACTTGCTCATTGAGTGCGGTAAAGCCGCCAGGGAAACGGGCAGCTTCCTACAGGGAGTCAAAGCGGGCGGTGAGAAAGAAGGGCCGATGTTTGCGGATAACCCAGCGCTTCGGTACGTCGAGAGTAATAAGGAGGCGCACACAGCGTACGCGAATGGCGTCATAGGCGGCACCGCATGGCTTTTCACGTTACCGGAATGGGAGGGGGTTCTCGACTTCCTCTTTATTGATGAAGCGGGTCAGGTGTCATTGGCGAATACCGTAGCCATGGCTCGAAGCGCAAAGAACATCGTCCTCCTTGGCGATCAGATGCAGCTCGAACAACCGATCCAGGGCACTCATCCCGGCGATGCCGGACTCTCGTCGCTCCAGTACGCACTCAAGGATTTGCGGGCTAGCATGCCTGACCTGCCGGTCTTCCACGCAGTCGTGCCCTCGGAGTATGGTCTCTTTCTCGGCGAGTCACGCCGGATGCATCCATCCGTTTGCCGTTTCATCTCGGAGAGTATCTATGAGGGTCGCCTTGCTTCGCACCCTGATTGCGCACAACAGAAGATCGACTTTACTCCCAATGCGCATGGAATCGTCACAAAGGAGAGCGGCATTGTTTTCATCGGCGTCGAACATGATGGAGACATTCAACGAAGTGATGAAGAGGTAGAACGGGCGAGAGATGTTTACCACGAGTTGCTGGGCCGACCGTATACCCCATCGGATGGTGTCACAAAGCCGCTCGCTTTAGAGGACTTTCTCTTTATTGCCCCCTACAATGCACAAGTCCGGGCTCTTCAAGCCGCGCTTCCTGCCGGCGCGCGTGTTGGCAGCGTTGACAAGTTCCAAGGACAACAGGCCCCCGTGTGCATCCTGTCGCTCTGTTCCAGCTACGGCGAATATGGATCGCGGGGACTTGCCTTCATCCTGGACCGTAATCGGGTCAACGTCGCAATATCTCGCGCCAAATGCTTGGCAGTCGTTGTTGCTGATCCACGCGTCGGGAGCGCAGCCGCTGGCTCAATCGAAGAGATGATGCTCATCAATCTTTTCTGTAAAGTGGCCTGTGCATAGCAATGGAGATTGACTGTCTCCGGAGCCGCTTTCGCCGTATCTGAGACGCCGGTCAGTGTCGCTTAATGAGGTTTCCAACCAGAAGTTTTCCCGACTCTTGGATCTCGTTAGCGGTCCTCGGTTGAGGATCGCCGTCGCAATCGGCGTTTGTGAGGACTCATTCGGTAAGGCCCTGATTTGCTGAGGCAGGAAATCAGATGGAAATGGGCATCTGTCGCTAGACTTCAACTGATTTTCATACAAACTAATAGGGCAACGGTCGACAACCTGCAGGTATGAGCATACGAGCTTGAGTCGTCCTCCGAGTTTTCTAACTCTCAATCGGATTGGTCGTCGCGGTCGGAAGCACCTTGACCTGGATCTGAACCCGGCCCTCTGAACGGGGCCCGAATTGTTCGCAAGAGAATTTTTAAATCGAGCCAGAGGCTCCAATTATCGACGTAGACATCATCGAGGGGTTTGGGGCTGGGAGAGAGCGGTGCCTGACGGCTTTGAATTTGCCACAACCCAGTGATACCGGGGGCCACGTCCAGTCGCCGCAGAGAGCTGAGCTCGTATTCCTTCACCTCGCTGGCGGTGGTCGGACGGGGTCCGACAATGCTCATGTCACCGCGCAGAACATTGAAGAGTTGGGGCAGCTCGTCCATTGAATACTTGCGCAGAAAGCGACCAAACAGGGTGACACGAGGGTCATTCGTCATCTGGAATAGCGCCCCGTTGCGGTCGACTATGGGCATCATTTCGGCTTGCGGCTTTTCCGTGCCGAGGGCCATGGTCCGAAACTTGAGGTAGCGAAAGGGCCGCCCCTTTCTGCCAATCCTCTCCGCAAAATAAAATGCGGGGCCGCGCGACTCCAGTTTCACCGCGACGGCGATCGCCAGCATCAGGGGCGCAAGGAGGAGCAACGCCATGCTGGAAAGTGCAATGTCAAACAGGCGCTTCAGGGGGGCGAACGGCGTTTTGGATTCCCCTGCACTCTTTAGTACGTCTCCGCGAATCCGGTAAGCCGCCCGAAACAAGCCCATCGAGTAAATGACTTTGAATATTTCTCCCGGAGTCTCTTCAAGTCCACTCTCCCATTCTTCGTCATAACGCTCCCTACATTGAGCAGGCAGCTTAGCCACGGCTCTGCGGCGCATCTTTTTATGCAGCCAACCTGACCACGCCTTTACCTCGTCAGCCATGAGGCGAGCGACAATGGCGATGAAGATGGTCGCCAATGCTGTCATCTTCATAGGGCGAACTCCGGCGTCCTTGGCAGAAACTCTCTGAAAGATGCGCGGGCGTTTGATTCACCGAGGGCTGTTATACGGTAGAGTCGGCGGCGCGGTCGCCTTACCTGAGCTGGCACCACTTCCTCCCACTCGCTTTCCAGCCATCCTGCTTCCTCAAGCCTGAAGAGGATGGGATAGAGCGTGCCTGATGCAAGTCCTGTCGTCCGAGAAATCTCAATGCCGGAAAGTGGGTCGGTCGGACGAACGAAGAACTCTCCGATTACCTTGAGTGTTGGTCCGGTGATGCGAGGCGTTTTCGCTGCCATGTAGAAAGTCTACATAGGGGAACACACGCTTGTCAAGGCGCTTTATTCACACATTTGGCACAAAGTCGCTCGGTACTCGCCGAACTGAGATAGGTCCTCGGAGTCGGCATTGCGACTGGAATCGGCGAGCTAGGCCGGTTAAGAGTCATCATGGAGTGACCGGTGCCGGTGCGCTGACCCTGCGCTGGCGGGCGCGTTTTCTTCATAACCTCATACCGTGCCGGTCATTGAGAATAGGAGACGTCTTTGCGGTCGAGCGAAATTTCGGCCAAGATATGCTTGATTTTCGGAATCTTGGCCAGAATATGGTTGATTGCCTGAGCGGGAAGGACTCCGGTGCGGCTGAAAGCAAAGAACTTACCGCGGCCAGAATAACTTGCCAAACGCAAGAATGAAAAAAAGGAATCGTGACCCGGCCAATTCTGACCTTGCCCTCAGAATGCGTATCCCTTAGCCAGCTGGTTTAGGGGAAATATTCATCCCCGTCGTAGTCGTCGTGGCGGTGTGAATGTGGGAATCGGCCTTATCGATTTCCACATTCAC
>JBAVOQ010000044.1:0-3603 GCA_049692235.1 Acidobacteriaceae bacterium | reverse complement strand
AACTTCACATGGAACAATCCGACCACGTTCAGCAACCCAAACCAGGCCCTCTTACTTCCGTGCGGAACACTCACCGCGACGGCCACCGTCACCGTCTCGCCGACCGTGCGAAACGTCACCATCCACGGATGCGCCTACCAGGGCGGCAGCGCGGGAAGCGGAACGGCCGGCGGCAGCGTTTGGAACTATCAGGGCAGCGCCACCGCTTTCGTGATCGGCGACCCGAGCGACGGCAGCGACACACCCGGCTTTTTTCTCACTGACCTTGTAATCGCCACCGCCAACGGAGGCAGCAGCGCACACGCAATCGACTTCCACCGCGTTCAAGAGATCGACGTGGAGCGCGTCTACTTCGTCGGCAACAACTCCACCGGGCAAACCGGGATCACGCTCGACGGCACCGGCAACTACAGCGGCGGGACATTCCAGGGCTTTCGCCTCTCCAATTTCGGCACCGCGCTCAACATGACCGGCGACGGCACGGGCGCGGCCAACGCCAGCACCTTTACCCGGATGCACATCAACTGCTCGACCAGCGGCGGCAGTCCGATCACCGGGGTAATCGGCGTGAATCTGGCCTACGGCAACGGCAATACTTTCGTGGGAGGCGACATCGAAGGTTGCGACACCATGCTTTCACTTGGAGCCGGAGCCAACAGCAACACCTTTGTGGGAGTGCGGAACGAGAACAGCAACAGCCAGGTGAACGCGGCCAGCGGCAGCGCGTACAACCTATGGGTGACGGGCGGGACGATGTTCACGGGCAAGCTCACCGACGCGGGCCTACACAATTCGTTCACCGACAGCTTCCACAGAGGCGCGAACAATTTGAACGGCGACCTCTGGCGCTCGCAGGCCGACACCACGATCACCAATCACATCGACACCGGCATCGGACTGGGCAACGTGCGCGGGCGGCTTGAAGAATGGCAGACAGACGTACCGGGCAGCCCCGGCAGCTACCAGGTTGCATGGCTCTGGGGTCCAGGTGACGGCACGGCAGGCGCTCAACTGTGGAGCCTAGAAGACCTGCTCAACAACGTGCAGCGCTTCGGCGTCTCCGAACTAACCGCAGGCGGCGGCAACGCGCAGAGCTTTTTGAACGGCGCAGGCACCGGCTCGGTTTGCTTCCAATGCGGCAGCAACAGCGGCACAGGCGGCGTGAGCATCGGCAGCGGCGGCGCCACGCCCACCAATGTTTGGTCGAGCGACGGCAGCGGCAACACCACACAGAACGGCTACCAACGCTTTTGGGCCTCCGGCGCCGAGCAGTGGCGATTCAACTGCGCATCCGCGAGTGCCTGCGTTATCGACGACTGGACAACCGGAAGCGCGGTCCACCGCGTCCGACTCTACACCAACTCAGGTACCGAACTCGACAGCGAAAGCACCAGCGCCGTCACGATCAACAATACGAGCGGCAGCGGGACCGGCGGTTTCATCGTCTACGAGGGCGGCTCCAATTCAGGCGTTGCCGCCTTCACAGTCACCGGCGCGGGCGCGACTTCACAGCCCAGCAACTCACAAGTCGGCAGCGCCAGCGGTACGGGAAACCAGACCATCGGCAACCATCTCAACCAACTTGCAACCGCCGATTTTGCGGGCTCCTGTGCAATGTCCAGCGTGTCTTCATGCACCATCAGCTTCCAGCACTCATGGACCAGCCAGCCAGCTTGCGGCGTGTCCGCCGGTTTCGCCCTCGCGGGCCGCGTTTACTACACCTGGGCGACCAACGTGGTCACCATCCACTCGACAAGCAGCGAGACCGGCACGTTTTACGCCATCTGCGCTGGCAACCCGAATTGAGGCGACCCATGCTCTTTTTGCCCAAAGGCGGACTCCCACCGAAAAAGAACAAGATGGGATACGCGCGCGGCCACGGGCCTAGCGGCCACTGGCTACGCGCCCGCGCTTCCGTGGTCAACACCAACACGGACGGCATGAGCCGCTGGCGTCACCTTTTCAATGTGGCCAAGATCAATTTCAAGGCCACCCAGCCCGGAGGCCGGAACACAGCGCCCGTGCTGGGCATCACCCCGTTCGAGGCATGGTTCTATCAGTCGGCGACCTACGTCGGCATCGTGCTCGCCGGACTCTACGAAGGCGGCATCCAGCTTATGCAAACCCTCATCGGATGCAGCAGCGTGGAAGCCTACGAAGTCATGGTTTCCACCACGCTCGCCCAGATGAATCAGGCCACACCCATCGCGCCGCCCATCACCACCGTCAAAGCAGTTGGCGTCGTTGGCCCCGTCACCGCCACGGCCGGCACCGCCAGCCTCAGCGTTGAAGGCATCACGAACCCGCAACTCGGCCCCATCAACGCAGCCTTTCAAGCCTCTCTCACCATCAGCGGCTTTACCATGCCCGCCACGCCCGCGCCTACGGCGCCGGCGTGGTCTACCACCCAGACGCCTATAACCCAGTTCGCCATGCTCCCCAACACCATCGCACTGGGCAATCAGATCTCACCCGTCGCCCTGCTGATCGATGAAGTCCCAGGCCCATACACCACGGCAGTCACCGGCCTACCCGCTGGCATCACCTGCGCGCTGTCCGGCATCCCTCTACCCGGCCCCTTTTGGCTCAACTCGCCGATGGTCTACCAGTTCAGCGTGAGCGCCCAGCCCTACGCCCCCATCGGCACTTACCAGGCAACCATGACCTGCACCGGGCCAGGTGGCACCTACAGTTACAACTTCACCGTCACGATCCTGGACCCCAGCGCCTACACGCTCGCTCTCAGCTTCGCCGGCCTGCCCACCAACGTCACCGCCGCCATTCTCGGCTACGCCGGTTACCCGCTCAACGGGCCTTTCCCGGCCACGCTTGAAGGACTGCCCAACGGAACGAACACGACTTTCGCGCTCAGTTACAACCCAAGCACCAGCACTCTCACCGGCCAGCTTGTTTTCTTAGTCACCATCGACCCCAGCACGGCCACCGGCACCTACTCATTCAGCGCCGCGCTCACCGGCTGGGCGACGTCGCCCGCGGCGTCGCCCGAATTCACCGTGACCACCATTGCCCAGGCTCCCGGCCAACCGTGCCCCCCGTACCAGGTTGCGACGACCGTTGCAGCTCACACCGTCTGCGATGGCGATTGGAACGTGATAGGCTTTTCTCTCAACCCCACCTACCCCAGCGAGTTCAATGATCCCAGCCAGCCGGCCGGTTACTCGCTTGCCTCATGCTGGACAATCAGCGCCAGCCCCGCGTATACGTCCGGCTACGCCGCCCCGCCCGCGTCCAGCTACGCCAACATCCTCACCACCGGCCCGGACCTGCCCAGCGCCTCACAGATTCTCGCCGCGTGGCAAGACGCATTCGGGCCACTCCCACCAACCGGCAAGCTGAAACTCATCTTGCAGTGGGTTGACCCGCTCTCCGGCGCACCCGGCCCCCAGAACATCAAAACGCTGTCATGGCAGGCCGGCACCAACAAAGGCGTAGCCAAACCGCAGGGAGGCTGGCCTGGCCCCGCGTTCGATGTGAGCAACACCACCCCCGGCATCATCGCCCCCGGCGACACGTCGGTCACGTTCACAGTCAGCGCAGGCTACAACTACACCGGCACCATCACGTTCAGCGTCAAGCCCGCCA
>JBAVOQ010000043.1:0-8632 GCA_049692235.1 Acidobacteriaceae bacterium | reverse complement strand
ACCAGTCGCACCGCTTCCTCCTTGAACTCAAGCGTGTACCTGCCTCGTTTACCGTTCCTCATCTGCCCGTCCCTTTCGCTATTACAGCAGCTCGCTAAGGGATACGTTTTACGCGGGCAAGGTCAATCTGCTGTTTTTATTCGGATCCCCGCGACGATGTCTTCTTGGAGGATATCTAAACTCGGAAATGCATCTTCGGGCCGGAAACAAACGACGACGCGAAATTGCGGCGAGGGCAGAGCAATCAAGTGCTCAATACAGTCGGAGTTATCCTTTCCCCAAGTTTCAACAATTAAAGCCCGATTTATCCTTGCGGAAGCCATCTGCAACCGGAGATCCTCAATCGGATCTTGGGCGCTCATATCGAGGTGAGTATATGAATCCATCATTGCTGTTTGAGTCTCACTCCAAAAAAGATCGCCGAAAACGCCAGCCATGGGAGAACTCCGGCAAAGACGAGCACTAGAAAACTTTTATGTCGATCGGCAAGAAGGCCGATGTATGGGCTGACATAGCCGTATGCAAGATTGCCTAGACCTCCCAGCAGCCCAGAACTCATACCCACGTAGGCCGGCTCCAAATCCTGCACCAACGTTAAGTAAATGACCAAGAAACCAGCCACACCCATGCTCGTGAGTGCCAGGCAAATCAGAGCCAGATAGCGATAAGAAACGAGAGCTGCGGGAATGGCTGAGAGCATCAGAACACAACTTGCAAAGAGCCCCCATCGCTTGGCGGACATTGTGCTGATGCCGTGTGCCACCAGCCTTTGCACAAAGACGCCCACGAAAATGTTGCCGACAGAACCGCCGCCATAGACCACAATGGAGAGAAGGTTTCCTACTGCAAAACTGAATCCACGCGATGTCTTCAAATAAAGTGGGATCCAGTCGGCTAAGTAGTAGTTGACGCTGTTGATGATGACAGCGGAAACTGCGAGCATCCAGAATTCCGGCATGGAGAGAATACGGATTGCAACGCGGAAAACATTTTTCAACGGGAATGGGCTCCCTTTGAGTTGTTCCGAACTGCCCCTTGTGAACCATAACCAGGCGAGCACCCACAAAGCGCCTGCAGTTCCCGTGGCGACGAACGCAGCACGCCATGAGAAGTAAAGTGTAATCAGAGTGACGATAATGGGCGCCACCAGCGCGCCTACCGCGGCTCCGCTGTTAAAAATGCCGTTGGCTAGTGGCCGGTCTTTCGGCGGCAAAAGAGCGTTGGTGACTTTGAGAGCACAAGGCCAGTTGAAGGCCTCGCCTGCCCCCAAAAGAAAACGAAACCCTGTCAGCATGCCCACCGTTGTGGCGAGGCCAGTTAACAACCCAGCAATCGACCAGACTCCGCTGGACACTGGGAACATAATTCCAGGCCCATATGCATCCACTAGAAATCCGCCGATTATTTGAAAAAATCCGTAAGAATACCGGAATGCTGCGATGATGTGCCCAAAACCCTCTTTGGTAAGTCCGAAGTCAGCAATAATTCTGTCGGCGGTAAGCGCCAGCACCTGCCGATCCAGATAGACGATCGCCGTCGCGAGAAATAGGAGAAAACAAATCCACCATGTTCTCGCAGAGACGCGTTCAGAGGGTTTCATTTATGCATCCCAAACGACCCGGTGAGAGATCGGCGGAGTTCATCCGAGTTTCAACAGCCTGACGGGTTACAGCTTTACTAGCCTTCTTGTTCAAATCCAGTGTTCACAGAGCTTAGCTATCGCAAGCAGTCGTCCCCGTGTTCTGTAAGTCAGTAAATAGCCCGGCGCTCTTCTAACGTCGGCCTGAGTATGGCATATAGGGCCGCGCATCCATGGCTTTCTGATTCAACTCAACCCCAAACCCGGGGCCTTCGGGCAGGCCTAATTCTCCCGCCACAAGTTTTACCGGGTTTTTCAACAATTCCGTCGTCAGCTTCTCTTCCGCCTCCGAACCGATCGTTTCTAGTACAAAGAAGTTTGAAATGGCCGCCGCATAATGTAGGTTCATCACTGTGGCCAGCGGGCCGTTGGGGTTATGTGGCGCCATACCGATGTAGTGGGCCTCCGCCAGGGCTGCAATCTTTTTAAGCCCTGTAATTCCACCGCAATTCACCAAATCACATTGGAGTAAGTCCACCGCACGCTTTTCTACAAATGCGCGCACCCCATAGATGGTTGCCCACCGCTCGCCGGCTGCAATCGGAATCGTAGTCTCCCGCTGAACCAGGCACAATTCTTCTACGTTCTCCGGCGGCACCGGTTCCTCCAAAAACAGCAGATTCAAATCCTCCAACTCTCGACACAAGCGCATCGCTGCCTTCGGATTCAATCGACCGTGGCAGTCCACTGCAATACCTAACTCCGATCCGCCTGCCTCGCGGGCCGCTATGAAAAATTCCCGAATTCGGCTGAATATCGATGGATCCAGGTATTCTGTTTCTTTCCAGTGCGCGTCAATCACGCCCTGAGTCCCTGAGTAGCCGCTTCCGTTCACGGCCTGCCGGTCCTCTCCCTGGTTTCCTTCTCCATAAAAAAGCGGCAAGGTGGTCTTAAGAGCGCGATGACCCCGGACCTGGCAAGCTTTCACATTTAGGGCAAATGTCTCCGGGGAATTGCCTGCCGCACAATGGCAGTATGTCGGTACCCGCTGTCGCGTCGGTCCTCCCAGCAGCTTGTACACAGGCAAACCAGTCGTTTTACCGAGAATGTCCCACAACGCACAATCCACAGCGCTGATCGCCGTGCTGTGCAAGGGCCCTCCAACCCAGAAAGAATCCCGGTACATCCTCTCCCAGTGATTCTCAATTTCGGTTGGATCTTTCCCTATTAGATACCGCTTCAGATCTAAGATTGACTGCTCGATAGTCCGCGTCTTCCGCTTCATCACGGTCTCCGCGAGACCCGTGACACCATCGTCGGTTTCGACCTTCACAATGATCGCATTGCGGAAGTTAAGATTAACAATCTGTGTCTTTATATCTGTTACTTTCATTGATGTCCTCGATGGCAGATTCCATAAATAAAAGTTAGCTCGGTAGATCCAAGTTATTTCTCGTGCTCTGTCGCGGGTTGACATTCTTGAGCTTTAATAGAGACTTAATTCGTTGGGCAGCACGAAGCTTCATTAGTAGCCAGCATTCAGGCGCTTCAGCTCCTCCGGAATCTGACGGAGCAAGACGTCGTCAACCTCGCCGACCTTCCAGCGCACTAACGCAGGAGTAAACAATCCGTCATCGCCTACTGCTGCATATCCAAGCCTGGAGTCGCTGTCGAGCAAAGGCAGGATCTCCTGGGTGTTACCGCGCTCGGCCAGTGCAATGGCCTCGAGTTTCTCTGCCAGTCTTTGGCGCTCGTCTACGGACCGAGCCGCATAGAAATCATTGCGCGTCTGAATCCAGTCGATCAGATGTAATACCGTCTCCACCGAACTTTGGATGGTTCGCCCCACCCGCCATTCAGCTTCCAAGGCCGGGCGGTATGACGCCGGGGCTACGCCTTCGGCGCTTTTGAGTTCCGCGTTACCTTCTGAGTACAACTGTTCCAATTGGCCCAGATATTTCGCCGTAATCGCGGGTCCCCAGGGTTTTGTCCAATCCAAATCGTTCTGCCAGGAGCGCCAAGGGCCGAATCCTTTTATTATGGGGTCTAGGAACAAAGGCTGGCTAGGCCCTTTCTGAAGCGGGCCTGGGATGCGCGCGACAAAATCCGAATAGGGATATTCGCGAATACCACGGCTGTAGTCATGCCACGCGCGCACGACATAGGGCGTTGCCCGCGAACCAAACTTTCTTTCTGCCAGTTCCTGTAACATCGCTTCTTCTTTTGGAGCCGGATCGGAAGACATGCGATTAATCAGGGTAGCCGGTATCGAGGGTGTATACCCATAATGGTTCCAGTTCCCAAACCACCCCAGGAGATCGTACTCACGCATCTTGTCGATGCGCCGGTACCACTGTCCCATACAAGGAATATAAGGAACAAAGATAAATTCCTGGCTTACGGCATGTTCAGTTTTTGCCATGACTCCAAGCTCATGTTCCCGAGCTGCCTCGTACTCTTTCAGGAACAATTCTGGGGGACCTAGGTTCGAGATGTTGTAGTCCCCTGTCCGCTCGCGAATGCCATCCTTTTCCGCAATCATTCCTTTATCGAAGTCCCCCTGAATAACGATGTCGTGCGGGAGCAGTGGGATCAACTTGAGAATCCATTGCGACGCCACGTTGTAATTCCAGGCAATCAACTGCTTGTCGGGGCCACCTGCTCTATGCATGGCGCGATCAAGAGTCGTCAGAAGCTGTGCGGCAATTTCCTGCTGAGAAAAGTGTGAGCAACGGGGGCATTCCTTAGCCTGCTCAAGCAATGAACGCTCTGAGTTCCCGGTGTACCAGAAACCCTCGCTGTCGTAGATCACCACGATTCCTTTCAAATCGGGAACTTGGTGAAAAATTGTGCCTACCGTCTCGGTATAGTAGCGACGCACCTTCTCATTGGAGGTGTTCAGCGGCGGGCCCCAGCCATAGCCGCGCGCCTCAGGATATTTCTGGAAGAAGGATGCAGGTATGTGGTGGTTATATCCGGTTCCCAGGTAGATATAAGTGTCGATTCCATAACGATGAGCCCGCCGCGTGAGATCCTTCAGACGAGCCAGTCGGGTCGCAGCCTCCGGGTCGCTCAGTTCAGGGTAAATCTTGGAATCCTGGGTTGCTTCTTCGGTGTTGAGCCACACCCAAACAGCGTTGAAGCCGCTGTGCGAAATTCTCTGCAGCAAGCCGTCAGTGTAAGGCAACGGAAAGGAGGTCTCTCTATATAGAGAGTATTGCGGGTGAACGGCTGTAGTGATCCGCGGGCTGAAACGCATATTCCGCGTGATAACTCCCTTTTCAAGGTAGGGGCCTCGCCTTGTCCGCATCCCATCTTCGATCGCGTATACACCGCGCATGACTCCACGCGAAGTGGTTCCCTCGATCTTTATTTCCCGCTGCGAAACAGTGATCCGATATCCTTCCGAGGTGTGAACTCCCTTCGCGGCAGGAGCAACCTCGAGGTGGATCTGATGCTTGCTTTTCGTCGTCGAAATCTTCACGGGGATATTGAGCGCATTCTGAAGGAATTGACTTAAGTCATCGCTGGCAGCCTTCATCACTTCATCGGAACCGTTCCCCATGTGAACTGACCAGCCCGCCTCAACGGCAATCTCATTCTGCTGTCGTGGACTGACGTCCGAGGCATCTATTGCGGGCCCGTCTGTGTAGGGCGCCAACATGGGCCGCATGAATCCGAAACGCTCATAGTGGTGAGTCAGGCTTGCAGGTTCGCCCGCGCCGATCACTTGATAGCTCAATCCGAAGTGGCCCGGCTCATCCGTTCCTCCCAGCGGCTGTGGGCCATACACGATGTAATAGTCCTCAGGAGTCCGTCCAGAAGACGCGGTGACTTCGAAATAGTACAGTTTTGAAGGGTCCAGCCGAACGGGCTTAATTCCCGCCGCGTACCACAGGTCAAAGAGCGGACCGACCTTGCCGGAAGCAATGCGGCCCTCGCCAAGCTCATCCCCGCCCGGAGTTGAACCAAGACGGACAATGAGATCTCCCGGATGTCCCACCCGGGAGAGTTTCAAGGCAAAGCCCGTGAGAGTGGGATATGGTCTTGAGACGTAAAATCTGCCTTCTATCCGAGTCTGGGCACCGGAATCCAACTCGTGTTGTGCGAGAGGCACTTCTGCGCCTTGGCCTGTTGTGAGACCCCCGTCAGCAGTGAAATGCTGGAGCTGGATATTTGCTGGAAGAAGGTTGTAGGAGTGGTTCCGGCCGTCGGGGAGATCAGGCCGGAGCCATCGATTTAGAAAGGCAATCGTGCGTATACCGTGAATCTCATGTATTCCCTCGTAATGTGCCTCCACCACCCTTGCGTCTAACCCCTCCAGCCCCCATGCGGTCGCCCATTCCATTACTTCCTTCCATGCCCGCGCGTGCCATGCAGGCGTCGTCGTCGGATCATGCTCTCCAAACTCCACGCACACCGGCCGCGGATACATCGCCGCAATCAGTTCTACATGCGTGAACCGATCGAGGACGTTCCAGTTGTAAAAGTCCGCATCCTGGTAGCGCAGGTAGCTCTCAGGACTCTCCTCGCTGGTGATTTTTGTCCGCCAGTCATTGAAGTGCCCCGAAATTATATTCAACTTAATCCGCGGCTCTAGGGGTGGCATCCAGATAGCCGAGTATCCGCCGTATGACAACCCGTAATAGCCAATTTGTCCGCCGTCCACAAAGGGAAGCGTTTGGAGAAAGTCCACGATGCGGTGCAGCTTCGCCACTTCCAGGCTGGTTCGCATCATTCCTACCGCCGCTGCCTTTTGGACTAACGGGTTCACCAGGATCTCCTGCCGGATAGGCACCGTTATATAAGGTGCAAACACCACGTATCCAAGGCTTGCCAAGTGCGCTCCCAGCGCGTGATAAATCGGTTCAGAACCTCGTCCTATGCCGGTGATATCCGTCGGACGCCCTCCCAACCCATGCTGGCAGATCACCACTGGCAGTCGCCCTCGGCGCTGACGCGGTATTAGTAGCTGTCCATAGGCATGCACTCCTGGCAGTACATCCAGCAAAACATCGTACGCGGTGAACTTGCCCGTCACCGCGATCAACCGGGTGTGGGGATCGAGATGGTCTTTTTCTAATGGAATCTCTCCAACCAGCTTGCCCAACGCTGTCCGCAGTTCCGCCGCCTTCGCGTCGCGCTCACTCGGCGGAGTGTTGAGCAAATCCCAATGCTTCGTTCGTACTCCATCACTGTCTTCGTCCAGCTGCTGCAGATAGGCATGCAGATTTTCAAAATGTTCGTTCCTCCTTTTCGTGATCGCTGCCCCACTCAATCGCAGCTGGATCACAGGCTCGGCGCGTGATGGCCGCCGCCCCAGTGTCTTCGGGATCTCCTTGGCAACCTGATCCAATCCAGCGTCCGCATTCGACGCTTCCACCACTCGGAGATTCTTCATCTTTCCCAAGGCTTGATAAAACCGGCCTGCCCGCTGCGCTTCCGTTGCAACACTTGCCTTAGGCGTCGCCCCATCTGTCGTGTAAACGACTTCCAGCCGTCCCGGTGCAATCAAACCAGCGATTTCAGCGTCGCCAAACTCTTTGAGCTCGCCATAGATTATCCGGTCGGCTGGTTCTTGCCGCCTGGCTTCGGGCTGCTGGAAATAGTCCACGACGCTCACGATGCCAAACTGACCGTCCACGGCTCCCGCATATAAGGCTGTCATTCCACCTTGCCGCAACCCCAGCAGGTCGATCTCTTCCCCTCCTATGCCGAACCGCTTCTCCAAATAATCTCGCAACGCAAGCACCTGTTGAACTTCCATCCCCACCAGCGTCCGCCCCACGATGAAACCCAGACGATACAGCAACTGCCGACGGTTCACCCCCCAGCGTTGTCCGAACGGATAGTCGGTCTTTCGCTCAACTGTGATGGGCACGCAGACCGCGATGCCCTTGCCGAGTAAAGTCTTCAGCCAGATCGGCGACTTCTGTCCTTCCACGATCCCAATAAACCCCGCAGGCGATTCTTGTGCGTCAGGAATCGCGATGACTACCCTTGAGACCTTCCCTCCCGGCACCAGTAACAAGGCCCGCGCCTGAAAGTTTTTCTTAAGGGTTATGGTCAGGTCATCCACTTCCACAGGGCCGGCTGCCAGCACTTCCCTCTGCACTGCTAGCTGTTCTGGACCTATCTCAATAAGGCCCAGCATCCGCCGCAGGTCTTCTCGGTGCCTTTTGAGCGACGCTTGATACGCAACCGCGGAGGAAAAGTCCGGCTTCCATCCTTGATCCCGCAGCGCCGGTGTCGCGCGAATCACCCGTTGCCAATACTCGTTCTCCTCTTGAAGCTGCTGAACGTAAATGTCACCTGCTTTCGGCGACGTCATTCCTACTGGACGCGGCATTCGAAAAGGCAGGGAGAGCGGTGCGGTGCCCTCCATATGAGGAATAGGCTGCAACATAATGCCAGCCTGCGCTGCAATTGTGGCAACCGTTGTATCAGCGGATTGCGCGAATAATGTTTGCGATGCCAATCCGTAAGTCAGGCTTAATATCGCAATTCCGAGCAGCAAGCCTCTACATTTCCCACACAGGACGACAGGCCACTTCTCCAGCCTGGACACTAACATGCACATACTTCTTCTGGAGAATAGCGACGCCCTCTCAGAGACCAGTTCCGCTAGCTGTTGGAGTTCTTCCACGGGTGAAATGTATTGAAGATATATCATGCAGTCAAGTACCACCTTTTGATACAAACCATCTAATTTGTAGATGTAACTAAATGTTAGGATACTGACGGGTCGGTGCACCTTATAGCTCGAGAGCATTATGAAATCACTCTCCTGAGTATTAAGTCGGATTGTGCCGCCGGCTCTCGCAACCCATGCTTGGATTAGCCCACGTCGGTAACAGAGCAGAAATCGTCAGCATTCCGTAACTCGAACTTGTTCACCGGAGAAATGCACCCCTTGTGGAGTTACACAGCTAGTGTAGTGTCTCAAGCAGATCGTCTTTTATTGAGAGCGGTTTGAGCGCGAGTCACCTTTTCCAGGATGTCGGTGGCCTTGGCGGTCCAGATGAAGGGCTTGGGATTCTGGTTGTGACCGTC
>JBAVOQ010000042.1:0-1908 GCA_049692235.1 Acidobacteriaceae bacterium | reverse complement strand
CACCGCAACTGCTCGAACAAAGCCTGCTCTCAGGCAATCCGGGCGCAATGCCGCAAATCACAAGCAACTACTCCGCTTTGTACGGGAGCGTGATGCCGCCGGCGAACGCTCCCCAGTCGGTCCGCAACATGGTCGATATGACGGATGCGGAAGCACAAGCTGCCATGAAAAAGGCGGTGGAAATCGACGCGTTGGCCAACCTGGAGCTTCAAGCAGCCGAGCAAATCAATCAGCAATTGCAAACCGCCGCGCCCGGCAGTTCCACGATTTTGGAAGCCGAGACCGCGGCATGGCTGGTGCGGGCCAACGCATACACGCAATCCGCGATGGCAGAACTGGTACGAGTGCGCTCGATCGAGTTGGCGAACTCGAGCGGTCAGCTCAAGTTCAGCGCTTCTCATGCGGCGACGCTTCAGACTACGGGCAACCAGGTCTTGCAGCCGGGGGTCCAGTAGCCGTGTTTTATTTTCAGCAACTTCTGAACACGGCGCTAGCCGGGATCGACGGCACCGCGATCATCTCGACGGTCACGAACATCGCATTCGCGATCCTGCTGATTGGCTTCCTTATCGGCCTCTATCAAGCGGCGTTTCGTGGAGGCGATCTGCAGGCGCTGGCGGGAACGGCGATCAAATATCTGGTGGTAGCCATGATCGTTTCCAACTGGGCAACTGTGTTTCGCGGCGTCAACGGCTCCTTTAACACGATCGCAAATTCCATCGGCAGCAGTTCCGGTGCAGGCGACATGTTCCAGAGCTGGATGGGACAGCTCCAACAGCAGTTCGCAAACAATCCTTCTTTGACCCTTACGGACATCATCACGGGCGATGCAGCCAGCACCATCACGGTGGTCCTGCTCGTAGTTGCTTACCTTCTCTATGCCCTCGCGATGATCGTGTTCTGTTTCTTTTACACCTTGTTTGGCGCAATCCTCTACGTGGTGGGCCCGTTGGTGCTCGCGCTCATTCCCATCCCGGGGGTCGGCCAGCTGGGGAAGTCGTATGCCGTCAACGTGATGATCTGGAATGCCTGGGGAATTCTCTACGCCGTGTTCGGCGCACTCATTACCGCCATCCAGGTCAACCAAGTGAACAACATCCTGGGCAACGGGTTCCTTGGTTTTTTGAAGGGGGCGGGGGACTCGATCATCCTAGGGCTGGTCAGCATCTTTTACGCCCTGGCCATCGCGCTAATTCCCTTCATCGCGAAAAGGATCATCTCCGGTGATGTCGGATCAACAGCCTTTGCGCTGGTGAGAGCAGGCGGGGTTGCGGCCGGCGCCGCCCTGGCTGGAGTCAGCGGCTTTGCGGCGGGAGCCAGTTCGGGTTCGACGAGCGTCACGGCATCCGGGGGTGTGGGTGCTTCGTCCACTTCTACTGTCCTGGCGTCGTCCACAGCGCCCCCTACTCCCTCGATGCCCGATTTCATTCGCTCCGGAGTTGCGAGCGCGATGAACAGCAACACCGGCCCTGTAATGCCTGCAGCCAACGCAAGCAGCAACGAAAGTTCTGGTACCCGAGATCTCGCCACTGCCAGGTCGGGCAGCGGAGGCCGACATGGGTCCAGTTATCGACCCCATTCGGTAACCCAAGTCGTCAGTTTTAACGTGGGGAGGGCGCTCGGAAGAGCTGCGGGAGGGAACAATGCCGAGAATAATTAGCTCTGGCAGAGGAGGTTTCTATGTGGAGGCAGCCACCGATCTGGGAGCCGCAAGGGACGAAGTTCCGGCCGAACAGCATCACGACCCTGATCTTCTTTTATATCGGAAGGTTTTTCGGCCGTTTGTTTGGCCGGCGTCATTGATTGTCGTTGAACACACAGAAGGTACCCAAACATGTGGTTGAAAAAGAAAAACCCGTCTAAAGAAACCGATGCGCCGGAGAAGCTCCGCCACAGCCGGTATTACGA
>JBAVOQ010000041.1:0-18636 GCA_049692235.1 Acidobacteriaceae bacterium | reverse complement strand
AGTTGCCTTCACGCCGTTCGACAGCGTTGCTGTAACTTCCAATGTTGGATTCCCCCGGGAATCGAGGATCTCGAGGGCTTCAAGTTTTGCAATTTCAGACATGATGGTTACGCTTTCCCGGCCGTGAGGCCGCTAGTTGTGAGGACTTCGATGAGTTGTTGGCGAACGGCATCCGAGAACAGCTTCGCCACACTTGCGCCCCTACGTGTTGCCGTTCATTTGGATTCGCGATCTTCATAGCTCGACCTCCCAATCAATGGACAATCATTACCGGACAATGCGCGTACTTGAGAACGCGTTCCGAGTTGGAGCCCAGCATCCAGCGATGAAAGATCGTGTGGCTGCGCTTACCCATGACAATAAGACTGGCCTGGATGGTTTCCGCCCGATGAATGATCTGTTCCGCCGGATGGCCCACGACAATATCCGTTTCGAGTTCAATTTCTTTCAGCTTGGCACGCTCGCGGATCGGGATGAAACTGCTTTCGTAGCGCTCTCGCCCATCTTCGAGGACCGCGTTGAACTCCGGATTTTCGGCGGGTTCCGGTGGCCGGATGACAGCGACGACAAACAACTTGGCTTTCATATCCGCTGCCATTGAAAGGGCAACCTCCAAGGCGTGTTCCGCATGAGGAGACGCATCGAACGCCACCAGTATCCTTTGAAATCCGACAAAAATCGGGCTTCCCATGGCGATTACCTATCTCTTTCCTTCAGCGGCGGGCCACAGCGCTGCCTGTGCAGATTTCTTGCTTCCGGACGCTTCGGGGAAAAGACACGGTAGGAGGAGCGAGTTCGCAATCACATTCGGAATGACGGTGCTCGCAATAACCTTGCCTGCGGCAATTTCGGGGAGCGGGGTCGAGGCCTTGAACCGGATCGCCAGCGGCGTCGCGGCCGATGCCAGACCCACCGAGAGCACACAAAGAGCGCAAGTGTTCGTCACCAAAGCGAACTCCTAGTTTTTCGATCGGGGAACCGGCCGGGACACAACTCCGCAACAGGATTCCCTGTCAGGAGTTATCATCTGTCCGGCCTATCGGAATGGACAGCGGTTAAGGGTGAACTCCCTCACCACAACAGCTTAGTTTATTCCAAATCCTGGCTCTCCGTCAAGCGATTCTAGGAGAACTGTTGGCATTAGCGGAGAGACGCTACGAAACCGGAGTTTGTTCGAAGACAAGTGCCTTATTGCCAGTTTTCGAGACCCTGTTCGGCCGATCCAACCTATGAACAGAGCCACTTCTTAAGTTGCTCGGTACAGGAAAAGCACGAGCAAGAGGAAAGCGAGGACATAGGTCACATAGGCGTTGAGCCGGCCGTGATGCATGCCCGCCAAAAATCCGGCTATCCATTGCATGGCCGCACCGACCGGCTGTAGGAACAAGCGGTCCACCACATGCGTTTCCTCGCGCTGCCGGTGAATGGCGGTGCGGAAATGCACCGCGACAGTCTGACGGGTGTCCTCCGTGATGTTGGGCTGAAAGATCGCCTGAAAGACCACGCGCACCGGATTGGAAAAGCCCGTCGCGGTGTAGGTCATCTGCGGCAGAAGACGCGGAATTCCGCCAGCCCAGAGTGCGCGCCGCGCCACCGCGCGCCGACGCGTCAGCCGGGTGACGACAAACCACGCCAGCAGCAGCAGGACCGCAAGAGCGATGACGCTGTAAGAGGGAGACATGGCGAAAACCACCGGGTTCTGTTCCATACCGCGCAGCAGCACCACGAGGCCGCGTCCAGGCAGCAGACCCCTGCCCGACTGAGCGCCCAGATTGTGGAAGTCCTGGAGGAATGCCGCCGGAAGCTGCCCGTTCTCGGCATTCGCCGTAAAGAACGGCTGTACCAGGGAAGTGGTGACGCTGGCGCCGGCCAGCGGCTCCACGGTCCGGTTGAGCACAGGAAGGATATAGGTCGGGAGGATCCCCAGCAGCAAACAGACAGCGGCCAGAAACCCCAGAGAAAATCTGGCACCCGCGCGCGCGCGCAACCGCGGCTCCCACGTCCCCCTGCGAATACCGAGAAAGCTCATGGCGTACCCCTTCACAAAACAGGTCACCGCCAGTGCGGCGGTGAGTGCGAGAGAGGCGCCACAGAGAGCGAAGACAATCCTGATCGAGGTGGATGACAAGACTGCGCTCCGCAACAGCGCCTGCAGCGTCATCCACTCGCTGACGAAGCCGTTGAACGGAGGCACAGCGGAAATCGCCAGACAGCCCACAAGGAAGATGATCGACAGGCCTGGTAGCAGTCGAGACAGGCCGCCGAGCTGGTCCATGTCGCGTGTGCCGGTTTCAGCCTCCACATAAGCCGTACCTTGGAAAAGGAGCGTCTTGTATATGGAGTGATTCAGCATGTGATAGAGCGCCGCCGATAGGGCAATGGCAGCCGCAACGGGATGCCCGGATGCGCGATAAATCAGGAAAGCCCCCAGGCCGGCCACGATGATTCCCGCATTCTCGATGGAACTATGGGCCAGCATCGTCTTCATGTCGTTGTCAGTTGTGGCGTAGAGAATTCCCACCAGCGCCGTGATGCTCCCTACGACCAATGCGAGCACGCCCGTTCCGTAACCAGTGTGAATTAGATCGGCATTGAGCCGCAGAATTCCGTAGAAGCCAAGATTGAGCGTGACGCCGGCGAAAACTGGTATGAAGATAGATGGGGCAGCCGTATAGGATCGTGGAAGCCAGAAATTGACCGGAACAAGACCGGCTTTTACTCCAAACCCGAAGAATCCGAGAAGAAACACGCTCCACAGCGCTTGCGGCGAAAGCCCGGCAGCCGCCGCACTCAGAGCGGAAAACGAGAGATCAGCCGCGGTCCTGCCTAGAACAAGGAAGGCGACGACCACAGCCAGAAAGCCGGCCTCGCTCATAGCCAGCATGATGTATCCCGCCGTCTTGTCCGATTGCTGCCGCAGGTCGTAGTTGAGCAGCAGAAAACACAGGATCGACATGCACTCCCAGCTAATCAGGAAGAGCGGAGCATCGCTAGCCACGAGAATCAGCACAACCGAGGCCATCAGGGCAAAATACAGGACGCCGTAGCGATGCGTGGGATATGCGTCATCGAGTTGGTCTTTGATGAAGTTTCTTACAAAAATAGAGACCGAGAAATAGACAATTCCAGCGGCCAGCAGAAATATGGCGGACAGCGGATCGAGGCGAAGGGTCAGCCGGCCGAACCCATTGAGCGTCCAGAGTGCGGCTTCGTAACTCTGGCCAGTCACAAGCACCGTCGCGGCGGCAAAAACCATGAGTAACGACGAGAGCGTCCCCGCGATGGCAATGACCAGCGGGGCACGCTTCCGGCCGGATAACGCCGAAAGGAGGATTCCTCCTGCACAGGCCAGGAAGAACAATACCAGCGAAGCGCCGGTTACCGAAGCCATAGATCAAGATCTCCCTTCGGGAACAAGTTCGTTTTTAGTTACAGACTTGCGTCCGGTGGCAACAAGCAGTCCATGCAAGATGGCCAGGGGTGGCGGCGGATTCCCCGGAACTTCAAAATCCACCGGCAACACCGAACCGGCACCTCCTGCGCACATAAAGTTGTGGCCGAACACTCCGCCTGTAATGGCGCAGCTACCCACTGCCATTACACGTCTGGTAGTTGGCATGGCTTCCCAGGTCTTGAGCAATGGCCCTCGCATGTTTTCACTCACCGGGCCTACGATGAGCAGGAGATCGGCGGTGCGCGGGGTCGCCGTAAAGAAGAATCCAAGCCGGTGCATGTTGTAGAGAGGATTGTTTAGCTGCTTGACTTCATGAAGGCAGGCGCCACAATCCCCGGCATCCACCACCATGATGTGCATGGATTTGGAGAAGGCTGAAGGCAGAATGGCACACTCGATTTGCTTCGCAGGCAGTCTTGTCCATTCGTACCCGGCATCCCAATTCATCGGGGTGGGGATGCAAAGCTGGCAACGCTGGCAATGCACGCATTTCCCGAGATCCACGAAGGCCGATCTTCCGTGAGCAATAATCGCGTCCACTGGACAGATGGCCGCGGCGCGTTGAGCCTCATCGTCAGATTCAAACTCAGTGTTGACCGGACACCCCGGAGAAACACCTGGAGCCGCTTCTGCCCTCCGCGGGTAACGGGTCGATTGAATGCCTCTACGCAAACCATGCCAGAACCAAAAGCTCATCCCAGTTCACCTCTACCGGTCACATTCGGTCGCGGACAGGCCAAAAGTCGCGAGAATGATCGGAAAATCCTGAAACGCGAAATCCTCGGCCGCCTCATGAAATCCGTGCCAATTGCTGAAGGATGGCGTGATCGCGTGGTACCTCTCGACCAAACCATTTTCATCGAGACTTACCCAATGCAAAGCCGCACCTCTTGGCGCCTCGGCCCATCCGAGCGCTGCGCCGGGGTAACTGCCCTCGCAGGGAACACAGATAGCACCAGGCTTCAGGGCGTCGATCGCCTGGTGAATCAACCTCACGGACTGGGTTGATTCTGCGAACAATACGCGCAGCCGAGCAAATCCGTCCCCTTCAGTTTCATAAGGGATATCGAAAACGTATCTCTCGTAACCCGAATACGGGCAGGCTCCACGGAGGTCGCAATGCTGCGCCGAGGCGCGGCCAATTGGACCCACGAGATTCAGAGACCGTGCGCTCTTAACATCAACGACCCCGACATCTTCGAGACGATCCAGGAAGCTGCTGCTATAGCGAAGCCGATTCTCAAGGATGCGAAGATCCTTCTCCGCTTTGTCGATCGATGGGAGGAGGGTTTTGCACTGCTCTGCCTCAAAGTCGCGGCTCAACCCGCCTGGAACATTCAATCCGAAGAGATAGCGATGTCCGGTGAAGACACAGGAGGCGCGCAACAACTCCTCCTCGATGATGGCGGCGTGGGCCGTGGGAACTGCCAGTGCGGTGGACTCGCAAATGGCGGCAATTGCTCCAGCGTGATGCCTCAATCTCTCCAGTTCGCAAATCAGGACACGGAAAACTGCGGCGCGAGGCGGCGCCTCGACCGCATGGATTTTCTCCACGGCCTGACAGAATGCGAGCGAGTGTGCAAACGCAGATGTTGCAGAGAAGCGCTCCGCGAGCAACAATACATCCGAGACACTTCGGCCTTCGGCAATCTTTTCTACGGCCCGGTAATTGTAGAAAAGACGCGGCGACGCGCGAATAACGTCTTCTCCAACCGTCTCCAGCAGAAAATGCAGCGACTCGCCAAGGCCGCCATCGTATACCGGACCCACCGGCATGGCGAACGAACCAGGATCTCCAACAATCAGCAAAGGCTGCCATTCAAGGTCGAGCTTCTGCTTGAGCTGCCGGTTGGCAGCGAAATTCTTGCGCATCGGGTCAATGCCTTCGCGCCAGATCTGATCGTGAAGGATAAAGTCGCCCAACCGAGGATGTCCCTCAAAATGAATCCCGAAAAGATCTTCAACCTCGCGCTCGTGCCAGTCGGCTGCATTCACTTCGGCAACGACACTTGGAACGGTTGTTGTCTCAATGGGCAACGAGAGCAGCACGTCGATCCATCCCGATCCTGGGAGAAGAAACGCATAGTGCAGTTGCCAATGGCTGGAGTGCTCTTCGGCAATCATGCCGCCAAACTGACAGCCGCGGTCCAAAAACAGAAATCTGCACAAAGAGGGCAGCGAACTGGGCTGGGCCAGGGAGAGTGTGAGCACATAGCCATGGCCGACCGGCATCGGAGAGAGCACGCTTCCGAAGCGCTCCCCGACTGCGGCGGTCAAATCGCTCAGGCCAATTTTTCCGTCTCCTTCAACGGGCGACGTATAGGCTGCCATTTCAATGTCCTCCCAGTTGTTGTGCCGCAAGCTCCAAAAGAGAATGCACCGGGCCGGGAATGTAGACGCCCAGGACAACGACCGGTACCGCGGCCAGAACCACCGCCGTGCGGCAGCTTAGCGGCACTCGCTCCACCGGCGCAGTTGCCTCGGGCTTGCCAAACAACATGCCGTTCACATGTCGCATAATCGCTACAAATGCAACGACGATAAGAGTTGCGAGAATCGCGACGGCAACATTGTGTCCCGAACGGAGACCCGCGGAGAGAATCGAGAATTCGCTCAGAAATATCGGGAACGGCGGAGCGCCAGCTATAGCCAGCGAGCACAGCAGCAGTGCACCACCCACGAACGGCGAGGTCCGGAAGAGCCCACGCACCTCGCTGATCTGACGGGTTCCGAGCGTCAGTAACACCATACCTGCCGTGTAGAAGCAAAGAGACTTGGTGATGGAATGATTGAGCATCTGGGAAACTGCCCCGTAAGCCGCTCCGTGTGTTGCAAAGCCCGCCGCGACCAGGATGATGCCCATGTGCTCCACCGTGGAATAGGCGAACATCCGCTTGTAGTCGCGGACCTGCAGAAGCAGGAATGCGGCTATCCCGACAGAGAAGAGCCCGATCACCACCATCCAATTCCCAATTCGCGCTTCCGGGGATGCCAAGATGATGGAAAGAAGCCGCAGAATCGCATAAAGCGGTACTGTGGTTTTGATACCCGACAACACAGCGCATATGGGCGTGGGCGCTTGGCTATGGGCATCCGGCAGCCAGGTATGCATGGGTGCAAGGCCGACTTTTGCACCGAATCCTACAAAGACCATCAAGAAAGAGAACTTCAAAAGATTTGGCGGCATGGTCGACGACATCGCGGATAGACCAGCCCAAGTTTCTGCTGTCCCGCCGCCGCTGCTGTGGTATGCCCAATACAGCACCAGGAATCCAAGCAGAGAGATAGGTGCTCCCATAAGTGTCAGGATCGCATATTTCCAAGCTGCTTCGAGAGCTGTCGGAGTACCCTCGAAGCCCACCAGCAGGATGGCGAAAAGAGTGATCAGTTCCACTCCGACCCACACCAAATTAGGACTAGAGAACGCGGGCACAACGATCAGCGCGAAAGCCAGGAGGTTGTAATTGCAGTAAAACCACCACAACCGCTCTTTTTCCTGGCTGCTATGAAGCATGTAGCCGCCGGCGTACACTGCTGCCAGGGTACATACGAAGCTGACTAGCAGGACCACCAACGCGCCCAAACCGTCCACTTCGATCCAGTTCGGAATTGCTATGGCGCGTCCGTTCAAAAGAACCTGCCCAGCCGTTATGACCGACGCGGCGAAGCTGATCGACAAGCAAAATACGGTTATGCCCCAGGCAATCGATCGCAGAGGCTTTACCCAGCAGAGCAACGCTGCAAGAAGTGGAAGCGAAACCGCAACGATCAGCGCCATGGCTGAGGCTCCTCTCTCAGTTCGCTCATAGTTGCTGCTTCGGTCGTCCCAATCGCGTGAGTGATATCGCGTGTGAGTACCCCGATGACGACAGCGATCAGAATCACATCGATCGCAATTATCAGCTCGGCAATCAGAGGCAGATCGGGAGCGATTGCGATGCCGGCAAAAAAGGCGCCGTTTTCCATGGCAAGGATTCCAACTAATTGGGGGAGGGCCTCTCGCCGAGCAATCAGGGAATACGCGCCGATAAGGATCCCGGCCAGCCCGATTGGCAAATTCGCATGGATTACAGGGTCAGGCGTGGTCGCGAGCAGAGGGCTGACCAAGAACTGCGCTGCGATGGCCAGCAGCAGAGCGATCAACAGAGACGACGGGATGTTGATGACCTGGTTGATCTCCCGGCGCTCGTAGAGGTCACCTGGGAGAGTGCGCTTGAGAACCCAAGGGATGGCAATGACCTTAGCGGCGATCGTGATCGCGCCGAGAGCCAACAGATGAATTGATCCGCGGTTGAACCCGATCAGGAATGCGGACGCAGCCAAGAAAGCAGACTGCACGACAAAGAACCGCATCACGCCCTGTACCTGACGAGTCGCCACCATCCCAAATGCGGTGAGCAGAATCAGCCCCGCGGTTAAGGCGTTGAGACCCTCGATCAGCTGTGTCTGAGAGCCGGCCACTGCTACCCCCCTTTCTAGACAGCCGAAGTTGAAAAGATGCTGGCGATCATTGCCGCGACGGAAATAATGAACGCGGCTCCGAGAAACTCACTGATGCGGAAGAGGCGCAATTTGGCCAATGAAGACTCGATGATGACCAGGATTACGGTGAAGAGAAGTATTTTGAAAAGAATCAACGGGATCGCGAGCAAAACGTGCCCAGGTTGCAGGTCATCGGCAAGGCCCCAGGGTGCAAGCAATACATTCAGGAAAATGCAGGTGAGCACGAGGAACTTCATCTGCCCGCCCCACTTCATCAGGGCCGCTCCACGGCCTGAGTATTCCAACCCCTTGGATTCATCGATCATCGCCAATTCGAAGTGACCCGCCGGATTATCCACGGGGATCCTTCCTCCCTCTGCCAGAATCAGCATGAAGAACGCGATCAGCAGGAGGATATGCGCCGGAGAGAAAAAGGCGGCGGGGCTGGCGACCCATCTTTTCTGAACGATGTACGGTATGGTCGATTGCGCCACAAACGATACCGTGAAGAACACGATCATAAACACCGGTTCCGCCAGGAATCCCACCATCCTCGTCCGGCTTGCTCCCATCGGCCCATACGGGTTGCCTGTATCGACTGCCGCGAGTGCGGCGAAGAACCCGGCGAGCGCGAGGAAGAAACCTCCGGCGAGCATGTCCCCCATGAAAGCAAACGCCAGTGGGTAATCGGTGAGCACCGGAATCAGGCTCGCAACGAACAAAGGGATGATAAACACCAAGTAGGGAGTGAAGCGAAAAATCCATGTCGTCTCCGACGACACGACCTCGTCTTTGTGAAAAAGTTTCCAGAGATCCCGGTATGGCTGAAAGATGCTTGGTCCACGCTTGCTCTGGACATTCTCTTTGAACCGGCTGAGCACACCGGCGTACAAAGGGCCGAAGCCGATCACGAACAGGAGTTGAATGAGGTTGTACACAACGGTTCGTGTCATCAGAGCGCCTCCCCGGATAATCCTGTTTGAAGTTCCGCGGGTTGACCGTCGGAACAGCGTGCCCAAGGAGGGCGTGCACTCGCACGAAATGCCACAGGAGCAATGATCCAAAAACCCGCATTGGTTCCTTCTCCCCTGACCCGAAAAGGTGAGGGCACAGCCCAAGTGTTCGTCATGAGCGCAAACTCCTAAGTTTTCTGATCAGGGATCGGGCCGGGACATGACTCCGCAACAGGATTCCCTGTCAGGAGTCATCATCTGTCCGGCCTATCGGAGGGACAGCGGTTAAGGGTGAACTCCGTCACCACAACCAACACTTCAATAGAAACCATGTGGCCCCGGTTGTCAAGGGGGGCGAAGTGGAAAGCACCATCAGTGCGCCTCGGTGCCCGATTTCCAGCCAGCATGCGCGAGCGGGGTGCCGGTGCGGTGGCTAGAGTCCTGAGGCACAGCACGATTTGAACGGTTGACTGGCCTGCGTCTGTTGCTTCCGATTCACACGCTGGACGCACAATTGTGGCAGCCTAGGGTTATGAGAACGAGACAAATGCTCCGCAGTTTGGCGATCGTATTTGGGTGGGGGTTCGCGCTGCTGGGAATGGCACAGGCGCCCACCGCACATAAAACGGAGAACGTGATCGTCGTGATGATAGACGGAATGCGTTGGCAGGAAGTCTTTCGCGGCGCGGACCCAGAGCTGATCAAAACGCTGGGGCCGGATGCGCTGGATGGGGCGAAGGAGCGCACTGCCTCCGCCCAACAGCATTACTGGCGCCCGACGACAACCGAGCGGCGGCAGGCGCTGATGCCGTTTTTATGGAGCGTGGTTGTCGCGCAGGGGCAGATATTAGGCAATCGCGATCTGGGCTCAGACTCCCACGTGACCAACGGTTTGAATTTTTCCTACCCTGGCTATAGCGAGACGCTGACGGGTGTTGCCGATCCCCGCGTTCGCTCCAACGACAACATTCCCAACCCCAACGTGACGGTCTTCGAGTGGCTCAATGCCAAACCGGCGTTCACGGGCAAGGTGGCGGCGTTCGGAGCATGGGTGGTCTTTCAAGGCATCTTCAATCAACAACGATGCGGCTTTGTGGTCAATGCGGGCTACGATCCGTTGACCGCGATCCCCGCCACATCGGAGCTGACGCTACTGAATGCGCTCAAAGCAGAGACGGTGCGCATCTGGCCCGATGAGGCGTTCGATCCCATTCCTTTCCACACGGCAGTCGAGTTTCTGAAGGCAACGAAGCCCCGTTTGCTGTTTGTTGGGCTCGGGGAGACGGATGACTGGGCCCACGCCGGCTCATACGCCGAGTATCTGAATGCGGCACATCTGGCTGACGATTACGTGCGCCAACTGTGGGAACTGTTGCAGTCGATGCGCGAGTACCGTGGCAAAACAACGCTTATCGTGTTGCCCGATCACGGCCGCGGCGTGGGCGAAAAATGGACCGACCACGGCAAGGATATTCCCGAGTCGCGAGAGACCTGGATGGTCTTCCTGGGGCCAGATACGCCTGCCCTCGGCGAACGCAAAAAAGCCGGAACAGTAACCGAGAGCGAGGTAGCAGCTACACTGGCGGCCCTGCTCGGCGAGGACTACCACGCGGCCGTTCCCAAGTCTGGACCGCCAATTGAGGATGTGCTAGGAAAGTAGTCTTCACGCTCGGCGGATCTCATTGAGAATATTGGTCCACCACTTCTCATGGATAGGCATTGCTGGCCCGCCAGCGGCTTGCGGGACTTACAGCGAAGAGCGAAGTGGAGTTGTGTGATTCCGAATAGAGCCTCGAATTCCACCATTTTGCCAAGATTTTCAACAAGCTCTTCGAGTGGAGAAGCTGATAGGCTTTTCTGTGCATCGGTAAGACTTGATGCACGGGCGAAGGGGTTCGCCCAAAGCGCTGTTCCATCCTGATCGATTGGGTGGGCGGATGATGACCCCTGGCGAGGAATTCGTCGGGGAGTCTCCTGCCCCCACGAATTCCTCTGCAGATTCTAGGTTCACACGGGCCGGACGTTACGGCTCTCGTGCTACTAGCTGGAGGTTTCGTGAACACTGTCATCGCTTCCCAAGTTCACATCAATTTGGCCGATTTGGCGTTGGTACCGGGCCAAAGCAGTTGCCGGACCGGGTTCAGTAGATCACTTCTAGGGAACTTTGAGCGGAGTGACAAATGCTGAAGCTGAGGAAGGTACAAATTCTCGGTTTCAAGAGCTTTTGCGACCGCACGGAGTTGACCGTGCCGGGGACGGGCATTGCCGTAGTGGTGGGGCCGAATGGGTGTGGCAAGTCGAACATCCTGGACGGGATGAGCTGGGTGCTGGGCGAGCAGAGCGCTAAAACCTTGCGCGGCGCGCACATGCAGGACGTGATCTTTGCTGGAACTCGGGACCGCAAGGCACTGGGCATGGCCGAGGTGACGTTGACCATGGTCGATCCCGAGGTCCATGAGGGGCCCGTGCCCGTGGAGCCAGACGTGGAGGTCGATCACGACGGCGCAGCCGACTGGGATGAGGACGAATTGCGCCGTGAGCGTGCAGTTGAAGCCGAGGAGATCATCGCCGCCGAGCAGCCGGGCCAGGTAAGCGATGAGGATAGGCAGGACCTACCACAGCCCCCAGCCACCGCTGAGGGACCACAGGCGGTGGTGCTCAAGATTCGACGCCGCAAGTTCCAGCACACGCCACAAAAGGGCGAGATCGTCATCACCCGTCGGCTTTTCCGCACCGGGGAGAGCGAATACCTGCTGAACGGCAAGCTGTGCAGGCTGAGGGATGTTCAGGATATCTTCATGGGCACAGGGTTGGGGCCGGACAGTTACGCCATCATCGGGCAGGAACAGATCGGGCAACTGCTCAGCACCAAGCCGCACGACCGGCGGGCCATCATTGAGGAGGCGGCGGGGATTACGCGCTTCAAAACCAAGAGGCGGCTGGCCGAGTTGCGCCTCGAAAGCGCCAAGCAGAACCTGTCCCGCGTGGACGACATTTTTGAAGAGATCACGCGGCAGATGAACAGCCTGAAGCGGCAGGCGGCCAAGGCGGAGCGGTTTGCCGCTGTGCACGGCGAATTGCGCGGGCGGTTGCGCGTGGTGTTGGCCAGCCGCATGGCGCTGATGGATGCCGACCAGGCCCGGCTGGACCAGGAGATCGTCAGCCTTACCGGGCGGATCAATGGTGCGGCGGCGGAAGTCGAGGAGCAGGAGGCCAGCCAGCACACGCTCACTGAGCGGGGCTACGAACTGGACCGCGAGGGCCAGGAGGCGCAGAAGCATGCCAACGAAGCGGCCGTTGAGCTGGAGCGGGCTGTAGCGCGGGAGCGCGCCAATACGGAGCGGGTGAGCGAACTGGAAGCGCGCATTGCGGCGGCCAGCGCGGAGCTTGAGGGAATGCGGACGCAATTGGGTTCGATCATTGAGGAGCGGACGCAACAACATACGTTTCTTGAGACGGCGGCAGGCGAGGCCAAGGCCTTTCGCCAGAAAGTTGAAACGCGCCAGCAGGAGGCGCGCACCGCGGCCGAAGAGGTTTTCACAGCGGAGCGGCAGCTTGAAGCCAGCCGCCGCCACGCCATGCATCTGCTGACCCTGGCTGGCAACGCCCACAACTACACTGCCCAAGGCGAGGAGAGCCTGACTGCTCTGGAACGCGAGGCTGAGCGGCTTGAAGCCGAGATGGGCCAGGCGCGGAACGAACTTGAAAACCTGGGTGCGCAGAGCGGCCAAGCTAGGCATCGGTTTGAATCCGCCGCCGAAGCTCTTAAACGTCTCGAAGCCGAGATCGCATCCTTGCGCGAGTCTTTGCAGACGCGGCGCGCCGAGGAAAATGCGCTACGCACGCGCGCCAACCAACTGCGCGGCGAGCAGGCCAGTGTGGCCGGACGGCGCACCTCACTGGAGGCGCTGATTCGCAACCACGGCTACTCCACCGAAACCGTGCGGCGCCTGTTGAAGCCCGGCGCGCTGGCCGAGGGCATGGCGCCGGTGGGCACGCTGGCGGACTTCCTGGAAGTAAGCGGCGCGCATGAAGGCGTGGTGGACGAGTTCCTTCGCGAGGAGCTCAACTATGTCGTCGTTGAAAGCTGGGTTGCCGCCGAGCAGGGCATCAGGCTGCTCAAGTCGGACGTGGATGGCCGAGCTACTTTTCTGATCCACCCGGCTGAGCAGGGCGCACTCTTTGGGGAGAGCACAGACTCCATCAGCGGCCCTGGACTGACGCCGCTCAAGGATTCGATCCGCATTTTGGACGGCTTTGGGCGGTCGCTGGAGGCGATCCTGCCCAAGCTGAAGCACGGTTACCTGGTCGAGGACTCTGGTGAAGCTCAACGGCTGGCTTCCCGCTATTCCTACGCATTTTTCCTTACGCCGGAGGGCGAGTGCTTCCACAACTCAACAATGACGGGCGGCAAGCCGGCAATCGAGGGTCCGCTGGCGTTGAAGCGCGAGTTGCGCGAGGCCGAAAGTCGTCTGGCCAGGCTGGAGACCGATCTGGCGCAAGCGGAGACACAAGCGGCAGCTCTGACGCAGGCCATCGAAGATCTCACTGCGCAGGTTGAAGCGCGCAGCGAGGAGCGTCGCCTAGCCGAGCGCGACACCGCCAACCAGGGGGCGGCCTTGAAGCAGATGGAAGCCGAAATGCAGCGCGTTGAGCGGCGGCTGCAGGAGTGGATGGCACAGGCTGTGCGCAACAAGGACGCACGCGAAGCCAAGAAGACCAGCATCGATCAGAAACGCGAGGAGACTGTGCGGCTGGAGGCCGAGCATGCGATGGCCGAGGCCGGTCTGGATGCATTGCAGGCTCAACTGGCCACGCTGCGCCAGAATCGCGAAGGCCTGCAGCAGGAAGCGGCGCAGTTCACTGCGGAACTGGCCGGTCTGGAAGAGCGGCGGCGCGGCGCGGAGGCAGCTTTCCAGCGCATCGACCGTCTCCATGCCGATCTGGAGCGCCGCGTGCTGGTCATCGAGCAGCAGAGAACCGCGGCCCAGGCGGAGCGCGAACAACGTATCCAGGAGAGCGCCGAACTGGCCCAGCGCGAGCAGGGACTGGCGGCTGTACGTGCCGAGGCACTGGCTTTGGCGCAGACGGTTTCCGGCCAAGCGCAGGCCCTGCGCCAGCAGTTGGCGGCCATGGAGCCACAATTAAAGAATGGGCGGGCTGCTCTGGACCAGTTGCGCGAAGACCGCGCCAACCGATCAAGCAGGGTGGCCAAGCTGCGCTCGGACATGGATCACCTGGAGGCCAGTTGCCTAACCGAGGTGAATGTTGAAGCAACTGTCTTGCGCGCCGATGCGGAGATCGCACACCTGGCCGAAGAGGCTCTGGCAGCCGAAGAGGAGAGCTGTCAGGCGCTTCGCCAGCGCATCGAACAGATGGGGCCAGTGAACATGATGGCTCTTGACGAGTACCGAGAAACGGCCGGGCGCCACGGGTTCCTGGAAGTCCAGCGCAAAGACCTGATGGAGTCGATCGCAAACACACAGGAGACGATCAAGGAGATCGATCTGATCTCGCGCACCAAGTTCGACGAGGCCTTGGCCAAGATCAACGAGAACTTCGCTCAGGTCTTCGCGGGGCTGTTCCAGGGCGGGCAGGCCTTTATGCGCGTCACCGACACGGAAAACCAGGAAGAGAGCGGCCTCGATATCGTGGTATCGCCGCCGGGGAAAAAGCTGCAAAACGTGCTGCTGCTCTCAGGCGGCGAAAAGGCGCTGACGGCGCTGGCCTTGCTGGTCGCTATTTTCCAGTTCCGGCCAAGCCCCTTCTGTGTGCTCGACGAGGTGGATGCTCCGTTGGATGAGATAAACGTGAGCCGGTTCGGCGACCTGATGCGCGTCTTGAGCAAGGACACGCAGTTCATTGTTGTCACGCACTCCAAGCGCATGATGCAGTTCGCCGACATGATCTACGGCGTGACGATGCAGGAGCCCGGCGTCTCTAAGGTGCTAAGCATTCGCCTTGGCGGCCACGAACACCACCGCGCCTCTGCATAGACTGCAATTAGAACTAAGGAAGAGCTGTTCGAAGAAGTCTGACAGCAAGGCCATGCTCGGCTTTTGTTGCCTGGAAACGGCGCTTTCCGATCTGATCCAGACTGTGGGATGGAATCGGAACCTTGTCAGGACGACTGAGATTATACTGGCGCAGAGCCGGACAGTAAGATGGAGAATTCGGTCAGTGGTTCGTTTGGAGGTAACTGTGCCAACCGTGAAAAAGATCCAGGAAACCAATCCGGGCACGCGTATCGAGTCCGATAGCATGGGGCAGATTCAAGTTCCAGCCAACCATTATTGGGGAGCGCAGACGGAGCGCTCACTGCACCACTTCGCAATCGGCGAAGACCGCATGCCGCCGGAGTTGATCCGTGCATTCGCCCTTCTGAAGAAGGCAGCCGCGCTGGTGAATCATGATCTGGGTAAGCTTCCGAAAGACAAAATGGAACTGATTGTCCGCGCAGCCGACGAAGTAATTGCGGGTAAGTACGAAGACGAGTTTCCGCTACGCATCTGGCAGACGGGATCGGGCACGCAGACAAATATGAATGTCAATGAGGTGATCTCGAACCGCGCGATCGAACTTGCCGGTGGCGAGAAGGGCAGCAAGACACCCATTCACCCGAACGATGACGTAAACATGTCTCAGTCGTCGAACGACACGTTCCCGACGGCGATGTATATTGCTGCAGCTACCGCGGTGAAGGAGCGGTTGATTCCGGCAGTGCAGCGTCTCCACGATGCGATCGCGGCGAAAGCAAAGCAGTTCGAAGAGATCGTCAAGATCGGACGCACGCACCTGCAGGACGCAACGCCGCTCACACTGGGACAAGAGATAGGCGGTTGGGCGAACCTGCTTAAGCGCGATATCGCCCGAATGGAATTGACGCTCGACGGCCTCTATGAGCTTGCGATCGGTGGCACCGCTGTCGGCACGGGACTGAACACACATCCAGAGTTCGCGGATCGCGCGTCAGCGAAGGTCGCGGAGTTGACAGGGTTGCCGTTCCGCTCGCATCCCAACAAGTTTGCGGCGCTTTCGGCCCACGATGAACTCGTTTTTGCGAGCGGTGCGCTCGTAACGCTCTCGGCATCGCTGATGAAGATCGCCAACGACATTCGCTGGCTCGGTTCCGGGCCGCGCTGCGGATTGGGCGAACTCACTCTACCGGAAAACGAGCCGGGCAGCTCGATTATGCCGGGTAAGGTGAACCCCACGCAGAGCGAAGCGATGACGATGGTCGCCGTGCAAGTACATGGCAATAACGCGGCGATCGCCTTCGGTGGCAGCCAGGGCAACTTCGAACTCAACGTTTTTAAGCCAGTCATGATCTACAACTTCATGCACTCGGCGCGACTGTTGACCGACACCTGCCACATGTTCGTAGAGTTCTGCGTGGATGGCATCCAAGCCAATCTCCAGCGCATCAGCGAAAACGTGGACAAATGCCTGATGCTCGTGACCGCGCTCAATCCGCACATCGGTTACGATAAATCCGCGAAGCTAGCGAAGACAGCGCATCATAAGGGGCTCTCGTTGCGCGAAGCGAATCGTGAGCTCGGATACCTCACAGAGGAAGAGTTCGACAAGTATTTGCGTCCAGAGAAGATGACAAAATCAGAAACGAGGTGAGCCAGTATCGGCTTTACCAGTCGGTCTCGCTAGGGAAATCCACTGATTCGAAGGGCTGGATCTCAACAGCCCCCGACTTCACGGCCCGCTCATTTGGCACTTCAGTCGAAGTTTCCTGGACTCATTCGATTCTCCTTGGAGATGGACACCGAGCCAACGCGGACCTGCCGTGGCATCCTATAGAGTATGCGAACTCTCCTCGTTGCTGCCCTTCTGCTCGTGACCACTGTCGTCTCGGCACAAACCTATACATACAAAAATCATGGCAAGAACGAGCTTCGCTTCACGTTGATCTTGTCTCGCCACGGCATCCGTCCACCTCTCGCCTCCGCTTCGGTTCTTGATCTTCGTTCCTCGGAGCCTTGGCCTGAATGGGAGGTCCCGCTTGGCTACCTGACGCCACACGGCGGCGTGGCGATACGCCAGATGGGAGCTTACATGCGCCTCAATATGGCCCATAATGGCCTGTTACCTGCCGCAGGCTGCCCCGGCACCAGCGAAATCTATATCTACGCCGATACCGACGAGCGCAACATCATGAGCACATACAACTCCTTCGCCGGACTGGAACCGGGGTGCGATCCGCTGCCCATCTACACGATCATTCCGGCCCCGGGCGTCAAAGACCCGCTCTTCTCGCCTGTCCCCAGAACCTTTCCCCCGCCCTCCGCGGAAGCGATCACGGCTGACCGGCAGACAACTCTGGGCAACGACCCGGCAGCCTTCTTTTCACTCGCCGGAAACCCGGAGCTCAAAGAATTAGCCCGCATCCTCGCCCCGGATCCAGCGCATCCTGCCGCAAAGCCCATCCTTAACGATCCCATGCCCCTTACCGCAGCGTCATCGATGGTCGAGGACGTATTGCTCGAATATGTCGACGACAAACCGATTCCTGAGGTGGGTTGGGGGCGCGTGGACGAGGCCACTCTCCGCCGAATCATACCGCTGCATACCAGGCAATTTACTTTGTTGACACGTACGTCCTTATCTGCCCGCACCCAGGGTTCCAACCTCATGGCGCACATTCTCGACACTCTCGAACAGGCCGCACAACATGCGCAAACGCAGGACGCCATGCCGGTTCCCGGAGCCCTCGGCCCGGTTGGAATGCACCTGGTTTACATCAGCGGTCACGACTCCAATCTCTGCTACATCGGCGGCCTGCTCGGCCTGCACTGGACCGTAGAGGGCATCACCGACGACACTCCTCCGGACTCGCAGATCGTCTTTGAACTGTGGCAGAACCGGAAGTCAAAGCAATACAGCGTCCGTCTCCTATATCGCGCGCAGACCCTCGATCAGTTGCGCTCGGGCCAAGCCCTCACACTGGCCAACCCGCCCGCCGAGGTCAATCTCACTCCCCCCGGCTGCCGCACCGGCCAGCCCTGCCCCTTCGCCATCTTCGACCGCGCCGCACACGCTCTTCTCGATCCCGCTTACATCAAACCCGACCTCCTGCCGACGCAAATCGCGACATCTAAACCATAATGTCGCGATCCTCTTAAATGTGGGAATCTGCTCCATCTATGTGGGACAATTGTCTGCAATCTGGAGCGAGACAAAATGATCGACCTTCTGGCTGACCGCAGGGCGAAGAGCACGGCACAATGACCACGGGCTCTTCTTGGGGTGGAGATCGTCAGCCGCGCCCAGGTCTGTCTGCATTGGGAGGCCGCAGAAAAAGGGGCGGAGGAGGGGAAGCAGTTCTTCAAGGTGCGGACAGGCCTACGTGGCCATGAATTCCTCAACGAGACCCGCTGCCAACAGCAACTCCTGCATGCGTCTTATTACATCGAGATATTGCGAGGCTGCCAGGAAAGCATTGTCGTAAATAGTGTCCCACGCATACGTGACCACGTAGTGTCCCAGAGCCTTTAAGGCGCATGTGCGAATGCTAGAAGCGGCCCTGCGTATGCTATCCACCAGACCGCGGTCTACGTTCGCACCGTGCCGGACCGCATAGTCCACCATTTCAAGCATGACCCCGGCATTGCAGTACATTACCCACAGGCCCTTCGGGCCTTTCATGACCTCCCATATATTTTCAGGGGTCTCGACAATACACCTGTCCCATTCGAAACAGTCGTTCAGTTCACGGGTAGTCCAATCGGGGCGCAG
>JBAVOQ010000040.1:0-2601 GCA_049692235.1 Acidobacteriaceae bacterium | reverse complement strand
CCGTTAATCTTGTCATTTATTCAGTGCAGCTCTTGCGCGGGTGACCTTCTCCAGGATGTCGTTTGCTTTGGCTGTCCAGATGAAGGGTTTGGGGCTTTCGTTGTGGCCGTCGATGTAGTCGCCGATGGCCATGATGAGTTGCTCCAGATCTTGAAAGATTCCTCGCCGGATTCTGTTTGCCGTCAGGTCACGGAAGAATCGTTCCACCATGTTCAGCCACGAGGCTGAGGTGGGCGTGAAGTGCATATGGAAGCGCTTGTGCCGTGCAAGCCACCGCTGGACGCGTTCGTGTTTGTGGGTGCCGTAGTTGTCGCAGATAATGTGCAACTGCTTGTCCGCGGGCACGGTCTGGTCGATCAGGCGCAGAAACTTCAGCCATTCCTGATGGCGGTGGCGCTGCTGGCATAAGTGGTAGACCTCGCCATTGGCGGTGTTGAGCGCGGCAAACAACGTGGTCGTGCCGTTGCGCTTGTAATCGTGCGTCATGGTCTGGCCGCGGCCTTTTTTGATCGGCAAGCCGGGCTGGGTGCGGTCCAGAGCTTGTATCTGGCTCTTCTCATCGACGCTGAGCACCAGCGCGTGTTCGGGCGGATCGAGATAGAGGCCGACGATATCTTCGAGCTTGGCGGCGAACTCCGGATCGTTGCTGATCTTGAAGCTCTCGACGCGGTGCGGCTTCAATCCATGCGCCCGCCAGATGCGGCCCACGCTGGACTCCGAGATGCCCGCCGCGCGCGCCATCGTGCTGCGCGACCATTGCGTGGCGTTGGCCGGCGTACCTTGTGTGGTTCTGGAGACGACTTCGGCAACCTTCTCAGCGGTGATCGTCGGTGTGCGTCCCGGTCGCGGCGCATCCTTCGATAATCCGGCCACACCCTGCGCCAAGAACCGGCCGCGCCATCGGGAAGCCATCAGCGGCGCCACCGACATACGCCCGGCGATCTGCTTGTCCTGAAGTCCGTCCGCCGCCAGTAAAACGATGCGGCAGCGTTCGACCACGCGCACCGGCGTGGTTCTGCGGCGCACAAGATTCTGCAATTGCGTCCGTGCTTCCGAACTCAGATGGATCGCTGGCGCTACGCGCATACCGGTCACCTCAACTGTATATGAGATGACCAAGCTACTTAACAGACTCTATTTATGGCGGACTACACTAGCCTCCTTCTTCGCCCAATAGCCACGGTCGGGCGTTGGAATCTCCGCTCGCCCACATGTCTTCTTGAGAGCGACGTCGGATATCCCGAACCGAGAGGAGAGAGTTGTCATGGGCTCGGACCAGACGAGATCGTAAAGTTCTTTGCGAGAAAGTCGTTCAGCCATCGTGCTCGTGGAAATCCACCTACAATCGTACCGCCGCTAGTGCAAGCTTGCAGCACAGAGCATCAGATAGAGAGATTTCGCCCGCGCTTATCGAGTCTCAACTGAGCTGTTTGATTTGACCACGCGAGTTAGAGCTATGGCTGATTAAGCGATCCTTTCACTGCCAGCCCCTACAAACAGGAGTGACTCCTCTCGGAGGAAGTTTCACTAGACAGTCAGAACCCCGAGTGTCACACTTATCTCTTCCCCAACACAGGCTTCCGCCGTTGCGAGGCGATCCCGTTGCTGATTCCCTTGCGGGGTTCGCAGGTGGTGGAAGTTATGAGGAGGAGTTTTGAAATGGGCTTCGTAGTCATCGACGTTGAGACTGCAAATGCGGACTTGTCGAGCATATGCCGAGTCGGAATCGCCTCTTTCCAAGAAGACGGTTTGGCAGATTGCTGGAAATCACTCGTTAATCCGAAAGACGAACTCGACGCAATAAACGTGTCAATCCACGGCATCGACGAAGATCAAGTGGCAAATGCACCGAATTGGCTTGGAGTCTTTCCAATTGTTGCTACCCGTTTACAGAATCGCATCGTAGTGTGCCACACTCCCTTTGATCGCCTCGCGCTTGCACGCGCCTGCGATCGGGTCGGAGTTGGCGCGTGTGCATGCACCTGGCTCGATTCTGCCAGGGTTGTTAGAAGAGCATGGCCTCAATTCTCGAAGTCGGGCTACGGTCTGTCCAATGTTGCTTCGCATTTTGGAATCCAGTATCAGGCTCACGATGCCCTGGAGGACGCTCTATGTGCTGGAGAGCTGCTCTTGAGAGCTATTACAGACACGGGTCTGAGTCTTGAACAATGGCTCGTCCGTGTGGAACAACCCATCGGCTCAAGTTCTGTGCATGGTTTTAGGCGCGATGGTAACCCGGATGGGGAGCTTTGCAACGAGGTTGTCGCGTTCACTGGTGCGTTGTCGATTCCACGACGAGAGGCAGCCGAAGCAGCTGCAGCGGCTGGATGCCGCGTCGAAGACGGGGTACTCGGACGCTCAGCCCGGACGATGAAATGCTGCGCATTCTCGAAGCGATGGGCATTCTGGCCCTACTCACACGCCACACGCCAAAGGATATTGCCGATGAGCGCGAACGCTTTCAGGAAATGCTCGATCTGCATCGGCAGTTTTCGAATGAAGCGCAACAGAAAATGCTCGGCTATGTTCACGAATTGGAGGCGCGTATTTCCGCTCTCCCCGGCGAAATTGAAGCCGGTCTTGATCCGCAGCAAATTGCAA
>JBAVOQ010000039.1:0-61516 GCA_049692235.1 Acidobacteriaceae bacterium | reverse complement strand
CCAGCGCTCGATCTGCTCCTGCTGACCTTTTGAAACGGCAAGCGACTGGGTAGAGCGGGGCATGACTCAGTATGCAGTTGTCCTCGTTTATATGTCCAGCTATTTGTTGGACACTACACTAGCTCTTGGCCGAGCCGGATGCAATGTCGCCGTGAATTATTTCTCCGATGCTCGCGGCGCTGACGATACCGTTGCAGAGCTTCGAAACATGGGGGGGTGGATGCATTTTCTGTTTTCGGGAATGTCGGTCGCGCTTGCGATGTGAAAGAAATGTTTGCCGCGTTCGATCAACGGTTTCAGCACATCGACATTCTGGTGAATAACGCCGGCGTGCAGACCTGGGCCCACTGCTTGACCTGGAAGAAGCGGGATGGGACCGCGTGATGGACACAAATTTGAAGGGGTGCTTTCTCTGCACCCAGGCGGCCGGGAGAAGAATGCGAAGCCGATCGAGCGGTGTGATCGTCAACATTGGGTCCGGCAGCAACAAACTTCCTTTTCTAAATCTAGCCTCGTACACAACAAGCAAGGGCGGGATCGAGATGTTTACGAAAGCCTCTGCTGTCGAATTAGGCCTATACGGAATCCGCGTGAATTGCGTCGCTCGCGGTACCATCGCCATTGAACGTACGAAGTTGCAAGCGCCAGGATATAGTGACGCGTGGGCTCAGATCACGCCGTTGCGTCGCATCGGAACTCCGAAGGACGGCGGCGATCTGGTTGTTTTTCTTGCGACGGAACAAGCCTCTTTCATTACCGGCCAGACAATCTGGGTGGATGGCGCCGCCTTCACGCAGCCACGCTGGCCGTACGAGAAATATCAAGATTGAATGATCTCACCCCATTCCGATGACTAAGACCTCTCTTCTATCCGTGCTGGAGACTCCGGATCGCAGGCTGTTGGACGTTGTCACGCATGCTCCGGGACCGGCGGGACAATTGCCTCTGACGCCTGAAATGCTGCTGCAATTGCCATCGGGAAATCTCTTCGGCCTCAGCCAGAATGTGGGCATGGGTTGGTCGCCGCGAGAACTGTTGGGGCCTGAAGTCCTGCTGTTGAGCACCCATGGAGGGATTCGCGCGGAAGACGGTACCCCTGTCGCGCTCGGCTTTCACACTGGCCACTGGGAAGTGGGATTGCTGGTGGCGGAAGCGGCGCGTGCGCTGAAGTCCTGCGGCGCGGTGCCTTTCGCCGCGTATTGCACCGACCCTTGCGATGGGCGAACCCAGGGCACAACGGGAATGTTCGATTCCCTGCCGTTTCGCAATGATGCGGCGACGGTATTTCGGCGACTCATGCGGTCACTGCCCACCAGAAAAGGCGTCGTTGGATTTGCCACCTGCGACAAGGGCTTACCCGCGATGATGATGGCGCTCGCGTCGGCGCAGTCCGTCCCAACCGTGCTGGTACCGGGGGGTGCAACGCTGTTGCCGGAAAAGGGCGAGGACGCGGGCGTCGTGCAATCCATCGGCGCGCGATTCACTCATGGAGAAATTGCGCTCGACTACGCCGCGGAAGTAGGATGCCGCACCTGCGCCACCCCTGGCGGCGGATGCCAATTTTTAGGTACGGCGGCAACCGCCCAGGTGATCGGCGAGGCTCTTGGCCTTTCCCTTCCCCACACGGCTCTCGCGCCATCCGGGCACGCGATCTGGCTTGATGCCGCGAGCCGCTCTGCGAAAGCATTGTTGCGGCTGCTTGAACTCGGCTTGGGAACTCGCGATTTCCTTCGTCAGGAATCGATCCACAATGCGATGGTGTTGCATGCTGCGTTTGGCGGATCGACGAATCTGCTGCTGCATCTTCCTGCGATTGCCTTCCACGCGGGCTTGCGGCGACCGGACGCATCGGATTGGGTTCGCGTGAATCGCTCCGTGCCGCGCCTGGTGGATGCATTGCCCAACGGTCCGAGAAACTTCGCCACCATCCAGGTGTTTCTTGCCGGCGGCGTTCCTGAGGTCATGTTGCATTTGCGTCACGCCGGTTTGATTGATACCCGCGTGACGACTGCATCCGGATCCACGCTGGACGAGAGTTTGGATTGGTGGCAGCAAAGCGAGCGCCGCCACGCGCTCCGCGCAAGGTTGAAAAGTCTGGATGGCATCGACCCCGACGATGTCATCCTGGGTCCCGATCGCGCCAGTGCCTGCGGCCTGACGCCAACTCTCTGCTTCCCGGTCGGAAACATTGCCGTCGAAGGTTCGGTGATCAAGAGTACGGCCATCGATCCCTCTCTGGTCGACGCGTCCGGCATCTTTCGAGCGGCAGGACCTGCTAGAGTTTTCGTTTCCGAGTCGTCTGCGATCGAAGCCATCAAGAAAGACGTTATCCATGCGGGCGACGTCCTCGTGCTGATCTGCGGCGGCCCCTCGGGCTCCGGCATGCAGGAGATTTATCAAGTCACCTCGGCGTTGAAGCATCTTGCCTTCGGAAAACATGTGGCTGTCATTACGGACGCGCGATTCAGCGGCGTTTCCACGGGCGTATGCATTGGACATGTTTCTCCGGAGGCGCTGGCAGGAGGAAGCGTGGGCAAGATCCTAGACGGCGACATGATTGAGATTGTGATCGACCGGATCAAGCTGGAAGGGTCGGTCAATTTCGTCGGTGAAGCCGGGAAAAAATTCGATGCGGAAGAAGGCTCGCGGCGACTAGCTCTGCGTCCCTTGCGAAGGGATCTTGCAGCCGATCCCAACTTGCCCGATGACACACGCCTCTGGGCTGCACTGGTTCACGCCAGCGGTGGAGTGTGGGGTGGCTGCGTCTACGACCCCGACGCCATCCTTCGTGCGCTTGGATCGACAAGCGTTCCAAAATCGCAAGAACCCTAGCTGGATGGCAGGCTCTTCCAGTTTGAGTAATTGTGCTTTCGTGGCAAGCCCTCCAGCAAAACCGGTCAGCTTTCCGGACGCACCGATCACACGATGGCACGGCACTATGATGGAAATCGGGTTTCTGCCGTTCGCTGCGCCGACCGCCCTCATTGCTTTCGAGTTCCCTAATTGTTTCGCCAGCTGCCCGTAGCTTCGCGTTTCACCAAACGGTATGGCGAGCAACGCCCTCCACACATTCCTTTGAAAGTTTGTGCCCCTCATATCGAGAGCGACGGAGAACGTCTTGCGCTGCCCGGCAAAATACTCCCCAAGCTGCCGCTCGGTCTCCACCAGGATGGCATGTTTTTCGTCCTCTACTAACTCGCCCAGGCGGACGCGACTTGGCTTGTCATTTTGCCAGAGGACGGCGACCAACCCTTTGTCATTGGCAACCAGCTTCACCTTGCCAACCGGCGAGTCGATGATCTTATATGCCAGGCTCATACATCTTCCTTTCCTTTATCCAGCGATTCCAGACTTGTTTGCAACCACATTTCCGTCAGCAGCCCAAAGATGTTGCACAGCGTACGCGCGCCACGGACGCCAGCATTCAGCGCGACCCAGAAGATTTGCGGGCATACCCGCAGTTCGATTCGAAGTGCCGCGCCAAGAAGCCATGTCAGGCGCAATTCTCGAACTTTGGCGTGCGAACCGGGCAAATGGGTCGACAGTAGACTCCAGTCGAAGAAACCCCGACGAAGATCAGCCCATCGAATCGGGCATCTCGACTCTGCAGCGCGCGATAGCAGATATCCCGACCCGGAACTTCCATACCTCAATTTTCCCATGATCGACCCTCAAGGCTAGCGGTTTTAGGACGTGATCATTTGGAGGAGTTTTAATATGCTGCCCACGGAGGTTCTGGGAAACGTTTAGACCACGCTCTCGGCGAGCTGCCGGCGATCGCAATAGAGGCTCCCCTCTTCCAGACTCTTTGAGGTGAATGGGATAACCTCAATCTTCAGAGTCAAGCTTCGTCGCATTACTTTCCGATGCAGAAAGTGGAGAAGATAAGGTTCAGGATGTCATCGACAGTTGTGGCGCCGGTCAATGCATCCAGGCTGCGCAACGCCGAGTGAAGATCGATCAGCAGCATCTCGTGAGGAACATTCGCAACGATCGCCTGTTCGGCAGCCACCAAGGCTTGCAGCAGTTCAGACACCACCTGCTGCTGGCGAAGATTGGTCATCAGGCCGCTCTCGACTTCTTTGCCATTCCCACGGATCAGCGTCAGGATCGCATCGCGTAGCTGGGAGATTCCTTGGCCCGTCAGCGCGGAGGTTTCAATCGCCCGGCGCGATCCGTTCGCATGATGGACAACTTCGCTTCCAGATTTCCCGTGGGCTAGATCCATCTTGTTCAACACCACCAGCGCTCGACGCGTGCGCATCTGTTCCAGCAGCGCGATTTCTTCCTGGGTCAGCGCTTCTGCCGTCGCATCCAGCACCAGCAGCACCACGTCCGCATCGGCGAACGCCTCGCGAGATTTTTGAATGCCGATACTTTCCGCTTCATCCTGCGCGGTTCGCAAGCCTGCGGTATCGATCAAATCGAGCGGAATTCCACCGAGCGAAACACGCTCCGTCACCAGGTCTCGCGTGGTTCCCGGTGTCGCCGTCACAATGGCGCGTTCACGCTCCACCAGTCGATTGAAAAGAGATGATTTTCCTGCGTTCGGACGTCCAACAATCGACAGCGAAATTCCATCTCGCACTACGCGCCCGTAGGCGAACGATGCCGCCAGCGCCTGCAACGGTTCCATGATTGCAGCCACACGGCTTGCGATCACCTCAGGCGGAATCAGATCAATGTCGTCTTCCGCAAAGTCTATGCCTGCTTCCAACTCTGCAATCAGATGCACCAGTGCCTGCTTGATCGGCTGGATGCGACGCGACAGCGCACCCTCCATCTGCTCCGAGGCAATTTTCGCCTGGTACAGAGTTTGCGCCTCGATGAGATCGCGCACGGCTTCGGCTTGAGTCAGATCGATGCGCCCGGAAAGAAAAGCACGCTCGGTGAATTCTCCTGGCCGCGCGAGCCGCGCGCCTCGCTTGACGGCGGCACGCACCAGCGACTCCAGCACCACGGGCGAGCCATGCGCCGCGATTTCGACGACATCTTCCCGGGTGTACGAGTTGGGCGTCTGAAAAAAAGTGACGACAGCTTCGTCGATTCGCGTTGCATGTTCCGCATCGTCACTGTCTGGATCGAGAACGTCACCCAGTTGCGCGTGAGTTGGAACGAGAGGCTTCGCCAGCCGCATCAGACTGGAAGCAATCGCAACCGCATCAGCCCCGGAGAGACGCACGATGCCGATGCCACCACGACCCGGCGGAGTCGAAATGGCAACGATGGTGTCGCGCTGATTGTTGGCATGCACCTGTCGCTGCACAACTGCAGTTTTCAAGGGCTCGGTCACGGGTCGATTCTACTTTGCGCAGGGATCACGATCGAAGGCACGCAAGCAAACCTCCCGCGACTCGCCCCCTCAGCTTCGCCCAAAGGTGCGCGCCCGCGCGGTTCCCGTGGGAGAAGGAGTTCTGGGCTCCCAGTTTTTCGGATAGACCACGACGGAACGACGCATGCCTTCTCCGCTGCTTTCGCTGCGCAGGTCTTCATAATTTTTTAAGGCCAGATGCAGCATTCGCCGCTCACGGGAATTCATGGGGGCAAACTGATACGGTTCGCTGGTTCGGCGCACCTGCTCTGCGGCAGTGTCGGCGGCGAGTCTCAGTTCCTGCGCACGCAACGCTTTGTAGCCGCGCGCGTCGAAGCTGACCAAGTCATGCTCAGAAGGCTCCAGGCGCAGCGATTTCGCAGCGATGTGCTCTAAAGAACGCAACAGCTCCGCATTATGTTCCAGTACCAGGTCCACATCCGGGCCCGCGATTTCTACGTAGATTTCGCGTGACTCGAACTTGTGGGGATCGGCTGCGCCCGCGCCTGCGGTAATCCTGTACTTCAAGCGCAAACCACCCTTGCCGACCACCACCTTCAGAAATGCATCGATCGTTTCTACGGCAGATTGATAGTTTTCAATGGGCATTGGTATTCCATAGTCTCGATTCTGCAGGTTTGTCAACGCCGGGTAAGTGCTGCCGGTCGTCCGCCCTTCTTTTTCAACGCTCTCTTGGCTTGAATCTCCCGCAACTCTTTGCCTAACTTGGTGCGGTTGATGATCATTTGCTGCCCGATGCCGATCAGGTTACTCCCGGACCAGTACAACGCCAGCCCCGACGCATAATGCCAGCAGATAAATCCGCTGAATAGCGGCATTGTGAACGCCATCATTTTTTGCTGGGCGGCGTCGACGCCCGGCGACGGCGTGAACATCTGGAAGAAGAACTGCGACACAACCATCAGGATGGGAAGAATGTGATACGGATCCGGCGCCGACAAATCGTGCAGCCAGAACCAATGCGCGTGGCGCAGCTCGATCGCGTTTTCCAACATCGCGTAAAACGCGAAAATCAGCGGGAACTGGACCAGCATCGGAAGGCAGCCGCCAAACATGTTGACGCCTTCCTTTTTGTACAGCTCTTGCATCTCCCGGTTCATGTCCTGCTTGCGCGGATCGTCGAATTTGTACTTCTTGTATTTCTCCTTGATAAAGTTCATCTGCGGCTGGATGCGCTGCATTTTGATCGAAGACTTCATCATGGTGAAGCGGGTGGGGAACATGGCCAGCGTCAGGAACACTGTCAGGATAAGGATCGCCCAGCCCCAGTTCGGCACTACATGCTGATACACCCAGCGCAGCAGGTAGAACAGCGGCTTGGCAATGAAAGACCACATGCCGTAATGCACGATCGGCACCAGGTTCGGTCCGGTAGGTTTTCCGTCCGGTCCCATCGCTCGGATCGACGACAACACGCCCAACGACTTGGGTCCGGCAAAAATCCTTACCGTGGAGGGGCCGTTGACCGCACCCACGGCCGCACCTAATAACGGCTCAGGCTCGGGCTCGCTCGTCTTCGGTTCGTCCGGATTTTTCGGAATATCGAGCGTGTGGCGCAGCGAGACAAAGGTGCTGTTGGCCGGCGATTCCGGCAGAAACATCGCGGCAAAATACAGGTCGCTAACGCCGCCCCATTCGAGCGAGCCAGACTGCGTTTCGCCGTCGTTCACTTTTTTCGGTGCAATGCTGTCCACCTTGCCGCCGCTGGATCGATCAATCTTCTGATAGGTCGAGTAATCGCGCGCATCGCGCTGATCGCCGAAGCCCGCCGGCCACGCAACCAGTGCCTCGACCGGCGCGCCATTCTGCGTCACACTCACATCCGCCGTGACCACATAGCTGTCGTCAAAATGAAACGTCTTGCGAACCACCAGGCCACCGGCGGAATAATCAAACGTCAACTGATTCGGTGCCGTCAGCGTGCCGGTGACGGAAGGCACATACAGTGCCTGCGCCAGGCGCTGCCGCAAACCAGCATCATAGGTATAGATCGCAAGCGGATATCCAAATTTTTCCGCCGCCGCGGAATGCACCAGGTCGAGCGGCTTGCCGTCGTAGTTGGTATATTTCTTCAAAATCCACGACGTCACTTCGCCGCCACGATTGCTGAAGGTGATCCGATACAACTCGTTCTCGACGACCGTGGTGCTCTGGGTAGCGGCTGCAACCTTCGGTGTCGCCGCTCCGGTCGCTTCCTCGCGCGCGGCGCTCGCCGTGGCGTTCGGAGCGTTGCCGCCCGCCGCAATCGCGCCGTTTTGTTGGCTCGCATTCGTTTTTGAAGCGGCGGTCTGGGCTGGAGAAGGGGCTGCCGGGTGCTTCGGCCGGAAAAATTGCATGCCCAGCAGAATTGCCGCAAACACAACCGTAAACACCAGCAGGGAACTCGTATCCTGCTTTCCGCCTTGCTGGTTAGGATTTTTATATTCGGCCAAGAGACTTCCTGTTGCGTTCAATTTCCGCACTGCAATTTCAGCGCAAACGCTTCCACAGCCAGGCCAGGCCTGCGGTGGATGCTGAATTTTCTGCTGTCTCGATCGTTCCTCGACGCTTCTGGGGTTCGACGTGCCGGGACGGTTCGCGCAGATGCGGGTATACCTATCCTACCCGTTTTTGTCTCCCACTTGCAGGTTGTTAGGGAGAGGCACGGCACCCGCGCCAGCCGATACAGCGAGATACTAAGAAAATCACCGCGCATAAAGCACTTACGGTACCGGATCGAAACCGCCCTGCCGTCCCTTGCGGCTCCACGGATGGCAGCGCGAAATTCTCCGCAGCGCCATTCCAGACCCGCGCAGCCAGCCGTAACGCGCCACTGCGATTGCGGCATATTCCGAGCAGGTGGGCTGAAACCTGCATCCGCTGGGCATGGGCAGTAGCGAGCCAGACAGGGCATGCAGACCGGGAGAAATCCATCGCTGATAGAAGCCGGCCAGGCGCTCAACCCGAGCCGCACGACGCTCCTGACTAGTCGCCATGGCTGGAGTCTGTATCGCAGGAGGACTTTAGCGCCAATTGCACTGCGCGAAACGCCCGCAGCACATCGCGCTCAATCTGTGAGAATTCGGCTTCCAGTACCGTCCGCCGCGGATGAAGTACCACGTCGACATTCGCGGTAAGTTCCGTCTGCGCTTGCCGAATCGCCTGCCGCATTCGCCGCTTGATTCGATTGCGGTCGACCGCATTCCCCAGCACTCGCCCGGCTGTCAGCCCAACCCGGGATCCAGGGGGAATTTCAGTTGCATGGGTGCGCGTGGGCTTTGCTGGGCCGACGAGCGCGGTCGCATCGAGCGGCTTGCGAGCCGCGAAAAAATACGTCATCAGCGGCAACGACTGCCGTTTCCCCTCGCGATAGACCCGCTGATAATCGGCGTGTTTGCGCAGCTTCGATTCCTGTCGCAAGGCGGCGATGGGCTTGCGGACTCGAACTGGAGATGGGACTGGCATCGCTGACCGTTGGTCCTATTGTCGCGCAACCGGGCTCAAGAACCAGCGGCAATGTCCGCAGCACCAGACAGGGCTGCGGTATCGAACAGCGAATCCAAGAAAAAATAAGAGATTTCGGCGGTGGGAACAGGTCGGGCGCCCCATCCTTCGGTCGCCGCGGCGACAAGGATAGGAGGAGAAGTTAGTCGCGGTAACCGGCGCTGACAGACACGCGCTTGCGGCCCTTGGCGCGACGGCGCGATAGTACGGCTTGACCAGCCTTGGTCTTCATGCGGGCCCTGAAGCCATGCGTCTTGGCGCGGTGGCGGCGATTCGGTTGAAATGTGCGCTTCGGCATCGGAGTGCGCTCCTAAACAGAAAATCTTATATAGACAGCAAACCTCGAGTATACCGGAGAACAGGCTCCCACACAAAGGCATTCACCCGAAAAGTTATGTCCTAAATTTGCTCCGTGACGTTGGTCGCGGCGTGTCTACGTGGCATTGTTTCTTCCGGGAGTGTAGTAGCCGTAGATCTTTCCATCGGGTCGCCAGTAGAGCTGCTGGCAGAATCGGGTGTAGTAAGCGTCTCCGAATACATCCTTGTAGGTCACTATGCCCCAGACGTAAAGAGATCTCCCCTTGCTCGCGGCCTTGATGCCCTCAACCTCGTCGTCGTGAAAAAACCTGTCTACGACTCCACTCACGGACGGCAAAGACTTTTTCTGGATTTCAGTTTGATATTGCTGCGCTGTGTATGGGTTCTTACAAGTCACAAGTACGATTGCGGCAACCAACAACACTGCGGCACCAATTACCACTGCCAATCGTTTCCACATGATGGCGAAAATGTATCACACGACAGAGGCGCGCTCACCCGGTCATTAGGGATAAAAGCGTCCAAAACAGCAAAAAGGCAGGAACCGCGTCGGCCTGAGGGAGCCATCGCAGATCCTGCCAATTTTCTTTTCTTGTCTTCTCGCTCAGATCACTCGCAACAGCAACAGGATGATAACGATCAGCAAAATCAGCCCGAGGCCGCCGCCGCCGTAGTAGCCGATGCCGGGGCCCATACGATATCCGCCAAATGCGACAACCAAAAGTAGAACGATCAAAATAATTAGCATTCTGTCTCCCTTGCGGCGAACGCCTTTCGCCATCTGTTAGCCGATTGGATGCAAACCCCGCGCCAGCGTGCATATCTCGAACGAGTTTTTTGCATTCGCCTTCGCCTGATTAATGGACAACCGCAAACTGCGGGTTCGCCAGCGTACCTGTCAGTTCGATGGGAAACTCCAGACGTCCATCTTTTTCCTTGGCCCCTTTGAACCAGCGCGCAAGTGTCGTGGTAAAGAAGCCCTGCTTCTTTTCGATGGTGGCGCTGCCTCGATAATTCACTGGGCCTCCTGCCAGCGACATGCTTCCGGTCCCATTCACATCGATCCCGTAAAAGTCCACCGCGACGCGCTTGCTGTACATACGCTGATTTTTCAGCTCCATGTCACCGCCAAACGTGGAGAATGCCGAAGGTGGCTTTCCTGCCGCATCCTTCGTCCGGAACCGCTCCACCTGCTTCATGCTGGCATTCTGGTCCAGTCCCGGCAGGTCTCCGCGCCGCACCATCAGGGTGCCCGTCCCATACATATCTCCCAATGGGCTGGAAGAGTGCGCAATCTCTCCCCCCATGTCCAGCTTGGCCTCCAGCATTCCCGTCATCTTCGGCGGTCCCGTATCGAATTCAGCCAGCAGATATGGAACGCCGACGCCGGTAACTTCCATCTTTGCGTGGAAGGTCGTCTTCTTCCCCTGAAAATTAAAGTTGAAGTCGCCGTCGGCTTTTCCGCGGTAAGTCTTGGCTGAAAAATTCTTGAAGACCAGTTCCAACGGCAGAATCCGGACGTCGGAACGCAAGTCTCGCGTATGGATGGAGCCAAAGCCGGCATTCGACGCCGTCAGCTGACCCTGAATCGCCTGCAGCGGTGCGCCCTGGCGATGGGGGTGAAATTGAATCTGCTTCAGATCGCCGCAAACATTCCGCAACTCCAGGATCACCGGACCTGGCTTGTCTGAAGGATCAATCAGGTTCGACCCCAGCAGCACACCGTTCTGCACTTCCAGGTTTGCAATCGACCCGGTCGAAAAATGGGTGGGTTGATTTTTCGGTCCGGCTGGATTTTGAAAGTTCCACAGGCCGTCGGGATCGGAGATGAAATCGATCGCGGGTTGATGCAGCACCAGCGAGCGAATCACAATCCGTTTCTGGAGCAGCAGTGGCGTCCATTCGACGGAAGCTTCCAGTAGCGGAACCTTTAGGAAATCTCCCGCCGGAAACGGTTTTGGATTTTTTATCTCCAGCCCATACACCCACACCCGCAACGGAAAATATCGAATGTCGACATGCCGGACGGCGATATGTAGACCGGTTCTCTTCTCGGCATTCGCAATCGCCATGGGGAGGTAGCGATCGGGGTTGTGCAGCCAATACCAGGCCGCCGCAAAGGCCACGACGACCGCTCCTGCAAAAATAACGAACGCAATCTTCAGGCCAGTCTTCATCGAACTTCCACGCAACGGGATTGACTTCTCTGCGCACCATAGACCTTAGATGCAATGCGCCGCCTCATCTCAAATACCGGAATCGAGCCTGGAGCTACTTTTTTCTGTCTGCGCCGAACATCCAGGATTCAGGCTTCCCATGCCAAGCCTCTGTCCAATCAGCCGTGGCAACAGAAACTCAAAAACCGGTCGGAGTCGGAATGCAGGCACACCAGGGCGTTCGTCTTTCCTGCTTCCGGGCGTGTGAACCCAGCATCATCAACTTCGATATGCATGGGTTGCGACGGACACAGGTCGCTATCGATCGTCGCCTCCACCGCCATCACGTCAAACAGCGTCGGCGTAGCGGATCGCCCGCCGTCCCACTCCTGCGTCAGCACCTCCAGCGCGTCCGTAAGGGAGGTGCTCCGGCGAAACAAAATCGACCGCATCACCTCATCCAGCTTCAGCTGGGTAGAATCGAGCGGCGCCATCGTGATGGGCACACCCGCAGCAAATAACTTATTCGCGGCGGCCACATCCATGGCAATGTTGTATTCCGCGGACGGACCGTTGTCTGGAGCGTAGCCCAAATCACCATAACCGCGATGAATCGATCCGCCCATCATCACCACCCGCTTCAGCATGCGGAAGGCAGCAGGGTCTCGATCGATCAGCGCGTCAACATTGCTCAGCGGCGCAATTTCAATCAGCGTGATCTGGCCCGGATTGGCGCGGATTGTCTTGGCCATCCATGCGATCGCATCTGTGCCGGTGCCTGGCGGCGGAAACCGACTGGCCCACGACGCCTGCGTAAACACGTTATTCGCTTTCGTCGGAACTCCAGCGAACACGGGAACATTCTGCTGTTCCGTCTCGCACAGCAGGCCGTCCACCAGTTGTGCGCGCAAACCGGTATTACCCCATGCGGTGGTCACGCCCAGCAGCTTCAGTTCCGGGCTGGTCAACACCAGGGCCAGCGCATACGCATCGTCGATGTCGTCGCCAATATCCGTATCCAGAATCACCTTCTGTGGAGCGGGCACCGTCTTTTGCGCCCGCGCACCCTTCGAACCCGCCGCCAGCAGGCAAACGGCAATCATCCACCAACACTTCACGCGCATATGCAGCCATTCTAGAGCGGAATCTCGTTTGCAATGCGCCCTCGTCCTCTCGATGCAGCGCCCGCTGAATCCAGCCGCCGCTTTTCGTCCCAGGAGAATCCAGGCCGCAACTAGTCTTTTCTTCCGTTCACATGTTCTGTCATCTACTTGGAAGCGTATGCCTTCGGCGTTGCTCATCTCTGCTCTCATCAGGGGACCGTCGAACCGAGGATTACAGCCTGCGCGCTTCCTACCATGTCCTCCCGCGGATTTCAGCTGGACGAAGGAGAGGATGCCATTGGATTACTGGAGTCCCGCTGCGACCCGCATGACGATCCCAGGCGCTTGCAACAAGCGATGGCGAAAGACGGTTATCTGTTTCTCCACCGATGCCTCGACAGGGAAGAAGTGCTCGCAGCCCGGTGTCATATCCTGACGCAGTTGTCGATCGAAGGCCAACTGGATCCGGCAGCACCGTTGATGATGGACAAAACCAAGCCAGGCACCAACCTGTTTTTTCAACCGGAACTGGCGCAGAAAAACAATCCGCCATTGCAGCATCTTCTCTACGCCCGACAGGGAAACCTGATGAGTTTTTTCTCGTCCTTCCTGGGCGGAGAAATTCTTCATTTCGACTTCACGTGGCTGCGATGCATTTCGCCCGGCCTGGGTACTCCCAGCCACTGCGACATTGTGTACATGGGTCGAGGAACGCGCCGCCTCTACACTGCATGGGTTCCGCTGGGAGATATTGATTTTCAGATGGGTGGGTTGATGGTGCTGGAAAACAGCCATAAGAACGCGCGACTGCAGACGACCTATGGTCAGCGCGATGTCGATTCGTATTGCTCCAACCGGCCGGACGATCCAGCGCGCACCGCGGCCGGCCTGAATGGATGGCTCTCTGAAGATCCCAACCAGATTCGCCATGCCTTAGGCGGTCGCTGGCTGACTGCGGAATATAAAGCGGGCGACGTAGTCATCTTCTGCATGGATTTGGTTCACGGAGGCATGGACAACCGTACGGATTGGCTGCGCATTTCCTCTGACTCCCGATACCAGCTGGCAAGCGAACCCGCGGATGAGCGCTGGATCGGCGAAAATCCTTCGGGTCATAGCGCGACGGGCAAGCTCGGGCGTATCCGCTAAGTTCCACTGTGTCGTTATTTTGCGTGTAACCACAGCCGCCCGAATTTCGAGCGCACAGTCAGAAACACTCTGACGCGAAGCACCCTATCGGCGCCAGAGTGTTTCTGACAAGGCTGCTTATCGACCAAGCGCAAAGTCGGCGCGGCAACCGCGATCCACCCAAATTCCCCGGCCGTCAAAACCCCATGTCCGGCCCTGGATGCAGGCTGAGCCGCTGCGTTGATTCACCATTCGCACTCCACCTCGAGTATCCGCCGGGCAAAAGTTGCGGCCGCCATTGTTCGAAGAGCAGGTGATCATCTGGCCCCTGGGAGGTGGAGGGGGACGGTATCCGGCAGGCCGAACAACAAAGTCAGCGCGGCAGCCGCGATCCACCCAAATACCACGCATATCGTATCCCCACGTCCGACCCTGGATGCAGGGCGAGCCGCTGCGCTGGTTGGTCATGCGCGCTTCGCCCCCGGTGTTGATGGGACAAAAGTGCCGCCGGCCGTCATCCGAGGCGCAGGTAATATGCCGCCCCCACCGCGCAGTGGTGCCGCTCTGCGCCCGCAAGCGTGTGCTTGAACAGCAAAGAAGAGCCAGAATCGTCGCCAAAAAAAAGATTTTGGATTTGCTCATAGTAGCCTTCCGCGGTTGTGTCGTATGCTGCGTGGGATAGCATATCGTTCTCTTTCATAGTCGGCAAGCTCCAATTCGTGATCGAATACCCCAAAAATGTTTCAGGCGTTACATCCACAGATTGGTGTCGTCCTGGGAGAAACGGCCACAATGGTCCGGGCAAATTCTGGAATGAAATCTCTAATCGTGCATAGAACCTCATATGCGATTTGCCGCATACACGCAAGTTCTGCCCGTCCTTCGACTGGCCTTTTGGTGTCTTTGGTGGCGAACATCCATCCCAACGAATTTCCGCGAGACAATGCGTGGTAGTCTTCATCCAGGCCAGGATCCACGTGAGCCCCCCCGTCGGTATCGGCAACGTGTAAAATTAGGGCTCTACGCGAAAAAGTCTTGGACATGTCCTTAACCACGGGCTCATTCCACCAATCCTGAAATCGAACTCTCCTCCACGTCTGAAAGGCATCCCCGGCTGCGCAATATTTGGATTCGATTCCATTCATTGCAATCATAATGAGCTTATGCTCTGGCAAAAGATTGTTCGGATCCAGCGGCCCTGCAGAATCATAGAAACGAGTCTCTATTAAGCCAAGTTGGGCCAAAAGCGACCTGGAGTGCCCGTATTCGTGAACCAGCAAACGCAAAGTGAGCCCGATGTGCTTACCTGCCGCCTCGGTCCCGTCGTCGAACGTCTTGCAGTCGCATTCCAACAGGTGAAGCTGCTCTACCAATTCCCGTTTCAGTTCGTCTTTCGAACGCAGAATTTTCTTTGGCTTCGATATAACATGACTCGCTCAATAATCGGGGCTAATAATCAGGAATCCACCCGCAGAATAGCACCGCTCCCTAACAGCGACTCTGGACATTTCGCGGTGCACACCCGCGGTCGTTCTTTGCTACGCTCAGGCAAGATCATTTCTGCTCTGCGGACCAGCATCGTCGAGACGCAATCACAATTCGCGAGCATGCACGCCGCATGGAGAGCTCCTCGCTCCATGCGACGACTGCGGCTGCTCCCACTGGTCGCGGCTACGTACTTCATGGTGTCTGGCGGTCCCTACGGACTGGAAGACATCGTCGGCCAGGCGGGCTACGGACGCGCGTTGCTGCTCCTCCTCATCGTTCCTCTAATCTGGAGCCTGCCGACCGCGCTGATGGTTGGCGAGCTGGCGAGCGCGCTTCCTGAAGATGGCGGCTTCTACATCTGGGTGAGCCGCGCTCTCGGCCGCTTCTGGGGATTTCAAGAGGCCTGGCTTTCGCTTTCCGCCAGCATCTTTGACATGGCGATTTATCCCGCTCTTGCCGTCGCCTACCTCGGGCAACTGGAGCCCACACTGACGGCTGGCCATCGCGGCGTGGCCTGGTCGCTCGCCGTGGTGGTGATTTGCGTTGCGTGGAATTTGCGCGGCGCTTATTCCGTCGGCCAAGGTTCTCTGTGGATGCTGGCGGTGTTGCTGACACCCTTCCTCGGAATCATTGGCTTAGGCATTTGGAGAAGTAGCTTGTTCCACGTTGCGGGGCATTCTCTGCAACATGCAAGCGTGGCGCGCACACCGCACGGCAGTATGGTGACTGCGCTGCTGTTTGTGGTGTGGAACTACATGGGATGGGACAACGCTTCCACCATTGCAGCGGAGGTGGAAGATCCGCAGCGCAATTACATTCGCTCCATGCTGGCGGCTGTCCTGCTGGTCGCGGGCAGTTATGTTCTGCCCATCGCCGTGGTCGCGTCGACCGGGATTCCGTCATCGATGTTTGTCACCGGTTCGTGGGTGGAGGCTGCGCGGATTTTAGCGGCGCACGTCGGACCGCGCTTTGCCGAATGGCTCGCCATTGCTGTGGTTGCCGGCGGCGCGCTGACCGGCATTGCCATGTTCAACGCACTGATGCTTTCTTACGCGCGTGTTCCCGCGGCCATGGCCAGCGATGGTCTGCTTCCTAAAGTATTGGAGCGTCGCATGGCCAATGGCGTTCCCTGGGTAGCAGTACTGGTGTGCGGCGCTGCGTGGGCGCTGGCGCTTGGATTCAATCTGAGACGCCTGCTGGAACTCGACATCCTGCTGTACGGACTCAGTCTGGTTCTGGAATTTGTTGCGCTCGCGGTTTTACGCTGGCGAGAACCTTCGCTCGTTCGACCCTTCCGCGTGCCCTTCGGCCGCTTCGGCGCGGTGGCGATTGGCATCGCTCCCACCGCGTTGGTTTTCTTCACCATCTTCGCGGCCAGCGCCGATCGCATTACCGCAAGGTTACCAGCGATTCTTTTCGGCACTTTCCTGGCTGCCGTGGGTCCGCTATTCTATCTATGCACACTTCGTCGAAAACGCGCGGCAGATGATACAACTTCGTGATGCAGCGGTACACAAAAATGATGTGCGCGCGAACCGAATTTTGACGGAGAAAATTGCCCGCTGTCAATCCAAATCCGGCATTTGATATGCCCTTTCACCAGCCTTGGTGCAGTTTCGAAAAGAAATGATTTTGTGTCGAAAACACTGCTGCCTACCGGCACTTGGATGTGCTAGTATCGGCTTTCGCTAACGTCATCCGAACAACCCGTTCCGTGTGCTCTGACCGCCCCAGGCCGACCACTTTTCAGCGAGTATCGGACAAACCGTAGCCAACATTTCTCACGACCTTTGGCAATTTCAAGTTCGTCACATGAACATGGAGTTCGCCGTATTGTTTAGCTTCGAAGGAGCAAGCTCCGCTGCAGATGTCTCACCTGCATCGGCAGTCGCGCCGCAACGTTGAAAGTGAAAACAGCATGTCATTTCTCGCCACAGCTTCCTCGACCATCAATCCCTGGCTTCGCATCCTGACAGCGCTTGAGAAAAAGATCAATCACCAGTCCTTCGACACCTGGTTCAAGCCCACGCGCTTCAGCCGCATTGAAGGACGGGTGCTGGTCGTCACGGTGCCCACCCGCGAGTTTGAACACATCGGCGAACGGTATAACGATCACATCCTGGAGGCCGTCGACCAGCTTGGGCTGGAAGTCGACGAAGTTTCCTTTGAAGCCCTGCAGGAGGAAGCGCCCCCGCCCCGCGTGCGTCAGGATGGCGGCTTTGCGCCGCAGCCGACACGCTCTTCCAACCCGGCGCGCAATCGCTACAACACCAACCCAGCCGTGACGCCGCAGCAATCCCGCTTTGATTGGGACACCGCCGCGCAACTGAATCCTCGTTACACCTTCGACGCCTTCGTGATCGGCAACGGAAATCAATTTGCCCGCGCCGCTGCTGAGGCTGTCGCCGAACGCCCCTCGAAGGCCTACAACCCGCTGTTTCTCTACGGTTCAGTCGGCAACGGTAAAACGCATCTGATGCATGCCATTGGACATGAAGTGAAACGTCATCAGCCGCAGGCGTCTATTTGCTACGTGTCGAGCGAAAAATTTACCAACGAGATGATCAACTCGCTGCGCTACGATCGCATGTCCAGCTTCCGCGACAAGTACCGTTCTGTGGACGTGCTGTTGATCGATGACATCCAGTTTCTGGCGCAGAAGGAGCGCACCCAGGAAGAGTTCTTCCATACTTTCAACGCGCTGCATGAAAGCATGAAGCAGATTGTGATCGCTAGCGATCGCCCGCCGAAAGAACTGGCGGAGATTGAGGACCGCCTGCGCAATCGCTTCGAGTGGGGTTTGATTGCAGATATTCAGCCGCCCGATCTTGAAACCAAGGTCGCAATTCTGCAGAAGAAAGCGGAGAGCGAGCACGTCACGCTGCCGGTCGATGTGGCGCTGTTCGTCGCCTCCAATGTTCGTACCAATGTGCGCGAACTGGAGGGTGCGTTGGTTCGCCTGCTGGCCTGGTGCAGTTTGCATGGCGTCGAGATTACTTTGGCTGTCACGCAACAGTGCCTGAAGCAATTCATCGACACGCAGGTGCGCAAGGTAACTATCGAAGTGATTCAGCGCGCTGTCGCCGATCAGTTCGGCATGAAGATCATGGAGCTGAAGCAGAAAAACAATTCTCGCTCCATTGTCGTTCCGCGCCAGATCGCCATGTATCTCGCCAAGCAACTGACGGAGGCGTCGCTGCCGGAAATCGGTCGCCACTTCGGCGACAAGCACCACACCACCGTGATGCACTCGATCGCCAAGATTGACGAGCTACGCCACACCGACACCGATCTGAATCGCATGATCAACAATCTGATGGAGCAGCTCAACAAGTAGATCGGTTCCACCAGCCAGTCCGCTTCATCCTGCCCTGCAGGCTTTCATTATGAGAGTCTTCGGGGCATTTTCTTCTGCGCAGAAATCTTGCGCACGCAATCTTTTCGTCTGAAAACGCAAAGCGTCTCACCCCGCTGCTGCAGTTCAGAATCCACTCCCGCTCCGGTATCTTCGCCGCTACTCCAAGAAAAATTCCAGTTCATGCAATCCATCCTCCCGTTGCGACCGTACAGGCTGCAGGAGGGTAGCAATGAACATCGCTGCCGAATCAAAAGTACTCCCTCCCGGCGGTTCAGACAGAAGATGGTCACAAATTAAGCACAAACAAGGAGACTTTATGGCGACAGATAAATTGATCAAGGAATTAAGTGTGGCCGGTGGCCTGAACCGTCGCTCCTTCCTCACCGGGGCGACAATGTTCGGTGTGGGCGCGGCGACCATGGCAATCATCGATGGCTGCAGCGGCGGTTCGATGATGAAAACCACACCCGTCAGTGCCGCGGGCGCCACAGATACGGCCGCCAATATTTTGACTGCGGCCCTGATTGCCGAAAGCCTGGCCATCACCACCTATTACACTGCGCTCTCCACCTCAGCTGTGATCAGCGACCCAAACCTCGCTGGTTCAGGCGGCACAGCTGTGAACGTAAGTTCTTCCGGCAGCGTGGTCAACGTCGCGTATCTGCAGGGTGCGCTGCTGGAAGAAGTGGCTCACGCACAATTGCTGCGCTCGCTGTTGGGATTGCCCATGGATGGCAGCGGTGATTCGGGTGCGGGTGTTCCGCAGACTTTTTACTATCCATCCGGAACCTTCTCCTCGCTCATGGGGTTTCTGCCGGTTCTCCTCGCTCTCGAAGGGGCCTTCGTCGGCGCCTACATGACTGCTGTGGAGGAGTTCGCTTCCATGGCAGCCGGGTACAACGGCTTTAGCGCTACGCAGGCCAATCCGGCCATGAGCGGCTCCAATCTCACCCAGGCCGATCTCATCCTCTATGCGAAAGTTTCTGCGTCGATTCTCGGCGTGGAGGCAGAACATCGCGCGCTGGTGCGGGGCATTCCTTCAGTCACCTTAGGATCGCCCAGCTTTGCCGGCATCAACCTCATCCCTGCCAACAACGTGAACTACGAGAGCGACGCCAGTCTCACCGGCTTGGTGGTCAGCGTGAGCGGCGACGCCAGCACGACGGCAGCGGGCGCTCTTGGCCCGTTCATCGCTGCGGGTACAAATCCGGTCTCCGTGCCCACCGTAGCCACACAGGCCAGCTTCTCTTCCGTGGTTACCGGCTCGGTGGCGGCGAACGTTTCGGGTTCCATCCCGGCGGCTGAATAAACCTTTTTCGGGGCTCCGTCACTAGGAGCCCCGAAACCACACTCTGACCCTCATCTAGAGCACGCCGAATGAACGGCACCATCATTTCCACCTAGGCATATTCTGCGGACCTCGACGCCTACCAATCTCGTGCCCGCTGTCCTCTTCGCGACGGAGATCGCACGTCTTCGCCCTCCTGCTGCGTGTCGAGCGATCGGCATGCAGTTTCTTTTTCTCTGTCGGCAAAATATCCCTGTAACGCATGGCGAGATAGATATTTGCCACGACGGATTTCCCCTGGCCAGGCAACTTTAACATCCAGTTGATTCTCTACACTGAGTGGTAGACCATGAATCCAGCAGTCTTGTGGCTCATAGGTTTGCGTCCTCCGCTTCTTCTATGGGCCGATTTGGTCGAACAGAAGGGGGCGCCATGCTTTCGGCTTCGAACCAGACGCAACGCACGCAGCTGTTTCACGATCTCTTCCGCGATTATTCCGGCCCGCGTTTCGCCATTCGGAGCGCGGACGGGTGGTCCTGGTGCTCATCGCAGAATGAGCGACCACAATGCACGTTTGTGATTCAGTCTTCCGCCGCCTGGCACGCGCTGCTGAAAGATCCGACGGACCGCACCCTGGGCGAAGCCTTCATCAACCAGGATCTGGATGTCGAAGGCGATCTATTCGCCGCGTTCCCGGCAGTTCATCATCTGTACCAGCACGTCGGCAGCGACGGCCACCACATCCTACGCACCCTCTGGCGCTCCTCCTCCGACCTGGCACAGTGGTTCCGGTACGGGAGACAGCACTCGATGGAGAGGGACCGTACCTCGATCTCCTACCACTATGACCTCCCTGTCGATTTCTATCGAACCTGGCTCGGTCCCACCCTGGCCTATTCCTGCGCCTACTTCCGCGATCCCACAGAGGGGTTGGAGAACGCCCAGACGAATAAGCTGGAATTGATCTGCCGCAAACTTGCCTTGGCCCCGAACGAGCGCTTTTTGGATATTGGCTGCGGCTGGGGCAGTCTTCTCCTCCACGCCTCCTCCCGCTACGGAGCGGACACCTACGGCATTACCCTGAGCCAGGAGCAGGCGGACGTGACCGCCAGAAGAATCAGCCACGCCCAGCTGGAAGACAAGTGCCGCGTCGAGCTGCGGGACTATCGCACCATTCCGGAGCTGCAGACACGGTTCGACAAAATCGCGAGCGTCGGCATGTTTGAGCATGTTGGGTTAAAGAATCTGGGCGAGTACTTTACCACGGTGATGCGCATGCTCTCCCCGGATGGACTGTTTCTCAATCACGGCATCGCCCGGTCCCCGGGCTGCCCTCTCGCAAAAGATTCCTTCATGGACAAGTATGTATTTCCCGATGGCGAGCTGGTCACACTGGGCGAAGTGCTGGAAGTGGCTGAATCTGTCGGCTTTGAAGTGCGTGACGTCGACAATCTTCGCATCCATTATGAGCAGACGCTGCGCATCTGGGTGGAAAACCTGCAGAAAAATATTCAGGCCGTGCTGAAAACCGTTTCCGAACGAACCTATCGCATCTGGCTGCTGTATATGGCCGGGTCGGCGTACGCCTTCCAGCAGGGCAACATCGAACTGTATCAGGTTCTTCTGGCGCGCCCGGGCAAAACGCTACCGGCTTTCACTGTACGAGAGAATTGGTACCAGGGTTGGACGACGGCAGCTTCGAAGGCCGCAGTGTGGTAACGAAGTGAAAAAAGGAAGAGGTGTGCGTGCAAGTTTCAAACGGATGGAAGACTTTTCAAGCCGCGGTATCCGAGGCAAGAGTTTCTTGGTGTGTAAGCATCGCCTTACTACCGGGTTTCCTGTTGACAGGGTTCTGTGGAACATCTTCCGCGCAGAAACTTTCTGCGCACCAACTGGTTGAGCAGGTTGTCACTAACGAATTACAGGCCAACCAGAACGACCATACCCACTGGATGTATCGCGATTCCGACACTGTACCCGCAAAGAGCACGGTCAAGTTGGTCGTCGAAACGCCGGATGGCACCGCGTCCAAGCTGATTCTATTGAACGGCCATCCCTTGATCGCGCAACAGCAGGCGCAGGACGAAGCCCGCATGGAGAGTGTCCTCACCGACCCTTCGGTAGTGGCTAAACAACGCAAGAACAGCGCCCACGACGACCAGCAGGCAGTCTCCCTGATGAAGATGTTGCCCAACGGTTTCATCTGGAGCTACGCCGGAGAGGCGGACGGAAAAATTACCCTCGCCTTCAAGCCGAATCCCGCCTTCCAGCCTCCCACCTACGCCTCCCGCGTCTTTGCCGCAATGGCCGGCCAAATGGTGGTGGACGCAACCCAAAAACGCTTGATTGTGTTGAGTGGAAAGTTGATTCAGACTGTGGAATTTGGCTGGGGAATCTTTGGGCAGATGGATAAGGGCGGCACGTTCCGCGTCGTCCGTTCACAGGTGGCCCCCGGCATCTGGGAAATCACAGAAACCCACGTGCACATCCAGGGTCACATGTTGATTTTCAAAAGCATAAATCAGCAGGAGGACGAGATCACCAGCGATTACAAGAAAACTCCCTCTTCGATGACCCTCCGCGAAGCCATTGACAAGCTGAAAAACGGCGATATCGCCAAAGAGTTGGGCATCGAGCCGGAAAAGTGATCGTTGTGCATCGCAGCGGCTCATGGAAGCCTCGCTATTCTTGCCTGGGGATGAGCTTTGCACATCCGGTGCGAGAAATGAACATGGGCTGGCGCCTTCCCTGTGGAGCGTGTGGAGATTGAGGCAGCCAAACTCGCCTGAAACCCGAGCCCCGCATCGCTTTTCCCGGTTTTACTTTTTCTTGATGTTCAGTTTTAGAAAATAGGACATGGCCCACGCCCCAGCTTTCATTGGCGATGGCCTATTTATCCTGATTTCCACCGCCATCTGCTACTGCTACTGTCTTTATATTTCTATTTAATTTTTTCAGTAGTACTTGCAAGACAGCCTTTCCGAATACGCCAACGAACTGCCAAAAAAAACTTGTGGCAGGGCAGGCTGACACCTGCTTTTGATCGTCCGTACCCTATTTTCCGCAGCGGATTTCCATGCCGGACCCAGGGTTTATTCTCTACAATGAAGGCAACGTCAACAGTGGGTTCGCAGCGGGATGCTCCCGTGGTATATAAGGTTGAAAAGAGAGACGCTCTGAATGCCAAGTCTGGAAGTCCAGCCGGAGAAGACAGTGGTCGAAAGTACTGCGATGGAAATCAGCGTAAATCGGCAGCTGTTGCTGCGCGAATTAACAGCCACTCAAGGCGTTGTCGAACGCAAGACGACGATTCCGATCTTATCGAACTTCTTGCTGGAAGCGGACCAGGATCGACTGACGATCACGGCCACGGATCTCGATCAAAGCATCCGCACTTCCTGTGCTGCGAAGGTCAAAAAGCCTGGATCCTGCACCATTCCAGCACGCAAATTATTTGATTACATCAAGCTGCTGCCGGATGGCGAAATCAGCATCAAGCTGATGGAAAATCATTGGGTGCAGATTCGTCTCGGCCGCTCCAACACTAAAATGGTGGGCATGGCGCGCGCAAATTTTCCCCAGGTGCTGCCGTTCCCGACCGCGGGCGCGATTCGCCTGCCGGCATCCGTGCTGCGCAACATGATCGGAAAAACCATCTTCGCTGTCGCCAATGAAGAGTCGCGCTATACGCTGAACGGCGCTTTATTGCTGGTCAAAGCGGGCAGCCTCACCATGGTGGCTACTGATGGCCATCGTCTCGCGCACATTGAAAAGACAAACGAAAATCTCGCCGTCAGCGGAGAGAAGAAACTCCTCATTCCCCGCAAGGCGCTCTCCGAACTGCAATCGCTGCTGGCGAATACTGAAGAAGAATTCATCGACTTTTCTGACGATGAACAGACACTCTATTTCCAGGTTGGCAATCGCGTCCTCACCTCGCGCAAACTCACCGGCCAGTTCCCGAATTACGAGGCGGTTCTGCCGCGCGACAACAACCGTTTTGTGATCGTCCGCACCACCGACCTGCTGGCTTCTATCCAGCGTGTTGCGCAATTCGCGGATGAAAGATCGGGTGCGGTCAAGGTGCGCCTGGAACAGAACGAGATGAAGATTTCTTCTTCCTCCACCGAGGCCGGCGAGTCCGAGGACACCATTGAGACGCCCTACAATATGGATCCGCTTGTGATCGGATTTAACTCCACCTACATGGTCGATTTTCTAAAGGCCATTGGAGATGTCAGCGAGGTGCGCCTGGAGTTCAAAGACGCCCAGACCGCGGGCCAGGTTCGCCCGGAAGACGCCAAGGACGATTTCCGCTATCGCTACATCATCATGCCGATGCGCATCTGACCGTTGTTCCTAAGCGCCACTGAAAAAAGAAGCATCCGTTGGAGGTCTGGCCCATGGATGCTTCTTTCGTTTTGGTAGCGACTCGGGATGCACCGAGACGAAGATTCCCGACCTGCAGCCTACATGCCAGCGTTGTCGTCGGTCAGAGCCTTTACGTCGTTTGCGCAACCCGGATCGGTTTCGCATCAAAGTATGCTGCGTGTAACTGGACCGATCAGCGACTGCTGCCCTGGACCTCGGTGAGTGACTCGGGCTTCTCATCACATCTGTTATCGCCAGTTGAAGTCCAGTTTCCACTTCTGCTCCTGCTAGGGGAGCAAAGACATGCTTCCCACAAGCCGACTGATCTGATCCATACTTGATCGCTATTCTGTTGCGACTCCCTGCGGGGCTTGGTGGTCCGGGCTTCCCGAACGTAGACGTCGACGCAATGCTCGTCGCTTGATGAGCAGGAAAAATACCGGAACCAGAATTAACACGTGGATGGTGGATGTAATCATTCCGCCTACAATTGGGGCGGCGATAGGTTTCATCACGTCGGAGCCGATGCCGGTTTCCCAGAGGATCGGCGCCAGGCTGAGGATCACGGCGGTGACGGTCATCAGTTTCGGTCGCAGGCGCTGGACCGCGCCTTCAATGACGGCCTGCTCCAGATCAGCTTCATTCATTGGTGAATTGTGGGCGGCGTGGCGCTGGAAAGCTTCATCCAGGTACACCACCATCACCACGCCGGTTTCGACCGCGATGCCGAACAGCGCGATATAGCCGACCCATACAGCGACGCTGAAGTTGTAGCCGAGCGCCCACTGCAGCAGCAAACCACCGGACATGGCGTAGAAGGTGGGAAAGATCAGCACGGCAGCTTCGGTGGCGGACTTGAAGACGAGATAGAGCAGCAGAAAGATGACGAAGAAGACGACAGGAAGAATAATTTTGAGGCGCTGCTTGGCGTGCACCTCAAACTCGTACTCGCCCGCCCAGCGCCAGGTATAACCCGCTGGAAGCGCCAACTTCTGTCGTAGTATCTGGTCTGCCTGATTCACAAAACCGCCGTAGTCGTTGGTTTTCAGATCGAGAAAAACATAGCCGGTCAGCGCGCCATCTTCGTCGCGGATCATCGTCGGACCGCGAGAAAAGGAAACGCGGGCCACTTCACTGATTGGAATCAGCTCGCCGGACGGAGTCGGGATCAAAGCTTGAGATATCGCTGCCGGATCGTCGCGGAAAGTATGCTGATAGCGCACCGCGATAGGGAAGCGCTCACGGCCTTCGATATTCTGTGCAATGTCTGCTCCGCCAATCTCCGAGGTGATAACTCGCTGTACATCGGCGACGGTTAGACCGTAACGCGCAGCCTCGGGCCGATTCACATCGACATTCAGATAGAAGCCCTGTGCAACATGCTCCGCAAAGACGGAATTAGTCTTGGGCATTTGCGAAAGGAGTTGTTGCATCTGTGCTCCAATGTCCTGAATGCGAGCCAGATCGGGGCCTTGAATCTTGATCCCCACCGGCGTCTTGATGCCGGTCAACTCCATGTCGAGACGGTTCTCGACGGGCATGGTCCACGTGTTGGTCAGGCCCGGAAATTGCAGCTTCTCATCCATCGCGTGGATCAGCTTTTCGTAGGTCATGCCGAGGGGCCAGCTCCCGCGCGGCTTCAGCATGATGGTGGTGTCATACATATCCAGAGGAGCGTTGTCGGTGGCGCTGTCGGAGCGGCCGACGGTACCGAACACGGTGGCGACTTCAGGAAACGAACGGATCATACGGTCCTGTTCCTGCATCAGTGAAACCGCCTGCGTGATCGAGATGCCGGGCATAGCGGTCGGCATGTAGAGAGCGGAACCTTCATACAGCGCGGGCATGAATTGGCTGCCGAGTCGGAAGTAGAGAGGAATGGTGGCAGCCAGGAACGCAAGATTCAGCGCGATCACCAGCTTCCAGTGGCGCAGGCACCAGCGCAGCACAGGAAGATACATCGCCTGAGTGATGCGGGCGGCGGGATTCTTCGATTCGGGCCGCAGCTTTCCGCGCAGGCATAGCGGCATCAAAGCCGGAACCAGCGTGATGGAGAGCAGGGAAGCGAAAGCGATCGCCAGCGTCTTGGTCCACGCCAGAGGGCGAAACATGCGCCCTTCCTGCGCTTCCAGCAGAAACACCGGCAGAAATGAAACCACGATAATGATGAGCGAGTAGAAGAGCGCGGGCCCCACCTGCTGGGCCGCTCCGATCAGGATTCGTCGTCGCTCCGATTCGGTGGGTTCGTCTGCACGTTCGGCTAAATGGCGGTGTCCGTTCTCCACCATGACAATGGCCGCGTCGATCAGCACTCCGACAGCAAGCGCCAATCCGCCGAGCGACATGATGTTGGAGGTGATGTGCAGGAAATACATGGGGATGAATGCGGCCAGCACGGCAATCGGCAGCGTCAGAATTGGTACCAGCGCGGACCGAAAATGGAAGAGAAAAACAATGCTGACGAAGCTGACAATGATCGCCTCGGCGAGAAGATCTCGCTTCAAAGTGTGGATCGACTGCTGGATCAGCCAGGAGCGGTCGTAGCCGGTGACGATTTCAACGCCGGCTGGCAGCGAGGACGCGATCTCGCGGAATTTGGACTTGACTCCGTTGATGACCTTGAGCGCATTCATTCCGTAGCGCATGACCACGATGCCGCCGACGGTTTCCCCTTCTCCTTGCCAGTCGGCCGCGCCACGCCGCACGTCGGGGCCGAAGGAGACTGTGCCAAGATCCTTCACCAGCACGGGTGTGCCGTTCTTCGTGGCAACCGGAACATTTTCCAGATCGGCGAGCGAGCGCAGATAGCCGCGGCCGCGGACCATATATTCGGCCCCGCTCATCTGCAAGACGCTTCCGCCAACCTCGTTGGTGCTCTGCCGAACGCGATCGATCACGGTGGAAGCGGAGATGCCATAGGAGAAAAGCTTGTTCGGGTCCAAGTTCACCTGGTACTGGCGCACAAAGCCGCCAATGCTTGCCACCTCCGCCACGCCGGGAACCGCTTCGAGTTGATAGCGCAAGTACCAATCCTGCACCGCGCGCAGATCGGCCAGGTTCCTGGTGTGGCTGCGGTCCACGATGGCGTACTCATACACCCACCCCGCTCCGGTGGCATCGGGACCGATGGCGGGATGGACGTCCGCCGGCAGCCGCCCGGCGATTTGCTCCAGGTATTCCGTCACGCGTGACCTCGCCCAATATAGATCGGTGCCATCCTGAAAGACGACGAAGACATAAGAGTCGCCGAACATGGTCTGTGCGCGAACGTTCTTGACGTCGGGAGCGGAGAGCAACGCGGTCACAATCGGATAGGTAACTTGATCCTCAATCACGTTCGGCGGCTCGCCCGCCCACGGTGTGTGGATGATGACTTGCACATCGCTGATATCCGGCAGCGCGTCGAGCGGGACGTGCTGCATACACCACACGCCTGCAACAACCAGCAGGATGGCCCCGGTGAATACAAGGAAGGGATTGCGCGCGCACCAGGCGATAATTCGTGCGATCATTGCGTGCCTCCCGTAGCGCTGAGGCTGAGCTGCTTGGTGGCGACGACTTCACCGCCGCGCTGGACGGCCACGTTCACCTGCCAGGTTCCGCCTGTCTCCAGTTGCAATGGGCCCTCATAGAAACCGTTGCCCGTGTCGGGCAGCGTGGCTGCGGCGCGCTTTGCCGCCATTCCCATCGCAGGCATCGCTGGCATCACGAAAGTCGCCGTCACTTGTGCGCCCATAACCGGCTTTCCATCGTAACCGGTCAGTTTCACGCGCACGGCATTTGCGCCCTGGTGCGGAGGATCTGGTTGGGTGCTGAAGTCGATCTGCATCTGCGCAGCAGACGCGGCGTTTGCCGATGCGCCCGACGGCTGCGGCAGAGGCGAGAACGCCTGAAGCGCCTGCTGCAGCTGCGCCTCCGAGTCCACCAGAAAGTTGGCGGAACTGACGACCTGTTCGCCGGCCTTGAGCCCGTTGAGGACGATCACCGAATCGTCAAGCTGGGGCCCGATCTCGATGGTGCGCGGCTCCAGATTGCCGTTGCCGCGGTTGATGAACGCGATGGCGCGCGCCCCTGTTTGCAGCACCGCGGAGGAGGGAATCACCAGTTGCCGCCCCAGCGGGACAGCGATCGCGACATTCACGTACATTCCCGGCTTGAGCACGACACCGGGATTGCGGAAGATGAGACGCACACGAACAGTTCGTGTTGCCGGATCCACCTGCGGAAGAATCTGATCGATGCGGCCGTTGAAATGCCGTCCGGGATAAGCATCGACCGTGACTTGTGCCGGATCGCCCGGCTTCAGACGGCCAACATCGTTCTGAAACACATTGGCGTACACCCATACCGTGGACAGATCGGCGATTGTGTATAGCTTTGTATCCGGTTGCACATAGGCGTTCGGCAAGGCGTTGCGCTCGATAATGTAACCGGAGACCGGCGAGTCAATCGCGATATTGCGCTGCACTTTTCCGCTTTGCTCCAGGTCTGTGATTGCTTGCGCCGGTACACCGAACTGCCGCAGCCGCTCCTCCGCGGCCTGCAACAGCCAACCGCTCTCGTGCGCGGCCATGCCATGCGCGTCCTGCGAAAAACTCTTCTGGTTCTGCCGGGCCAACAGATATTCCTGCTCGCTGCTCACGAGATCTGGGCTGTAGACGGTGAACAGACGCTGCCCTTTGCGCACGTACTGATACGTCGCATTGGCGAAGACGTCCTGAATCCACCCGGGAAAGCGCGTCTGCACATACGAGAGCCGCTGCTCATCCATGTCGACATTGCCGGGCACGCTGAGGTTGTCGTTCACGTCCTTCGATTCCACTATCGCCATCGTCACGCCGATTTCCTGCAGACGCTGCGGCGACAACTGCACCGTGGCCAACGCAGGTTCGCCCTTCAAAGGCGCAGCGCTTCCAGGCGGCATGGGCTGGGCAGGCATCGCGGGCCCACGCGCAATCACCGGGCTTTCAGAAGCTTGCGAAGCACTGTGATCACGGGGCAACAGGACATAGAGAAACGTTGCCGCAAGCAAAACGCAGACAGCAACGGCCGACACAAGCGCAATGTGATACGTGCGGGTCTTCACGGCTTCACCTCCAGGGTGGTGGTCTGGGCCTCGTCGAGAGGAGTTCCTGTGGCGAGTTCGAGATCGGCGAGGCGTGTGTCGAAGTCGGCAACCGCCTGCACCCAGGCAAGATCGATATCGATGACGGTCATCTGGCTGTCGAGCAGATCGAGAAAGTCGGTTTTATCGTTCTCATAGGCGATCACGCTGGACTGCAGTGTGGCTTCGGCCTGAGGTTGCAGCTGGTCGCGATACAGAAGCGCGAACTTCTGTGCGGCCTGTGCCTGGACCAGGGCCTCCTGGACCTGACCGAAGACGGCATTGCGCAGCGCGACGAGTTCAGCGTCCTGCTCGGTGGCCTTCGCTATGGCTTCGGCAATCTCGGAATTGTGTTTGCGATGATTCAACCAGGGCAGGTTCATCGAACCCTCCACCATGTAGTCGTTGCGCATGTCGATGGTGGGCGGCATGAGCATGTACCCGCCGGAAACCGTGAAGTCCGGAACGTAAGCCTTCTTTGCTAGCGCCTGCTCTTGGTGGCTGCGTTCGGCGGCTACTTCAGCCATGACCAAATCGGGCCGTGAGTGAAGCGCCAGGGCCTCCAGCGCATGCTCGTCCGGCAGCGGAGCCAGTACGGCGTACTCTCCACGGACATGGAGCGGCGCGGCGGGATCGCGCCCCAGCAGCGTGTTGAGGCGGGCGCGCGCCAGTTCGACGTCTCGATCGAAGCGGATCATGTGTTCCGCCAACTGCGTCAGCGCAACCTGCGCCTTTAAGATGTCTTGCTGCGGGACTTTTCCCACTGCGTACTTGATTCGCGCCGCCTCGATGGCCTGGCGCGCGATGGAGACATGCTGTTGGTGGACCCGCAATTCGTCGTCGGCAAGCAGCATGTCATCGAACGCTTTGTGGACGCGTACGCGAACTTCCAGTCGCGCCTGCTGCAACTCCGCCTTCGATTCGGCCACGTCGGACTGTGCCACGCTTGTGCGCAGACCCCGCTTGCCAGGCCCCGGCAGCGTCTCGGTGACGCTGAACATGTTCTGCGCGTCGTTGTAATTCCACGCCTGCTGCAACGGCACTCCCCATCCGCGATACATAGCGATGGGATCGTCGAGCGCGCCGGCGGCGGGAACATGGGCTTCGGCGATGGCGACTCGACGGGCCGCAACTTCGATCTCCGGGTTCCTTGCGAGGGCGATCCGTTCCACATCGTCCAGCGTTAAGGCTGGCGCGGAATCCTGCTGAGGAGTGCTTTCCTCAAGCAACGCGGCCAGGCCGCCCAGCCCATCGCTTTTGTCCGGCGCTTGCGCGCGGGAGACCCAGGCCGGTCCAGCCAGCAGAAGAAAGCACAATATAGAGATATAAGTTTTCATCACTCCCTCGTTGGAACAGGCAGGTCACAGTCCGTCGGGCGCGCACGATGCGCATTGACGCATACAGACGCACGAAGGCCCAGGATGAGTCTGGAAACGAAGGAGTACTAGATGCGGAGGATGGAGTTGCCGGCGGAGGAGAGGATCGACCGAGGCGGTGCGAGAGCATTCCCGTTCTCCATGCTCGTAATGGCCGGTACGGCTAATCTGGCGGGATGCGATACGACAGCGAGCGGCTGCAAATGATCCGCAACATCAGGAAAGACGGGAGTAACAGCCGCGCTCTGCCGGTGGACCAGGCAGCACGAACCACTTGCATCCATTGCAGACGAATCGCATGTCTGCGCCATGCCGTGACAGCACGCACGCTGACCCATCGGCTGGCTCGCCTGCAGACACGCGGAAACCGGCAGCACGGCCCATAGGACCGTCATCGCCAGCATCAGAAACGCGCGTCGTCTGCTTCTCTCCACCTGCATAGTGTAAACGCCGAGCCTCAGCTGTCAGCATGAGGCTTGTGGAGCGGACTTCGCAGTGATGAATATCACATCATTACGATCCGGCGATCCTAACCTTTTGCTCTTGTATCAGTGCCCGACCTCAGTCGTGCCGTCCATGGCGCAAAACAGATTTTGCGTGGCCCAGGGCTGCGGCGCTCTCTTCAAGCAATTGCAGGCTCTTCCGCTGTCGCGACAATCTCGATTGCAATCTGCGCTGGCAGCAGCATGGTCTGGTGAATCAGGCAGCGATGCACCGAGCGCTCCATGGCCACGGTCTGATCGGCAGTCAGGCTTACCGGGCTTTGGACTTTGATGACAAAGTTGCCCAGCCGCGCCGGATCGCGCAGCTTTTCAGCATCCACTGAAACCTCCAGACCGTGATCGGCGAGCTTGCGGCTGGAGAGATACTGCGCTGCATAAAAAGCGGCACAGGATCCCAGCGAAGCAAGAAAAATCTCGGGCGGCGTCATCGCCGCATCCTCCCCGCCGTTTTCCATCGGCTGGTCGCTTTCAATCGTATGTTGTCTCGCGTGGATCTGAAATCTTTGCTTTCCAAGATGAATCACTTTCACTTCCATGGCGTTCTCCTTCTCGCTGCACCGTCGTCAGTTGCCGTACCGCGCAGCCCTGCCTGGCTCAGGCAAACCCAATTTCCGAAAGATCGCCATCGCCGGACACCAGTTAGTGAAGGCGGACTGAAACAAATTCAGCCCGACAAATGCCGTTAGCCAAAGCCAGTTCGGTGAAACCCACCGAGCCAGCCCCAGAGAAATCAGGACCACTGCACCTGCCATCAAGCGGAGCGCGCGATCGACTGTCATGACAAAACCTCCTCTTTTTCCTTGTTGAGAGATGAATGTTGCGCCTGCTCTTTGCGGGCGTTCAGCATGTAATACAACACCGGTACTGCAGGCCAGGATAGAAATGTTGAAGCGACTCCGCCTGCGATCAGCGACAATCCCAGGCCTTGAAAAATCGGGTCGGTCAGAATCACACTGGCGCCCACCACCACCCCTGCCGCCGTCAGCAGCACCGGCCGCAGTCGCACCGCGCCCGCATCGATTACCGCTTCTGCCAGCGGCATGCCCTCGTTCCGTCGCAGCTCGATAAAGTCCACCACCAGAATGGAATTGCGCACGATAATGCCCGCTCCGGCAATGAATCCAATCATTGAAGTCGCAGTGAAAAAATCGCCCAGCAGCGCATGCGCGGGCAGAATCCCCACCAGCGTCAGCGGAATCGGCGCCATAATCGCCAGCGGCACAGTGAAAGATTTGAACCAGCCCACCACCAGCACGTAGATCAGGATCAGCACTGCGGCGAACGCCAATCCCAAATCGCGGAAGACCTCGATCGTGATCTGCCACTCGCCATCCCACTTCATCGAGTAGTGATCTGTCGATTCCGGCTGGACGGAATTGTAGCGAACCAGCTTGTATCCATCGGGCAACGTCAATTTATCCAGCGCCTGGTTCATCTTCATAATCGCGTAGACCGGGCTTTCTTCCGCGCCCGCCACATCGCCGGTCACATACACCACGCGCTTCAGGTTCTTGTGATAAATATCGGGCTTCAACGTGGTGTGCTCCACGTCCACCAGTTCGCGCAACGAAACCATGCTGCCGTCCGCGCAGCGCAGCTTGATGTTCTCCAGCGCTTGCAGCGAGGAGCGGTCCGGCCGATCCAGTTCCACGATCGTCGGCACCGCTTCGCGCGCATCCTGCGAGTGCAACAGGCCCGCCTGCATCCCGGACGCCGCCAGTTGAATCGTCTGCGCCACTTGTGCCACCGCGATTCCGTGCAGCGCCGCCTTGGTTTCGTCGACTTGCAATAGCAGTTGCTGCTGCGGGTCCTGCATGTACCAATCGGTGTCCACCACGCCTTTGGTCTGCTGGAAGACTTGCTTTACCTGGCGAGCGACTTCCAACTGCCCCTGCGGATTTGGTCCATAAATTTCAGCCACCAACGTCTGCAGCACCGGCGGTCCCGGCGGCACCTCCGACACTTGAATCCGCGCGCCATACCGCTGCGCAATCTGGTCCAGTCCGGGCCTCATCCGTTTTGCGATTGTGTGGCTCTGCGCGCTGCGCACATCGGCCGGCAGCAGGTTCACCTGGATATCCGCCTGGTTCGGTTGGCTGCGCAGATAGTAGTGCCGCACCAACCCATTAAAGTTGTATGGGCCCGACGTGCCCGAGTAGATCTGATAATTCACGACATCGTGCTGCTGGCTCAGGTAGGTGCCCATCGCCTGCGCCACGCGCGTTGTCTGCTCCAGGGGCGTACCATCGGGCATGTTGATCATTACCTGGAACTCGCTCTTATTGTCGAAGGGTAGCATCTTCACCAGCACCATCTTCAGCGGCACCAGAGCACAAGCTGCCAGAAGCAGCAGCACCACCACGCCCAGAAACAGATAGCGCGTCCGCGCTTTGTACAGCAGCGGATGCATCACACGCCGGTAAAATCGCGTCAGCCAGCCTTCCTTCTCCGGCTCCAGAGTGTGCGCTCCGCTGCTCAGATGTTTGCGTCCCAGCAGGCGCATCGCCGCCCACGGCGACACCACGAACGCGACAATCAACGAAAACATCATGGCCGTCGACGCGCCCACTGGAATCGGCCTCATGTACGGGCCCATCAGCCCGCGCACCAGCGCCATCGGCAGAATCGCCGCGATCACGGTGAATGTCGCCAGAATCGTGGGGTTCCCCACTTCGGCCACAGCCTCCACCGCAACTTCACTCAGGGGACGCCGGCTGTTCTTCGGCAGACGAAAATGGCGGACCATGTTTTCGACCACAACAATGGCGTCGTCTACCAGAATGCCGATGCTGAAGATCAACGCGAACAGCGTCACCCGGTTCAGCGTGTAGCCCAGCAGATAGAACACCACCATGGTCAGCGCGAGCGTCACGGGAATGGCCAGCAACACCACCCCCGACTCGCGCCACCCAAGGAACAGCGCAATAAGAAAGGTCACGGAAAGAGTGGCCAGCAGTAGATGTTTCAGTAGTTCATCGGATTTAGCCTTCGCAGTCGCGCCGTAATTGCGCGTGGTCGTAATCGTCACGTCGGCGGGCACCGTCACGCCCCGCATCTCTGCCACTCGCTGTAACACCGCGCGCGAAATGTCGGTGGCGTTGGTGCCCTTCCGCTTGGCAATCGTAATCGTGACCGCCGGATATTCCTGCGCCGCCCTTCCATGCGCACTGGCACCGGTCGTCCCGAACATAACGTAGTCTTGCGGCTCCGCAGGCCCGTCCACGATCTTATCCGCCACATCGCGCAGCGAAACCGGGCGTCCATTGGCCACCCCTAGCACCACACCCGCCAGATCGTTGGTGTCTCGGAACAGATTCCCCGCGTCCACCAGAACTTCCTGGTTGCCCTCGGCAAATTCGCCTGCCTGCCTGCGCGCATTCGCCGCCTTCAGGCGCGCGACGACTGTGTCTGGAGAAATTCCGAAGCCCGACAACTTCACCGTGCTCAACACCACTCGCATGGCACGCGGTTGTCCGCCAATCAACTTCGTTTCCGACACATCAGGCACCTGCCGAATGGTGTGCTGCACCTCCTCTGCGATTTGCCGCAGTTGATAGCCGTTGTAATTCGTGCCCCACAACGTCAGCGCCAGAATCGGCACATCGTCGATCGAGTGCACTTTCACCAGCGATGGCGAAGCGCCCACGGGCGTCCGATCGGCATTCGAATACAGCTTGCTGTACACCTTGACCAGCGCATCCTGTTCCGGCGTGCCAACCGTGAAACGCACAATCACCAGGCTCTGTCCTGGGCTCGAGATCGAGTACACATATTCCACTCCGGGAATCTCGTGCATCAGGTTCTCGATCGGATTGGTGACTCGCTGCTCCACTTCCGCCGGCGATGCGCCGGGCATGGCGGTCATCACGTCCAGCATCGGCACCTGGATCTGCGGATCTTCTTCACGCGGAATTGCCAACACCGCGAACAGCCCCACTACCAGAGAGGCCACAATAAACAGGGGCGTCAGTTTCGAATCCAGAAACATGCTCGCCAGCAGGCCCGCGATTCCGTGCGGCTTGGTCGCGGACACTGGATCGTCCGGCTTTGGCGTGATTGGAGAGTCGCTCATAGTTGAGCCTCGATGCGCTTGCCGGCCAGGTCGCGATCGCCCGGGTGGTTCACCAGCGTCTCTCCTGCGGCCACGCCAGAGAGTATCTCGACTTCATCGCCGTGCCGGTTTCCCAGCGTCACATAGCGAAGCTGCGCCACCCCCTCTGCATCCAGCGCGTAGACGCAAGGCAGCGATCCGCGCATCACCACCGCGGACTGCGGCGTCAGAATCACCGACCGCACCGCGCCAGGAAAATTCGCCGTGGCATACATTCCTGCGCGCAGCTGTTTAGAAGCCGGAAGATCCAGCTTCACCAGAAAGCTGCGGCTCGATGGATCCGCCGCGGGAACAATCTGCGCCACGGTTGCCGTAGCATCGGCCGCGCCCATTCCGTCAATGCTCACCGGCAGCTTCATTCCCAGCCGCACCGAGCCAATCATGGATTCATCCACAGGCGTGTACAACTGCAACGGGCCGTCGCGATCAATCTGCAGCAAGGGAGTTCCCGGTGTCGCCAGCGTTCCTGGATCGGCCGTGCGCGCGGTCACGATTCCAGCGAATGGAGCACGCAGCTGCATGTATCCCAACTGTGTTTGCGCGCCTGCCACTGCGGCTTTCGCTTCGCTACTCTGCGCCTGTAGCGCCTGCAGTTGCAGATGCGCCGCCTCCGAACGCTGCTGCACTTCGTCAAACTCCTGCGGGCTGACACTCTTTTGGTTTTTCAGTTCCTGGTAACGGGCCAGCGTTCCCGCAGCCAGCGTCGCGCCTGCCTGCGCCGCCATCTGCTGTTTCTCCACCGCCATCTGCGCGGCCGTCGCTCGATTCAATTCCGAACGCATCGCTGAATCGTCGAGCGCGATCAGCAGCTTTCCCGCACGCACCCGGTCGCCGGCCTGCACCAGCACCTGCTGGATTGTCCCCGGCATCTGCGCGGAGATCATGGCTGTTTCCTTCGCATGGACCGTGCCGCTGGTGCGAATCGACTGAGGCATCTGTTGTGCCGTGGTTTTCACCAACTGCGCTTGTGCCGTAGGGGGCGCTGCCTGCACCGGTTGGTACTCGTGAGAGCATCCCAGCAGCAGTACGGGAGTCAAAATGAGTAGAGAGGATAGCGCTGGCTTCATTGCAGGGTCTCCGCTGAATCGGGGGTAAGGGTGCCAGTCGAATACATCAGGGCTGCATACGCCACTGTGTTTCCGTACACGGCGCGCCAATAATCGTTCTGGCTCCGGCGTTGCGCATCTTCAGCGCGCAGCAGATCGGTCATCGTCGCCAGTCCCGCCTTGTAGCGGTTGTGCACAATCCGCAGGCTCTCCGCGGATTGTTGCATCGATGCCTGCGCCGTCGCCACAATGCGCTCGGCCGTGTGGTGCTCGGTCCAGGCGCGGTTCACGGCTAGGCGAATCTGCTGCTCTCCGGCCCGCTGCTGCGCTTCCGCTTTTTGCTGCGCTGCACGCTGCTGGGCAAGCTGGGCGCGTTTCGCCATCGGGAAAATGTCGAGGTTGAGTTGCACTCCGGCAACCCAGTTATTGCCGCCGCCGCCAGTAAAGTTGGGATTGTCCAGCTCCCAGTTGCCGTAGGCGCTCACCGTCGGCGCCAGGCTATCTCTCGCCGCCTTCGCCGCCGCGCTCTGCGCCAAGGTCTGCTGTCTCAGGGCCTTCAGATCCGGCTTGGCCTTCAAGGCGCTCGCAATGTCGTCCGCCAACACGCCGTCAGCAAAACTGCGCGCTTCGATCGGCTGCAGTGTCGCCCGGGGAGAACTGGTGTCCGCGCCCATCGCAGCTTCCAGTTGCGCCCAGGTCACGTCGACTTCGCCTTCGGCGGCAATGCGCGCTTCCTGCCGCTCCGACAGATTCACCTGCGCGGCCAGCATGTCGGAGTCGACCGCCAGGCCTGCGCGTACTTTTGTTTTTGCGTCCGCAAGCAGGGCTTCCGCCGTTGTCTCTTCGTGCTGCGCCACGTCGACCCGTCGTTGGGCGTACAACACCGCCTGGTATGCCTCGACCACGCGAAGCACAATCCCCTGGTCCGCTTGCTCGCTCATCGCCGTTGCGCTGGCGGCTGCGAACTTGGCTCCGTGGATCTGTTCCTGGGTGCCGAACCAGTTAAACAGCATCCACGAGCCGTTGAAGCGCGTCGCAAAATTGCCCACGGGGATTGGCTTGTTCAGGCTGTTCAGCGCAAAATCGGCCGCTGTAAATTGTTGTTGCCGCAGCCTCGTTCCAAAGACATACACAGGATCGTTTCCTCGTGAAATGTCTTCGGTAAAATTCAGTCGTGGTAGCAGTCCCGTGCGCGCCTGGCTCACTCCGGCCTTCGCCGCCTTTAAATCGGCCTGCGCCATCGACGCATCCGGGTTTTTTCCCAGGGCCTGGTCAATCGCTTGGCGCAATGTCAATGAAGGCGCCAGTGCTGCGGATGGCTGCGATTCCTGAGCCCAGCCAGCCTGCGGCCACGCGACCGTTAGCCACGTGAGGCCCACCAGCAGGGCTATCGCCTTGCTCACACGACTTCTACGTCCCATCGCCTGAATCCCTTTCCGTCGGGTATCTTCACTGGAATAAAGACCGCGAGTCGGGGAAACGTTACAGCTTTTCTGAAGTATTTTTGCGAGGGGAGCTTGTCAGGAGGCCACAGGCGTCGTGGCGTCGGACGACCGACTTTGCAGCAGGCGCAGATACTCCTCCGCCAGCAGCCGCCGCAGAGAGGCGCAAGTGTCGCTGTCGAATGGCATGTTCAGTTTGCGGCATCGGTCGATGGCCAGCTTCAGGTCAGAAAGGAAGGCAATACAGGCCGGGCAGGCGTCGATGTGGGCCCGCATCTGCTTGCAGCTCTTCTTTTCCATGCGACCATCCAGATATTCGGAGAGATTCCCGAAGATCTCCATGCATTCCCGTGGGCGTTTGTCGCCGGATGGCTTTTTGCGGCGTGGGGAAGTTCCCCGCCCGCGCTGCAGCTTCTCTAACTCCTTCCGCAGCAGCAGTCGCGCCCGATGCAGGCGCACGCGCACCGTTCCAGGCTGCAACGCAAGCACCGCCGCCACCTCTTCGGTGTCCAGCTCTTCCATATCGTGCAGCACCAGCACCAGCCGATATGGCGGAGGAAGCTGCAGCACCGCCTCATGCACCCGGACTTGATCTTCGTGGGTCAAGACTTTTTGTTCTGGGCTTGCGGCCGCCGCGGTCAGCAGAGCACTCAATTCGGCTCCGTCCGGCAGCAAATCTTCCAGCGCAACCGTCTTGTGGCTGGATTCCTTTTTTCGATTGCGCCAGCAGCGGTTCCGCGCCGCCGTGTACAGCCACACCGACAAAGCCCTTGGATCTTCGATCTTTGCCAGATGCGGCAGGGAACTCACCAGCACATCCTGCATGGTGTCTTCGGCATCTTCCCGGTGCCCGCACAGCTTCATGCTGAAGGAGAATAATGTCCCCTGCAACAGCCGCAGCGCGTTCGGCACGCCGGCGGGGTCGTTCCGTAAAATTTGAATCGCCTCTTGCAGATCGGGACGCATTTTCCTCGGAGCCAGACTGACGCGGAATGCTGTTTCAATTCTATGCTCCGGAACCTCAAATCGCCCCGCATTCCGAGGCGACGGGCACGCTTTGTCGACGACTGCGTAACCCCTGCAGCTTGCTTCGGTTCCGGCAATTACGAAGGGTTTCTTCCAGATCCTCAGCGTCAAGTTATGCTGGAAGCTGGTCATCGAAGGCCTCGCGTATGGATGCTTCGCACCAGCCCGTAAAAGTCGCGTGGTATCGTTCGCCGCTCAGCCGCGAGCAGCTGCAGGCCCTCAACCAGCGCAGCGATTTCAGAGGGTTCCTTCAGACCGGCGGCTACCTGGGATTGCTCGCTCTCACGGGGACCCTCGCGTGCGTCTCCGCCGGCCGGCTGCCGTGGTCGCTGGTGGTGCTGCTATGTTTCATTCACGGAATGCTCTGGGCATTTCTGATCAATGGCTTTCACGAGTTTGTCCACAACTCCGTGTTTGAAACCAAATCTCTCAACTGGTTTTTCGCCCGCGTCTTCGCCTTTCTCGGCTGGCATAATCCCTATGAGTTCTGGGCCAGCCACACCGAACATCATAAGTACACCCTGCATCCGCCCGATGATTTAGAAGTGGTGCTTCCCGTCGACTTATCGCTGAAGGGTTTTCTCAAAACCGGATTCATCAATCCAGTTGGACTGTGGCAGACACTGTCGAAGACCGTCCGCATCGCTCGCGGCAAGCTGCAGGGTCCATGGGAGAATTCTCTTTTTCCGGAGGCTGCCGGAAAAGAAAAACGAAGCCTGGTGGGATGGGCACGTCTGCTGCTCGCGGGTCACGCAGCCGTCGCTCTGGTGTCGATCGCAATGCATTGGTGGATGCTGCCGGTTGTCACTACGTTGGCGCCGTTCTATGGAGGATGGTTGCATTATCTTTGCAACAACAGCCAGCACGCGGGCCTGCAGGATAACGTGCAGGACTTTCGACTGTGCTGCCGCACCATCACGTTGAATCCTTTTCTCAGTTTTCTCTATTGGCACATGCATTACCACACGGAGCATCACATGTATGCCGCCGTCCCCTGCTATCGGCTTGGTAAGCTGCATGCGCTGATCAGGCAGGATCTGCCGCTATGTCCGCACGGCCTCTATGCCACCTGGAAACAGATCGCCGGCATCCTGCGGCAACAGCGCCAGAATCCCGCCTATCAATATGTTCAGGAGTTGCCGCTGCGCGGCCATCGCTAGAAGAATTCCAGGGAGCGCGCGATCGCCCGGGATTGTTGCAGCGCGACGAAGAAAGAATTCCCTAGACGCCGGTGGCCTCAATGGTCGCGCCGATCATCGCGTCAAATCCCATGCAGGAATTCAGCATCAGGTGGTAGATGCGATAGTCGTTCCACACATTGTGATAAAAATGCTCGATGTACTCGGCGCGCCGCTGGTCCGTGGCCGCCAGTTCGCGCTCCGCAACCCCCTTCTTATCGGGAAATGCCTGTTCAAACCAGCGAACCTTCCTCGCCATCGAGGCATACACAAACGTGTGAAAGCATCCGGGAATTCCATGCAGCGCGCAGGCCGCACCGCGTCCGACGATCACGCACTTGCCGGCCCGCGCCTTCTCCACCATCACTTCCTGCGCCAGTTCGGTGATCCGCGTCGCATCCAGAATTTCTCGCTCTACCGTGATATCGGCGCGCTCGTTGCTGCCGTGCCAGAAGGCACGCCCCACCTTGCTGTACCAGGGATCAAGGCGCTCATCGCGGCGACGTGCCTCGGTCGCCGGCACGCCGGCGCGCTTGGCTACTTCTTCGATCAAAGATTGATCGAGCAAATTCCACTTCAAATGTTCCGCCAAAAGCCTGGCAAACTCGCCGCCGCGGCTTCCATATTCCCGTTCTACCGTAATCACTTGAATCATTGTTCTCACTCGCGCCAAGTTTTAGATGCAGGGTATCGCGGTCGCGGTGATGTTAGCACCGAAAATATCGGATTTCCAGACGCTACTGCCGCAACTCCACTACCGTCGCGCCCGCTCCGCCCTCATTCTGCGGCGGCTCGCTGACCTTGTCGACCTGCGGATGATTCCCGAGGTAGGTGCGCAAAGCTTTCCGCAGAATTCCCATACCGACACCGTGCACAATCCGTACCTGAGGGACTCCGTCCAGAAATGCCCGATCCAGAAATTTTTCCACCACGTCCGTTGCCTCTTGCACTGTTCGGCCGATCACGTTGATCTCTGTCGCATTGGAACTTGTCTCCTGCGCGCCTTCTCGATTTAGAGAAACTCGAATGCCTTTGCTACGCGCTGCCGCCACCGGTGTCAGCTGGCGCGCCCGGTCGGCCGCAGATGTCACAACCTCGGCAATGTCGTTGCGACGAATCCGCATTTTCAGCTGCCCTATGGAGACCTCAAAATTCTCATCATCCACTTGCCGCTCCACCAGCGCGGTTTTCCCCAGCGAACGTAGCTTCACCGTGTCTCCCACATGCACGTTACGCACGATGTGCGGCTGCGCGTTCGGATCGCCCCGGTCCGCGCCTGTTTGATGCGCCACCACCGTGGCATCCACCTGCTCGCGGAACTCGCGCCGCAGTTTTGCCAGCCCGCGCTCTGCCTGCTTCGCCACCTTTTGTTGAGCACTGCGGTCTTCAATCCCGCGCAAGACTTCCCGCACCTGGGCTTCAAACGCTTTCAGCAAGGAAGACAACTTCCCTTCCATCTCCTGCACCTTGCGCTGCTGTTCCTGGCGTCCCTCCCGCTCCAGGCGCTGGCGCTCTTTGGCGATTTCTTGCTCGCGCCGTTGCAGTTGAGCTCGCTCTGTGTTCACCGTTAACAGGTCCGCATGCAGTCGATCGAGAAAGCGCCCTATCTCCACCGCCTGGCTTCCCAGCCGTTCTTTTGCATTTGTCAGAATTTCCGCGTCCATCCCCAGCCGCTCTGCAATGTGGATGCCCGCGGACACTCCCGGCACGCCGACGCGAATGTGATACGTGGGCGCAAACGTTTCCTCTTCAAATCCGGCCGCGGCATTTTGCACGCCCGGCGTGTTGGCCGCGTAGACCTTCAGTGAGGTGTGGTGGGTGGAGATCAAACACCAGGTATGCCGCGCGGAAAAGTGCGCTGCAATCGCAGCTGCCAGGGCCGCGCCTTCCTCCGGATCGGTGGCTGAACCCAGTTCATCCAGCAGCACCAGGGAGCTGGCCGTCGCCAGCCTCGATATTTCGTTCAATCGGGTGATGTGTGCCGAAAAGCTGGAAAGATCCTGCTCAATGGATTGCGCGTCGCCGATGTCCGCCAGAACTGCGTCAAATAGGGGCAGCTCGACTGCCTCCGCCGGCACAGGAATTCCTGCCTGCGCCATCATGGCCAGCAATCCCACGGTTTTCAACGCCACAGTTTTGCCGCCGGTATTTGGCCCGCTGATGATCAACTGCGGCGTCGCGGCAGGCAACTCCAGGTCCAGCGGAACAATCGTTTTCGCTTCGGGAGCTTTTGCGTCGCTCGAGCGCGAGGATCGTTGCGACGCGGCTTCGCTTCGCAGACGTTTTTCCAGCAGCGGATGGCGAGCTGCCTTCAGATAGATTCGCTCGGATTCATTCGGTGAAAATACTGGCGCTGTGCACTGAAAGTCCGCCGCAAATCGCGCCCTCGCAAACAGTGACTCTATTTCCGCCAGAATTGTGGCGCAGGCTCGGATCGCCTCGGCATGTTCGCCCACCTGCCGCGTCATGGCCGCCAGGATGCGGTGCTCTTCCGCCTGCTCTTCTTCCAACAGCCGTTGCAGCTCATTGTTCTGTTCGATGGTTTCAATCGGCTCAATGAAATAGGTCTGCCCGCTGGAGCTGGCTCCGTGCATCACGCCGGGAACGCGCCGTTTCCACTCCGCTTTTACCGGGAGCACAAACCGCTCGCCACGCACCGTGATCAAATCTTCCTGTAGGGAGCCTTCGGGACCGAGTCGCCGCAGCATCGACCGCAAGCTCTCCTCAATCGCGCGTTGCTGCCGCTCCATCTGGCGGCGAATCTTCGCCAGCTCCGGCGAGGCATGATCCGCAATCGAACCATCCGCTTCAAACTTTCCGTCGAGTGCCTGCACCAACCCCGCGAATCGACTCTCGACCAAAGGCATCGCCAGTTCGCGGAGGGAGGGGATTTGATCGCGAAACTCCTCTGATAAGGTTTGTTGCCACTCCTGAAACGCGCGAAACCGACTGACCAGCGCCGACAAGGCCCGCAGCTCATCTACTTCCAGCACCGCTCCGTGGATGCGAGCGCGATCCAGCCGGTCACCCGGATCGATCAGGCCGTGAAAATCGAAACTGGGTCCGGCGCGCAATAATTGGACCGCTTCGCTCACCCGCTGTTGCTCGATGCTTGCCCAGTTGGCATCGCTGGAAGGCTCCAGCGCCAGCGTCCATGCACGGCCGGGGTCGGTTGTGGCGTAGCCCGCCACCATCTCTCGCAGGCGGCCAAACTCCAGCATCTCTGCGCTGGTGTGGGCCAGCGGCGAGGGGACATTCGGGAACATAGTCACACTCCCATGGTAGCCGCTTTCACCATCTTGACGTCAGCCGCCGCAGGTGTCTGCCGATGCTCCGCTGTCGAACCAATGCCAGCGGCGAGCCGCACATATGGCGGACTGCCCCGCCGCATTAGCTCTGGATGAAGTTAAGCAAATCCGCGTTGATTACATCCGCGTGAATCTGGCACATTCCGTGTGGAAAGCCCGGATACACTTTCAGCTTCGCATTCTTCACCAGCTTGGCAGACATCCGGCCCGCTGCATCGATAGGTACAATTTGATCGTCATCGCCATGCAGCACCAACGTCGGTATGTCGATCTTCTTTAAATCCTCGGTGAAGTCGGTTTCAGAGAACGCCTTGACGGTGTCATATTGGCTCTTCACGGATCCCGTCATCCCCTGTAACCAGAAATTCTCTCGCATCCCCTCGGAGACCTTCGCATTTGGCCGGTTGTAACCGTAAAAGGGCATTGTCAGGTCTTTGTAGAACTGCGAGCGGTCTCCCGCAACTCCCCCACGAATGCCATCGAACGCGGACATGGGCAGCCCGCCGGGATTTTTGTCCGTCTTCAACATCAACGGTGGAACCGCCCCAATCAACACAACTTTTGCAACTCGTTTGGACCCGTGACGCCCCACGTAGCGCGCGACTTCTCCGCCTCCTGTGGAATGCCCAACCATGACAGCATTTTTAAGATCGAGCTTTTCAAACAGCGCCGCCAGATCGTCTGAATACGTGTCCATATCGTTGCCGTCCCATGGCTGGCTGGACCGGCCATTGCCCCGCCGATCGTGTGCGATTACGCGAAATCCGCGTTGCCCGAAAAACAGCATTTGTGCGTCCCACGCATCCGCCGTTAGTGGCCAGCCATGCGAGAAGACGATGGGCTGCCCCGTTCCCCAGTCCTTGAAATAAATAGTTGTCCCGTCTTGCACTGTGATGGTGTCCATGTCAGTTCCCCCTGGTATGTGTTTGTGTACGCCTCGGCACCGGCTACATTCGACGGCTGGGTGGCAACTTCAGCGGGATCGACAGCGGGCGCGCGAGGCTTAACCTCCGGCCTACGAATCCGGAGGCCTACCAGTGTAAGCCCACTGCGTTACAAACGCTGAAGCGAGCCACCCAACCGGCATTTGGCCCAGAACGCCGAATGGCTACTCTTATCACCCTGGGGGGATGGGTAAGAGTAGCCATTGGTGTGTTGCCGGCGCGCTTCGTCTTGAACCGTTATACAAGAGCAGAGGCGTTGGCAAGCCTTGGGTATGTTTCCAACCGCGCCCAGACGATTCGCGCTTCACTTTCCTTCTCACGCTCATCGCTGGCGCCGTTCAAAGCAACTTATTACTAGGAACGAGACGCCACTGTGGACTCATCGCTCCCGATTCGCATTCCGTAAAACGAGCGGTGCACGAAATAGAACGATATGAGGAAGAAAACCCCCGCCAGTACGTGGGTCAGCATCGGGTTGGTAGAAGACAGCCGAACCGCCAACTCGACGGCCAACAATCCAAACAGTGTAGTGAACTTAATAACAGGATTGAGAGCCACGGAAGCGGTGTCTTTGAACGGGTCGCCCACCAGGTCGCCGACCACCGTTGCTTCGTGCAGGGGCGTTCCCTTTTCATGCAACTCGACTTCCACGATCTTCTTCGCGTTATCCCAGGCTCCTCCCGCATTCGCCATAAAGATGGCCTGGTAGAGCCCGAACATGGCAATGGAGATCAGGTAGCCGATGAAGAAGAATGGATCCAGGAAGGCAAACGCCAGTGCCGCAAAAAACAGTGAGATGAAGATGGTCAACATCCCCTTTTGCGCGTAACGGGTGCAAATGGCCACCACCATCTTGCTGTCTTGTGTGGAGGCTTTCTCTGCTCCCTCGATCTTCATATTTCTCTTGATGTACTCCACAGCGCGGTAGGCACCCGTGGTCACGGCCTGGGTGGCAGCGCCGCTGAACCAGTAAATCACCGCGCCTCCGGTGATCAGGCCGAGCAGAAACGGAGCGTGGAGAAGCGAGAGCTTGTCCACATTCTGGGTGAGCGAGTTGGTCAGCGCCATAATGGTGGCGAAGATCAACGTCGTAGCGCCCACTACCGCTGTGCCAATCAGCACCGGCTTGGAGCTGGCTTTGAACGTATTGCCCGCGCCGTCGCCCGCCTCCAGCATCCTCTTTGCACGTTCGAAATCGACATCCACGCCGTAGTCTTTTTTCACTTGCACAGGTACATCCGGCTCGTTCTCGATGAGCGATAGTTCATAGATCGATTGAGCGTTATCCGTCACCGGCCCAAAAGAATCGACTGCGATCGTCACCGGCCCCATGCCGAGGAAGCCGAACGCAACCAGACCAAAGGCGAACATTGGTGCAGCCAGAACCACATTCTGGAATCCAAGGGTGCTGACCCCGTAGCCAATGGCCATCAAAATCGTTACCGCCAGTCCCAGGTAGTAGGCGGAATAATTCCCGGCGACAAATCCCGACAGCAGACCGAGTGCGGCTCCGCCCTCCCTTGCCGACGCGACCACTTCTTTTACGTGGCGTGCCGTGGTTGAAGTGAACACCTTGACCAGCTCAGGAATCAGAGCCCCGGCGATGGTCCCGCAGGAAGTGATGGTCGCGAGTTTCCACCAGAGGGTGGGATCTCCACCCAAATTGGGAAGCAGGAGGTAGGTGACCGGGTAGGTGACGGCAATCGTCACGATGGAAGTAATCCACACCAGTGAGGTAAGTGGAGCTTCGAAATTGAATTCCTGCGCCTTACCGAACCGCGCTTTGGAGATGACCTCGTTGATGTAGTAGCCCACAACGGCGGCCACCAGCATGGCCACGCGAACCGCAAACAGCCAGACCAGCACTTGCACTCCGACGGTAGCGCTCTTCGCGCCCAGCATCAGGAATGCGATCAGGGCAACCTGGACCACGCCGTAGGTTTCAAAGCCGTCAGCGGTTGGGCCAACCGAATCGCCGGCATTGTCTCCGGTGCAGTCGGCGATCACGCCCGGATTGCGGGCATCGTCCTCTTTCACATGGAACACGATCTTCATCAGATCGGCGCCGATATCGGCAATCTTGGTGAAAATTCCGCCGGCGAGACGAAGTACCGCAGCGCCGAGCGATTCGCCGATGGCAAAGCCGATGAAACAAGGCCCGGCATAGCTGCCCGGAACGAAGAGAATGATGCTGAACATCAGCAGCAACTCGATCGAGATGAGCATCATGCCAATGCTCATGCCCGACTTAAGCGGAACGGCGAATGCGCGATACGGATTACCACCCAGGGAAGCGTAGGCTGCGCGCGAATTGGCCAGCGTATTCACGCGGATACCAAACCACGCCACAAAGTAGCTGCCAGCCATTCCCAATATGCTGAACCCAAGGATGATGATCACTTTCAAGGCGCTGAAGTGAAGCAGCACCGCGAAATACGCCAGGATGACGACCGCAATGAAGGACCAGAGAAGGAGCAGGAATTTGCCCTGGTGGATCAGATATGTTTTGCAGGTCTCCCAGATTAGCTGCGACACTTCCAACATCGATTTATGCGCCGGCATGCCCTTCAGGTGGACATACATGAACAGGCCGAAGATCATGCCCAAAATGCAAAACACAGGTCCCCACATTAGTAGGCTGTGGCCGTTGATGCCCGGCTGCCCAAAAAATCGCACCTGACTTAAATCTGGAAGCTGCAGGTTGGCTTCGCCTCCAACCGGTTCCGCGGGAGCTGCAAAAGCCGCGCCTCCACCGAACAGAATCACCGAGGCAAAGACACTCGCGAATCTGCCCCATCGCGACGAAAGGAAACTGCTCTTCATACGCTCTCCCGTGCTCGCTCGTCCGGTTTGGGCGGCGATTGGCCGCATCGCCGGTGCGCCGGTATCGGTAGACAGGACCTGATGCTCCAACAGCCACGCCGCGACAAGCGACAGCGCGCTCACCATGAAGACAAACCACACCCATGCATTTACAGTCACGAAATCCTCCTATAGGTCGGCCGAACTGAATCCTGCTGCAAGCGTTTCGCTTGATAAATCTGATGTTTCTGAAGGAACCACGAAGTGTACCACCGGGTTTCATAGGGCGACTGTGACGTATCGCACATCCACCCGGGAGGATATTCTCCGCTCTGACGTACAAGTGTCAACAGAAAAAATGCCGTCAATACAGGGCTCGAGGCTCTCCTCGAGTGTGGGACGCCGGCGACGGCCATCGCAGGTGTGGCCGATTTTCGCCGAACCAGACTGAATTTCCGTGCGCTCAATCCCAGTGAAACCAGTGCCCGATTTATGTTTTCACCCATCACATGCGCGGCCCTGCATGGCTGGTAAAAAGCGGGAACGAAATGGGCCGCTGCGGCGTATCTTCAAGGGAACAGGGCACGAGACCAGGAAAGAAAGGGGTCGGATATGTATTGCAGTCAATGTGGAGCACCCGTTGGAACAGAGCCATACTGCCCTAAGTGCGGTGCATCGAATGTTGCGGCACGAGTGACGCCGCCAGCCGCTCCAGGGCCGGCTTCGACCGGCTTCCCCCGCATGGTGCCACTTGCGTATTCGCGCGTCGCCCGCCATGTGCAGACGCTAGGCATTCTCTGGATCGTTTTCGCCATCTATTCTGTGCTCGGCTGGCTGCTGGTTCTGCCGTTTCTTCACATGGTGCTCGGGGGAGGGGGCTGGATGCGAGGCTCCGATGCCTGGATGATAGCGCCCTTCCATCCCGGGGGCTGGCTCCTGCACTTCATCGCCATCGTCGTGTTCGCGCGCGCTATTTTGTCGCTGGCCGTTGGGTTTGCGTTGCTGACCCGCCAGCCCTGGGGCCGCATCTTCGCCATCGTTGTTGCTGTGCTGACCTTGATCAAGCCGATCCTGGGGACAATCCTGGCGATCTATACCCTGTGGGTGCTGCTGGAGAATTCGGCGGACCAAAATTACGCCCAGCTGTCTGCCGAGCATCATGCGTTTCCGCCACCCGCCGGGCCACCTCGGTAGTTGAGTGTCGGCCCATCCCTTGCGACGATCGTGTCGGGGTGGGCGAATGCTCGCCGGCAGACGATAGTTGCCCCTCGGCGCGGTAGAATCAGACGCAGCATGGATTTCCCTTTGATTCGTATGCGGCGTCTGCGCCGGTCCGAGCCGATGCGCGCCCTGGTGCGCGAAACGCGACTGCATCCTGGTGCCCTGATTGCTCCGCTCTTTATCTGTCCCGGTGAGGGTGTTCGTCGCGCCATCTCATCCATGCCCGGCGTCTTCAATCTGTCGATCGATCAAGCGATCCAAGATGCGACCGATGCCGCCAGGCTCGGCATCGGCGGATTTTTGCTGTTCGGTTTGCCCGCCACCAAAGATGAGCAGGCCTCCGGCGCTTGGGATCAGAACGGTATCGTCCAGCAGGCGCTGCGTGCCATGAAGCGCGAACGCGCTCTCGATTCCACCCTACTGATTGCCGATGTCTGCCTCTGCGAATATATGTCGCACGGTCATTGCGGCATCGTCCGTGAGACTGCCAACGGCGCTCACGAAATTGAAAATGACTCCAGCGTCGAGCTGATTGCCCGGACCGCCTCTTCGCTCGCCCGAGCAGGTGCCGATATCGTCGCGCCCTCCGACATGATGGATGGCCGCGTCGCTGCCATCCGCGATGCCCTGGATGCGGACGAGCTGACTGATACCCCGATCCTGTCCTACGCCTCCAAATTTGTCTCCGCGTTCTATGGGCCGTTTCGCGAGGCGGCGGACTCCGCTCCGCAATTCGGCGACCGCCGCAGCTATCAGATGGATGGCGCGAATCGCCGCGAAGCCATGCGCGAAATCGAACTCGACCTCTCCGAGGGTGCCGACATGATCCTGATGAAGCCGGCGATGCCCTATCTCGACATCATCCGCGAAGCCCGCGACCGCTTCGACGTTCCCCTCGGCGCCTACCAGGTTTCCGGCGAGTACTCCATGTTGCGCGCCGCAATCGAGCGTGGCTGGCTTGACCGCGACCGCGCCATCCTGGAGTCTCTAGTCTCCATCCGTCGCGCCGGTGCCGATTTTATCGTCACCTACTTCGCCCAAGCCGCCGCAAAGCTGTTGTAGACGCTCTCCAGTTCCTATAATGAGCATAGCGGCGCCAGCCGCTGACGGAGGTTGATCCATGAGCACACTCACCCATTCCGAAACAAAGTCATCTCCAACCCAAGCCCCCGAAAACAGCGCCGAGCAAAACGCGCTGATGTTTGAGTACAGTTCGGCCGCCGACCCGGTTGCTTCGGGTAGCGTTCCGCCGATTCCCTATGCTGAGTTTGCTGCCGATCTGTACGCGACCGGGCCCAGCCGCATCATCCCGCTCGATCTGTCGAAGGCGCTCAAGTCTGCCGCCCCCGCCAGTACGCCATCGCTCGCCGCCAGCTTCCTGCGCATCGAGGCGGGCGACACGCTGGAGACCTCCGCCAATTCCACTTCGGAACTGTTTTATGTCATCCGCGGCAGCGGCGTATCCACGGTCGGCGATCGTGAAATTCGCTGGTCGCAGGGAGATTTTTTTACGTTGCCCGGCGGCACCGCGCGGCATAATGCTAACGAAACCTCCGCACTCTATTGGGTCAACGATCAACCCCTGCTCGACTATCTTGGAGTGCAGCGGAGTCATCCGCGCTTCATCCCCGCCCACTACACCCGCAGCGAATTGACGAAAGCGTTGGAGCAAGCAGCCAACGATCCCCAGGCAGCTATGAGAAGCCGCGTCAGCCTGATTCTCGGCAACCCTGGCTGCATGCAGACCATGACCGTCACCCACGTTCTGTGGGCCATGTACGGTCTGATCGAACCCGACACCCGGCAACTGCCGCACCGTCACCAGTCCGTAGCCTTGGATCTGATCATCGATGCCAAACCGGGTTGCTACACCCTGGTCGGCACAGAACTAGGCTCCGACGGCAACATCAAGAATCCCACCAGGGTCGACTGGAAATCTGGAGCCGCTTTTGTCACTCCGCCAGGCTACTGGCATGAGCATCGCAATGAGTCCGGCGAGCGCGCCTACCTGACGCCGATCCAGGATGCGGGATTGCACACTTACCTGCGCACCCTCGACATCACTTTTTTCAAGGATGACGATTAGCGATCCATTCCGGTTTTCGAGTGACCGTTCTTCGCGCGCCGATCCAAATGTCATCCCGACCGAAGTGGAGGGATCTGCGTTTTAACGGGCCCGCTGGGTGCCCTCAATCCAAAAACCACTCCACCATCGTAGAAGCCTTCGTCCTTATCCCATCCATCCTTCGCGTTTTTTTGCGAAGGGTGGGATGAGCGAAGTTCGCATCTCACCGATTCCGATTCAGCCGGAATATCCCCAAATTCAAAAGCGTCGCGAACGTCACCCAGCAAAGGTACGGCACCATCAGCCAGCCTGCCAGTGGATACAGTTCCCAGAACAGCACCATCGTCGCCAGAATGGCCAGCCACAGGATGCTGATCTCTCCCAGCGCGCCCGCAATCGCATGCCAGCGAAAGAAAATCATGCTCCACAGAAAATTCAGTCCTAACTGGATCAGAAACCACGCCAGCGCGTAGGTCCGCAACTGCGACAACGGCTGCTGCCACACCATCCAGGCCGCCACGCCCATCAAAACATACAGCGTCGTCCACACCGGACCGAAGATCCAGTTCGGCGGATTGAAGGATGGCTTGCGCAGACTTGCATACCAACTCGGGATGGCCCGCCGCGTCAGCAGGCCGGAGATCAACCCCACAGCGACGCAAAACCCCACCCAGAAGATCAGGGTCGCCGCCGATGATCCGAAACCAGATATCTCATGCATGGAACCACCTTACCCGGGAATCAAGACGCTCGCTCGACGGACTACGCAAAAACCACCTATCCTGAAATCTGCGATCATTTAGGAACCAACATGAACATAGATGCAAGATCGATTCAGGTGCAACTGCCCGATGGCAGCGCCCGCACCGTGCCCGCTGGAACCACTCCTCTGTCGATTGCCAGGGACATCTCTCCCCGCCTCGCGGCGGCCGCGGTCGTCGCCCAGGTATCTCCGCTTCAGGCTCGGCCCGTCCACGCCGCCCTCCCCGGAGACGACGAGAAATCCGCCAGCGAAGCTTCAATGTACGCCGCTGAAGATGCCGCCGGCGAACGCCTTGTCGACCTAACTGCGCCGCTGACCGAAGACGTGGCCCTGCGTCTGCTCACGGAAAAAGATGTCGAAGCGCTGAAGGTCGTGCGTCATTCCGCCGCCCATGTCATGGCGACGGCCGTGCTGGAGTTGTTTCCGGAAACTAAACTTGGCCACGGTCCCGCGACTGAAAGCGGCTTTTTCTATGACTTCTACCGTCCCGCGCCCTTCACGCCGGAGGATTTGAAAGCCATTGAAGATCGCATGGCCGCCATCGTCGCCCGCGATGAAAAATTTGTCCGCGAGTGGGAGCCACGCGACGAAGGCATGCTGCGCTTCAAGGCGGAAAACGACTTTATGAAGATGCACTTCATTGAGCGATTTACCCAGCCTGGCGAAAAAATCTCTCTCTATCGCAATGGCGCGTTTGTCGACTTTTGCCGTGGCCCGCATGTGCCTTCCACCAGCCGCGTCAAGGCATTCAAGGTGATGAGTATTGCGGGTGCCTATTGGCTGGGTGATGAGAAGAATCCGCAGCTGCAGCGCATTTACGGAACCGCCTTTTTTTCGAAGAAAGAGATGGAAGAGCATTTTGCGCGTCTGGAAGAAGCGCAGCGCCGTGACCATCGCGTGCTGGGCAAACAGCTCGACCTCTTCTCCATTCAGGACATTGCCGGCCCCGGCCTTGTCTTCTGGCATCCCAAGGGCGGCATTGTCCGCAAGCTGATGGAAGACTGGATGCGCGAAGAATGTATCCGTCGCGGTTACGATATGGTCTTCACTCCGCATGTGATGCGCCACGATCTGTGGAAAATCAGCGGGCATGCGGGCTTCTATGCCCAGAACATGTACACGCCCATCGAGTTGGACGATGCTGATTATCAGTTGAAGCCAATGAACTGCCCCGGCCACATCCTCATTTACAAGAACACACCCAAGAGCTATCGCGATCTGCCGGTGCGTTACGCGGAACTGGGCAACGTCTATCGCTACGAACGTAGCGGAACGATGCATGGCCTGTTGCGGGTGCGTGGGTTTACCCAGGACGATGCCCACATCTTTTGCACGCCCCAGCAGATTGAAGATGAAGTTTCTGCATGCATCGAATTTGCCGATGCTGTGCTGAAGACTTTCGGGTTTGCGGAGTTCAAGGTCGAGCTTTCCACTTGGGACCCCAAGGACAAAGCCAGCTTTGTCGGCTCGGAAGAAAATTGGGCGCTGGCGATTGGCTCGCTCGAACGCGTGCTGCAGCGCAAGGGCATTCTTTACAAGACCATCGTTGGCGAAGCCGCCTTTTATGGCCCAAAAATCGACATCAAGCTGGTCGATGCGCTGGGCCGTCTCTGGCAGCTTTCCACGGTGCAGTTCGACTTCAATCTTCCCGCTCGCTTTGAGCTGGAATATGTCGGCGAAGATGGCGAGCGCCACCAACCCGTCATGGTCCACCGTGCCTTGTTCGGCTCCGTCGAGCGATTCTTTGGGGTGCTCATCGAGCACTACGCTGGAGCTTTCCCGCTGTGGCTCGCTCCCGTCCAGGTTGGCTTGGTGCCCATCAGCGAAAAGCACATCGACTACGCGAGAAAAGTACAGCAACAGTTACAATTAGCTGGCCTGCGAGTTGAACTCGATGACCGCAACGAAAAAATGAACGCCAAAATTCGCGACCTGACCATGCAGAAGATTCCGTATCTGCTGGTCATGGGAGACAAGGAGGCCGCGGCCAATGCCGTCAGCGTGCGCACCCGTGGCAAAGGCGATCAAGGCTCCATCCCGCTGGAACAATTTATCGCCAACGCGAAAAAACTGATGGACGAGAAGTCTGTTGAGTTGTAGTTCGATCGAATAAGTGGAAGAAAAATCCCCGAAGGATTGTTTAAGACGATGCGAAAACTGATCACTGCCCTCTGTGTGTTAGCTGCGACTAGCCTTGGCGCCCGCGGCCAGGCGCTCCCCACGCAACCGGCCCTGACCCACCAGCAAACCTACACGCTGGTGCGTGTTTCCAGCTCCGATCCCACCGGAAGAAATGACGATGCCCGCACCGTCGCTCCCGGTGCGACCTTCACTGTCCTCGATGCAGATGGGCCCGCGATGATCTCGCACATCTGGTTCACCATCGCGGACGACGAGCCGTACAACCTGAAGCGCATTGTGCTCCGCATCTATTGGGATAACGAAAAAACTCCCAGCGTGGAAGCCCCCATCGGCGACTTTTTTGGCCTCGGCCTCGGCGAATACCACAATTGGCAATCGCAGTATCTGTCGGTGGGCAGCATCAAAGCGCTGAATTGCTTTTTTCCCATGCCGTTTGCCAAGCACGCGCGCATCACGGTGACCAACGAAGGTAACCACGCGATCGATTCTCTGTATTACAACGTCGACTACCAAAAGTATTCTCATCCGCTTCCCGCTGGCACCATTTATTTCCACGCGGAATATCGCCAGGCCCAGCCCAATCAGGGCTGGTCCAACAAGTGGACCAGCAATGGCGAATCCCTGGTCAACGACAAGGTCAATCTCGACGGCAAGGATAACTATGTGTGGATGACCGCCGTCGGCCACGGACAATATGTGGGCGTTACCATGTCGGTGCTGCAGAATCAGGATGGCTGGTGGGGCGAGGGCGACGACATGTTTTTTGTCAACGGAGCCAAGCCGCCATCAATCGCCGGAACCGGCTCCGAGGACTACTTCCTGGGCGCTTGGGATTTCGGCGGCAAGCCGTTTTCCTACCAACTCTACGGCGCGCCAGTAGTGGGCAAGGAGTTAGCCGGCAGCGGATCCAGCGTCTACCGCTTCCATCTCGACTCGCCCATTCCGTTCAGAACGTCCTTCAAAGCCACCATCGAGCATGGCCACGCCAACGCCCGCTCCGACAATTACTATTCTGTGGCGTATTGGTATCAGGCGGAGCCGCACGCACCCTTTCCCCCGCTGCCGCCGGTGAAAGACAGAATCCCGCGTTTACAGGATGTCGGTGGCCCAGGAAATGCCGCCGCTCTTGCAGCGCACAAATAATTTCGCTCAGAATTCGAACCTGGCCGCCAGCTGAAATTCCCGCGGCGTATAGGTGCCCGTGCTGTTCGCGTTCGTCGTAATTCCGTAGGTCGGATTGAACTCCAGATACGGATGGGCGGCTGTCGAATCCGACGGACAGCCCTGCGTCAGCGGGGTCGAGCATGCGTTATAGCCAAGTGTATCTATGGCAGTTACATTTTCCGTATTCGTCACGTTGTAGGTTTCTGCTATCAGTTCCAGGTAGGAGCGATTACGTAGCGGAATGCGTCGGGTCACGCGCAGGCTTGTTGTCTGCGTGAAGGGGAATCGATAGCTGTTGCGTTGCAGCACATTCAACCGCGATGGGCCGCCCTCCCCGTTGATGCCGAAGAAGGCCCCTCCCGGCGCGCTTCCTCCCACGCCCAACGTATACGGAAAACCCGTTTGCCACGCCACCACAGGCGCAAATCCCCAGTCGTTCAGCAGACGGCCTTGCCAACCTTGCTTGTGCCAGGTGGTAAACAGGCTGGCATTGATCACCAGCCTCTGACGCACATCGGTATTGGAATTTCCGTATTCCTGCGCCATGTTATTCGGCTCCAGAATGTTTGTCGGCGACTTATAAAGAAATTCATTCTGGTTGAAGTCCAGCGCGTGAGCAAACGTATAGTTCATTCCGAAACCGATGCCGTTCGCAGTCCGATGCGTGATCGCCAGGACGCCCGCGTTGTAATTCGAGTTCACATTGCTCAGCAGCTCCGTGATATTTCCATACAGATGATTCGGTCGCACCGAGGTATAGAGTGGCGTGGTGTACCGCGCGCCTTGCGGCAGCGGGCTCTTTTTCCCCAACGGCGGCCCAGGAATATCGATGGTGTAATTTAACTGGCCAACCGTGGCGTTGTCGATATTGGTATCGATGAAGTTCGGCAGGTCGCGGCCCTGGCTGCTCATGAAGCTTGCTGATACAATCGTTTTCCAGCCGACTTTTTGCTCCAGCGTCAATTCCCCCTGCATGGTTTCCGGCGCTTGATACTTGGGCGCGAAATAGTACGCGCTGGGGAGCGCTCCTCGCGCGGCGCCCGTCGGCACGCTGAAAAAAATGCTGGGAAACTGGGGTGCTCCATACTCCGTGGAAGACGAGTAGCGATAGGTCCGCTGCGATGCGGCCGATCCGGAAGAGGTCAACGCGGAATGCAGCGTTCCGTTCGCAATGCGCCCGTAGAATATGCCATACCCCGCGCGCAGAATCGTTTTTCCGTTGCCGAACAGGTCCCACGCGACCCCGGCCCGGGGGGCGATGTTATTGCGGTCATCGGGATAATTTTCCGTTTGCGGCAGTTGCGGATTCGGCAGAAAAGGTCGCGGAACACGCTCATATTCATATCGCACGCCGGCGGTGACAGTCAGGCGCGAAAACGTTCGCCACTCGTCATCCGCAAATCCAGCCCAGTCGTTGGTCGTGATAAAGAATCCGCCGGGTCCAAAGCTCTGCGAAAATCCCGCATAATTATTGACAAAATAGCTGTGCGGTGGCCCAAGTCCGTCTACCGCGTGATAATAGTCCGCAAGGAAACTACCGAAGGAGGTGTAGTTGTATTCCCCTACGCCGGCGTATAGGTTGTCGAGCAGGTCTTCATTGCGGTCCCAATCGGCGCCGAACTTCAACGTGTGATTGCCCAGCACCCAGGAGATGGTGTCGGAGACTTCCGCGCGATGTTCATCCGGATATTCTGGGCGCGGCAGTTTCGCCGGATTTCCCAGCACCATGCCTTCACCCGAGGATCCGCCGGCGATGCTGATCTCGGGTGCCAGACCAAACTGATTTTCCCCCAGCGGAACCTCCGCGCCGGCAGGAGCGGGACTTGTCTCGCGATCCAGCTCACGGCCCAGCTGCAGCCGCAGCTCATTGCCAATATTTTCTGTCACAAACGTCGTCAGGTGGATAATTCCCCAGTCCAGGCTCACGTAATCGTTGCCCAGGCTGTTGACGCCATACTGCGTGGAGCTTTGCGTTTGCACGCCGTTGGGTGAACTCCTGCGCATGCGGTTATAAGAAATCGTCGCGTGATTGCGATCGTTCACCAGCCAGTCTAGCTTGGGAAAGTTGAGTGTCTGCTCGCCCGTGCGCGGCGCTGGCCCCGTCAGCGTGTTCACTAACTGCAAGCCCTGCTGATACTGCTTCACCCCCGCGTCGTACGAAGCCAGGTCGAGCTTGTCGTAGAGCTCGCACGCGCCCTGCGTGGCTTCAAATTGAAACACGCTCGCATAAGTTCCGTTACTGGCGTTGTATGGCGGCAGGTTGGCGCAGGTGATGCGAAAACCCAGGTAATTTCCCGAGGGAAGAATAGGGCTTGGCTGCGCGTAGATCGCCGTGGGATAGCCGACCCGCGACACTGCCGGGAAATTTCGGGTGTTGTAGTCGAAGGAGTAAAACCAAAACAATTTGTCGTGAACCATCGGGCCGCCAACGGAAAATCCCATTTGCCGGCGCACGTCCGTCGGTTGATACGGGTTGGTGACAAAGTTGTTCGCGGTGCTGTTGAAGTCGGTCAGCGTTGTGTACGCATTCAGCGCCGACAGGCTGCTGTTGCGCTCAAACAAGAAGGCCTCGCCGTGATATTGATTGGTGCCGCTCTTGGTCACGGTATTGATCACGCCGCCCGCTGCGCGTCCGTATTCCGCGGAATAGTCCGCCGTATTCACCTGGAACTGCTCGACGGCTGCCATGCTGATGGAATAGGGCGCCTTCGTCCGGCCGCGTTCTTCAGAGAAGAAGGCCTGGTTATTGTCGGCGCCATCGATCGTATTGTTATTCAGCAGCCCGCTGATACCGCGAAAACTCAACAGCCCATGCCCCTCTGGATCGCTCACCACTCCCGGAGTCAACAGCGCGAAACTGCTCCAGCGGCGGCTGTTGGATGGCAAGTTCTGCAGCTGTGACTGAGTAATATTCGTCGCGACCGAAGGATAGGTCGACTGAAACGGAACGATCATCCCCACTTGCACGGTGCTGGAGGTGGCTCCAATATGCAGCGTAGTTGTCAGCGGAGTTCGCCTGCCCAGCTCCACCACGACATGTGTTGCCGTGAATGCTGTAAAGGCATCCCCCGTGATGTCGACGGAATAGGTACCGGGTGGAAGGTCGGCCAAGGTATAGTTGCCGCTCTTGTCGGTGTAGGCGACAAACTCCGCGCCGGTTGCCTCATTCAAGGCAACGATGCGCGCATTTGGGATTACCGCGCGTTGCGGGTCATACACAGTTCCGCCGATCACGCCCGTAGTCGATTGACCGTGGAGCTTGGGCAGCGTCGGCAGAAAAAACAACAGCACAAGGCACACCGCGCATAAAGCGCGTGGGGGAGGCAAACGCAGCATGACGATCTCCCGAATCTTTTACGCCCGTTTCGGCGGCTTCACCATGCCTGCGCGGACGACACTGAAAGCGATGCAATAAAGGCCGTAGCCCGATGAGACATCGGCTCGTGCCATGCTCTCCATGTTTCCGTCGTACCGTCCGTGACTCGACGAACGAAATCCTCCCTGCGCGAATCGTGCGGCACAGGTTAAAGCTCGCATCCGGTCGCGGACATTGCGGGACGGGAACTATGGTCTTGAGCGTTACACTGAGAGTAGCGCGATTCCCGAGCGGCAGGAAGACTATTCACACCTATGTTTATTGATGAAGCAAGGATCAAGGTGAAGGCGGGCGATGGCGGGAACGGCTGTATGGCCTTCCGGCGCGAAAAATTCGTGCCTCGCGGCGGGCCTTCGGGCGGCGATGGCGGTCGTGGCGGCGATGTGGTTCTGGAAGCCAGCCAGAGCCATAACACGTTGGTTCACTTTCGCTTCAATCCTGAACATAAAGCGGAACGAGGCCGTCATGGCGAGGGCTCCAATTGCTCCGGCCGCGATGGCGAGGATACCGTCCTGAAGGTTCCTGTCGGTACGGTTGTCTACGACGACACCACGGGCGAGCTGATACATGACTTTCGTCACCCCAATGAGCGCATGGTGCTGGCCAAGGGCGGTCGCGGCGGACGCGGAAATCAGCATTTCGCAACCTCCACCCACCAGGCTCCGCGCGAGCATGAGCTCGGCCACGCCGGCGACGAACGCCTGCTTCGGTTGGAGTTGAAGCTGCTCGCCGATGTCGGCCTGGTCGGCCATCCCAACGTTGGCAAGTCCACGTTGATTGCCCGCATCTCCGCCGCAAGACCCAAAATTGCCGATTATCCCTTTACAACTCTCGAGCCCAATCTGGGTGTCGTGACCGTGGGCGAGTGGCCGAATGAAGAAAGTTTTGTCGTTGCCGATATCCCCGGCCTGATTGCGGGGGCACATCTCGGCGCAGGGCTGGGTGCGCAATTTCTGCGCCACATTGAACGCACCCGCCTGCTGGCCCATGTTGTCGACGTGTCCGATGGCAGCGGCCGTCCCGATCCGGTAGAAGATTACAACGTCATCGAAGCCGAGCTGAAAAACTTCGGCCACGGTCTGGAAGAGAAGCCGCGCGTCGTGGTCGCCAGCAAATGCGACGTGGCCAACCCAGACAAGCTGAAGAAGCTGCAATCGATGGCGAAGCGCAAAAAGCTTCCCTTCTACGCCATTTCCGCGGTCACCGGAGAAGGAATCGACGCGCTGAAATATGCCCTGGCGGAGAAGGTTCGAGCTCTTCGCGTCCCGCTGCCCGAAGCCGGCTGAAGCATTTCTGTAGAGTTTGCCTCATCTCACTAGCCAAGCGAAGAATCCAGAGAATACCGGGTGCCCCCCAGGGCGCCGCAGCGACCGACCGGGGATAGAGAATCTGGGCGAGACAAGAATCTGGGTTGTTGTCCGGGGTGCCTGGGTGTCCATCCTTCCGAAGTTTCATCACGACTGATGGGATTCGATGCTATTGAAAGGAACCGCATGAGGCGCATCGCTTTTTTTGGCGGCAGCTTCGATCCCCCTCACCGGGGACATCTTGCCATCGCCACCGCAGCTGCGGACCTGTTTGCGCTCGACCAGGTGCTGTTTGCTCCAGCGGGCCACCAGCCCTTCAAAGGCAAAATTCCGGCAACGGACTTTCTGCATCGCTACACGATGACGGCGCTCGCCACTCAAGCTGATCCACGCTTCGTTCCATCTCTGCTGGACGCTCCGCATCGCGACGCGACAGACACAACTCGCCCCAGCTATACGGTAGAAACCTTGAGTCAGCTGCGCCGGACGCTGGCGATGGAAGCAGAGCCGACGGAGCTGTTTACGCTGCTGGGAGCCGACAGCTGGCTGGACATTGGCCACTGGTTTCAGGCCTCTCGCCTGCTCGCGCTCTCAGATTGGATTGTCGCCGCTCGGCCAGGTTTTTCGTTGATTGGCTCGGAAGCTGCGCTGCCTGCCGAAATAAAGGTCGAACGTGGTTCAAGCGACAGTGCGGTCGCGAACGATGTTTCCGGCGCTCTTCCCACCTGCGAGCTGACGCTGCATCACACCGACTCCGCTCCTACCTGCGTCTGGTTTCTTCCCGACTTGCAGGTAGATATCTCGGCGACGGAGCTGCGCGCCGCGCTGGATCAAGGGCAGCCGGATCCAGAACTGCTGCCTGCGCCAGTGTGGAACTATATTGCCAAGACAGAAATCTATCGCTCGTCCACGGATCCTTCGTCCGCCATGTTGCGTTGACAGCGTCGGCAACGTCGCTTCAGCCCCGCATCCCCCCTCACAATGATCGATTCTGCTTCTTGGCACACCTGTTCGCAACGGACTAGGATGAGAGGGCGGACACAATTCAACGCGCACCTGGGAGATCGCACGATCGCATGACGAAAACTGAAATCCGCCGCATGGTTGCGGCCTCCGCCTCCGCCTGTGAAGACAAGAAAGCCGAGCAGATTCGCATCATGGAACTGGACCCCGCGGACTCCGGCTTCACAGATTATTTCCTGATCTGCAGCGGCACCAACGACCGCCAGAACCAGGCCATTGCCACCGCAATCGAGGAGCGGATCGAGCGCGACTTCAACACTCGCCCCAACTCCGTCGAAGGCTATCGCCAGGGAGAATGGATTCTGCTCGATTATGTTGACTTTGTTGTCCACATCTTCTCCGAAGAGAAGCGAGACTTCTATCACATTGAGCGGCTGCGCAAGACTGCAACCACCCTTGACCTGGAAGAGCTGAAGGCGTCGTTGACCAAGCGCGTGTCGGCCGTCCGCAAGAAGCAGGCTGCCCGGAAAGGGGTGACGAAGAAAGCGTCAGCGAAAAAAGTCGTTGCGAAGAAAGCTGTCAAGAAAACTTCGGTAAAAAAAGTTGCCGCTAAAAAGAGCAGCAAAGCGAGCCGAGCGAAGCCTGCCCAGGGTAAAGCAACCAGGACCGCCGCGAAAATCGTTTCGAGGCCGAAACCGCGCAAAGCCGCGTCGAAACGCAAAAAACCTCTTTGACAGCGATGATGATGTGCCGGATACTCAAGTAGAAAGTTGGGGTCATTTCAAAGAGAGAATGAAGCTCAGAGGGAATCGCATGAGAAGATTTGGAATCTTGGCCTTGATCGCACCCACTGTAATTGCCGCAAGCGTTGCCGCCGCTCCATCGTTTGCACTGCAAGCAGGCAATTCCGCGTATCCAACCGCAGACAGCCCGCTTTCGGCGGAGATTACCAGCAAGCTCGACACAAAAAACGCCACCGTCGGCGAGGTGGTCACCGCCAAGACCCTAGCGGAAGCCTCGCTTGCGAACGGCACGGCCATCCCCAGGGGCGCAGTTCTCAACGGAAAAGTCACGGCGGTGCAATCGAAGTCGTCCGGCGGAGGTACGGCTTCGGTGACGATTTCCTTCGATCAGGTAACGCCCAGCAAGAAAGCCTCTCCCTTGGCCATTCACGGAGTGCTGGCAGGCGTTGCCCCCAAACCGTCGTTGTCCGATGCTGGACCTGACGCTGCGAACCTGCCCACCGGTTCCACCAAAAGCCAAGTGATGACGGCCGGGGAAACAGGTCAGGGTATTGACAACTCTGCAAGTGCCGGTGAAACCGTGGCCACGGGCAGCAGCTTGAAGAATGTTGCGCTGGCTGCAGGTACCCTGACGTCCAGCCACGGAGATATCAAGCTCGACCATGGAGCCCGTATCGCCGTCGCGCTGCAGGCAAACTAAGACCCGTCCTCAATGGGTAGCGGTGAAAGATGCCGCATCCGTCCCAGTTCCGGGAATGACGACGAAGACGCTTCTAGAGCATTTCACTGTTGGGTGTATATTGATTCAGGCGAAGTTCCCGCGACATAACAACGAGGATGGGGAGAGCATATTCGGACGATCTGCGGCGGAAGCTGCTGGAGGCGCATAGTCGTGGGGATGGAAGTC
>JBAVOQ010000038.1:0-19355 GCA_049692235.1 Acidobacteriaceae bacterium | reverse complement strand
TTTGGGTGGTGCATCAGTTTGGATTTTTCCCTGTTTGATTCAATCATTGAACGCGACGGCCAATTTAAATTTCCCGGCAAATTTGGTTCTAAAACAGAACCAGAACTGGCGGAAGGGGTGGGATTCGGACGACTTTTGGAAGTTTTTTCAATTTCCATTACTCCGCGACCACCACCTCACTACCAGAGGCGAACAGCCTCATAACTAACGAACGCCAGTAGAGTCGGGCATTTTTATCTGCGTGTCAAGTCACCGACATAACGCAGAAAAAAACCATGAGCTACTAACCAAATACTCATTTATTACCCGTTCACTGGCACTTTCACTGGCACTTTTTTGATCGTTTTTTGGTCGCATTTCGCGGTGGTGGGGTGGGTTCTCAACCACCGGCTGCAAGTTTTAGGCTTCTTTGGAAATTGAGCCAAAATGATGACGGTTTCACGGGGAATCACTGGCACTTCCACTGGCACTAATTTTTTGGGTTGCTGGCAATTTTGCTGAGACTCGTTTTCGCGATCCCGTGAATAGAAATCCGACACCGGTTGATAGCTGATTCTGCCGTCATCCGTTGACGAGAACTTCATCTGTGTTCATCCCGTCCGTGTCTGCGCCGTTGGGGGGCTTCGCGCAACTTCGTGCCAACGGGCGAAACATCTTTTCACCCGCTGTCACTGTGTTGCTGTTGCTCCGCTGTCAGTGGCGCAGACACGGACGGGTGCGTTTTGTCAGGAGCGGTCCTGCTCTCTCGGGGCGGGTGAAGAGAGCAGTCCCGCTCCTTCAGAACAAAACGCAAAACATGAACACAAACGAAAACCTCATCGCCACTGGATGCCCCGCAACCGCTCCGCAACCCGTCAACCAACTCGTCAAGCCGGTAAAATTCCCGGCTCAACCGCAGGAATGGAAAATCGTTTCATTACGGGAATGTCCCACACCCGAAACCATGCAACATTGTGAAACACCGGAGCAGGCAGCCGCCTATTGGAATGCGCATATCGCCAGTCATCCTTACTTCAATTCTGAATGTGAATGTTTGGTGGTTTTTATACTCAACACACGTCGGCGCATCAAAGGGCACTATTTGGTGTCCATTGGGACGATGGATACAATTCTCTGCCATCCCCGTGAAGTATTTCGTTTAGCAATAATGGCAAGCGCATCCGCTATCATCATCGCGCACAATCATCCGAGCGGTGAATCAACTCCGTCGGAAGCGGACATTAAAATTACCCGTGACCTCATTCGAGCCGGTCAACTTCTCAAAATCGAAGTTCTCGACCACATCGTCATCGGCAACCCCAACCACCAGAGCTTGAGGAGTCTTGGTTATTTTTACAGCTAACCGATCTCGGTTTCCGAGAAATCGGGGGACATTTTTCCACCATGTATCAATCCTCAAAAATTATTTGAGGGACACCCATGGTTTTGCCTTCAAAGTTCTTTGCGGATGGATTTCAATTCACGCCGACGTTTCATAGTGGTCTTGGGATACGCCATCTTAAATTCATCAAGCGTATCAAGAACAATGCGGGAAACAATCAGCCGGGTATTTTCTTTATCATCGGCGGGAACGATGAACCAAGGCGCGTGCTGGGTGCTGGTTGCGGCCAAGCAATCTTCATAGGCCTTCATATAATGTTTCCAGTATTTTCGCTCGTGAATGTCAGCGAGACTGAATTTCCAGTTCTTGTCCGGCTCATCAATGCGTTCGAGGAATCGTTTTCGTTGTTCGTCTTTCGACAGATGCAGGAAAAATTTGATGACCTTGGTGCCGTTGCGGTGAAGATGATTTTCCAAATCCACGATGGAAAGATACCGTTCCTTCCAGATGGTCTTTTCGTCGCGCAATTCTTCCGAAAGTCCCTGACTACGGAGCATCTCTGGATGCACGCGGACGACCAGCACCTCATCATAATAGGAACGATTGAAGATGCCGATGCGCCCGCGTTCCGGCAGATGGCGGTTTGTGCGCCAGAGAAAATCATGTTCCAACTCATCGGCGGTCGGTTGTTTGAAACTGAAAACCTCGCAACCTTGCGGATTGACCCCGGACATGACGTGCCGGATGGCACCGTCCTTGCCGGCAGCATCCATCCCCTGAAAAATTAACAACAACGCATAGCGGTTGGAGGCGTAGTGAAGTTGTTGTAGTGTGCTCAATGCCTCAACGTGAGTTTCCAAGAGTTTTTGATACCGTTTCTTCGACTTGCAAAAGGGCTTCACCTTCGTCGGCCACTTTTTGAGGTTGACCTTGGCTCCGGGTCGCACCCGGTAGTCCTTTGAATTGATTTTCATCTTTATTCTATTTGGCATACCAGCTACATGGTTCGCGCCGGCTTATTTTTTGGTTTCCACTTCTGGAGTCTTTTGCTTCGCCTGATCCGATTCCTCAACGGCGCGAACATCCTCGCGACCTAGTTGCTCGTAAAACTCATGGACTTTTTTGACAAGCTGCGGTGACACCTCGACCGCTGGCTTCCCATTCATTTCAGGTTTGGTTTCCGCTTTGGCATCAGATTTTGGCTCAACTTTGTCGGCTGGTTTGGCGTCAGTTTTAATGTCTGCTTTCGGCTCTGCTTTGACTTCGGACGGCGACGCGGCTTTGGCTTCGGGTTGAGGTTCGGCAGATTTGGTTTCAGGTTTAGGCTCGACTTTCGCGGCTGGCGTCGGCTCAACCTTGGTGTCCGGTTTTGAATTGGTGTCAGGTTTAAGTTCAGCTTTAACTTCCGGCTGCGAACCCGCTTTAGCCGCTGGTTTGGTTTCAGCCTTTGGTTCAGCCTTGGCTTGAGTTTCGCGAATCTCCTGTTCGGCCTTGTTCCAGTTCTGCGCCGACTGACCGTCCCGATGACCCTGGTGCTCGTAAATTTCATAGGCCCGTGCCGCGATCTGTGGTGTCAAATCGGTCGCCGTCTTGGCTTTGGTTTCAGGTGTGGAGTTCACGTCAGGTTCGGTTTTAGGCTTCGTTTCAGTAGAAGCTTCCGGTGCCGGTGCAACTTTTTCTTCAGGTTTAGCCACGGCCTTGGAATCAGCTTTCGTTTCGACTTTGGCGTCTGCCTGCGGCTCTGCTTTCAATTCCGTTTGAGCATTGGCTTTGACCGGATCAAAAATCCGATACGCGAGCAGTTTGATGCGGTCGTTCACGAGGAACCACAACAACGCATAACCCCACACGAACCCGGCCCAACCCCAGCCCAGCGGCGTCATAAACAATCCATAAACCGCGATCAAGGTCGCCACGGCTTGGGTGCCGAACACCGCGATCATCAAAATCTTTGCCGGACGGATTGACCAGAATGCCCCGCGCGTGCGCGTGAGAAAAATCGTCAGATGTCCTGCCACGGACAGTTTCAAATACATCAGCGTTTGAATGTGCGGGCGGTCGAGGTGAAAAACGCGCTCGCCGAGATAAAATAACCCGAAGGCGGAAACGACTCCGATGACGCCAAGCACCGTGGACACGCCAAGCACCATGCGCATATTCCACGATTCAGGCTTATCTTTGTAGTGAACATTGTCATAAGCGATGGACAAAATCGCACCGTCGTTGAGCAGCGCGAGCATCACAATCATCACCGCCGTCAGGGGATAAAAATTGAAAACCAGAATCGCCAGCGTCATGAACAACAGCACGCGCAACGTTTCGGAGATGCGGTAAATGGCGTAACTGTTCATCCGCTGGAAAATCCGCCGGCTCTCCTTGATGGCGTCAATAATCACCGACAGGCCGGGTGTGAGCAGCACAATGGCCGCCGCAGCGCGCGCCGCATCCGTCGCGCTCGAAACGGCGATGCCGCAGTCGGCTTTCTTCAGCGCGGGAGCGTCATTCACCCCGTCGCCCGTCATGCCGACGATGTGGTTGCGTTTTTGCAGAACATCCACGATGTGAAATTTATGTTCGGGAAACACCTCGGCAAAACCGTCCGCTTTCTCGATGGACTCAATCACCTCCGCTGACTCTTGTTTTTTTGAGTCGCCTAGCGTTTTGGCATCGAGGATATTTGTGCCCATTCCCAAAGTCTTCGCCGTCTCCTTGGCAATCGCCAGTGCATCACCTGTCACCATCTTGATCTTGACGCCCATTGTCAGCGCGGTCGCAATCGTGGCCTTTGCATCTTCGCGCGGCGGATCGAACATGGGCAACACGCCGAGAAATTGCCATTGTCCGTCACCATCGGCCCGCGCCACACCCAATGAACGAAAACCGCGCGCGGCAAAATCATTGACCGCTTTTTCCGCCGCCGCTTTGACCTCACCAACATTGGCCGACAAAGCCAGAACCACTTGTGGTGCGCCCTTCGTCACTTTGAACGTCTTTCCGTCTTTGCCTTTGACCGTCGCCTCGGTGCGTTTGTGCACCGGATCAAACGGCAGGAAATGGACAACCTGATATTCTTTCAGCGCGTCTTTATTTTTCAGGCCGCCCAAAACAGCCAGATCAATCGTGTCGTTGTTCTCGGCGCGCGATGCCAGCGCGGCAGACAGGATGATTTGTTCGGCGGGAATATTATTTACGCTGAACGGATCACCCAAGGTCAGCTTGTTCTGCGTCAACGTGCCGGTTTTGTCGGCGCACAGCACATCAACGCCAGCCAGTTCCTCGATGGCTACCAACCGGCTCACAATCGCCTGTTTCTTGGCGAGCAAGCGCGCACCGACCGCCATCGTCACCGACAAAACCGTTGGCATCGCCACGGGAATCGCCGCCACTGTCAGCACCAGGGCGAACTGCAATGTCGTGAGGATTGCGTCACCCCGATAAATCGCGAAACCGATGATCACTGCCACCAGCGCCACCGCGAGAATGATCAGATAATTGCCAATCTTCAAAACCGCTTTCTGAAAATGACTGACCGTGAGTGCTTCCTGCACCAGTTGCGCCGTCTTGCCAAAATAAGTTTTTGCCCCCGTCGCATACACCATCGCGCCGATCTCGCCGCGCCGGATGATCGAACCCGAAAACACGGCATCCCCGGATTTGCGTGTTGCAGGCAACGATTCTCCCGTCAGCGCGGATTGATCCACCGACACCTCGTCGCCCGCCAGCAAGCGCGCGTCCGCCGGCACCACGTCGCCCAACCGCAGGCGAATGACATCGCCCGGCACCAGCTCGCGAGCCGCTGGGTTGATCCATTTGCCGTCGCGTATCACGCGCGCCTTGACCGCGAGCTTGGCTTTCAGGGCGGCAATTTCGTTGCCCGCCTGACGTTCTTCCCAGAAGGCGACCACCGCATTGGTCACCAACAACAGAAGGATGATGAAAAAGTCCGGCCAGTGCCGGACCACGCCCGACAAAATCACCGCGATTTCAATCATCCACGGAATCGGCCCCCAAAAGTAGCCGAGGAATTTCAGCAGGAGGTTTGTCTTCTTCTCGACAAGTTCATTTGGCCCGTATTGCGTGAGCCGTTTCTGCGCCTCGGCCTGCGTGAGACCGTCCGGCGACGATTCCAATTTTTTCTCCACCTCCGCCAGCGGCAGGGTTTTCAAATCATCTTGCGGAGCAGATTTGGCCTCGGCCTTGGCATCAGGCTTCGCGCCCGGTTTGGATGCGGGTGCTGTGGGCTTCGCGTCAATCTTGGCATCGGTAGCGTTGGGCTTCGATTCTGCGGATACACTCGGTTTTGGTTCGGGAGCCTTGGGTTGGTCGGCATTGGTTTTCATGATGTGCGTCCTTTCATGGTCTTAAATTTTCGAGAGCGGGCGTGTTACGCGTTGCTTCCGGCAAGTCGGCGGCGGCTCCTGGTGGTAGATGTTCCGGCAGGTCAAGGCGTGCCACGCCAATCCGATTGTCCGCCATCCCGTAATAAACGTCGAAGCGGTCGGGGGTGCCGAGATCATCGCGCCGGTCAATGCCGGTGGGAAAAACGACGTTGGCGATTGTTCCGTGGCGTTCTTGCGGCAACTCCGGCGTCAACACCGGCTCCGCCGAACGATAGCGAATCGTGCGCGGATGCTCCTTCGAGAGCACCATCACCCCGGCCGAATAGCATAGTTGGCGTCCGTCGTTACCCAGTTCCGCCATTTTGCTCACGCCGTGGTAAAGGATCAGCCAGCCGTGTTTAGTTAGAATGGGCGGAGTGCCACCGCCAATTTTTAATTTTTCCCAGGGTGAAACCGGAGTTGCCAGCCGATGATGCGAGTTGAACAGGCCGGGACGATGCGGCGCCATGCCTGCGGACGGCATTGGACAATAGGAAATCCAGATGCTTTCATGTTCGCGATCCACAATCCGGGACTCGCCTTGGCAGGCGGTTTCCTCGGGGCGGGTGCCGGGAAAAAGCGGACGGTGGAGAAGAGCCAGTTGCATTTTCCCGGCGTGATTGGGAATGGCGACAGGGAAGATGCTGGCGTCCTTGTTGTCCACGTGGACGAAATCAATGCCTTGAAAGGGTTCAAAGGACGCCAGCCCGATCCGTTCCCAATGGAACAAATCCTCCGACATCGCCAAGGCAATTCGCGGTCCGTTCGGTGAAAGCGCCGTATAAGTCATGACGTAATGCTCAAGCGGCTCGACAAAGGTGACGCGGGCATCCTCGCAGCCACCGCTACCGTCAGACCGCCGCTCATAATCAACTTCCGGCTCCAGCGCAACGCCGAGACGTTCGACTCCGGACGGGTCGCCGGCTTCGTTGAATTTTACGCGGGCGATGCCGATGCGTGAATAGTTGTTCTTGGCGACGAGCCGTGGAAATAGGTAAAGCTTGCCATCAGGGCCGCGAGTGGCCGCCGGATTCAGGACGCCTTCAATCTCCTGCGGATTGCCCGGCTCCGGCTCCATCAACATTCCCAGGCGTTGTAATTGAAAGCCGCTCATCCGGTCTTCTCCTCGCGAGGTTTTGTAGTTTGAACGCCACCCAGACAAGCGACGATGGCTTCAATCACCCGTTTCGATTCATTGGGGTCGCGGACGCGGATGGACACGACACCGGCTTGTTCGGCCGGATAGTCGTTTCCGCCGGGAAACAACGCATCGCCGATAAAAATCATTTCATCAATGGCAATGCCAAGGATGTCCCGGAGTTTTCGTATCCCGTAGGCTTTATCAATGCCCGGCTTGGTGACGTCAACGGAGGTCGTGCCTCCCAGCCGCACGGAAAACTCGGGGATCAGTTTATCGAGGAGCGCCTTGATCTTCTTTCGCTTGGCGAAGTCAGCGTCCCATTTTTTCTTTTCTTCGATGGGTGCCTGCTGTCCCAAGGCAGAAAACGTAATCTGGCTTCCCCGGTCTTCAATGGTTTCTCCCCAAACCTTTTCGACTTTGAAACCCGCTGCTTCGAGTGCCTGCTTTAGCGAACTGATGATTTTCTTTTTTTCGTCCGCAGTGAAATCTTCCGAGTAAATCTTTTTCCAATCCCCTGCGTATTGGTAGAACTTAGTTCCACAGGTGGGAAGGAGAGACAGGTTCTTCAGGCGTTCGTCATGGGGAAGATTGGAGAGCACTTGTTTTTCAAACTGCGGCCAATCGCCGCCGGAAATCACCGCCACTTTCACAATTCCCAGCAGAGCGGTGAGCAGTTTGGCCATCTCGGCATCAAGCGATGCTTTGCTTTCGGCCAGCGTGCCATCCAGATCGAAAACTATGAGTTTTTTCATGGTCAGGTGCCTTCCGGTAGTGATATTTCCAACAAGCTGATGGCACCATTTGGTCGGCACAAACATGCTCCGACCACGGCCGGCAAGAGCAGCACATCCCCCTTGCCGATGGCGTAATTGGCACCATCGTGCTCCACCTGACCGTCGCCGGCGAGACACACCAGCACTCGCGCGGTTCTTTCGGCACCGACTCCAAATGGCGATTCTGCGCCGAACCGCCACAACCCGAAATGTTCACAATCAAAGAGCCGCTCCCGCAACACCGGCTTTACCTCATCCACCATTGGCACCACTGGACCGATGGCACCTTGCGCAAAATCAATACAGGCCATCGCCTGATCAACTTGCAGAGGCCGGGGCTGGCCGGTCTTGGCATCAATATGGTTCCAGTCGTAAAGACGAAACGTCACGTCGCTGTTTTCCTGCACTTCAAAGACCACCACATCACTCAACGAATGAACGGTTCCGGCCGGAATGAAAATTCCGTCGCCGGTCTTCGGAGTGAACGATGCGAGTTGTTCCGCCACCGCTCCGTTTGCGAGCGCCTGCCGCAGAGTGTCTGTCGTGGCGACAGGCTTGAGACCGGCGTAAATGCGGCTTTTTGCTCCCGCCTCCAGCACCACCCAGGCTTCGGTCTTCCCGGTCTCGCCTGCCGGGATATACTTGGTTTGCTGATCCGATGGATGCACCTGGACCGAAAGTGTGTCGCGCACGTCGAGAAATTTAAGCAGGAGCGGGAACCGGTAGAAACGGCCAGCCAGTTTTCCGAGCATCTGCTCCGGCCACTGATGAAGCAATTGTCCAATGCTCCGTCCCTTGAGTGGTCCATGGGCGACGCGGCTCGGATGATCCTCGCGGTCGCTCAATAGCCACGCTTCGCCGATGGGTCCATCGCCGGGCAGCGGAGCAGAGAGTAGATTAGCCAAACGCCGACCACCCCAAAGCCGATACTGATAGATCGGTTCAAATCGAAGCGGATACAGAGATATTTCATCCTTGGCATGTCTTCTTTCTGTCATGCTCATGTTCTTTCCATCGCAGCAGTGTATTCACCCCGGCGCGCGGCGCGGTTGCATCGGGCACGGTGAAGCAAAGCTTGTTGCGCCGCTTTCACGTTCTCCTCTTGGCCTTGCCAGATTTCCAAAGCCGGTTGCTGGATGGCGCGGGCAAACGAAAACGCCAGCGCCCAAGGCAATTTCGACTTGAATCGAAGATTCATGGTATTCAAACGGGCCGAAGCGAGTTCGGCAGATTGGCCGCCTGACAGGAACGCAATCCCCGGAACGGCGGCTGGGACAGTTCGCCAAAGACTTTTCACTGTGATGTTGGCCACCTCGTCCACGGATGCTTGCGTGGGGCAGGTCAATCCCGGCAGCACCATGTTGGGTTTCAAAATCATGCCTTCCAGCAGCACGCGCTGGGAATTCAGTTGGACGAAAACGGTTCGCAGGACTTCTTCCGTCACTTCACGGCATCGCTCCAAAGTGTGCCTGCCGTCCATGAGCACCTCCGGCTCGACAATCGGAACCAGTCCGGCTTCCTGGCACAACGCGGCGTAGCGGGCCAGCGCGTGCGCGTTGGCCTCTATGCAACTGCGGCTCGGAATGCCATCACCGATGGCAATCACCGCCCGCCACTTGGCAAAACGCGCGCCCATTTGAAAATATTCCTTTAGGCGGTCACGTAACCCGTCCAGACCTTCGGTGATTTTTTCGCCGGGATGAGCGGCCAGGTCCTTGGCTCCGGTATCCACTTTAATGCCGGGAATGATGCCCGCATCGGTTAGGACTTTGAGAAACGGAGTGCCGTCCTTCTTCTGCTGTCGAATTGTTTCGTCGTAAAGAATCGCGCCACTGATACACTCGCCGAGACCGGGCGTGGTCACAATCAACTCCCGATACGCTCGCCGAGCCTCCACCGTTTGCGGAATGTTGAGCTTTGCAAATCGCTTGTTGCAGGTTGGATTGCTTTCATCCATCGCCAGCAAACCTTTGTCGTCGGCAACAAGCTTGCTGGCAGTATCTATTAACAGTTGCGTGTTCATGTAGGTAATTGGCGGCTCACCCAATATTTTCAACCAGCGATTGGCACCATTGGCTGTGGATGGCCATGAAATGGCCAACGCAAATCGCCGGTCATCAAATAAACCGCCATGGCGGCCAGCATCAAAATTACGCAGAACCAAATGCGCCAGTCCCGATGTGCGCGTCTCCAATAAGGCGGATGGCCTTGGTTAATCGGGCCGCCATTTGGATCTCCGTGCGATTTGTGATCGTGCTTTAGTTCATTCATATCTTTAGTGCGGATTAGGGACTAACCGGAGTTCCCTCCTTGAGCCAGCGCAGCGCGTCCGCGTGCTGTGATTCCGAAAAGTGTTTGACCTGCACATCCACAAGATGGGCGGCGATCTTGGGCAATTCCCCCAAAAGTTTGCTGTCTGTGACCATCGCCAGTCGGACAATTTTTTGGTGATGGCTTTTGATGAATTGCATGTGAGCGAGAAAAGCTTCGAGATTCGCCCAGCCGGGAAATGCTTTGGCGTGAATCATCAAGCCCGATAGTTTTCCATGTTCCGCGATATATGGATCAATCTCGCGAACCAGGCCCTCGAAGTCGGCTGCTTCGAGCGGCGCGTCGGGTTCGAGAATGAGTATCCCTTCCGTCAAAAGCAGTTGGTGTTTAAGCATGTGTCGTCCTCCTGTTTTGTTTCCTGTTGCTACAGATTCGTCCAACCACTTCCGCGCCCCGGCGGCATCGGCGTGATCGAAGTATTTGACCGTTGCTTTCGTGAACGGTTTGCAAAATGTCGCCATCCCTTCCTGCCATTTCTTCTCTCCGACCACCGCCAGCCGGTCAATGTCGCTGAAATGATGCGTCGCAAACTTCGTGTCCTCCCACATCGCGCCGGCTGTCCAGCCGTGAAGGCCGGTCATATCGAACAGCACACTCAGCTTTCCGTGCAGCCGGACGAGTCGCTCGAACTCGGGAACAAAGTGCTCGTAATCTGCTTTTACCAGCTTCCCGCTGACATGAACGGCGAGAATCTTCCCGCCGTTTTCCTCATTGAGTTGAATGGGCATGTTGGATTCCTTTGGTTCGTTTCGCGTTATTATGTTTTCCATTTTTGCTCGCGCTAATCCGCTGCAACTTTAGTTCCGGGACACGTGCCTTTGCTGCCAGCGGGTTTGTTTTATTACTCTGGCCCCACTTCCAATTCCGAATCTCTGGCAAATCCTGGCCGTGTTTATCAATGTAATGCTTGTGCTCTATGAGTTTGTCCCGCATCTGCTGCTTCAGGTAGGCACCCTTGGAACCTAAATTCGGCACCCGATCCACCACGTCTTGGACCAGATGAAAGCGATCCAGGTCATTCTGCACCCGTATGTCAAAAGCAGTCGTGATTGTTCCCTCCTCTTTGTAGCCCCGGACGTGGAGGTTGCGGTTGGTGCGGCGGTAGGTCAGTCGGTGGACCAGCCAAGGGTAGCCATGGAATCCAAAAACGATGTGCTTGTCTTTGGTGAAGAGTGAATCGTAATCCGCTTCACTCAATCCGTGCGGGTGTTCGCTCGCAGATTGCAACTTCATGAGGTCAACGACATTGATCACCCGGATTTTTAGGTCAGGCAGATGCTCGCGCAGAATGGAAACGGCAGCCAGAATCTCCAGCGTGGGCGTGTCGCCGCAGCAGGCCATCACCACGTCCGGCTCGGAACCTTGGTCGTTGCTGGCCCATTGCCAGATGCCGATGCCTTCAGTGCAATGCACCACGGCGGCGTCCATCGTCAGCCATTGCGGGAGCGCGTGTTTGCCGGCCACGACGACGTTGACGTAATGCCGGCTGCGGAGGCAATGATCAAACACGGACAGCAGGCAGTTCGCATCCGGCGGCAAATAAACGCGCACAATGTCGGCCTTCTTGTTGATGACGTGATCCATGAAGCCCGGATCCTGGTGCGTGAAGCCGTTGTGATCCTGCTGCCAGACGTGCGAGGCGAGCAGATAATTCAGGGATGCGATTTTCCGCCGCCACGGAAGTTCCAACGTCACCTTCAACCACTTGGCGTGCTGGCTGAACATCGAATCCACGATGCGAATGAAGGCTTCATAGCTGTTGAACAGCCCGTGCCGACCAGTGAGCAGATAACCTTCCAGCCAACCTTCGCACTGATGCTCGCTCAACATTGAGTCCAGCACGCGTCCGGCAGGCGCGAGGAATTCATCATTCTTCACTTCACGCGCGTCCCACTGACGGTTGGTAACTTCAAAGACCGCGCCCAGCAGATTCGAGAGCGTCTCATCGGGACCGAAGACGCGGAAATTATTTTGATTCAACTTGGCCACGTCGCGCAGAAAATTTCCAAGCACCATTGTATCTTGGCCGTCCACAGCACCGGGCGAAGGCACATTGACCGCGTGGTCGTGGAAGTCCGGCATCCGCAAATCGTGCAGCAGAATGCCGCCGTTGGTGTGCGGATTGGCACCCATCCGCCGGTTGCCTTTCGGCGCAAGTTCGGCCAAGTCGGAATTGAGCCGGCCATTTTTATCGAACAATTCTTCAGCCTTGTAACTTTTCATCCACTTTTCAAGTAGCTTGACGTGCTGGGGATGTTCGGCATCCACCAAGAGCGGCACCTGATGCGCGCGAAACGTGCCTTCCACTTTCAGGCCATCCACTTCTTTCGGGCCGGTCCAGCCTTTCGGCGACTTGAGGACAATCATCGGCCAACGCGGACGCGTGGTGTCTTTTTTGTCCCGCGCATTGGTTTGGATTTGCCGAATGTCCTCGATGGCCTTTTCCAAGGTCGTGGCCATGAGTTCGTGCATTTTTTCCGGCTCGTCGCCTTCCACAAAGTAAGGCGTCCAGCCGCAGCCACGGAAAAACTGTTCCAACTCATCCGGCTCAATGCGCGCCAAGACCGTCGGGTTGGAAATCTTGTAGCCGTTGAGATGCAAGATTGGGAGCACCGCTCCGTCGGTGATCGGGTCAAGAAATTTGTTGGACTGCCAGGCGGTCGCCAGCGGGCCGGTCTCTGCTTCGCCGTCGCCGACGACGCAGGCGACAATCAAATCCGGATTGTCAAACGCCGCCCCGAAAGCATGCGATAATGAATAGCCCAGTTCGCCGCCTTCATGAATCGAACCCGGCGTGGTCGGGGCGACGTGGCTGGAAATTCCACCAGGAAACGAGAATTGCGTGAATAGTTTTTTCAGCCCGGCTTCGTCCTGCGTGACGTTCGGATAAACTTCGCTCCAGGTGCCTTCGAGATAGACGTTGCCCACAATCGCCGGGCCGCCGTGACCGGGACCGGCGACGTAGAACATGTCCAGGTCATACTTTTTGATGACCCGGTTCAGATGCACATAAATAAAATTCTGTCCCGGCGTCGTGCCCCAATGCCCGACCACCAACGGCTTCACGTCCGAAAGTTTCAGCGGACGCTTCAGCAGCGGATTGTCGTAGAGGTAAATCTGGCCGACCGACAGATAGTTGGCGGCGCGCCAATAGGCATCCATCCTGTTGAGCAATTCCGGTGTGAGAGTTTTGGTTTTCATATTTTGCATAACCCATGATCATTTCTTTGACAGCTTGCCAATCACAACGACCAGCAGAACCACCACTGCTACGCCGATCACTACCCAAAGCCACATCCCGCCGCCCGCCCATCCATTCATCCATCCGTTCGTTTGATTCATCATAAAATTGGTTTCGTCGTTCTAAAACCGCCCGCCATTGTCCAATCCAGATCGCGAGCGGAGACGGCGTGTGAATCGGAAAACTACACGGCCGCCAGTTCGTCAATCCAATATCCTTTGCGGTTATAGTGGCCATGCAGTGCTATCTCATAATCTCTCGTCACCAGAGCCACGTCCGTATATTCCGGTGATTCCTTGATGGTTTCGCGATCAAGATTGACGAAAACCTTCCGTTCGCCCCAACTGACGCGCTCAATCCATTGCGGTGACACCAGGACTTTTTTGCCCGGCCACCAGTTGTGGGTGTCAACGACGAGGTAACGAATCGCCCATGTCTCGTCGTCAATGATGAAATCTTCAACATGGCCAATCTCTCCGTCTAAGGCTTGAATGTGATGGCCTCTCACGCCATAAGTGCTGCGCAAATGGTGATCCCATGCTTTTTCAGGCTGGGTGGATTTTTTCCACTGTTCACGGTCGCGCATCGGGTAGGGATAAGGCCCCCAACTGTAGGGGCCGCCCCAATACATCGGGTATAAATAATGGCCGTAGTAGGCTTGTTCAAATTGGCGGGAAACGGGCTTGTCACTGTCCAGGGAGGGACTGGCCTCGATTTGCCTTTTGGTCAAATCAACGGCGATGTTTTTTGCCTCTTTGTCCACGGCGGACAGTGCATACGGGGAGATCAGCACCTGCCGATCCGCGAGCCATGTTCCGGTTTCTGCAACCAGATAGCGGATGGTCCAGTGGCGGTCGTCGAAGTAAAATTCTTTGACCTTTCCGATTTCTCCGTCGAGGCTGTCCAGCTTGTAACCTTCCAGTGTTTTTGCTTTGCTTAACATAATAATTCTTTCGTTTTTTGCGTTTCGTTATTGTTCGTTGCTGGCGTTTGGCCGACAGCGTGTTTGGAAAATCAGTTGCACCGCGATCAGCACGGATGCCAATAATAAATTGCGGCGGCGGGGACGGCTTCGCTATGGGGTGTAACCCTACCGCAAAGTGGTCTTGGTAAATGTGTCACCCGGACAAGCGCGTAAAACTGAGCGCGCAATCATCAGTTCTTCGTCCGTGCGAATGACACGAACCGTGACGTGGCTGGAATTCTTGGAAATCACCGCCGCAGTCTTCGCGTTGCGTGGCTTATCCAATTCGATGCCAAGAAATTTCAAGCCCTCGCAGATGCGCGCTCGGACGACAGGCGCGTTTTCGCCGATGCCGCCGGCGAAGACGAGCGTGTCCAATCCACCGAGTGCGGCGACATAGGAGCCAATCCACTTTTTCGCCTGATAACAAAAGAGCGCCACCGCTTCCGCCGCCCGCACATCCGCTTTTTCATGGTCGAGCAAATCGCGCATATCAGAGCTGATCTCCGAAACTCCGAGCAGTCCAGACTCGTGATTCACCATTTTGTAAAATTGTTGCGTGGTCATTTTTTCCGTGCGCGCGAAATATGGCGCGAGACCGGGGTCCAAATCGCCGGAACGAGTGCTCATCACCAATCCCGCCGTCGGCGTGAAACCCATGCTTGTGTCCATGCTTTTACCGTCGCGCACGGCTGCCAGACTCGCGCCGTTGCCAAGATGCGCGAGGATGACGCGGCCTTTTTTTGCCGACGGGTCGCCCAGGCGCGTGAGTTCTTCCATCAGGTAGGCGTAGGACAATCCGTGAAAACCGTAACGCTGAATTCCTTTGGCGTCGAAGCGTCGCGGAATCGGCAGCAGCTTGGCGACGCGCGGCATGGTTTGGTGAAAGGCCGTGTCAAAGCACGCCACTTGCGGCAGTTTCGGATGGCGTTGGCGGAACGTCTCAATCAATTCAATCTCGCGCGGCAAATGATCCGGGTCGTTTGGGCTGATGCGACGCAGTTCAGCCAATAGTTTTTTTTTGACAATCTCCGGCTCGGTGTGTTTCATCCCATGAACCACACGATGTCCAACGCCTTTTACCGATTTGAAATCAATTTGCTTTTCGAGCCAGTCTATCAGGGAATTCGCCGCTGATTTGTGATCGGCAGCGGCGAGTTTGAGGCTTTTTGGCTGTTTTTTCGCTGGTTCATTGAACGTCAGATTTGTCCCGCTCAAGCCGATGCGGTCAACCTTTCCGTAAAGCCCGCGCTTCAGAGGGTTGCCCGCCTCATACAACGCGAACTTGATGCTCGAAGAGCCACCATTGACGGTCAGGATGGATGGTTTTTCGTTCATCCTGCGATGGCCAATCCGAGCGCAGCCAGTTTCGTGCAAGTGGATTTATAGTCCGTGTGAAGAATGCTTCGAATTCCCATGCCTTCTGCGATCTGGACAAACAGCGGCGTGTTTTCGATGTAAATAATCTGCCGCGCGGGTTTCTGGGCTATGTCCAACGCCAGCTTGAAAATGTCCGCGTCCGGTTTCCTGAGACGAACGAAGCAGGAGGAAATAAAAGCGTCCACGAAACCAGCAAGTTTGAAGGTGCTGATACGATGTGCATTTAATTCGCGCGACTCGTTACTGACGACGATAATCTTCAGTCCGTATTTGGCTTTCAGGCCGCGAACCAGTTCAATCATCTCGGCGTAAGATTTCGACTGCGCGAACATGAAACGTCGAAATTCAGCGCGTGTGAACGGACGCTTTTCATAGAAGACCACCCGGTCCAAATATTCGTTGAAAGTAATTTTATCCTCTTCGTGGGTTTCAAAGTTCAAACCATGCCGTTCTTCCATCTCGGCCCAGTCCAACTTAAAATGTTTCGTCGCCCGTCGGCGGGCATGATGATCCCAACCGTTGGTGAGCAGCACACCTCCGATGTCGAGGAACAAGGCCGAGATTGGTGCTCCTTTTTTCATGAGGCCGGGAGCGGTGCAGTCTGAATAATCGGCCTCGTCATGGCCTGATACATCATTTCATCGCTGAAAAATGGTGCGCCAAGCAGTTCGTAACCAGCACTTAATTTTTCGTTCACCTTTCGCGCAAGCTCGTCATGGGTTGCGGCATCGGCGTGAAAAGGCACAGCGACGATTGTGTATTCAATTGGATCTTTCATTTGATGTTGCGTTACGAATTCTTTCCCTTTTTCTTGCCAGCGACCAACAATTCAGTCGGCAGTGGCCAGCGATGTCCGGGTGACAAAAGTTCCTGAACATTTTCCGGTCCCCAGGTGCCTGCGGCGTAATTGGGAAAATCGCTCGGTGCCGTGGCCTGCCACGCTTCAAGCACCGGCATCAGAAGTTCCCAGGCGGCTTCCACTTGGTCGGCGCGCATGAAGAGCGTCGCATCTTTTTTCATCACGTCCCACAAAAGTGTTTCGTAGGCATCGGGCGAAGGCGCGTCGAAACTGTCGCGATAACTGAAACGCATATCCACCGGACGCAATTGCATTTTCGGCCCCGGATATTTGGCCTGAAAACCCAAGACGATGCCTTCGTCGGGCTGAATGGACAAAACAAGACGGGACGGTTGCCAGCCGAGCGAGGCTTCGGGCGGAAACGACCGGTGCGGCACGGCGCGAAATTGGATGGAAATTTCCGATGCCTGCTGCGGCAGACGCTTGCCCGTGCGCAGATAAAATGGCACGTCCTGCCAGCGCCAGTTGTCGAGAAATAATTTCAACGCCGCAAACGTTTCCGTTTTGGAATCGGGCGCGACGCCTTTTTCCTCGCGATAGCCGGGCGCTTTTTTTCCAGCAACGTTGCCGGAACCATATTGGCCGCGCACAGCGGATTGCGGAACCGCGTCGCGGGAAATCGGGCGCGCGGCGTGCAGGACATCCACTTTTTTGTTGCGGATTTCATCGGCCTGAAAAGAAACCATCGGTTCCATCGCGACGAGACAGAGCAATTGCATCAAGTGATTCTGCACCATGTCGCGTAGCGCGCCGGCGTGATCGTAATAACCGCCGCGATGTTCGACGCCCACGGTTTCGGCGACGGTGATGGTCACATAATCAATGTAACGACGATTCCACATCGGCTCGAAAAGCGGATTGGCAAAACGAAAGGCCAGAATGTTCTGCACGGTTTCTTTGCCGAGATAATGATCAATGCGAAAGATTTGGGATTCGTCGAAACTGGCGGCGAGAACGGCGTTCAACGCGCGCGCAGATTCCAAATCGTAGCCGATTGGTTTCTCAATCACGATCCGTGTAAATTCCCGGTCGCGCGACAGTCCGGCGTTGCCAAGGAATTTTGGAATTTCGCCGAACATGCTCGGCGGCGTGGCCATGTAAAAAATGCGATGAGCTTTGGTGCCCCATTCCTTTTCCAGCTTAGCGCATTGTTTGCCGAGGGCAGTATAAGTCTGCAACTTCTTAAAATCACCCTGCTGGTAATGGATGTGTTGCGCGAATTGATTCCACGCGACGGACTTAGCTTTTCCGAAACGGGAAAATTGATTGATGCCATCATGCAATCGGCAACGCAGCGCGTCATCGCCGAGCTTGATGCGGTCCACCGCGATGACTGCAAATTGCGCGGGCAGGCTACGATCCTGCGAGAGGTCGAACAAAGCGGGCACGAGTTTGCGCCAGGTCAAATCACCGGCTCCGCCAAAAATAACGAACACCGTCGGTTCGAGTTGGTCGTTCGATTTCTTGCTGGTTGCCGCAATTTTCATTGGAAAGTTTTCATCAATGTTGCCACAGGATTCGTGAGTCTTCCAAAGGAATTGCTGCTCCGTCACAGCGCGGCATCACTCGCGCCGTGTAATCCGTCGGCGGTCGAGTCGCAGCCACGGTTGCGCTGTAAGCGTAGCCGCCTGATTCGTCCGCCAGCGGGTGAAGACAGGTCATTTCCTGCCGCACCGGAGGGCTGTCTTTGATTCCGTCGGCATAAAGTTCCACCCGCACCGCCTTGGGGTCGAGGCCATGCAGACTGACTTGAACTTCAATGATATGTTTCCCGTTGCGTGTCGCCACTTTCACTGCGCCGAAGTTCAGCGTGCCCCATTTCTGATCCAAGTTGTGACGCCAATCCACCATTTGCTTCCCGACTGCGCCTTTGTTGGCCACACGCGATTGGCAGGCTATCGCTGCCGGGAGATAATGTTGTTCGGTGTATTCACACACGGCGCGGTTGGCCGAGAAGCGCGGGGTCAATCGCGCCATGCTTTCGCGCATTCGGGCGATCCAGGCCGTGGGAATGCCCTTCTCGTTGCGGGTATAAAACTCGGGGATTACCTCGCGTTCGAGTCGTTCGTAAAGCGCCTCGGCTTCAGCCGCGTCCCAGGCAGGATTGCTGCCATGTTCCTGACCGTCGCCCAGCGCCCAGCCCAACTCCGGCACATACGCTTCCGCCCACCAGCCGTCCAATTCCGAAAGATTTATGCCGCCGTTGACCAGCACCTTCATGCCACTCGTGCCACACGCCTCCCAAGGCCGCTGTGGTGTGTTGAGCCAGACATCCACCCCTTGCACCAAGCGTTCGGTCAAGTGCATGTCGTAGTCGCTCAAGAAAATTGCGTGAGGCCGGACATCAGGTCGGCGAATAAACTGAATCCATTTCTGAATCAACGCCTGCCCTGCTTGGTCCGCAGGATGAGCCTTGCCAGCAATGATGAGTTGCACCGGGCGCTGGGGATTCGATAACAGGCGTAGCAATCGCTCCGGGTCGTGCAGCAAAAGATTCGGTCTTTTGTAGGTCGCAAAGCGCCGCGCAAAACCCAGTGTTAACGCGTTGGGGTCAAACAGATGTTTCGCCTCTTCAACCGTCTCGGACGATGCTCCGGCGGCGGCATAGTGTCGGGCCAAGCGTTCGCGGGCGTATTCCACCAGCGACTTGCTCGTGGCAAGACGAAATTTCCAAAGGGTGTCGTCGGAGACACGGCGAATGTCCTGCTCCAGAGTTTCCGACTTTCCCAGCCATCGGTCTTTGCCACAGGCCTTGGTCCAAAGTTCATCAGCGGCTGCCGAGTCCCAGGTCGGCATGTGAACTCCGTTGGTCACATGGCCGATGGGCACTTCGTCCGCCGGCCAGTTCGGGAAAAGCGGCTCAAAAAGATGCCGGCTGACTTTCCCATGCAAGCGGCTCACGCCATTCACCGCCCCGCTCCCCCGGATTGCCAGATAGGCCATGTTGAAACTCTCCGACGCGTCGT
>JBAVOQ010000037.1:0-1935 GCA_049692235.1 Acidobacteriaceae bacterium | reverse complement strand
GTGTAGATATATTCGTCCAACGAGTTCTGGGACAACATAAGGTAAACCTCGCAGTCACGGTCCCTTTCTGTGGGGGCCATGGTGCGAGACCACGCCTGACATTGCCAGGCCGGCGACCATAACAGGTCGCAGCAGATCGTCACATCTGCACAGGAGACATCGATCGCCTCGCGCACGGAGCGTGTGCCGGAGACCCAGACATGACGCTCTGGATCGTGGGCAAACAACTCCATGGCTTCGACACGCTTCTCGTCTCCCCAGCTGGAGGGCATCCTGATGGGGTTATAGGCAAGAAGAGCTTTCTCCACCTGGATTTGCATCTCGATGAAGTCCGAGAGGATGAAGACCTTCTTGCCCTGGGCGACCGACTCTGCGACCAGGTTAACGATCTGGCGCATCTTGCCGCCGCCCGGCGGTCCGTCGTAAACCTCACGTCCGAACTTCTGATTGAGACGCTCCGGCGAGGTAGCGATGGTACGCAACGCGGACATCTTGGCAATGACCAGCGCCTTGTTGACCTCGTTTCCCTTGGCCTCGGCCTCCTCAACCATCTGCTCGAACTGCACCCGGAAGTCCCTGAGAGCTGCCAGCATCAGCTTTGCCTGCGCGGCGGCCATCGGGACAATCGTCCGTTTGATCGACACACGGGGCAGCTTCATGCCGGCTTCAAGCAGGGATTGCTGGAACAGCGGATCAGAGTAGTTGCGGCGAACGATCTTCGGCTGCATCGTCCTCCACCAATCCGGAGGATTGATGAGGACCGGAGTGCGTTTCCTGATCTTCTTGGTGATCTCCACCCCGGTCTCTTCGTCGATCTCCCCCGTCGGTTTCTCCAGGTAGACAAAGTCGCAGAACCGGTTCTCGAACTCCTTCTTGCCCTCGGCACCCTGCCACGGAAACTGAGGACATGGCCGGGCGACAGCCCAGTGCAGCGGCCAATACGCATCCAGCGGAGAGTTGGACAACAGAGTGCCGGTCATGGCGATCCGCCGGCGAGAACGGAAGGAGTACATCGCGCGAGCATTCTGAGTGTTGTATTCCTTGGCGTTGTGGATCTCATCTCCAACCACGGCCGAGTACAGGTCCTTCACCCGGCGATACCGCGGCGGAATCCAGGTGCCATCCACAGCACCACACTCCAGGCACATGCGTCCCTTGATGTGATCGCCAGAGCACCGCGCGTGGCGCGCCAGGGTTTCGTCCACATAAGACCCAGGCTTATGGGTCGTGGCGTGCGTGTGGCCAGTGACTGCCCAGGCAGCTCCGCGATGGGATCGGCTGTCGTGAACAACCTTGGTTCCAAGGACTTTGTCTTCAGAGCCGTTGTTCGTTGTCCAGGAGCAGCCCTGGTTACGGCAGAGAAACCCTCTGTCCGTCGTCCAGCCCACCTTGGTCGTTACCCCTTCCTCGCTGAACAGCGGCCGTTCTAAGGGCGACTGGCAGTGAGGGCACAGGTTGTGCTGATAGACCGTGATCTCTTCAGGTTTGGAGGACCATTTGACTGTCCGTCGCACTTTCCGTTCCGACGCCCGCAGGTAGTTCTCGAAGTTCTTCCGAGGCACCCTGGTGGAATCGATGTAGTCTTTCAGCCAGTCCAGCGTGAAGAGGTAATACTTTCCTTCCTTGTCCAGATCCTCCAGTTTGTTCACGAAGATGAAGTTCTTCATGCCCAGGCGCCTGAACTCCTTGCGCCATGCCAGCCGAACATTCCGCGTGCCAACGATGCCGATCTTCTGGGAACCCCAGAGCTCGCAGATCGTGATCGCTTCAGAGGTCTTGCCCATCCTCATGAGCTTGCAGTTGATGACGCCACGCTTCAGCGCCTCCAGAACAGCGTCCTTACGAACATGCTCAAAGAGAGGCAGCTTGTCGCCGGCCTCAACGGCCTTCTGCATGTAGGAAAGCTTGGCTAGACGGCCCTCCATTTGTTTGACC
>JBAVOQ010000036.1:0-37104 GCA_049692235.1 Acidobacteriaceae bacterium | reverse complement strand
AACGGTCGTTTTGGCCCCGTTTGCGAGGAGAACCCCGTTACCCATGGCAGACAGCCCAGCCAGCGCCCAGGAGAGGGAGCCCGAGATCCTGCCCCCGATGTCCGCCGATCTCGGCTTGGCCCGGATTGCGCCCGGCGCCGAGGCGGCGCTCAGGTTTCCCGAGCTGCCCGCTGACGATCCTTTATATGAGACCGCCCAGGCCGCCCATCAATATATGGAGGCGGCCAAGGCCCCGGCAACCCGACGGGCCTACTCCTCGGACTGGCGTCACTTCGCCGCATGGTGCGAGACCAACGGCCTGGACTCTCTGCCGGCCAGCCCGTCCACGGTCGCCCTCTACCTGACTTCGCTCGCGAAACCCGGCGAAGGCGAGAAGCCGCGCAAGGCGGCCACCATCACCCGGCGACTGACCTCGATCAACGCCGCCCACAAGGAAAAGGGCCTGGATTCTCCGGCCACCATGAACCACCGCCTGGTGGCCGATACCCTGCACGGCATTCGACGGACGCTTGGGATTGCTCAAACCAGGAAGAAGCCGTTGACACGCGACAGGATAGTAAGGCTCCTGGGCGTACTCGAGGGTCCGATCGCCGCGGCGCGCGACAAAGCGCTTCTCCTGCTCGGCTTCGCCGGCAGCCTCCGGCGCTCCGAGCTTGCTGCCTTGCGGGTGGAACATTTGACATGGCACCGCAACGGCATCACTCTCGTCATCCCCCGGTCAAAGACCGACCAGGAGGGGCAGGGAAGGGAAGTGGAGATTTTGTTGGGGGTTCACGATCAGACCTGCCCGGTCATGGCGCTCGAAAACTGGTTGAAGATATCCTCTGTCAAGAGCGGGTACGTGTTTCGCCGGGTCGGACAGCACGGCAACGTCGGTGAGGCTCTGGATAAGGATTCGATCGGACGGATCGTGAAACGCCTGGTCCGGCGGGCAAGGCTCGCGAACCCCGAGTCGTATGGCGGGCACTCGCTCCGAGCCGGCTTCGTCACCGAAGCCTCCGCCAATGGCGCCACGGACCGCCAGATCATGAAGCAGACGGGGCACAAGTCGATCGCCATGGTCCACCGCTATGCGCGCGAGGATCAGAAGGACCGGCAGGCCGCGGCGAGCAAGCTGGGACTCTAAAGGAGGAGCCGGTGGAAGAGACGTGGGAACTGAAGCCAAAGATCGAGGCGTTGCTGATCGCCTCGGATCGTCCAGTGACCATCCAGGCACTGGCCCAGTGCCTCGATGTCACTGAGGATGAGGCCGATGAGGCGCTCCGTGAGTTCGAGGCCGATCTGCTGGCCGCAGACCGGGGAATCCAGCTCCGGCGCCGGCCGCATGGCGTCCGCATCGAGACCAAGCCCCAATACGCCGATCTGATCGGCCGCCTGCTTCCTGAGCGAAAGGCGAAGCCTATCACCAGCCAGGCGCTCGAAACGCTGGCGATTGTGGCTTTGAAGCAGCCTGTCAGCACGGGCGACATTAATGCGATTCGCGGTATCGAGAGCGCGGGAACGGTCCAGACGCTGCGGAATCGGAGGCTGATCGCGCGCTCACCGCGCCTGGGCCCGCGGCGGGAGAGGATCTGGCGGACCACCCAACTCTTCCTCGATACCTTCGGCCTGGCCTCGCTCGATGAGCTCTACAAAGAGGGGCGGATGGAAGAGGTCTTTGCCTCCGTTTACAGCGGGGAAATGGGTACCGAAGACCGGGCAGAACCTCTTGATCACTCGGCGCAAGCCGATATCGAGGCATCTTGAAATAGTGAGTGGCTCTTGACAGACCGCCAGTTATTGGTATGTAGTAGGATGTTGGTAGTGGTGACGGAGTTCACCCTTAACCGCTGTCCACCCGATAGGCCGGACAGATGATGACTCCTGACAGGGAATCCTGTTGCGGAGTCATGTCCCGGCTAGATCCCTGATCAAAGAATTTGGAATTCGCGCTCACCATGCGCGGGGCGAAGGGGTTCGCCTTAACCGCTGCGCCATCAATGATTTAGGTGGATGGTGCGGATGATGACCCCTGACGAGGTTTCGTCGGGAGTCTGCTGCCCACACGAAAGCCTCGGCGAAAAATCTGGGTTCATACGCGCCTCGGATGTAGGTGCAAGTGGGCCAAAAGCTGGAGGATTTTGTGAAGATTGTCATCGTTTCCGATATTCATGCCAATCTGGCTGCTTTGGAAGCTCTTCCAGAGCGCGACTTCGATCAACTCTGGTGCGTCGGCGACCTGGTGGACTATGGGCCAAGACCTCATGAAGTCGTCCAGTGGGTGAAAGACAACGCTACCGTTGCAGTTCGCGGCAATCATGACCATGCGGCCGGGTTCTCTGTGGATCCACAATGCTCGCAGCCCTTCAAGAGGCTGGCGGCCGAGACGCTGCGTTATACCCAAGAGGTCTGCACGGGGAAAGACTGCGAGTTCCTGAGGAAACTTCCCGTCTACCGCGAGACTGCGGTGGGCTCGACAAAGTTCCACCTGGTTCACGCTACCCCACTGGACCCTTTGTTCGGATATTGCCCTGTGCAGTCGGAGCGTTGGCAAGAAGAAGTGACGTTGATCGACGCAGACGTGCTCGTCGTCGGCCACACGCACACTCCATTCATCCGCGCAGTTGGTAAGACGACAATCGTGAATCCAGGCAGTCTTGGTCAGCCCAAGACGGGGCGCCCTCTCGCGTGCTATGCGATGTGGGAGGACGGCCGTATCTCACTCAAGGAATATGCCTACCCGATAAGCGACACGATTCAGCAGATCCGTTCAATGCCGATTTCTGCCGAAGATCAGGACGCATTGATCGTTGTGCTTCAAACCGGAGAGTTGCCGGCCCCCGATCGGGCACATACGGCAGTTGGCTCTGAAGTTGTATTTCGCATCCAAATGTGACCGCGGAGGAAGGAAATGTTGGCGTCTGCACGATTACAAAGAGCAAGGGTGTTCAGTGCTCTTTTTGAGGGTTACGAGGGGCCTGCTTTTGGAATTCGCCTTTGGGACGGATGGCTCTGGTTTTCGTCGGACGGTGAAAGGCCCGTCTGCACTATCGTTGTGGAGAATCCACACGCCCTCCGGTCGCTGGTCGACGAGCCGAACGAGATTACGCTGGGAGAGGCATTCATAAACGGAGATTTGGACATTGAGGGAGACATTTTTTCAGTCTTCTCGATTGCGGAGCACATCTTCAATCGTCCCCGCTCACGTCGGTTCCAGCTTCTGGAGAAGGCCTCGGGGGCGCTCTTTGGTTTGGGCCGGTGGATCAAGCATGGCTCGCAGCATTCCGAGCTAAGAGACCGCGCCTCGATCTCCTACCACTACGATCAGCCAACTGCGTTCTACGAGCCGTGGTTGGGCCGATCCCTTGCATATTCGTGCGCGTACTTTCGAGACGCGGCGGACGCCCTCGATGTTGCCCAGGAACAGAAGTTTGAACTGATCTGCCGAAAACTGCGGCTGCAGCCGCTGGAGCGATTCCTGGACATCGGGTGCGGGTGGGGCAGCCTCATGCTGCACGCCGCGAGCAAACACCACGTGCATGCCCATGGAATCACGCTGAGCCGCGAACAAGCAGGGGTGGCAAAACACCGGATTCAACGTGCCAGACTGGATCGCCGTTGCGCAGTCGAACTGCGGGACTATCGGACTCTCGAGGGGATCGAACCATCGTTCGACAAGATTGCCAGCGTCGGCATGTTTGAGCATGTAGGCCTGAAGAATCTGCCTCAATACTTCAGTACTGTGCGCCGGCTTTTGAGGCCTGGCGGCGTATTTCTCAATCATGGCATCACGCGTTCCTACGTCTCCGCAATCCCGACGGCCTCATTTATTGATAGGTATGTGTTTCCCGATGGGCACCTCGTCACTCTCTCGGAAGTTCTCGAAGCCGCTGAATCACAAGGCCTGGAAGTGCGCGATGTGGAGAATCTTCGAGAGCACTATGCACTTACCTTGCGCCGCTGGGTCGATGGGCTCCGGCGAAACTCCGGTGAGGTTCTGCAGCATGTGTCCGAAGTCACGTACCGTATCTGGCTTTTGTACATGGCTGGTTCGGCAGCCGCTTTTCGCAGAGGGGACATAGCCGTTTACCAGGTTCTGCTTAGCCGTCCCAATCGAGGTTGCAGCCAACTTCCGCTCACCCGCGAAGACTGGTACCCCGTGAACTCCTCCAAGCAGGAGGTAGAGGTATGACCAATCCGCTGACAGCGATGCCTGACCAACAGATCGATCGGCTGATCGGCGCTCTTGATTCATTGAAAGATGGCGATCTCGCAGCGGAAATGCTGATCGCGTGCGGACAGGGAGCTGTGCCCTATCTTGCGGACTTCCTTCTGAAAGGCTCTCCGAGAACCATCTCGCTGCCCCGCTGTCGCGCCGTGCGGGCGTTGGGAGAATTGGGGGCGTACTCCACGTTGATTTCGTATTTCAAGAACTATGTACGCCCCCAGGATTCCACGGTTCTGTTTGCAGAGGACGCGGTCCGAAGCGCGGCGGCTCGTGAACTGATGCGGTGTAATTCCACGGAGGTCTTCCACGTCCTGCTGGATGCGGCCTGGCAGCGCGCCACCGGAGGACTGGTTCTCGCATTGGGTGAATTTCATCGCCTCGAGAGCGTTCCATTGTTGTTTGAGGCGCTCGAAGACGACCTGTGCAGAGAGGATGCCATGAACAGCCTGCGCGGGCTTCCTGACGCCACTCGCCAATTTGGCATTCTCGCAATTCGTGGATTGACCGGCGTGACGATTGAGGGCGCAGGCGCCCGATGCCGAATGCGTGCAACTCTTCAGATTCTGAGCGAACTGGGCGTTGCCAAGGGCGATTGGCCGGATCTTTGCCGGTTCCTTCGGGAGAGCGACCCCGGAACCGTGATTGCCGCTTCCCAAATAGGCTTTACGGTCGCACCCGATACCGAGCTGCCCGAGATCGTAATTGCCCTGTTTGAAATTGCCAAGAAGCTCGGTTTCGTCCAGGAAGACGAGGTCCAACAACTACTGGACGCACATCCTGGTATTGCGCGCGAGATTGCGACGCAAATAGCAAAGCAGAGAAGAGACTCGGGGGAAAGGCCGAATTGGTTGTCGCCATCCTGGCGAATCCTGAATCACGCGCTGGGTAGGAGCCTGGAAGGCGGACGCCCAACCAGCGCGTGACACTCCGGATCAGTTGCGCATCCTAGACAGCAGTCAACACTTCAAGCAGAGAGAAATAACTTTCATGGACCTAAAAGAGTACGAGCAAGAAAAATTCGGGATCGCCGACATCATCCGTTCTGCGCAGGCCATCGACACCAGGAACGAAGCCTTGCAGTCCGAATGCCGGGATCTTCTCACGCGCCTGGCTGAAGACCGGTTCAACTTGCTGGTTGTCGGGCGATTCAGCCGCGGCAAATCGACGCTGATGAACGCCATCCTCGGTGGGGATCTCTTGCCAACGGGGATTGTCCCGCTCACCTCAGTGATTACTACGGTTCGATATGGAAGCCGCAAACAGGTCGTGCTCAACTTCAACGAGCGCATTTTACGCCGCGAGGTTCCGCTATCGCAGTTGGCGGACTACGTAACTCAACAATCGAATCCTGGAAATATCAAGAATCTTGCCTATGCCGAAATTGAGTTGCCCGTCGAGATCTTGCGTCGGGGGCTTTTCTTTGTGGACAGTCCAGGATTAGGATCTTCGATTGCCGAGAATACGCAGACTACCGAGCGCTTTCTGCCCCAGGCGGATGCCTTCGTTCTGGTCACGAGCTACGAGAGCCCGCTTTCGGAAGAAGAGGATCGCATCCTGCACCGGATACGCCTCACAAACAAGAGGCTTTTCGTTGTTGTTAACAAGCAGGATACCGTTAACGCCGAAGAGCGAAGGGAAGCTCTTGAGTTCGTTGCGGAGCGTTTGCAACGGTTTTCCTTCTCCGAAACACCGGGAGTCTTCTCCCTTTCAGCACGACAAGGGCTTCACGCGAAGCAATCAGGAGATGGAGACCAACTGGAAGAAAGCGGGCTCGGATCATTTGAGGCGGAACTCCTGCGGTTTCTCATCGAAGAGCGCGCACAGTCTTTTCTCTCCAATATGTATGGACGGGCCACGGCCTTTCTTGCAAAGCGGTTGAGCCTGGAGGGCCAGGCGGCACACGCGGAAGCATACAACCAACTCGTGGAAAGATTGCGTGACTTTCGAGAAAAGAGTCTTGGTCCAGAGGACGAAACGCGAAAGGAAGTCGCTGCTGACGAGTCAGGAACCAGCCCTGCGGCCACGATTCAGATCGAGAGGCGTACCGGGTGCTGGATTTGCGCCGCTATGCTGGATGCCATCTTTGGATTCCTGAGCAAGTATCAATACGAGCTGACCATCAATCCGGAAACGCAGCGAGAACACGCCAGCAGAGGCGGATTCTGCCCTCTCCACACCTGGCAGTATGAGAACCTCTCGTCGCCGTACGGAGTGTGTACGGCCTACCCGAATCTCGCGCATCGCATCGCTGGAGAACTTGAGCGACTTGCCGGGGAATCATTGGATGCCTGCGGATTTCACGAGGAACTGACGAGTTTGCTTGCCACTGCCAAGACCTGCCGTGTCTGTGAGGTTCGCATTGAGGCGGAGCAGAAGGCCGTGAACGGTGTGGCCACCACGCTGCGCGATGCGACAGAATCCGGCGAAGCGCGCGTGCCCGCCTGCTGCCTTCCTCATCTAGCTTTGGTTGCCGAGTCGCTAGGCGCCGGCAAAGCCGCCCGAAGCCTGCTTCATGCACATGCACGGCTCCTAGAACGAACTGCCGAGGACCTGCAGCGGTACGCACTTCGACACGACGCCTTGCGCCGATACTTGACCAGCGAGGAGGAGCGCAGAGCGTCCCAATTGGCGCTGCTGCTGCTCGCAGGCCACCGAAGTGTGAACGCGCCATGGGCGGTGGAGACAATTCTGTAGCCGTGGCATTGGCGCGGCACGCTTGAACTCTCGATCTGCTACTGACGGCAATATCGGTCTGGAAATCATGCAAAGGAAGGAGATGGGCATGGAGCATTTCCGCGTTCGTTCAACGTCAAGTTGGAAGATTGTCATTTTATGGGTGGCGGTTCTCGTACCAGTCATTTGGGGGATCTACTACACCGCCGAATCTTCGCTTAAGATGATGGCTCGCTAACGGCGCCCCATGCGATAGTCGATGTAGAGGATGTGAGACTTAATCTGATCTCCCACTCTGTACTGTGGACGTTGGGCCATCTTCAGCATGTGGAGGATGGCCCCCGGATTTCCATCGCTCCATTCGACTAGGGAAGACAAGATGGAATCCAGGTTGGACGCCCATAACTGGATTTTCTCTGCGTTGCGTTGAGCAAATTCCAATGCGATCTTCTGCGGCAGGTTCTCAATCTCAATGCGTTCCGATTTGAGCGCGCACAATGGGCGCAGAGCGCCGATATCTTCCATATGCGGCGATCGCGATGCAAAAATGACGGGTGTGCGGCCCAAATAGTGCAAATCCTTAATCATGCCCGTGACAACGCGAGATGGAGCATCGAGCTGGTCGAGCACCATCAGAAAGGGCCCGGTATCAAGAGCCCGGTTCACAATGCCTTTCATTGAAGAGGATGATAAGTCACCGATATTCGCGGGAATCCTGATTCTCTCGTCCGCTGAATGCAACGCATGGAACAATCCGAGAAGGAATTCGCGTGGTGAACTCATTTGCGCCACGTAGAGCGCAAGCGGTTGGCTCTCAACGAACCTGCGCAACAAACGCGATTTGCCCACGCCTTCTGGACCGAATACCAGCATGGATTTTCGTGCCTTCCCCTGGGCCCGGAGGCGGCCTAATTCCTCATCGCGCTCGACGCAACTCAGATACTCAAGGGTCGGCTCGCTTTGGGCAGAAGATAAAGGCATCGAGGCTGGACCCCTCTCCGGAAACGCTAACTGGCATTGCTTTGCAAGTATCGCTGGTGACTGGCTCGAATGCTTTCTCGTGCTGTTTCCCGGTCCTTCCAGCCCAGCACCGTGGTCCGCTTGCCCTCCATGTCCTTATAAACCGAAAAGAAATGCTCGACCTCAAGCAGGACATGCGGCGCTATCTCCCCGAAGCTTTCAATGCCGTTGAATCGGGGATTACCCGTTGCGTAGGCCAGAATTTTCTCGTCCGGCACGCCTTGGTCCAGCATTTCAAACAGGCCGATCGGACGCGCAAAGTACACACAACCTGGGAATGTTGGCGTATCGCCGAGAATCAGGATATCCAGCGGATCGCCGTCCACAGCCAGGGTTTGCGGGATGAAGCCGTAATCTCCCGGATAGTGGACAGGGGAATGCAGGTTCCGATCCAGCCGAAAAACGTGCAATGTCTTATCGTATTCGTATTTGTTCACGCCATCGAGGGGGATTTCGATGACAGTGGAGACAATTGCAGGAGCCCTATCGCCAATGGGAAGATCGAGATAGCTATCCATAATGCCCCTTCTTTGATAAGGTTGCAGGGGCAAATAGAAAGACCCCTGCGTTTCCGTAGGAGTCATCAGCCCTTCCGTTTCGGGGGGCATTTGAAGGCGGATTCCTTCGCCTTGTCAACTTGTACCACAGGCGGATGTGATGCTGCAAGCGGGCTGCAGCTCAACACATGCGGATAGAACGAGAATCGGTCAAAAAGCCAGGTTAGAGCGTTGGACCGCGCAATCGCATCCGAGGGGAGAGCATCGCCAAGGAGTCTTTGAGATCACTTGACTCAGAACATCATCGCCGGCGACAGAGATAAAGCGCCAACGTGCGCGGCTGTAAGGGCGGATCGGCTATTGAGCATGTGCAATCTCAAGCCCAGTCAAGCCCTTAGGTCAGGAGCAGAAATCTTCATGGCGACATGATATGGTGAACGTTCTCCTGTGTGCCGACCCACGTATTCGATCTGGAACGAACACGTGTCAAGTCGAGGCTCAGGCTCACTCTCAGAAGGGAATAGGGGATGAACATCAGCCCGTTTAGAAGAATTCTTGTTGGAGTCAATGGAACCTCAGGAACGGAGCGCGCCATTGAGGTTGCCATTTCACTGGCGGGGAGCCTCCACGCCCAGATCATTATGCTCGGCGTCATAGCTCCACTCAGTCCAGAGACTCAGGCCGAGGGCGTAGGCCTTGAAGTGGCGTCAAATCAGCGTGTTCAGCTTGAAGAACAAGTGAGCAAGAGCGTTGCGACTGCCCATGACCTTGGAATCGACGTAGCCCCAGAGATCGTCGAAGGCGAACCTGAAATGGAAATCGAACGCAAAGCCGAGGAGGCTTCAGTAGACCTCATTGTTGTCGGACACCGGGACATTGGCCGCGTCCGGCGCTGGCTTGAAGGGTCTACCTCCGAGACCTTGATTCGCAGGTCTCAAATCTCTGTTCTGGTCGTACACGACGATCATCCTCAGTGATTGCGTCTGTATATCTGGCGATGGAATCCGCCATCAACTGCCTTCCGCTCATGGGCTGATGACTCCTACCAAATCAAGCTGCGAGGATTATGTCGATGAAACCGACAGAAGGAGATGTCCTGCAAAAACTCGCGCCGGGCAATGGCGCCAAGCGCAGGACCGCACTCAAATTCGTGCTCATGATCGGCGTGGTCAGCTTCTTTGCCGACTTCACGTATGAGGGATCAAGGTCAATCACAGGCCCATTCCTCCAGACGCTTGGAGCAACGGGTGCAATCGTCGGAATCGTGGCCGGTCTTGGAGAGTTGCTCGGATATGGACTGCGGTTCGTCTCCGGACGCATAAGCGAGCGGACCCGAGAATTCTGGCCAATCACATTTTTCGGATACATCATCCAGATGGCGGCAGTGCCGATGCTGGCTTTTGCCAGAAATTGGCAGGTGGCCGCGCTTCTCATTTTGCTGGAGAGGATCGGAAAGGCCATACGGAATCCTCCCCGCGATGTAATGCTGTCGCACGCAGCAAAGGAAATGGGCTTCGGCTGGGGCTTTGGGATTCATGAGGCACTCGACCAATCTGGAGCCATGGTTGGTCCGTTGCTTGTCGCGTTCATCCTTGCCCATCGCGGATACTACAAATTGGCGTTCGGCACGCTTCTTGTCCCCGCCATCATGACCGTGCTGCTGCTTTCCGTGGCGAGACTCCTATACCCTCGTCCCGAAGATATGGAAGGAAAGACTCAAGCCTTGCAAAGTGCAGGCCTGCCTCGTTCGTTCTGGATATACCTCATCGCGGCCGCGTTGGTGGCTGCAGGTTTCGCCGACTTCCAGCTGATTTCTTTCCATTTTCAGCAAGCCGCGATCATGAAGACGATCTGGATTCCCATCTTCTACTCAGTCGCCATGGCCGTCAGCGGTGTAGGGTCGCTCGTCTTTGGCAGACTGTTTGACCGCTTCGGTATCTCTGTCCTCATCCCTCTTACGGTGCTTTCCGCATGTTTTGCCCCGCTGGTTTTTCTTGGAGGATTTTGGATGGCGCTTTTCGGCGCTGCGCTGTGGGGGCTGGGAATGGGAGTGCAAGAATCCATCATTCCAGCTGCCGTCGCTACAATCGTGCCGGCAGATCGGCGGCCATCTGCTTACGGATTGTTTACTGGCGCGTACGGTCTGTCATGGTTCCTGGGAAGCGCGATTATGGGTATTTTGTACGATCATTCGATTGCCGCCGTGATTGCTTTCTGCGTCATCGCCGAACTCGCCGCCATTCCGCTTCTTGTCAAGGTTCAGAGGCAGGCGACTCTCTCTGGATAAGCAACCGGGACTAGAGAACAGACATTGCCCGCCCGGATTCAGCGCAAATGACCAGCAAAGTGGTTGTGTGGGAAGAGTTGACTCTTTCCGCAAACTTTCATATCCTCGTACGAGGTGATGGAATCCACCTTGAACTGCCCTCCGAAAAGGAGCGGCTAATGACTCCTGCATCCTGGCAGGAGTTTTTTCTGCTTAGGCAAAACTGAACCCGGACTCAGGCGTTTGTTCTCCGAGCGCCAGCGAGAGCGCAACCGTGTCAAGTTCCTATCCGGAGGGTGTATCCATGGCCAGTATTGTCACCGGGACCAATGTGGAGTCGGTTCCCGCTACTCCTCGATCTTCAACATATATTTTCACCTCCGAGTCGGTTTCCGAAGGGCACCCGGACAAGGTGTGCGACTACATAGCCGATTCGATCCTCGATACGTACATCGTCCAAGATCCCCGTTCGAGGGTTGCATGTGAGGTGTTGTGCAAGGAAAACACGGTCGTTCTCGGCGGCGAGATCAGCTCGAAAGCGAACGTCGATCATGAAGCGGTTGTTCGTGAAGCGATCCGCCACATTGGCTACACAGACCCTGCTACACCCTTCAATGCGGATGGGGTGCAGGTGCTACAGATCATTTCCAAGCAATCTGCGGATATTGCCCAGGGGGTAGACGCCGACAGCAATGAAAATCATGAGCAGGGCGCGGGTGACCAGGGAATCATGTTTGGATATGCCTGCAGCGAAACACCGGAACTGATGCCATTGCCGATGTTTCTGGCTCACCAACTAACCAAAGGATTGGCAGAAGATCGCAAATCCGGCAAATATTCCTGGCTCTGTCCCGACGCCAAATCTCAAGTGTCGGTGCGCTACGAAAACAACACTGCCATTGCGATCACGGATGTATTGGTTTCCACGCAACATAGCGCTGCAGTGAAGCGGGGGGAAATCGCCAGCTACGTCCGGGACGCACTTGCGCCGCGTGTTCTGGGTAAGTGGTTCCAGAGTGACATACAGTTTACCGTCAATCCCACCGGCAGCTTCGTGCTCGGCGGCCCGTCGGCGGATTGTGGCGTGACTGGACGAAAGATCATCGCCGACACGTATGGGGGTGCGGCACGTCACGGAGGCGGCGCGTTCAGCGGCAAGGATCCATCGAAGGTGGATCGGAGCGCTGCATATTTCTGCCGCTATATCGCGCGCCAGATCGTCAAGCAGGGCCTTGCGGAAGTTGCCGAGATTCAGGTGGCATATGCCATCGGAGTGGCTAGGCCAGTGTCGTTGAAGGTAGAGACTTTTGGCACTGGAGATAGTCGCGAGGCGATGGAATTTGCTAGTGCATTTGATTTTCGGCCTTCGGCCATTATTGAGCGGTTGGACCTGCTCCGCCCCATTTATAGGCAGACAACCAACTATGGCCACTTTGGCAAGAAGGAGTTGCCCTGGGAAAACTAGGGGAGAGGAACGAAAGCGTTGGCCAACTTTGCGATTCCACCTTCTAAAACGGATGCATTCGATCCTTAATTGGGATGCATCCGTTTCTCTATTGCCTTTTCGTGGAGCATGCGGAGGCCTTCATGGCGCGCTTCAGCAGAGTTCAGTTCAGGGGTGACACTCAACTTCGCTACCGGGCCTATGCACGTGATCACGGCATGACATCGGAGCAAATTCGCGCACGCGACAAGATGTGTTGCCCATCAACTCTCTTGCTCCCCTATATGTCGTGGCTGAGCCGCAAGTGGTTCGAATGGGGTCAGCTGAATCCAGGCCGCACAGTTCACGGAGCAAAGGAGAACGTGGACTTTGACCGATGGCTCGATCGACTGACTCCTGGGCTGGATGCAGTCACTTGCGAGTGTCATTTCAACTTGGACTATCGGCGTTGCAGCCGGTGACCTCGCTTCGAATTGCTTCCGTTCTTCCGCTCAGTTCGTTTGTCCGCCGCCCCAAAGGCCTGTTCGTCGGTCGCGTAATATGCTTCAGCAAGATCGGGGAAACGAGGAAGCCAGTGCGTGATGTTCACCAAGTGGCTCTTTTCGAGGGCGGAACGCAGTCTTGGATTCTTCAGACTACGGCGCAGGATTGCCCGCATTACTTCGTCCTCGTCGCCCATCTCAAAGCAGCACTTGAAGGCGCCTTCATTGACAACACGATCGCGCAGAATGGTTGCGATGGCGTAACGCACTCGATACATGCACGCCGCGGGATCGTAAACCTTCTGAAGGTACATACAAACCTCGGAATCGCAGGTTGCGGCGATCTTCCGTTGGTCAGAATCCCTCAACACGGTGGACGCCGAGCACCTGTCCGGCCGTGTCATAGGCGGTGAACTGGTGCCAGTCTTCTCCCTGTTCGCCCAAGCAATAAACCATCCAGACGATCTTGTCGATTTTTTGGCAAATTCCCTCCGGCCACCACGGACGAGGCTGGAGGCTCTTGCCTGATAAACTCCCGGATCTAGCAATCTGGCGAGATCTTTCCGATCTAAACGCACCTTTTACGTAAGGCATGAGAGGCCCCCAGCATCGGATGATGAAGGGTTTGAGCGATTCGGCGCGTCTCGAGCGCCCCGTGATGACGCCCGCTTCCAAAGCAAGCAATCTTTGGTACAGAGTTCCACGCAAAGCCGTTCGAAAATCCACGTGGCAGAGAGCAAACTGAACGAGTTTTAGGAATCGAGCACGGGGGAGGAATGTGAATGTCTGGACTAGACGGTGACGTTGTTAGCATGATGACTCCTCTGCTTCTGTGGCTATGAGGAGTCATCATCCGAGCGTCGTTTTCGATGCCGGCGGTTGGGGTGGACTTCATCACCCTTCAATTGGTCCTAGTCTATACTTTTTGCGTCCTAAACGAGAGGGGCAAGTGTTCTTTTGAGAACTCCACATACTCACTTCAAACGCGGCACTCCATTGCGCATCATTCTCCGGGATGGCCAGCAGATCTACGACCGTTACGAGGGGCACGGCTCCGGTCATATTATTCTGCGTGAGCATGGAAAACTTCAGCTCGGATTGGTAAAGGCAGTCACGATTTGGAAGGGTGGACAGGTCCCGGAGCCAGGGTTGCACGAGAGCGATATTTCATAGTACCCAGATATGAAGTGGTCATCGCAACACGAAGTGCATGACCCGCAAATGATCAGCTTGCAAGCCGGGCAAGGGTCCGTGCCAGCACGCACATCCCTCCTCCGATCCACTCCGGCGACGCGTACTCGTCTGGCCGGTGGCAAACTCCGCCCCGGCTTGGAATGAACAGCATAGCCACAGGCGCAATGACCGCCATGAAGGAAGAGCCGTGGTAGGCGTGGGCCACCAACTTCTTGTAAGGCCGGCCAGGCGATTTGGGTTACCAGGCCGAGATCGATCCCTTCCTGTTCGAGCATAGATCCCTGCTCGATGTGCAACTCGACAAACTGGTGGAACGCCCGGCGGGCAACGCTACGGATTCGAGTGAGCCCACAAATTTCGCCTGAGTGCGCAGCTTCTCCAGGCCGCGAACCTTCGTTCTCGACAGCGCGATTGCCGTACCTTGATGTCCATTGTCAGCACTGCTTGCAATACCAACCACAACTGTGGACTGATAGGGAATATCCCTTGATTTCTCTCGTGATACACTGTGCTTTCAGGCGAGGGAATCCGCCTTCAAATGCCCTCCGAAACGGAACGGCTGATGATTCCTACCGACCGGTAGGAGTCTGTGTACCCTACCAAAACGTGAATCGACCTGAGGGATCGGGAGTGCGATCTCCGAGCTAGGCATTGCTGTGTAGTCTTGGGAAAGTGCACCCACGGGCCTTTCAGATTCCACAGTCATGGGAGATTGGAGCTAACTTCTCACGTGCAACTGTCAGTGCCGTTTCATTGTATTGGGATTGGCACAGGCGGCACGCTTCAGGAGGCAGGTGAACAAGTCGATGCGGGATTTCGGATCATTGGTTCTTTGGTATCTCGCTCGGGTCCTTGCGATCCTCGCGTATTTCTTTCCGACGATCGCCGCCTCTCGCTATCGCCATCCGAGACAACCCGAGATTCTGTTTCTGAACATCCTTTTGGGATGGACGGTTGTGGGCTGGGTAGTTGCGTTGCAATGGGCTTTGCAGGAATCCAAACGATCGGGTTCCGTGGAGCGTTCGTGAGGCGAGCGTCCAGCGCTGAGGGTAAGCATCATGACCTTTCACAGCATACTGTTTGAAGAATCTGATGACGTCAGAGGAGGACTGCGTCTCGAAGCTCCCGCCTTCTTTGGCGATTTGAACCTGGACCAACTCATCGAAAGCATCACGGCTGATTGGAAGGACTACGACCTGGCGCCGTTCTATTACACGCAATTGAGCGAACTCGGCGCGATTGCGTATCGTCAGAACGTCATCCGGGACCTCGCAGACAAGAGCGTGCTGCAGACTGTTCAATCATTTTCCGGAGAAATGCGGACGATGCGTGAGCGTCTCGATCAGTCCAAGAAGCTCTACTACAAGTATGCTACCCAGCGATGCTTTATGAGTGCGGTCGAAGTTTATTGCGGAGCCGTCGAGCGTCTTTCGCTGGAGCTGAGTGCGCTCGACGTAAAATCACGAGGCATGGTCGCGTTTCGCGATTACATAGCAGGGTATGTCGCATCGGACCCCTTCCGCTGTCTTGTAATAGAAGCTGGTAAGCTTCGGTCGGAGCTGTCAGCAATCAAGTATTGCTTGCTTGTCGAGGGCGAAAGTGTCACGGTTCGCAACTCCGCTGCAGAGACCGATTACAGCGCCGTGGTTGAAGAGACATTCGCCAAATTCAGGCGTGATGTTGGGAAGGACTATTGGCTCAAGGTCCGAAACATGGATGGGATAAACCATATCCAGGCACAGGTCCTGGACGGGGTGGCTCTGCTGCATCCGGAGACGTTCCGTGCTCTCGATGCCTTTTGCGTGTCGCACACGGAGTATCTCGAAGAAAAGATATCGCGGTTCGACCGCGAGGTCCAGTTCTATGTCGCCTATCTCACTTATATTGAGAAATTCCAGCGCGCCGGGTTGAACTTCTGCCAGCCTCAGCTCTCAACAACCTCGAAGGAGATCGACTGCCGAGAGGCATTTGACGTCGCGTTGGCGAGTAAGCTCATGGGCGAGAAGTCTGCCGTCGTCTGCAACGACTTTTCAATGTGTGCCCCAGAACGCATCCTCGTTGTTTCCGGCCCAAACCATGGCGGCAAAACGACTTTCGCCCGGATGTTCGGCCAGTTGCATTACCTGGCTAGCCTAGGTTGCCCGGTCCCAGGCGTAGAAGCTCGGCTCTTTCTCTTCGACAGGCTCTTTACCCACTTCGAAAGGGAAGAGGATATCAGGAACCTCCAAGGCAAGCTGCAGGATGATCTGGTTCGAATTCACCAGATCCTCAACGAGGCGACACCGAGCAGTCTGATCGTAATGAACGAGATATTCTCGTCGACGACGCTCAATGACGCGGTCTTCCTAAGTAAGAAAATCATGGAGAAACTTTCCGGCCTGGATTTGCTGAGTGTCTGTGTTACGTTTCTGGAAGAATTGGCATCGTTCAATGAAAAAACGGTCAGTATTGTCAGCACGGTAGATCCAGACAACCCCGCGGTTCGGACCTACAAACTGGAGCGAAGGTCGGCAGACGGGCTGGCGTACGCGCTTGCGATCGCGCAGAAGTATCACGTGACGTACGATCAGCTTAAGGAGCGGCTTAAGGCATGAAGGCACTCCTTATGCATCGCGATCGGGACTTCAACCTCCAGCAGGCATTGCCGTGGAACCAGTCGGTGGTGACGCAGGATCTCGAACTGGGAACGCTGCTCTACGCGATGGCTGGCGACGACAAATTCCTGTTTGATGTTGCGCGGGTTGCTCTGCTGTCTGGGCTGGAAAACGATGTTGAGACAGTCTTATATCGGCAAGAGGCCGTTACGGATTGCTTAGCAAATCCGGCTGTGCTCAGGGGACTCTATGACCTCACGGTGGAGGCGACCGAAAAAGCGAAGCGAATGTGGTGGAACCTATCCAGCCACTATCCGGACTCTGTGTTGTACAGCTCTATGGATTTGATCGAGTTGCTGCTGGAAATGCTGAGGAAGTTGAGGGAAATCGCCGAAGATGCGGGCAGTCGATTCGAGTCGGAGGCCTTCACCGCTCTTTTCACAATGATAGCGAAGGAACTGGGTGAAGAATACCTGGCTAGAATCGAGAATCATCTGACGGAACTGAAGTTCCGAAGGGGCGCTTTGTTGAGCGCGGAACTGGGCGAGAGCAATGAAGGCACGAACTACGCGTTGCGCCAGCCTCCGGAAAAAGAGCCCAACTGGCTCAGGCGCATGCTGGCCAAAGCACCCCCTGGGTACACCTTCCATATAGATCCTCGCGACGAGGCTGGTGCGCAGATCGTATCGGGCATGCGCCACCGGGGGATCAGTCGTGTTGCAATAGCGCTTGCCCAATCTGCCGATCATGTTCTTAGCTTCTTCAAGATGCTGAGAACGGAGTTGGCCTTTTACATAGGCTGCCTGAATCTGCATGGGAAGCTGGCGTCCAAAGCGGAGCCAGTGTGTTTCCCCACACCGGCGAAGGCGGGTGAGCGCAGGCATCGCTTCAGCAGGTTATATGACGTTTGCCTCTCGCTGCACATGGAGAGCAGACTGGTGGGCAATACGGCCGACGCGGACGGCAAGAGCCTCACGATCGTCACTGGCGCCAACCAGGGCGGCAAGTCGAGCTTTCTGCGCAGCATCGGTTTGGCGCAAATAATGATGCAATGCGGCATGTTTGTTGGAGCTGAATCTTTCCAAGCCGAACTGTGCCCAGCGTTGTTTACCCACTACAGGCGGGAAGAGGACGCTACGATGAAGAGCGGGAAGCTTGACGAGGAACTCGCCAGAATCAGCGAGATCGTCGACCACATTGTGCCGAATTCGTTGCTGCTCTTCAACGAATCGTTTGCCGCAACAAACGAGAGGGAAGGGTCGGAGATAGCGAGACAGATCGTCCTTGCCATGCTCGAGAAGCGCATCAAGATCTTCTTCGTGACGCATCTTTATGAATTTGCGCATGGCTTTTATGACAGGAATGACGAGGATGTCCTTTTCTTGCGCGCTGAACGAAAGGATGACGGTACCCGCACTTTCAAGCTGCTCGAAGGCGAGCCGTTGGAGACCAGTTATGGCGAGGACTTGTACCGCCAAATATTCAGTCTGAGTAAGGAAATCCCGAAAGGAGAAGCCAATGACATGACTTCGATGTGAGCCGGATGGTGCTCTCGTTTCGCCTTTCTTGCGGTAAGAGTCTATCGTGTTCGCGAACCGTGATTCTGGTCACTGCTGCTGGGTCCAAGAAGCTGCGATCATGAAGACGATTACCATACGGCAGCACATTACATGAAGAGTCTCACGGTTCTGATGAGCGGAGGGGACGCTCTGAAGATCGGTGGCGCGATCCGTGCTGTATTGCGGACGGGGCTAAAGCACGGGCTTGATGTGTGGTGTGTTTTCTCAGCACACACTAACCTTTACGCAGCCGCCAGCGCCATCAAATGCCGTGACTGCGCTATTAACTTTGACTGGAGGGGGAACCATGTCTACTGAGTATCGCAACTTTCTTGCGCTCCCGTATGAGGAGCTCGAAGAGCTCAACCTTGCCGCCAAGGCCGATCGCACCAATCGGGTTGCATCCGATGAAATCCGAGAGAAGCGTTTGAAATACCTGACGGACGAAAAGCGGATCAAAGCCGTGACCGTACTGTTCAGCGACCTAGAAGGCCGTCTGCACTTGCTTGACTACGACAAGAAGTTCATTCTCGGGGCCCACGAGAACCTCACTTTCGACGGCTCTTCGATCCGCGGCTTCACGGCGCAGAAGGAGAGCGACCTGCGCCTGGGCATCGACTGGAGTGCCTTCTACTGGGTGCCCGCCGATGTCTTTGGCACCGGCAAGGTGCTGGTCTTCGGCAACGTCATTGACAAGGACGGAACCGCCTACTCCGGCGACCTGCGCGGTGTGCTCAAGGCTTACGCCGACGAGCAGTTCAAGAAGAACAGCTACACGCTCAACGCGGCCACCGAGATCGAGGGCTTCCTATTCGCGGGCAAGGATGCCGAGCGCACCTACCACCAGACAGGCAAGTTCGAGTTCATCTCGACGGGCGGCTACTTCCATTCGCTGCCGCTGGACCCGCTGCGCCAGTTCATCGACACTTCGGCCGAAGTACAGCGCGCCATGGGCTTCCAGAACGAGAAGGACCACCCAGAAGTCGCGCCCAGCCAGTATGAGATCAACTACGGCTACGCCGAGGCGGTGGGCGCGGCCGACCAGATTCAGCTCTACAAGCTGCTGACCCGCCAGATCGCCAACAACATGGGCTTTACGGCCAGCTACCTGCCCAAGCCGGTGGTGGGTATCAACGGCAGCGGCATGCACACCAATGTCTCTGTCTCCAAGGGCAAGACGAATCTCTTCTGGGACGAAAAAGGCGAGGAGCAGCTTGCCACCTTCGGGTGGAATTTCTTGGACCGCATCCTGACAAGCGCGTTGGACCTGTGCCTGATCTTCAACTCCAGCGTGAACGCTTATCGGCGGCTGGACCCGCACTTCGAGGCCCCCAACCAGATTCGCGCCTCGGCCGTTGATCGTGGTGCAATGGTCCGCGTGCCCATCGGCAACCATCGCTCCATGCGCACCGAGATTCGCGCCGTAGCCCCGGATGCCAACCCGTACCTCACGCTCTATGGCATCTTTAAGACCGGCATCGACGGGGAGATTTCAAAGGACAAGAATCTCCGCGCTGGCGGTCGCTACCTGCCCGACAACATCCAGAAGGCAATCGCGGACTTCGAGTCGTCGGCATGGATTGCGAGAATTCTTGGGAAAGACGTGCAAGGCCGCTACGCAGAATTGAAGCAGGCCGCTGCCAACCGCTGCCCGCGTGAGCTGGGTACTGTTGTCAAGGGTTCCGAGGTGCAGTACCACCACGAGGTCTACAACCAGTCACTCTGGAACATGTTCTAGAGTGCATCCGGATACCCAGTCTGGAAGCTGAAACCGGGGCGGCGCGACCTCGTCAGGTCCGCCGCCGTCGTTGCGTATGCCTGGTCCATTGAGTCTGGTTTCCAGGCCACATAAAGCAACCGTGGCCGCTGCGGAGCTTCATCCTTTTGCTGGCACTATTCATACGGTCGCGGATGACGTTCTGTTGCTGATGGTTCCCAGTTAAGAGGCTCGCGTGAGCCACCACTATGCTGACCGAACGAAGCCGGCGCTCGCCATTGGAAAGCTTGCTTGCGGCGTATCCAAGAGACAAGCTCATGCGGGTAACATGGCTATGGCGACTGCGAAACTCGGCTGCATGCGTGAGCGGTAGGGAATAGCCGCTTGAGCTGCTTCTGCGAATATTGCCGCCCGAGTTGTCAATCAACGGCTGATTGTGAGTGCTCCCAATTTCAAACAAACGATCGATTCAAGTGCCGGATATGCAGCGTTGACGGTCACATCCTCACAAAACAGGCCGCTCTATAATCAGGGCGGTTTACCGAATCGACGCGGTTACAGTGCGTATTCGGACAGCATTTGGCCACGGGGAAAGTCCGGAAGAGCTTTGGCGGCAGAAGCCTGCCAAGAGAGATTCCCGGAGCTATCATGAGCCCTGGAACTTGATGAAACGTTTGTTCTTAACCCAACCGGACAAAGGAGCGAAACTCCACATGCATACACACGAAATTGAACAAATGTGCGTGGTTGCCAAGGGGCCAAATCACGGCCCGGCGCCCATCCCACAAGAAGGCCGTTGGACCAAGGTCAAGGAAGTGACCGACGTCTCTGGCCTGACCCACGGCGTGGGTTGGTGTGCTCCCCAGCAGGGGGCCTGCAAGCTGACGTTGAACGTGAAGAACGGCATCATCGAGGAGGCACTGATTGAGACCATCGGCTGCACCGGAATGACACACTCGGCCGCCATGGCCGCGGAGATTCTTCCCGGCAAGACCATCCTTGAAGCACTGAATACCGACCTGGTTTGCGATGCCATCAATGTTGCGATGCGCGAGCTGTTCCTGCAGATCGTCTACGGTCGCAGCCAGACTGCATTTTCAGAGGGCGGGCTACCCATCGGCGCCGGCCTTGAGGACCTGGGCAAAGGCCTGCGCAGCGTGACCGCGACCATGTACGGCACCAGTGAAAAGGGCGCACGCTATCTCGAACTGGCCGAAGGCTACGTGACCGATCTTGCGCTCGACGCGGACAACGAGATCATCGGTTACAAATTCGTCCGGCTTGGTCCCATGATGGACTCCATTGCCAAGGGCATGGATGCGCAGACCGCGCTGACCAAGGCCACCGGTACGTATGGCCGCTATGCCGACGCTGTGAAAACCATCAACCCGCGCAAGGAATAAGGAGAAGATCATGGCATTGTTTGAAGGTTACGAAAGAAGGATTGCGCAGATCGACTCCTTTCTTGCCGCCGCAGGTATTGGATCGCTCGAAGAAGCAGAGAAGATCTGCCTGGACAAGAATGTCGACGTACGCAAGATCGTGAAGTCAATCCAGAACATCTCGTTTGAGAATGCCGGCTGGGCGTATCTGATTGGCGCGGCCGCCGCCATCAAGAAGAATCAGACCGTGGCCGCGGAGATTGCCGAAACCCTGGGCACAGGTCTGCAGGCTTTCTGCATTCCGGGCTCGGTTGCCGACGATCGCAAGGTCGGCATTGGCCACGGCAACCTGGCCGCCATGCTGCTGCGCGAAGAGACCGGCTGCTTCGCATTCTGCGCCGGTCACGAGTCGTTTGCCGCCGCCGAGGGCGCAATCGGCCTGGCTCGCTCCGCCAACAACGCACGCAAGACGCCCCTCCGCGTCATTCTCAATGGCCTTGGCAAAGACGCGGCCATGATTATCTCGCGGGTCAACGGGTTTACCTACGTTCAGACCGAGTTCGACTATGCCACAGGCAAGCTGAACATCGTGCGGGAAAAGGCATATTCGACTGGCGAGCGTGCAGCGGTTCGCTGCTATGGCGCCGACGATGTGCGCGAAGGTGTTGCCATCATGCATCTTGAAGGCGTGGATGTTGCCATCACCGGCAACTCGACGAACCCCACCCGGTTCCAGCATCCGGTAATGGCCATCTACAAGAAGGAACGGCTGCTCGACGGGAAGAAGTTCTTCTCGGTAGCCTCAGGCGGAGGCACGGGAAGAACGCTTCATCCCGATAACATGGGAGCGGGTCCGGCCTCTTACGGCATGACCGACACCATGGGCCGGATGCACTCCGATGCCCAGTTTGCCGGATCGTCCTCTGTGCCCGCGCACGTTGAGATGATGGGCCTGATCGGTATGGGCAACAACCCCATGGTCGGCGCATCGGTGGCTGTCGCGGTTGCCGTTGAACAGGCAATGAAGCCCGTCGCTGTAACCGCTTAGCTGTTCTTGTTCAGGCTTCGCGCCTGTTCGCATTGTCACGCCGGCGTCCCCTCACCAATGTACTGATGGTGACGCCGGCGGTTCCAGATAGTAAAGGCACCTTCTGCGCCATAGGCCAATTGATTCAGACCGACCTCGATTTCCGCCACGAGGCTCCGAGCAGTCAGATGGTCCATGCCAGGAATGGTTTCACACAGAGCCAGATCTTGCTCAAAAGATGACCTGCTTGTCGATCTCGGCCTCACTTCGATCAGTTCTCTGCTGGAACCGGTCCCATTTCTTCAGGGACTCGTCCAGCGAAAGCGATGATGATCATGTGCCGGGCCTTCCAGTGCCTGTCCGCTTGAACACAACAGCCTGCAACCTGTCAGCAGTCCATTCCCAGCCTTTCGTGTCGATTTATTTTCACCTACTTCTGGATTTGCTTTACGTCCCGCACGGCGCCGCGAGCTGCGCTGGTGGTCAATGCGGCATAAGCCTGCAGTGCTTTTGAGATCTTCCGATCACGAGCTACAGGTTTCCATGCGGCAATACCCTTGACCTCCATGGCCTTGCGTCTGCTGGCAAGTTCCTCGTTTGTGACAGATACACGGATCGAACGCTTGGGGATGTCGATCTCAATCCGGTCGCCCTCCTCCACCAGTGCCAGCGCTCCGCCCTCCGCTGCCTCCGGCGAGATATGACATAGACAAAGACCGGAACTGCCGCCTGAGAAGCGTCCGTCGGTAATCAGGGCGCAGGTTTTTCCCAATCCCTTGGATTTGAGATAGCTGGTCGGGTAAAGCATTTCCTGCATGCCTGGACCGCCCTTTGGCCCTTCGTAGCGAATCAACACGACATCGCCGGGATGGATTCTGTCTCCCAGAATGGATTGCACGGCATCGTCCTGACTCTCGAAGATGCGCGCCGGACCCGCAAAGGTTAGGTGAGACGCATCCACGCCGGCCGTCTTGACGATGCAACCGTCTTCGGCGATGTTTCCGAAGAGCACTGCCAGACCACCGTCTGCACTGAAGGCGTGCGCGATATCACGAATCACGCCGGTCTCGCGATTCAGGTCCAGATCCGCATAACGAGTGCTCTGGCTGAAAGCTTCTGTCGTGCGCACCCCGCCTGGCGCAGCACGGTAAAATTCCTCGATCGCGGGAGCTATCGCGCGTTTGACATCCAGCTTTTCAATGGCCTTGCCCAGAGTTGGTGAATGCACGGTATGCGTCTCGCGATGGAGTAGACCGCCACGGTCAAGTTCGGCAAGGATGGCGAAGATTCCACCGGCGCGATGTACATCCTCCAGATGCACGGAGGGTGCGGATGGAGCCACCTTACACAAGTTCGGAACGCGGCGCGAGAGCCGATCGATATCGGACATGGTAAAGGGCACTTCGCCCTCCTGCGCTGCGGCAAGCAGATGCAGAACGGTGTTGGTTGATCCGCCCATGGCAATGTCCACGGTCATCGCATTTTCGAAGGCCTCGAAGGTAGCAATGCCGCGGGGAAGAACCGAGGCATCCTCATTCTCGTAATAGCGCCGGGCTAGATCAACAATGGTCCTGCCAGCTTGAAGGAAGAGTTCTTTCCGGTCGGCGTGTGTCGCCAACACAGTTCCGTTCCCAGGAAGACCCAAACCCAACGCCTCGACCAGGCAGTTCATCGAATTGGCGGTAAACATTCCTGAACAAGAGCCACAGGTAGGACAGGCGGAGCGCTCATATTCATCTACTTCGGCATCGCTAACCCTTGGATCTGCGGCCAGAACCATGGCATCGATCAGGTCCAGGGTCTTGACAGTATTGCCTTTCTGGATCTTGCCCGCCTCCATGGGCCCGCCGGAGACAAAGACCGATGGGACGTTGAGGCGCAGGGACGCCATCAGCATGCCCGGAGTGATCTTGTCGCAGTTTGAGATGCAAACGAGCGCATCGGCGCAATGGGCATTCACCATGTACTCAACCGAATCCGCGATCATTTCCCGGGAGGGCAGGCTATAAAGCATGCCGTCATGTCCCATGGCGATGCCGTCATCGATGGCAATTGTATTGAATTCCTTCGCAACCCCGCCCGCCCGGGCGATTTCTTCAGCAACGAGTTGTCCCAGATCTTTCAGGTGAACATGGCCCGGAACAAACTGCGTAAACGAGTTGGCAACGGCGATGATGGGCTTGCCGAAATCACCGTCTTTCATCCCGGTAGCGCGCCAAAGACTGCGCGCCCCGGCCATATTGCGTCCATGCGTCGAGGTACGAGACCGATAGGGTGGCATGATTGATATTTTAGGCCCTCCAGCGGCGATTCCGCATGGGAGCAAATCGCCTGATTAATAGAACGCGTTTTGCAAGAAACTCCTCGAACTAAAGTCCATTGACTTCACAAGGCAGCGAAGATACCCTCCTGTCATTGAAAGTTAGATATTAGATCCAAATATGCAGCACGGATGCCGCACCCCATGCATAGAGCCCCGCAGCCACATCATCGAATACGATGCCCCAGCCTTCGGGAAGCTGTTCCAACTGGCGCGCCGGGAAGGGCTTAATGATGTCGAAAAGGCGGAACAGGACCAAGGCAATCAGGGCGTGCCGCCAGTCTGCTCGGCTGCCGAGCAGAGCGATCCACTGGCCGGCCACCTCGTCAATGACCACGAAGCCGGGATCTTTGCAACCGCTTTCGCGCTCGATGATCGTGGCGGCGGGAATGCCCAATATAAGCGAGAGGCTGATACAGGCCAGCAAGAGCAGCAGTAGCGTTGGCGCGGCGGGGCGAAGGCCCCAGGCCACCGCAGCCCAGATGAGCACCGCCGCTATCGATCCCCAGGTGCCAGGACCGGGCTTGCCGAAGCCCGCGCCGAAGAAGGTGGCGACGATCCAGGCCCAAGGGGTCTTGTGTCGGGATGGAACTGGTGTTGGGGCGGGGTTACTCATCATTGTTGGAGCCTCTGCCGTGTATTCTTCTCAAGCTCCTCTTAGCATCGATGGCAAGAAAACGATTCGTGCTCCCACTGATTGTGCTCAACAAAGAGTCCGATCGCAGATCCTGTAAGGCGCCTAACGCCTTCACCGCCTCCCTCTGCACGAAGAGATCCGGATCATGCTCCGCCATGTGCATCAAGCAGGGAACAGCCGTGCGAATAGTGTTCTCGCCGATGAGCCAGCAAATGCGAGCCCTTGCCTCCGGCAAAGGGTGTGCCAGTGCGGCAACGAGTTTTTCCTCGTAGGAGCGAGGGTCCGCGCCGTGGTCGGTTCCACAGTGCGGACATCGATCGATGCTTGCATCAATTTCAGTCCAACAATGTGTACAGAAGGCAATCACGGAATCGCTCCGGGCCGGGAATGGCTGTAGATTTGAAAGGGCAGCTGGTGCTCGCCCTCAACAGTCTGTCGCGACGTCGAATTCCCGTCGGCCACACTCCAGGGCATCAACTGGTCTAGACGAGTGCCGAAACGTCCCATTCTAATCGGTTGAGCCGTTCAATTGCCGACTGTACGGCGGGAGTTCCTTCTTCTTTGACCTTCCGCGCCCGGTCAAGTGCCTGTACTGCAATGCGGCTGATTTCGTGCAGCAGCTTGCGGATCTCGACCTGCAAGCGGTCCCGGCTTTCTTGAATGCGATTGAGAACATCGTTTTGCACCCGCGCGCTGTTTGTTTCCAAAAGGTCCCGCAAAAACTCACGAGCCTCGTTCGTGATCATCTTGCGTGCACCGACAAACGGCAAAAAGAGGTCGGCGAGCCAGCGCAGTGGAGATGGGGGGTCCGCAGTTCCGAGGAATTTCTCGAAGGAGAAACCGGAACGTACGCGAAAGCCCTTTTCAGGATCGAGCGCATGGGGCATCCGTGTCAGTTCGCTGAGGCCCGCATCCACCAGCTTTTTCAGAAAGTTGTTTCCCATCTCTACAAATCGAAGGGCCACCGCCCGGTATTGGCGCTCCCCCTCCTCTTGCTCAGGCTTGAGCCAAGGCATGATCTTGCGGATCGATATCTCCAGGGCGAGGTGCATGACTCGGTGCCGATAGTGGGGGCCAAAGCCGCGGTGTATGGACGGGAGTGCTTCATCAAATTCCGTTTTAGATTCCGTCCACGCAGAGGCGAAGAACCGCTTGTGCCTTTCACCGAAGAGGTCCGAAATCCGGTGCAACTCCGCCATAAAGAGGTAATCCAGCTCGCGCATGGAGCGCTCAGCCTCGTTGATGGTTTCCCTCATGAGCTCGATGCGCCGTTCGGATTCTTCGATGGGCCGCTGAAGCGCATCTCGGTCCTCACTGATGATAGCCAGCAATTGCTCGCTTAAGCGCTGGAGGCCCCGGTCGCAAGCCGCGCGAACGAGATTTCTGCCTGAGTCTTCAACGAGGTGATGCAAGCTTCCCAGCAGTTGTTCCCAATCCCGCAACGGACCGCGGTTTTCCATCCGCTCGGCAGCACTCACCTCAAAAACCTCTCCCATCGGGCGATGCAGCCGCTTTTCCAGAACCTCGCGTGTAAACTTGGCCGCTGCCGCTCGCTCAGGATCGCTGGTGCGGTCGGCTTTGTTGATCACCAGGATTAAATCCTGAACTTGCGTGCCGATTGATTCCACCAGCGCCAACTCCTCGCCCGCAATGGGCGGATCGGCTCCGACTACAACCAATGCTGCATCAATGTGAGGAATGAACGCCTGTGTGGTTGCTGTATTTCCGGTGAAGACCGAGCCCAAGCCCGGCGTATCTACAAAGCACATGCCGGAGGACAACAGGGGGCTGGGCACGAATACTTCCGCGCCGTCCACGGCCTTTTTGTTTTCGGGGTTTAGCTCCTCGGTCACGTATTCCTTCAAGTCGGTCATCGCAACGTCCCGCCAGGCCCCGTCTCGCATGCGAACGCGCGCGTGAGGTTCGTCGCCAAATCGAATCACGGTAGGTACCGCCGTGACCGGAACAAACCCGGTCGGAACAACCTCGTGTCCGACTAGAGCGTTGAGCAGGGTAGATTTGCCTCGCTTAAACTGGCCTACACAAGCTACGTAGAAACGCCCTTCGGAAACTCGCGCTGCGAGTTCACGTGCTTCCTCGGCGACAGGCTCAGCCCCAAGTTCCTGAGCCAGTCTGCCGAGTCGCAACAGGTGGGAGGCACCGTCCATCGATACGGGTGTCTCAGTCAGAAGGCTGCCATACTCTTGCACTGTCGAACTGCTGTTGTATTCCTGCATCTGTTATCACCCTTGTGATCGAACACCTTCTGGGATACCCCGTAATTTGTACATCTGGGTTCTGTTAGACCTTCGCCGGTTCGTTCGTTGAAGTCCGCGAGTATCGAATGACCTCGACACGCGACATCGCGATGATCCCCTCCTCGACCATAACGTCAAGATGGGGAATCAGCTTTTCGATCTGTTCCTCGCGGTCGATGATGGTCAGCATGATTGGCGCATCCTTCGAGAACGTCCAATGACTGGCATGGCGGATCCTGGTGCTGGCCCCGTACCCTTCAATTCCTCGATACACGGTTGCCCCGGCGATTCCCAATTCCATGCACTTGGCGACAATCGCTTCATGGAGAGGCTTACCTTGCCATTTGTCGCCTTCACCGAAATGGATGCGTAACATGCGAGCTTGAAACTGTTCTTTCATGGCAAAGCCTCCGCTTATACCGATGCGTTTCCAGACGTCGACGGCGCTTCCGGCTGATCCACATCCAGCGCGCGGTAGGAGTACTTGATGATGTCTACATCGGACAAGACGACCAATCCCTCTTCCACCATCTGGTCCACAAGGGGAAGAAAAGATCGGAGCTTCTCCTCTGAATCGACGGCCGAGAGCATGATCGAGCAATCGTGCGATAGGTGCAAGGCTTTGTCCTTGTGCATACGCCGGTGTGCGCCGTAGCCAAGGATGCCGCGGTAGACGGTGACGCCGGCGATGTCGTTGGCGCGCATGGCTTCAACGAGCGCATTGTAAAGGGGCTTGTCTTTCCAGCGGTCCGCTTCGCCAATGTAGATTCGCATCATCTTTGCCTTGCCCTCAATCTTGAGGTGCGCAGGAAGGGCAGGCTTCTTTGGCTTCGAGACTTGGGCGGGCTTTGCCACAGTAGTCTCCTGAATCTCGATCATCCCAGATCCGGCTAGCTCTTCCAGCTTCCCAAGGAGTTCGTTGACCTTTTCACGAGATTCAACAAACTCAATCTTCAAGGGGAGATGGTCTGAGATCTCGACAATGCTGGCGGAATGCATGTGATGGTCTGCGCCAAATCCGGCTACCCCTTTCAGCACGGTTGCGCCGGAGACGCCCCGGTAGAATAGGAAGTCAAGAATGCTCGAATACGTTGGGACCCCATGATGCCTTGATCCCTCGCTCAGATAGATGGAAACCTTCACTGCCTTTCCGGCATTCAACATGTGTCCCCCTCAGGAATGTAGTCCGCGCTGTGAGACAAGGAACTCGGCAGCACGTCCGAGCGAGCCCCATCCGGGTCTGTCTGATTCCGGTTTGTCACGCAGGCTTTGCAGTTCTTCTGTCAGCTGTCGGCGGCAGTTTTCGATAATGGTGTCGATGCGGGCAGCAACCACAGGTTGGACTTGACGCCGCAGCTTTCTCCCGTGCGGGATACAGAATACCGCAGACGTTCGGAGCCAATCGGAAACGTCTGTCCGATGGATACAGCTGACGAATTCGCGAATCCGCCGGTCTTCCTCCGCAGAAACTTCCCTACAAATATCACAGGCAGCTTCTTCGTTGGAGATTGGGGCTGGCTCGTCTACGAGATGGATGAATAACTCTGCTGCTGTCAGCGCGTTCTGCACTGCGGCTAGTCCCCACGTATGAAAATTGCAGAGGCGGTGGATCTCATGTTCCGAATGATGTTGAAGACGTGCCGCTTGATACTCCTTCAAAAAGCGGCAGAAGGGGCATCCTGATTCCTGGAGCACTTCCAGGATAGATTGGTAGAAGACGAGTTGCTTTTGTGTTCTCATAAGAGAATCTCCGCAATCACTGAGCCGCCCCACACGGCAGCGAGCCCAAGAATGAGACTGCTGATCGCATAGAAGGCGGCAAGCAAAAAAGCGCCGGTTCGAATCGTGGAAAGAGTCTCCCACTCATATGTGGAAAAGGTGCTGTAGGCACCGATAAAGCCGACTGGCACCAGGAATCTCCAAGCGGGATTTAGGTCCGCTCGTTTGGCCAGGAAAGTGAGCGAGAAGCCGATAATCATACAGGCCGTGATATTGATGACAAAAGTGCCGTATGGAAACTTTGTTCCCATGCGGCTGGCAATCGTCGAGCCCACCCAGTATCTAGCCATGGAGCCGAGTGAGCCCCCGAATGCGATAAAAAGGTATTTCTGCAACCCTAAGCCTCCTTTGCGATGGTGTCGCTTGCGTCAGGGCTTTCGTTCGTATTCCAGTTGGTTAAGAGAGCCAGATCATGTTCGAGCTGAGGTGCGTCGATGGCGCTATCAGAAGTTCCTGAGATCCGCTGAATTTGAACGCGATAGGCGTCAGCATATGAACTCACCAGGAGCACGATCTTGCTGACAAAGTGGTGGCTCCACTCAGAAAGTGCGTGACCGTAATGGTGAAGCTCCTGTTTCACCAAATCGCCAATACTGCCCCGCAGAGCCGTTCTGATTCTGGAGCGCACAAAACGGCTGCCGAGGAACATCCAGGGGCCCATATTGATGGCTAGCGGGAGTGTTGCCAACTCAAACCGTGGCATGTCGCGCAAAAGAATCTCCAATTCATCCGGCGCCGGCATGTCGGTGCGCCCCATCTCTTGCGCCACTGTTTGCAGCGTGAAGAGTGCCCGCTGGCTTACATTGCGGACGTCTTCAATATGACGTTCCACGGACTTCCAAACGGCATCATGGAGCCACTCTGAAAGTTGCAGCGACGTGACACGAGCCTTAGAATTCGCTTGCATCCATGTAAATGCGCTGTCTGCCGCCTCACTCAGAATCGTCTCCGGCGTCTCACCCAGCCTATAGAAGGCATGATCGAGAACGGTGCGTTGCTCTCCAACCTCCCCAGTTACATGGCGCAACTGCTCCTCCAGATCGTGCACATCGGTGGGCAGATCCCGCCCCCTGCGCCTCGTCTGGTCGAGAGTCGTCTCAAGGGCCGCCGTAACCGAGTCACGCAAAGCACCGATCTTTCGAGCGATGGAGCTGTTGCGGAGCCCTCGAGCCTGGTCGAATCTGGGAAGCAGTTCCCGCTCGAAGAAATGATCCAGCAGGACGCTGAATTCCGGGAGCGAGCTTACCGGGTGAACATTCACGCCCAGGCCCAATTCGGCTTGCAGTTGTTCTTGGATATAGCCGGTGACTCGATAGAGATCGCCTTCCGCCAGCAAGTCCGCCTTGCTGAGTAGAACGATCGCCGGGATTCCGCCTTCATAGAGGAGACGCAGAGTCCCAATGTCTTCTTCATTCAATGCAGTTCCTGCGTCAATCAAGAGCAGCGCGAGGTCGCACGACGGAAGATAGGCAAGGGTTTCTGCGGCGCCTCGCCTGGCCAGCGATCCAAGTCCAGGCGTATCCACCAGCACGATGCCCTGCTTGAGGCGTGGCGACGGGACTTCAACAACCGCTCGCACAACATTCCGCAGATTGCCGGGATTCCCTTGTTCCGTTACAAGCTTCCCAAGCTCTTCGATCGTTACGGTCTCTTCTCTCCCGCCTCCAAACGCCACATCAGCGCGCAGTGTTGCGCCATAGCGCAATTTCGTGGGTACCGCAGTGATGGGATTGATGCCCACGGGTAGAACGTTTGTGCTCAGGAGCGCATTGAGGAGGGAGGATTTTCCACTGCTGACACGCCCGAAGAGAGCTACCTCCAGGTTGTTGTCCTCCAGACGGGACGCAAGCGTATCGATCCGCGTCCGGAATTCCACCAAGCCATGACGAGTGACGAGTTCCTGGATCAATCGCAAAAGAGCCACGTCGTATCCGGTCTCTTCCAGTTTCTTCAGACGCGATTCCAGATTTATGCCCAACTCCTGGCGAAGATAACGTTGCATGCTCCCGGCCAGGGAGCGAAGTTCATGGACCACTCCATTGAGCTCGTCAACTGCATCCTCGGGCACGGCCCCGCATCCACGCATATAGCTGGGTTTGAGTTCCTCGATCGCAATGTCGATAAATGTAAGGTCTACAGTGAGCGCTCGGGTGACTGGAATCTCCGGCGGCTCTGGCGTCAAGTGCTGCCAATCGAGAGCCCGCAACAATTGAGCCCGTAGACGCCGAATATGATCTTCTATCACCCGCGACTGCGCAGGCGTGATGTCCACGACGTAGCGCGGAAACGGAGACGGCGAAGACGCAGAGTGAAGGGCCTGTTCGATGTCGCACAGCAGTTTGTCGATGTACTTGCAGGTGATACTCAGGCGTCGCTGCTGAACATCGTTCAGCTCCCCAGGGTATCGCGTTTTATCAATCTCGAGTGCTGATTTGGGCATGACTCCTCCAAGTATTCTTTGCTTCGAGGAGTCATCTGCCCAGTTGAGCGGTCTTCAGGTGGACTCCAACACCCACAGTTGCTTGCTATGCCTTTACTGCTTTGTGCCACCGTTCATACACGCTGGCTCCGGCGTACCGAGCCTTTGTCCCGAGGTCGTGCTCGATCTCTAGGAAGCGGTTATATTTTGCGATGCGCTCGCCACGGCTGGTTGAGCCCGTCTTGATTTGGCCCATGCCGGCAGCCACGGCCAGGTCGGCGATGCTGGTGTCATCGGTCTCGCCCGAACGATGAGAGATGACCGCGCCATACCCATTCTCGCGAGCGATCTGGATACACTCAAGCGTCTCGGTCAGCGTGCCGATCTGATTCAGCTTGATCAGAATGGCGTTGGCTATTCCGTCTTTGATGCCCTGACGAAAGATGGTGGGATTGGTGACAAAATTGTCGTCGCCGATCAACTGAATCCGGTCCCGAAGGGTTTTTGTTAACAGCTGCCAGCCGGCATGATCGTCTTCGGCCACTCCGTCTTCAATCGCCCAGATCTCGGGATACCGATCGAGCAAGCCCTTCCAGAAGTCGACCATCTGCGCCGGCGATTTTTTGCTCTTGTCCGACTTCTCGAAGACATAGGCACCGTCTTCGAAAAACTCGCTGGTGGCAGGGTCGAGCACGAGGACGATGTCTTTGCCCGCTTTGTAGCCAGCCTTTTGGATGGCTTCAAGAATCAGTTCGATGGGCTCTTCGTTGGACGTCAGTTGCGGCGCGAAGCCGCCTTCATCCCCAACTCCTGTGTTGTAGCCCTTCTTGTGCAAAACGGCCTTGAGTGCATGGAAGGTTTCAGCAGCCGCCCGGAGGCCTTCGCTGTAGCAAGGTGCGCCCACCGGTGAAATCATGAACTCCTGAAAGTCCACATTGCTGTCCGCGTGGCTTCCACCGTTGAGCACGTTGAACCACGGCGCAGGAATCAGGTTGGCCTTCTCGCCTCCCAGGCTTGCATAGAGCGGCAAATCGTGGTCTGCCGCGGCGGCCCGTGCAACCGCGAGCGAAACACCGAGAATCGCGTTGGCTCCAAGCCGCGCCTTGTTCGGGGTTCCATCGAGTTCGCACAGCTTCTTGTCCAATGCCTTTTGGTTGTTAGCATCGAATCCATGCACGGCCTTTTGAATTTCACCGTTCACATGATCCCGGGCGTTGAGTACGCCCTTGCCGCCGTACCGCGCCTTGTCGCCGTCTCTCAGTTCGACGGCTTCACGTTTTCCAGTTGAAGCGCCGGAGGGTACCTTTGCAGTTGCTTTCACGCCGTTCGACAGGGTTGCTGTGACTGCCAACGTTGGATTCCCGCGGGAATCGAGGATTTCAAGGGCTTCAAGTTTTGCGATTTCAGACATGATGATTACGCTTTCCCGGCCGCAAGGCCGCTAGTTGTGAGGACTTCGATGGCTTGCTGGAGGACGGCATCGGAGGCAGGCATCGAAAGAATGATCGACCCGGCGAATTGCCGCTCACTTGGATCCGTGATCTTCATAGCTCGACCTCCCAATCAATGGACAATCATTACTGGACAATGCGCGTACTTGAGAACGCACTCCGAGTACGAACCCAGCATCCAGCGGTGAAAGATGGAGTGTTTCCGTTTACCCATGACAATGAGACTGGCCTGGATGGTTTCCGCCCGATGGATGATCTGTTCAGCGGGATGGCCCACGGCGATATCGGTTTCGAGGTCAATTTCTTTCTGCTTGGCACGCACGCGGATCGGGACGAAACTGCGCTCATAGTGCTCATGCCCGTCATCGAGGACCGCGTTGAACTCCGGATTTTCGGCGGGTTTTGGTGGCCGGATGACAGCGACGACAAACAGCTTGGCCTTCATATCCGCTGCCATTGAAAGGGCAACCTCCAAGGCGTGTTCCGCATGAGGAGACGCATCGAATGCCACCAGTATCCTTTGAAATCCGACAAAACTTGGGCTTCCCATGGCGATTACCTATGCTCTTCCAGCAGAGTTGGGCCGCAGAACTTCCTGTGCTGATTTCTTGCTCGCAGGCGGAAGGGGACGAAGAGGGCGCTCGCAATTTCCGCTCGCCGCAATTTTGGCAAGCGCGGTAGAGCCCCTGAACCAGATCGCCAGCAGCGTAGCGGCCAATGCCAGATTCACCCAGAGTGTAGGCAAAGCACAAGTGTTCCTCATCAGAGCGAACTCCTAGATTTTTGATCAGGGGTCTTGCCGGGACATGACTCCGCAACAGGATTCCCTGTCAGGAGTCATCATCTGTCCGGCAATTGGGATGGACAGCGGTTAAGGGTGAACTCCGTCACCACACGTATCAAGAATATCCCTCGACTCGGCTCTCCGTCAAGCGATTTTAGGAGAACTATTGGCATGAGCAGACAGGCGTTGCGGAATCAGTTTTTGCACGAAGACAAAGAGCCTTATTGCCAATTCTGAGGACCCTGGTTGGCCGATCCAACTGGTGAGAGAACGACCTATTAAGTTGCTCGGTACAGAATGAGCACGAGCAAGAGGAAGGCCAAGACATAGGTCACATATGCATTAAGCCGGCCGTGATGCATGCCCGCCAGGAATCCGGCGATCCATCGCGTAGCTGCCCCCACCGGCTGGAGGAACAGGCGGTCCACTACGTGCGTTTCCTCGCGCTGCCGGTGGATGGCAGTGCGGAAATGCACCGCGACAGTCTGACGGGTGTCCTCCGTGATGTTGGGCTGAAAGATCGCCTGGAAAACCACGCGCACCGGATTGGAAAATCCCGTCGCGGTGTAGGTCATCTGCGGTAGAAGCCGCGGAATTCCGCCGGCCCAGAGCGCGCGCCGTGCCACCGCACGCCGGCGCGTCAGCCGGGTGACGACAAACCACGCCACCAGCAACAGGACCGCAAGAGCGATGACGCTGTAAGAGGGCGACATGGCGAAAACCACCGGGTTCGCTTCCATTCCGCGCAGCAGCACCACGAGGCCGCGTCCAGGCAGCAAACCCTTACCCGACTCAGCGCCCAGATCGTGGAAGTCCTTGAGGAATGGCGCCGGAAGCTGCCCGTTCTCAGCATTCGCCGTAAAGAAGGGCTGTACGAGTGTATCGGCAGAGCCTGGACTGATGAGCGGCTGCAATTCGTGATTCAGAACCGGAATCACATAGGTTGGCAGAACTCCCAGCATGAGGCAAAGGATGGCCAGCATTCCCATCGGGGCGATCGCGGAACTGCGAGCTTCAACAGCCCTTGCAGCACTTTCAGAACGCGGCAGACCGAGAAAGCCCATTGCAAATGCTTTCACAAAGCAGGTAACAGCCAGAGCCGCCGTGAGAGCCAGAACTGCGCCGCAAAGAGCAAATACCAAACGAAGTACGGTCGAGGGGATCTCGACGCCGCGCAGCAGCGTTTGCAGCATGAGCCATTCGCTGACAAAGCCATTGAATGGCGGCACAGCCGAAATGGCTAGCGCTCCCACCAGAAACGCTCCGGCTGTCCACGGCATAACCCGCATCAACCCGCCTAACCGATCCAGATCGCGAGTACCGGCATGTTCGTCCACCGATCCGGCGCCCAGAAAGAGGAGCGCCTTATAGAAGGAGTGGTTGAGCATGTGGTAAAAAGCAGCAATCAAGGCCATACCTGACAGCAGAGGTCGGCCCAAAGCCGCAAAGATGACGCCTGCCCCAAGGCCAAGAGTCACGATGCCAATGTTTTCGATAGAGCTGTGAGCTAGGACGCCTTTCAGATCCGTCTCGGTGGTGGCGTAAAGAATGCCCACCAAAGCCGAGACCGTCCCTGTCAGCATCATCACCAATCCCACACTGACGGTGCTGACGGGGACAAGTTGAAAATTGATCCGGATGATCCCATAGAGTCCAAGATTCAGGATTACGCCGGACAGAATGGCGGATACGTTTGCTGGCGCCGCGGGATGCGCCCGTGGCAGCCAAGCATTCACCGGAACGAGGCCCGCTTTGACGCCAAAACCGAAGAAAGTCAGCAGAAAGACAATCCAGCGCGAGACTGGACCCAATCCGATCGCAGCTGCCTTGAGTTCCGAAAACTGCCATGATCCCGCTCTGACGGCGAGAAGCAAAAATACGATCGCGACCGCAATGAAGCCGGCTTCGCCCATGGCCAGCATAAGGTAGCCCGCCTGTCTGGTTCCCTCGCGCTCATGCTCAAAATTGACCAGCATATAGCTCGAAATAGACATCGCTTCCCAGGCGAGCAGGAAACCGAAAACGTCCCCCTCGATCAGAATCCAAACGATAGACGCGCACAAGACCAGATACCATCCATTGAAAGCAGCAAGACTGTAATGCCCGGCGTATCGCTTCATGTATGCGGCCGAAAAGACAGAGCTGGCGAGAACGACAACTGCCGCGATAAACAGGAAAAATGCAGACACACGATCCAGCAGGACCGTAAGAGTGCCAACGGAAGGAATGGACCACAGGGAATGGTGGAATTCGTCTCCCGAAGCAAGTACGGACCCTGAGGCCCAGAGCGCCAGGACCGCGGCCAGGGATCCAATCCATGCCAGCACCATCGGAACGCGCCTCTCGGGAACTATCGTTCCCAGCACGATACCTGCGCCACATACCGCAAAGAACAGAGCTAATGCCGGCCCGACAGTATTCATGGAACCCCCTTTAAATCAGGAGCCTCCGCCTGTGTTCATCGGATTGTCTCGCGGGCAGGTTACCTTCCGCGGAATACTATGAACAGCGGTGTGGGGGCGCATTGTTATGTCTACGTCCCCCGGTACAGGAAGAGGATGAGCAGGAAGAAAGCCAGGACATAGGTCACATAGGCGTTGAGCCTGCCGTGATGCATCCCCGCCAGGAATCCGGCGATCCATTGCATGGCCGCGCCGACCGGCTCCAGAAACAAACGGTCGACCACGTGTGTTTCCTCGCGCTGCCGGTGAATAGCGGTGCGGAAATGCACCGCGACAGTCTGACGGGTGTCCTCCGTGATGTTGGGCTGGAAGATAGCCTGAAAGACCACGCGCACCGGATTGGAAAATCCCGTTGCGGTGTAAGTCATCTGCGGCAGAAGCCGCGGAATTCCGCCAGCCCACAGTGCGCGCCGCGCCACCGCGCTCCGGCGCGTCAGCCGGGTGACGACAAACCACGCCAGTAGCAGCAGGACCGCAAGAGCGATGACGCTGTAAGAGGGCGACATGGCGAATACCACCGGGTTCGCTTCCAGACCGCGCAGCAGCACTACCAGACCGCGGCCAGGAAGCAGGCCCTTACCCGACTGTGCGCCCAGGTTGTGGAAGTCCTGGAGGAAGGCCGGCGGGAGTTGCCCGTTCTCCGCAGTGGCCGTAAAGAATGGCTGCACCAGAGAAGTGGTGACGCTCGCGCCGGCCAGCGGCTCCACGGTCCGGTTGAGCACGGGAAGGACATAGGTCGGGAGGGTCCCCAGCAGCAAACAGACAGCGGCCAGAAACCCCAGAGAAAATCGGGCACCCGCGCGCGCGTGAAGCCGCGGCTCCCACGTCCCCCTGCGAATGCCGAGAAAGCTCATGGCGTACACTTTCACAAAACAGGTCACCGCCAGTGCGGCGGTGAGTGCGAGAGAGGCGCCACAGAGAGCGAAGACAAT